>NZ_SLYS01000017.1:0-87165 GCF_004341115.1 Pseudomonas sp. JUb52
CGGGAGCGCGTTGCCCATCAGTCGTATCGAACTCGTGATGAAGCACGGGCGGATTTATTCGACTACATCGAGCGGTTTCATAACCCACGAATGCGTCGTAGAGTCGCCCGGCAAGATCTGAAGTTTTCAGCCCTTTTCAAACCGTCCGTGGAAACGAGGTAGAACCCGTCTGACCCTGGACTGGCGCGATCCGCTGACGACCTTCGAGACGCTCTGGGTAGCAGGGCGCGGCATCGCCTATGGCAAGACCTTGGGCGGCCGACTGGGCGAGCTCGATCCCGGCTTCGCCACCTTGATCGAGAAGGCGCGTCAGTACGATCTCGCCGACTATCTTGCGGCTTCCCAGCAGCGCGCGATGTTTGCCAACCAGGTCCACGCGTTGTTCGAGTCCTACGATCTATTGCTGCTGCCGACCTTGCCGATTTTGCCTTTTCCCGCCCACCTGACCGGGCCGGAGGAGGGCTACGAGGCAGCCGGCAGCGGCACCCCTTGGGCGCGCTGGACCCCCTTTACCTATCCCTTCAACCTGTCGGGAAATCCTGCGGCGAGCCTGCCCTGTGCCTGGAGTGCCGACGAGTTGCCCATTGGCCTGCAGGTGGTGGGGCCCCGGCATGCGGATGCCGCGGTCCTGCAGTTCTGCGCCGCCGTCGAGGCCCTGCTGCCTTGGGCTCATAGAGTACCACCCCTGCTGCGTTGACCTGATCCACACGGCGCTCGCCCGCTAAAGAGGCTGGCCCGTTGCACCACCTTTCCAACCTGCCTTTCACCGCTCCATCCGTGAAAGGAACGTTCCATGGCTTCATCCGTCCCGCTATCGCCTCGCCTGTTCTCGCCGCCCAAGGTCGCGGCGAGGCTGCACGCACGCCGCGCGAAATCAGCCGGAGCAGCCCGTTACACTGAGCGCTTCTCTCTGTTGCGGACGACTCCTGCCATGCTGAACCAGCCTCGCCTTGACGAAATCTTGCGTCTCATCAACCTGCAGCAGCGCGTCAAGGCCGCAGACCTGGCGCAAGCCATGCAGGTATCGGAAGAGACGATCCGGCGTGATCTCAAGCACCTTGAGGAGGCCGGCAAGCTGCGTCGGATCCATGGCGGTGCGGTGCTGCCCAAGCCCAACGAAGAGCAACCCCTGCAGGTGCGTAGCCGCATCCAGACGCGCGCCAAGACCCGTCTGGCGGCCTGTGCGGCGGAACTGGTCCAGGACGGCATGGCGCTGTTCCTGGACACCGGTACGACGACCCTGGCGCTCGCGCAGCAGCTCACCCGGTTCAAAGCCCTGCGGGTGGTGACCAACTCCCTGGATATTGGCCTGCTGCTCACACAGCACAGCGCCAATCAGGTGCTGATGACCCCTGGGGATATCCGCCGCAACGATAACGCCCTGATCGGCCCGCATACCCTGGCGTTCGCCGCGGGCTTTCACTACGACATCGCCTTCATGGGGATCGGCGCGGTGGATGCCGAGCTGGGGCTCATGGACTACGAGGAACCCGAGGCGCATCTGCGTCGCACGCTGACGGTGAACTGTCGCCGCAGCGTCATCCTGGCGGACGACGCCAAGTTCGGTCACCGCACCTTCATCAACACCCTGCCGCTCTCGGCGGTGGATACGCTGGTCAGCAACAGGGCACGGAGCTCTTCATCGACCGGCGTACCGCCCACGATGCCAGCCTCAAGGCCGCGGCCACCGGTTATGGCGCCCCGGTGGTGGCCTTTCTCGAGGCACACGGCGTGGAGGTCTTCGAGTTCATGGAGGGCTGGCGCGCCTCGTCCAATCGTGACTTCCTCGATCGCGACGTCCGCCACCGGGCGCTGCGTGCACTCAAGGCCTTCAACGACCAGCCGTTGCTGATCCAGACCAAGACGGCCTTCGACATGATCGACGAGCACCAGCGCCAGGTGCATGAGCTGGGCGGGCAATGGCCCGATGACCATGCCTGGCTCGACCGCCAGTATCGCCGTGCCCGGCAGGCACTGGAGGCGTCCGGGGTCGATCTGGCGCCCTGCATGAACGACACCCTGGCCGGTAATTTCATGCTCAACGCCGCGGCCGAGGTGCGGCTGGTGGACTTCGAATATGCCTCCAACAATGATCGCCACTATGAACTGGCGCTCTGGTTCGGCGAGATGTTCTTCGCCCCGGACATGGAATTGGCCTTGCTCGAAGACTATTTCGGCGCCGTGACCCCTCAGACGCTGGCGCGGGTGTACGTCAACAAGGCGCTGGCCGACCTCAAGTGGTCCACCTGGGCCATGGTGCAACACGCCGTCTCGCAGATCGACTTCGACTTCTACAAATACGGCGCGCTCAAGCACAGCCGCGCCCGCAGCGTCATCCACGATTCCCGCTGGGAGACCTGGCTCAGGCAGGTCTGACGGATCCCCGAGCCACTTCGCAGAAGGTGGCCGACAACGATAGGAAACACCGGCGTCCCCCTGCAGATGACCTGTTCATCGCGCAGGCGCGCCCCTCGACTGCCTCGCGAAGCCTCTTTCGATCAACCGTCGGCCTGCCACAGGAACCAGCCCTCGTGAACAGTCTCATTTCCCCTCGTGTACCTTCCGCAGCGCTGCTCTGCGGCGTCCGGAAGGGGGTGTCGTCATGACGTCCTCCCGTCCTTTCTCGCTCAAGACCTGCGGTTTCGGTCTGTACTTCTGCGCCCTGCTGCTGATGGCGGTCTTCCCGCCGTTCTATCTCAGCGTGAGCGGCAGCACTCAAGTGGTACTGGGCATTCCCTTGCCGATCTTCTACTGGATCCTCATCGCCGTACTGCTCGGCGTCGGCGTAGCGGCGCTCTATCTCGTCGAATCCGCCAATGGCGACATCCCCAAGGAGACCCAGCCATGATCCCTGCCGGTAGCTCCTTCGATATGCTCATCAGCTTCGGCGTCATCGGCCTGTTCCTGGCCGGGATGATCGCCGTGCTCTATCTCACCAACAAGCAGAGCCATGACTTCGCCGACTACGCGGTCGGCGGTCGTTCCTACGGGCCCTGGTACATCGCCATGTGCTACACCAACTCCTGGTGGCCGGGCGCTACCTTCACGGCGTTCTTCTCGTTGTCGGTGGGCGGGGCCCTCGGCTTCTACGGCATGGTCTATTCGACCCTCGGCGTGACCGCCATGTACCTCATGGCCAATCGCGCCTGGACCTGGGGCCAGAGATTCAACCTCACCACCCAGCCTGACCTGCTGGGCATGAGATTCGACAGCCCGGCGGTCAAGCGACTGGCCTCCATCATCGGCATCATCTCGGTATTCCCCTGGGTGGTCATGGGCATCCAGGCACTGGCCATGCTGTTCCAGTTCGCCAGCTTCGGCAGCTGGGGCATCACCGCCTGCCTGACCGCGGGCGTGCTGGTGGTGCTGATCCGCCAATACTGGACGGTGAGCATGGGCATGCGTGGCCTGATCATGACCGACATGTACCAGGGCCTGATCGCCTACGTCCTGGCCGCGGCGCTCTGCGTCTTCCTGCTGGGGGGCAGTGAAAACGCCTCCTTCGCCAACCTGGCCGAACTGCCGGCCAAGATGCTGCTGATTCCCGGAGACACCGGCACCGGCTATGGCGCCTGGTACATGTTCAGCCTGATCTTCACCGGGGTGATCGGCTCCATGTGCTGGCCCATGAGCTTCCAGCGCATCTACACCGCCAGCGGCGTCCGCTCGGTAAAGAAGGGCACGGTCTATACCATCCTGCTGGTGGGCGGCTTCTACGGCATCCTCATGCTGTTCGCCGCCGCGGTCAGCCAGGACCCGAACGTGGCGGCCCATCCGCAGCAGGGCTGGTTCCTGTCCCTGTTCGATATCGGCGGGCCGTGGCTGTTGGCGCTGGCCATCGCCATCGTCCTGGCCGCGAGCATCGGTCACGTCGACGGCTGCGTGCAGGTCTGCGGTGTGCAGTTCGCTAATGATCTCGCGACCTGGACCACGCCCCGGACCGACCGCCAGCTCACCGCGCTGGCCAAGGGCGGAATGATCGTCTTCATCGCCGCCGCCGCCGTGGTGGCCTACCTGACGTTCAACTACTCACGCCTGCAGCTGCTGGCCCAGATCTCCTACCAGGGGATCATCCAGCTGGCCGTGCCGCTGTTCTTCGGCATCTTCACCCGCTGGGGCAACAAGCAGGGCGCCATCCTGGGGATGCTCACCGGCATTCTCATCGCCATCGTCCTGACGGTGCTCTACCCGGACGACATCGCTGCCCTGGGTTCGCTCACCAGCGGGATCGTCGGCGTGATCTTCAATGCCCTGGTGTTTGTGGGTTGCGCTCTGGCCATCAAGCCCAGTGAGGCGGAAAGCCGGCGGGTCGCCGATCTGTTCGAGCTCGGCGTGGCCCCGCGTCCGGCCGCCAAAGGTGCGGTAGCGCCGGCAATGGGCTGAGCCGTCCCTCCCGGCCGCCAGCGCGCTGTTGGCGGCCGCGTCTCTTCAACACGCTGGAAAATTCCCATGGCTCTTGCTTTGTTCGACCTCGACGAAACCCTCATCCACGGCGATTGCGCCAGCCTCTGGAGTGCCTGGATGGCACGCATCGGCTGGGTAGACGCCGAGGACTTCCCGCGCCGCGACCAGGTGCTCATGGCCCTGTACGGCCAGGGGCAACTGGCCATGGAAGACTACATGGCGTTCAGCCTCGAACCGCTGGTTGGCCGGACGCCCAAGGAGGTGGCCGAGGTGGTGCACGGTTACCTCGATACGGTCATCGCACCGCGCTTCTATCCCGACGCCCGCAGCACCGTGGAGGCCCACCGCCAGGCGGGCGACCGTCTGCTGGTAATTTCGGCCTCGGCGGCCTTCCTGGTCCAACCCATCGCGGCCTGCCTCGGTATCGACGAGGTGCTGGCGATAGACGTGGAGGTCGTCGCAGGTCGGTATACGGGGCGCACCTCGGGCGTGCTCACCTACCGTGAGGGCAAGGTGATCCGTCTCGAGCAGTGGCTTCAGGAGCAGCACGAGTCCCTGGCGGGCGCCAGTTTCTACTCAGACTCCCGTAACGACCTGCCCCTGTTGAGCAAGGTCGAGCACCCGGTGGCGGTCAACCCCGACGAGGTACTGCTGGCTCAGGCCCAGGCCGCAGGATGGAAGGTGCTCGACTGGCGGCCGGCGTAACCGCCCAAGCGGCGCCAACCAAAGCGGTGCGTGCATCAGCCGACTGCACGCTACCGGTGCACGGGGCGCACATTGGGCCGTCACCTCCGTTCTTTTAGCTGGTGTCTGAAGGCTCAAGGACGGGGAATAGAAGCCGCCCTTGGACACCAAGCACAACTTGGCACAGAGCATGCAAATCTTGAATTCACACTTGTATACAGGAATGGATGCTCATGAATCCGTACCCCATCAGTACCCTGACCCAGCGCTATGCCGCAGGTGATCTGACGCCCAGCCAGACCGTACAGACCTTGCTCGAGATGCTGGAGCTCAGTGATCGACCGGAGGTATGGATTCACCGTCTGCCGCAGGCGGCCCTGCAGGCGCGGGCCCGGGAGTTGGAGCAGCAGGCCAACGAGCTCGGCGGCGCGCTGCAGGAGCGGTTTCCACTCTTTGGCATTCCCTTCGCGGTCAAGGACAACATCGATGTGGCAGGACTCCCCACCACGGTGGCCTGTCCGGAGTTCGCCTACGTGGCCCGGGAAAACGCCTACGTCGTCCAGCGTCTGCTGGATGCCGGCGCCATCCTGGTCGGCAAGACCAACCTCGATCAGTTCGCCACGGGCCTGGTGGGCGTCCGCTCGCCCTATGGCGCCGTGCGCAACGCGGTCGATGAGCGCTACGTGTCCGGTGGCTCCAGCTCCGGCTCGGCCGTCGCCGTCGCCCTGGGCTATGTCGCCTTCGCCCTGGGGACGGATACGGCCGGCTCCGGGCGGGTGCCCGCCGGATTCAATGGGATCGTCGGGCTCAAGCCGAGCCTGGGACTGCTGAGCAGCCGCGGCGTCGTGCCGGCCTGCCGGAGCGTCGATACCCTGTCCATCTTCGCCGCGGATGCCGCCAGTGCCTGGCAGGTCATGCAGGTGGCGGCCCACTACGATGCCGAGGACGCCTATGCGCGCCAACCCCTGACCCGGCCCGTGCAGCGCCGGCGGCGTAGGGTGGCGGTACCGGCGCAGCCGGAATTCTTCGGCGACGGCCAGGCCGCGCAAGCCTACGCGCAGAGCCTGGCGCGGTTGCGCCAGGATCCCAGCGTCACGATCGACGAAATACCCTATGCCGTCCTGGCCGAAGCAGCCGCACTGCTTTATCAGGGACCCTGGGTGGCCGAAAGACGGGCTGCCGTAGGGCAGTTCTATGCTGAACGACCGGCTGCCCTCCATCCCGTGGTCAAGGGCATCCTGGCTGGCGCGGATCGTTTTACCGCGGTCGATACCTTTGAGGCGCAATACCGGCTGCAAGCCCTGACCCGGGACGCCGAGCGACTGCTGGCGGGCTTCGACCTGCTGGTGGTGCCCACGGCGCCGTGCATGCCCACCATCGCCGAGGTCATGGCGGATCCCGTCCAGAGCAATGCGCGCCTGGGCTACTACACCAATTTCGTCAATTTGATGAACATGGCGGCCTTTGCTTTGCCAGGGGTACCCCGGGGCGATGGTCTGCCGGCAGGTATCACCCTGATCGGCCGGGCTGGTTCGGACCAGTACCTGGCCGAGACCGCCGCCCGCTGGCAATCGCTATTCGGAGGCGAAGACCAAGGCGACGCCATCGCCCTCGCGCCGCTGGACGCCGGTGAACCCCAGGTGGAAGTGGCCGTCGTGGGCGCGCATCTCTGGGGCCAGCCGCTGAACTGGCAACTGCTCGAAAGCGGTGCCCGGCGCCTGTCCAGCACCACCACCAGTGACCACTACCGACTCTATGCCCTGGCCAATACCCAGCCGGCCAAGCCTGGCCTGGTCAGGGTGGCGGAGGAGGGCGCGGCGATCGACCTCGAGGTCTGGACCATGCCACTGCGCCTCTTCGGCGCCTTCGTCGCCGCGATTCCCGCGCCGCTCGGCATCGGCTCGGTCGAGTTGGCCGATGGACGCTGGGTCAAGGGCTTCATCTGTGAGCCTGCCGGCCTCGATGGCGCCCAAGACATCACCCGCTTTGGAGGCTGGCGCGCCTATCGCGCTTCGCTCTGATCCCGACACCCACCGAGGACCTTGACATGAATCCTATCGACCGTCGCAATTTCATCAAGCTGGCAGGGCTGATCGGCGCCAGTGCCGCACTCCCGTTCAGCCTGGCCCGGGCTGCCGACAAGCCCCTCGTCGTCGGCTTCATCTATGTCGGCGCCCGCGATGATTTCGGCTACAACCAGGCCCATGCGCAGGCCGCTGCGATCATCAAGACCCTGCCCAACGTCAAGGTGATCGAAGAGGAGAATGTCCCGGAGACGGTGGCGGTGCAGAAATCCATGGAGGCGATGATCCGCCAGGATGGCGCCACCCTGATCTTCCCCACCTCCTTTGGCTACTTCGACCCCCATGTGCTCAAGATGGCGAAGAAGTATCCGGATGTCCGCTTCGCCCACTGCGGTGGCCTCTGGCAGGAGGGTAAGGATCCGCTCAATGCGGGCAGTTTCTTCGGCTACATCGATGAGGGTCAGTACCTCAACGGCGTGGTGGCGGGCCATATGAGCCAGTCGAAGAAGCTCGGCTTCATCGCGGCCAAGCCCGTGCCCCAGGTGCTGCGCAACCTCAATGCCTTCACCCTCGGTGCGCGCTCGGTCGATCCGAGCATCACCGTCACGGTGATCTTCACCGGTGACTGGTCGCTGCCGGTCAAGGAAGCCGAGGCGGCCAACAGCCTGATCGACCGCGGCTGCGACGTCCTGACCTGTCACGTGGATGGTCCCAAGGTGATCGTCGAAACCGCCGAAAAGCGGGGCGTCATGACCTGCGGCTACCACGCTAGCCAGGCGGCCCTGGCGCCTGAGGGCTATCTCACCGGTGCCGAGTGGAATTGGGAAACCCCTTATCGCGCCCATGTCGAGGCCGCCCAGGCCGGCAAGCCGATGATCAACTTCATGCGTGGCGGGCTCAAGGACGGCTTCGTGAAGACCTCGGCCTACGGCCCGAAGGTGAGCGACGCGGCCAAGCAGCAGGCCGACGCCATCAAGGCCCAGATGCTCGCGGGCAGCTTCGTCATCTTCAAGGGCCCGATCAAGGACAACAAGGGCACTGTCGTCATCGCGGAAGGTACCAGCCAGCCGCAGACCGACGTGGTGCTGGAGCGGATGAACTACCTGGTCGAAGGCGTCCAGGGCCAGATCTGAGGGTGGCATGAATAGCCTCGAACACAAGCTGCAACGGCTGGCGGCCAGGGCGCTGCCCGGACTGCCCACGCTGCTCGCCGTGCTGTCCTCGGGCGCACTGTTTCTGCTCTTCCTCGCCGTGCAGAACAAGCCGGCGCTGGCGGCGGGCGCCTTGGTCTTCGAAGGCGCCTTCAGCTCTTCCTTCGCCTGGGAAAATACCCTCCAGCGCGCCGCGCCCCTGATGCTGACCGCCCTGTGCGTCGCGCTGCCAGCCCGGGCCGGGCTGATCATCATCGGCGGGGAAGGGGCCCTGGTACTGGGCGGTCTGGCCGCCGCGGTGCTGCCCCTGTGGCTACCCGCGCTTCCCGGGCCTTTGATGCTGGTACTGATGGGCCTGGCGGCCATGCTGGTCGGCGGTCTGTGGATCGGGCTGGCGGGCTGGATGCGGCAGAGCCGCGGCCTCAACGAGACGATCGGCAGCCTGCTGCTCTCCTACATCGGCATCGCGCTGTTTCGGCAATTGGTCGAAGGCCCGCTGCGCGATCCGGCGAGTCTGAACAAGCCCTCGACCGTACCGCTCGAGGATACCTATCTCATCGGTACCGTGAGCGACGCCTTTGCCGTGCACTGGGGATTGGTGGCGGGCGTCATCGCCTGCCTGCTGGCCTATGTCCTGTTGCGCCATAGTGTCAGCGGCTTCGCCCTGGGCATCGTCGGCGGCAACGTGCGAACCGCGCGGATGCTGGGACTTTCCGTCAATCGCCTGGTACTGATGACCTGCCTGCTCGGCGGGGCGGCGGCGGGGCTCGCCGGGATGTTCGAGGTCGCGGCGGTGCAGGGCAGTGCGAACGCGGCGCTGATCGCCGGCTATAGCACCAGCGGCATTCTGGTGGCCTTCGCCGCCCGGCATAACCCCCTGGCCATCATCCTCTGCGCCACGCTGCTGGGCGGGGTAGAGGCCAGCGGCAGCCTGTTGCAGCGGCGCCTGGACCTGCCCGATGCGACGACGCTGATCCTCGAGGGCATCCTGTTCACCAATCTGCTGGCCTGGGAAGCCCTGAGCCCACGCCTCACGGCCTGGCGTCTGCGGCTGTTGGCGAAGGCGGCAACCCCGGTCGGAGGCGTTCCCGAACATGGCTAACCTCGATTGGCTGACCTTCTTCCTGGCGCTGCTGGCCGGCGCGGTGCGGGTGGGTACGCCCTTTCTGTTCGTCAGTCTGGGCGAGTGCCTCACCGAGAAAGGCGGACGCATCAACCTGGGCCTGGAAGGCATCCTAGTCGCGGGGGCCATGACCGGCTATGCCGCGTCCTACCTGTCCGGCTCACCCTGGCTGGGCGTGCTCGCGGCAGGCTGTACCGGCCTGCTGTTGGGGTTGCTGCATGGCATCGTCTGCTCGCTACCCAAGGTCAACGACATCGCCTTCGGTATCGCCCTGATCCTGCTGGGAACGGGCCTGGCGTTCTTTCTCGGCAAGGCCTTCATCCAGCCGCAGGCACCCATGCTGCCGTCGTTTTCGCTGGGGCACTGGTCCGCGGATGAGCGGGTGCGCTCGGCACTGAACATCAATGTGCTGTTCTTCCTGGGTGTAGCCCTGGCCATCCTGCTGCACTGGGGGCTGCGCAGCACCCGCTGGGGCCTGATGCTGCGCCTGGTCGGTGATCATGCCGAATCGGCCCAGGCCCTGGGCTATCACCCGATCAGGGTACGCATCTGGGCGACGTCGGTCGGCGGCTTTCTCGCCGGCGTCGGCGGCGCCTATCTCTCGCTGTATTACCCCGGCAGCTGGAACGAGGGGCTTTCCAGTGGCCAGGGGTTGATGGCCGTGGCCCTGGTGATCTTCGCGCGCTGGCAACCGCTGAATTGCCTGTGGGCCTCCTTGTTGTTCGGCGCGGCCGGCGCCATTGGCCCCGCCCTGCAGGCAGTGGGTATCAGTACGGGTTACTACCTGTTCGCCGCCGCGCCCTATGCCCTGACGCTGCTGGTGATGTTCGTCACCTGCCGGCCAAATCGAACCCTGACTGGCGCTCCCGGCGAGCTCAGTCTCACCCGCTAGAGGTAAAAGCTCATGTCCAGTGGTCTTGGTGGTTTGAACAAGTCGCCCAATGGCGTCGTGATCGGTCTGGCGCAGCTGTCGCTGCCGGATCCCCATACCCGGGAGGCCCTGTGGGCGCAGACCCAGAGGGTGGTGGAAATGGTCGGCAAGGCCCGGCGGGGCATGCCGAGCCTGGATCTGATCGTCTTCCCGGAATACTCGCTGCACGGGCTGTCCATGGATACCTCACCGGAGATCCTCTGCTCCCTGGAAGGGCCGGAAGTGGCGGCGCTACGCCAGGCCTGCGTCGATAACCGCATCTGGGGTTGCTTCTCCATCATGGAGGCCAATCCAGCGGGCAACCCTTTCAACAGTGGTCTCATCGTCGACGATACCGGCGAGATCCGCCTGTACTACCGCAAGATGCACCCTTGGGTGCCGGTCGAGCCCTGGGAGCCGGGCGACCAGGGCATTCCAGTCTGTGACGGTCCGCGTGGCAGCAAGCTGGCATTGATCATCTGTCACGATGGCATGTTCCCGGAAATGGCGCGCGAGTGCGCCTACAAGGGTGCCGAGATCATGATTCGTACCGCGGGCTATACCGCCCCGATCCGTCATGCCTGGCAGATCACCAACCAGGCCAATGCCTTCTGCAATCTGATGCAGACCGCGAGCGTCTGCATGTGTGGGTCCGATGGCACCTTCGACTCGATGGGCGAAGCCATGTTCGTCGATTTCGACGGTAGCGTGATGAACCAGGGCGGCGGTCGTGCCGACGAGATCGTCTGCTGTGAAATGCGTCCGGACCTGGTGCGTGAAGCGCGAGTGCACTGGGGCGTGGAGAACAACATCTACCAATTCGGCCACCGTGGCTATTCCGCCGTCAAGGGCGGCGCCCAGGATTGCCCCTACACCTACATGCATGACCTGGCGGCGGGTCGCTATCGGCTGCCGTGGGAGGACCAGGTGGTCCACACCGATGGCACCTCCTGCGGAATGCCCGCACCGGAGCGCCCGTTCACGCCCTCAGCTCAGGAGTGACCCATGAGTCCACGTCTGCTCGCCTCAGCGCCTTACCCCTGGCCCTATGACGGTCGGCTCGATCCGGCCAACACCGCCCTGGTGATCATCGACATGCAGACCGACTTCTGTGGCGTCGGCGGCTATGTCGATGCCATGGGCTACGACCTGTCGCTGACCCGCGCGCCCATCGAGCCAATAAGGTCGGTGCTCGAGGTCATGCGGGCCCAGGGATTTCCCATCATCCATACCCGGGAGGGCCATCGTCCCGACCTGTCCGACTTGCCGGCCAACAAGCGCTGGCGCTCGCGGAACATCGGCGCCGGCATTGGCGATGACGGTCCCTGCGGTCGCATCCTGATCCGGGGTGAGCCGGGGTGGGAGATCATTCCGGAGCTGGCGCCGCTACCCGGCGAGATCGTCATCGACAAGCCCGGCAAGGGGTCGTTCTACGCCACGGATCTTGAACTCATCCTGCGCACCCGCGGCATCGCCAACCTGATCCTCACCGGGATCACCACGGATGTCTGTGTCCATACCACCATGCGCGAGGGCAACGACCGCGGCTTCGAATGCATCCTGCTCGAAGACTGCTGCGGCGCCACGGACCACGGCAACCACTTGGCCGCGCTCAACATGGTCAAGATGCAGGGTGGGGTCTTTGGTGCGGTGGGCGACTCGTCCATGCTGCTCGCCGTGCTGGCAGGGGACTGAGCCATGCGCGCCCTGGATCTGGAGATCATCGGTGCCGGCAAGACCTTCGGCAGCTTTCGCGCCCTGGCTGAGGTCTCCCTGAAGGTCAGGGCCGGGACCGTGCACGCTTTACTGGGCGAAAACGGGGCGGGCAAGAGCACCCTGGTTAAGGGCATCGTCGGCTATGGCCCGCTCGACGAAGGCGCGATCCTGGTGAACGATCGCGAGCGACAGATCCGCACGCCGAGGGACGCCCACGCCCTCGGAATCGGCATGGTCTATCAGCACTTCACCGTGGCACCGGGGCTCAGCGTCGCGGAAAACCTGGTGCTGTCGCGCGGCGACCTGGCCTGGCGTATCGACTGGTCGCAAGAGCGCGAGCGGCTGGCCGCTTTCATGGCGGGCATGCCGTTCCGCCTGGACCTGGAGCGTCCCGTGAGCAGCCTGGCGGCGGGTGAAAAACAGAAGCTCGAGATCCTCAAGCAGCTGTACCTGGAAAGGCACCTCATCATCCTTGATGAGCCGACCTCGGTCCTGACGCCCCAGGAGGCCGATGAAGTCTTGGGGTTGATGCAGCAGATGGCCCATCGAGGAGATATCTCGGTGCTGATGATCACCCATAAGTTTCGTGAAGTGACCGCCTTCGCCGATGACGTCACGGTCCTGCGCAAGGGCCGGCTGGTTGGTAGCACAGCCGTTGCAGACACTTCGCCCGAATTCCTGGCCAGCTGGATGATGGGCGAGGCGGGCGCCGCCGCGGCCAAGCTCGAGCGGTCCGGCGTGATCGAGGCGGCACCTCGCCTGGAGGTGGTTAAGCTGGATGTGCCAGGCGACAAGGGGACGCTGGCGGTCAGCGGGCTGTCGCTGGCCGTACGCCCCGGCGAGATCGTGGGTATCGCCGGGATTTCCGGTAACGGCCAGCGTGAGCTCACCGAGGCCCTGCTGGGGCAGCGCAAGGCCGGTGCCGGCGAGATCCGGGTGAACGGCCAGCGCTATCACGCCACCCGCCGCGAGATGCAGCACCTGCGCCTCTACAGCCTGCCGGAGGAGCCGCTGCGCAATGCCTGCATCGCCAGCCTGAGCGTGGCGGAGAACCTGGCCTTGCGCAATTTCGACCAGGCACCGCTGTGCCGCCAGGGCTGGCGCCTTGATCGCCGAGCCATCCGTACTCAGGCGCGCGACCTTATCGCGCGCTTCCAGGTGACGCCGGCCGATCCGGAGCGGCCCATCGGTACCCTGTCGGGGGGGAACGTCCAGCGTGCCGTCCTGGCGCGGGAGTTGACCGAGGGGGTCGCGGTACTGATCGTCTCCAATCCGGTGTTCGGACTGGACTTCGCGTCGGCGGCGCTCATTCACCAACGGATCGTCGCGGCCAGGAATTCCGGTGCGGCGGTGCTGCTGTTGAGCGAAGACCTGGATGAACTGCTGGAACTGGCCGACCGCATTCTGGTGATGCATGACGGCCATATCGGCTTCGAGACCGCCATCGCCCAGGCCGACCGGGCCGTGCTGGGTCACCATATGGCGGGCGGTGCGACGCAGGCGGAGGCCGTATGATCCAGGTGAGCGCCCGTCCCGACACCTTCGCCTTCGAGCCGGCCAGTACGGCGCTCGTGGTGATCGACATGCAGCGGGATTTCATCGAACCTGGCGGCTTCGGCGCGGCGCTGGGCAACGATGTGACGCCGCTGAAAGCCATCATCCCAGCCGTGCAGCGGCTGCTGGCGTTGGCCCGTCAGCACCGGGTGCTGGTGGTCCATACCCGCGAATCCCACCTTCCCGACCTGTCCGATTGCCCCCCTGCCAAACACGCCCACGGACTGCCCGGACTGCGGATCGGCGACCCCGGGCCGATGGGGCGCATCCTGGTTCGTGGCGAACCCGGCAACCAGCTCCTCGCCGAGGTCGCCCCGATAGAGGGCGAGTGGGTGATCGACAAACCGGGCAAGGGCATGTTCCATGCGACCGGTCTGCACGAGCGACTGCAAGCCGAGGGCGTCAGTCACCTGGTGTTCGCCGGCGTCACCACCGAGGTCTGCGTGCAGACCAGCATGCGGGAAGCCAATGATCGCGGCTATCGTTGTCTGCTGATCGAGGACGCCACGGAAAGCTATTTCCCGGCGTTCAAACGCGCGACACTGGACATGATCGTCGCCCAGGGCGGCATCGTCGGCCGGACGGCCTCTTTGGCGGCTCTGGAAGCCGCTCTGCACAAGGACCTGCCATGACTTCGGTTTCCGCAATCAATCTTCCCGAGGTAGTGGCCGCGGTAACGGCGGCCTTTCGCGATTACGAGCGGGCGCTGATCGCCAACGAGCTGGAAACGCTCGACGGGTACTTCTGGTCGTCGCCCCACACGGTGCGCTTCGGGGTGGCGGAAAATCTCTATGGCAGCGAGGCCATCGCCGCGTATCGACGGCTCTGCCAACCGGTCGGGGCGGGCAGACGTCTGCACCACACGGTGATCACCACCTTCGGCGAGGACTGCGCCACCGTCAGCACCGAATTCAGCGATGGCGTTACCGCACGGGTCGGACGCCAGATGCAGACCTGGCTGTGTCTGGAAGGGGAGTGGAAGGTCGTCGCCGCCCACGTCAGTATCGACCTGGACACCTTGGACACCCGGGATAACCCATGACCCAGTTCCAGACCAACGCCCTGGGCGAGCAGATCTACCTGAGAATCAAGCAGGAAATCTTCGATTTCTATCTGCTGCCTCATGACCGCTTCACAGAGACGCAGATCGCCGAGCGCTACCAGGTGTCCCGTACGCCGGTCCGCGACGCCCTCTATCGCTTACAGCGCGAAGGCTATCTGGAGGTGGAGTTCCGCCGCGGCTGGATGGTCAAGCCGCTCGACTTCGCCCGTATCGACGAGCTCTACGACCTGCGCATTGTGCTCGAGTCCGCCGCCGTGGATCGGCTGTGCGGGCTGGTCGACCTGCCGGAAATGCTGGAAGCCCTGTGCCAGGTCTGGATCGTGCCGCAGGAACAGCGCCACACCGACATGCAAACCGTTGCCGAACTGGACGAAGCCTTTCACAGCGGGCTGGTGGCCGCGACGGGGAACCGGGAGATGCTGCGGGTGCACCGCGAGGTGACGGAGCACATCCGCATCGTCCGGCGTCTGGACTTCTCCCAGCGCGCCCGCATCGAAGAGACCTACAACGAGCACGTGAGCATCCTCAAGGCACTGCGCCTGCGCAAGCGCGATGACACCCTGCTGATGCTGAGGGCCCATATCGAGCAGAGCAAGATCGAGGTCCGCAAGCTCAGCCTATCGATGCTGTCCGAGGCGCGTCGCCGGTTCGAGCGTCCACCGGTAGCGTCCGACGCGTGAGGGCCGCACGAGTTCCTAAAAGAGATCGGCCACCACTGCGACGTACTCCCTCATAAATAGGTGATAAGCATTCATGTAAGTGCATAAGCGAATAAGTGCTTAAGTAAGCACGTAGTGGCTAGAAGTTGTTACGCATTGCCCGGCTTGCTGAGGTTTCTTGCTCCAGTACCGCTGCCATCGATAGGTGGCTGGCCTAGTAGCGTTTAGGAGCGCCGCAAGAAATTTTAGCGCTTCCAACGAGTCATCACGAGAGCTCGGGCGTGCGCTCCAAAAATAGATAGTGGGTACTCGCCTGACGTTAGACAGAGTCCTACCCGTGCTCCCGGCAGCTACAGCGCCACAAACACTTAGACGGCTGATTATGCTTTGTCGTATGCATACGACAAAACGGTCAATCGCTTCGCTGAGCTGACCACGTCCGCGCTCGACGCACAGGATCTGTCGTATGCATACGACAAAATCGTCATGGCTTCCGACCTGCACCAGGTGTCCGATCAGGTTGCTTCGGATTTGTCGTATGCATACAAACTGGATGGCCTTGCTTATAGCGAGTTGTGCCACCGGCAATTGAGGCTAACCACGATTGGCCTCCATCGCCAATCAGCGGGCTATGCGTCCGCTCCGCCCCTGTCCGCAAGGTGTCCCCTTGGGAAGCGCCACCGGCGCCGGAGGCAATGCGCCAAAGCTGCTGCTGACCGAGGGTAATCAGGGCGAGCTTCGCCTGGACGGAACGCTTGCTGATGACTTGGCCGCTCGGCACTGGCTCGTCAAATTTCCCCGCAACCAGGGGCGCGCTTCTGACCAAAACGTGCTTCGTAGCGAATACCGCTACTACCTGGCGCTCGATAGCCTGGGGCTGGAGACGATCCCCGTTAATGGGCTTGCGCTTGAGGAGGGTAGGCAGACGAGCCTATGGTTGCCGCGCTTCGACCGCCGGCCAGGTGCCGCGGGTCTTGAGCGGGTCGCTGTCGAGTCAATCTATTCGTTGACGGACACGCTGGTGCCCGGGAGCTACCTAGGGTACCTCGACGCTATTGAGGCGCTGGTAAGGGTGTGGCGGGCTTCCGGCCAGGAAGCGGCCATTCCAGGCCTACTTGATGAGTACCTTTTGCGAGACCTTCTGAATCAGGTGGTCGGCAACACGGACAACCACGGCCGCAATACCGCCATCCTGCGCGACGGAGAGGGCGTACGGCTGGCGCCGATCTACGACCTGGCGCCAATGGTGATGGATGAGCAGGGTGTAACCCGGGCGACAAAGTGGCCGGCGCCGGTGGAGCAGGCCGGCACCATCAACTGGCGGGAGGTCTGCCAGCTTTTGGCGGTATGGGACGACCCGGAGAGGCTATGGCTGGCGTTGAGGGAAAACGCCGAGCGACTGCGTGCGCTGCCTGACCTCCTCCAGCCGGTGCTGCCGAGGGGTACCTGGGAGCATCCTCGGATCCCGCTGCGGTGGCTAGAGGGTTACCTGCAGAACGCGGATCTGCGATAGCGAGACCCGGCACCGTACGATGGTAGGTAGGTGCGAGACAACTCGCCGGGTGTGCCGGCGAGAGGGTAAGCAAGAGGACAGGCACGTGCGACAAGGGCCTGCTGAGGCGGGGGCTAGGGTCGGTCGGAATGGCTAGCTGGCGAATGCCGCGGCGAGGGCTGTTGCGTGAGCTGACACCTTCAGCTGGCGCAGCTCGGCGTTTTCGATGGCGAGAGCGCAGATGAGCCCCTCAGCCAGCTGGTCGGCAGTGCTCAGATCCGCCTGGTCGAAGTCCAACTCAAGCTCTTTGTACTTGCTATAGGCGCTGACCTTCGAAGCGACCGCCTGGATGGCGAGAGGCCCGTATGCATCCGGATCCTCGTGATAGAACGCGAAGTCGCCGACGGCCAGGTCACCCGCTTGGCTGTGCGCTCCATAGGCCTCAGCCAAGGTACGAGCGTAGGCCGCCAACTGGTCAGCGCTCGCCGGTGTCGCCGCTTTGCCGGCGAGATCAATGATGACTTCGGCCAGCTGCGCGGCAGTGAGGAGCGCCTCCGGCTCAAACGGTAGGATCTGGTGCTGCTTCATCGAGAGGCCCTTCACCAGGCCATCCTGACTCATTACTTCAATGGCACCGAAGCGGGACGGCTCGTCGCGATGAAAGACCAGGCGGCCCGGTACGACGGTGCTCTGTGCCGTATCGGTGGTAGAGGAGGGGAGGGTTTCGCTTTTCATGGTAAGGCTCCTGGTTGATATCTGGCCTCCACCCTGACACAGCTTTTCAGAACGCAAGCAGGCGGCTACCCAGCGCCTTGCGACAATTTCCAGGATTGCCGCGACATTCTGAAGCTACCCAAACCTGAAATAGCCACTGACAGCAATCGACCCAAAGCGGACGGTTTCGGCAGGCTGTTTACGGCCAAAATCTGCCTTTGACGAGCGCCTAAATACTTCGCGGGCAGATCAATGATTCAAAAAAAGCCATTCGGCAGTAGCGGTATCCGAGCCAAACCTGTCCGTAGAAATTTGGTAAAAGCCGTTCAAGTCGGACGCGCTTCTGTATGTCCCAAGTGAGACAAGGGAACAGCATGTTGATCAAGCGCCGCTCGATGTATCGCTCGTCAGGAAGAGCGCGGCCTGACCGATCTCATATGCCTGGCTGATCCGACCGAGCGTGCTCCCCCTCGCTGAGGGCATCAATCACCTCCTAGGCACGCTCACCTAGAACGTTGCGCAGGGACGGGGTGTTCACGGGGCCAGGGCTGAGCAGATTGATGCGTACTAAGGAAGTCAGCGATCAGTGATGATCGTTCCGGCAATACTCTCGGCAAATTCACCGCCGAAAATGCGAGCTGGCGTTTCAAAACCAGGCTTGCGCTCGCCGCTTAACACCCGGCGCGCAGCTTCAATGGCGGCCAGCGGCGTGTAGGAATATCCGTTTACCGTTTCGATCATGGATATGGCAACGCTGCCATCCGCCCCGGTGACTTCTGCAACCGCGCAAGCCCGGTGGGTGTCCCGCTCATGGGCGCTGGGACCATCAGGCAGTTGTGATAAGTCACCCTTGGGAAAAGCCTCGCCCGAGATATGCACGAACATCGCGATGTTGGGGATGCCTGTCGAATGCCACCCCGTCACTAGATCACCGAAAGATAACGGCTGGCACGTCACCGGCCCGTCGCCAAAATCAAACTGGCGTGACTGCGCATCAGGCGTTACCACGAGTTCCCCGTCGACCCTTGCGAGCAACCCTGCGCCGATAATTTCGCTGACGCTCATCGCCGAACCCCGCGACATGGACCCGGGAACCTGCAGCGCAATGTTCAGCGCATGAGGGTCCGCAACCCGCTGGGCCACATGCATGGCTAGGCAGTCCGTGGGGACAACGTCCCAGCCGACGCCAGGCAGAAGCATCACGCCCGCCTCGCCAGCTTGAGCACCCAGCCGCTCCGCGAGCCTGTAGACATTGATCTCGGCCGTGATGTCTAGGTAGTCGACACCAGCCTGCATACACGCCCGCATCAACGCCTCAGCCGTTTGCGCGAAAGGCCCTGCGAAGTCCAACAGGACGTCTATACCATCCAGCGCCTCTGCCGCCTGAGCATCTGCTCCGAACACGCGGTAAGAAACATCCAGTTGCGCGGCAAGATCTTCAAGTCGATCAACAGTACGTCCCGCTATTTCGAAAGTTAGACCTAGTGCTTTCGCTCGCTCAGCGGCCATGCGCCCGGTGTAACCCGTCGCGCCGTAAATCAGTAGTGTCTTCATTGCGCGTGCTGCCAGTTTTTGTAGACGAATTCCACACTGTAGCCATCCGGGTCTAGCACGTTCGCGGCGTAATAATTCGGGTCGTAATGCAGCCGGGCACCAGGCGCGCCATTGTCAACGGCCCCATGGCTCATAGCGGCGGCATAGGCAGCCTTGACCTCGGCCTTGCTGCTCGCGACAAATCCGACGTGAGCAGCCCGTCCCTCGACCACACCCTCGCGCAGCCAGAAGAACACTCGGCCATTGGCGCCGAAGCCTTTGAGATCCGGATGACCTGGCGGGCCGTTCTTGCCGTCATAGTCCAGACGTGCGTTGATGCCAAGCGGCGACAGTGCCGCTTCGTAAAAACGAATGGAGCGTTCGATGTCGCTAACCGATAGGAAAACATGATCCAGCACGTCATAGTCCTCGCTTGTTCAGATGTTGTAGCCGCCTGCCACTTCGATGGTCTGGGCATTGATCCAGGCGCCGTCTTCGGACAACAGCATGGTAATGACCTGCGCTACATCTTCAGGCTCACCCACCCTGCCCAGAGCGGTTTGCCCAGCCAGCATCGCCTCGAACTCGTCGTTGAGCCCGCCTCCCAACTCAGTTCGAATCGCTCCAGGTGAAACCGCATTCGCCCGTATACGCCGATCACCGAACTCCTTGGCCATATAGCGCGTGAGCACTTCCAGCCCACCTTTAAAAGCCGCATAAGGCGCCACCCCGGCCGTGGCGACGCGGGTGGTGGCGCTGGTCAGGTTGACGATGCTGGCGTTTTCTTCCAGCAATGGAAGAAGTGCCTTGGTCAGGAAGAACGGACCTTTCAAGTGAACATTGAACAAGCCGTCGAACTGGGCTTCGCTGACAGTCTGCAGCGGGTTGAATAGGCCATACCCCGCATTGTTGACCAAGCCAGTGAGCGTGCTGATGTTCCAGACGTCTCTTAAGGTCATCACGACCGCTTCTCGAAACGCTTCGAAACTGCCCGCGTTGCCAACATCGAGTTTGAGCGCAACGGCTTTACCGCCGGCCTATTCGATACTCCCTACGACCTCCGCCGCTGCTTGGGGATTGTTGTTGTAAGTCAGGATGACACCCGTGCCACGCTGGGCAATGTGCCGTGCCGTACTGGCACCGATACCACGGCTGCCGCCGGTAATGACGATCACGCTCATATGGTGCTCCGCTGTTGATGTAATGAGTCACCACAGTAGCGACACACCGCTTCGCCGACGCAGCCTTTCCTACTCCAAACTTGCCTGTTTCTGCTTTTTTCTTGTACGGCGCGTCGGTCTCCAGTCAACATCCCTTCCATGAAAAATCAACTGAATGAGCTACGCATTTTGGCCGCCAAGGCCGAAAATCGCCGCACCGAGACGGGCATTCCGCGCGTCGCCATGGTTCAGGGCGATATCCCCGAGCACATGCTCGCTGCCGTCTACGACCCGATGATCAACCTGATCCTGCAAGGCAGCAAAACGATGACGGTGGGCGACCGCACCCTTCGGTATGACCCTGCGACGTATTTTGTGATGTCCATCGAGCTGCCCGCGGTAGGGGCTGTCCACCCTGCGGAGACAGGCGAGCCCTACCTAGCCGTTAGCCTGACCCTCGATCCGACAGTGCTCGCTACATTGCTGGCTGACCTTCCGAAACCTATGGGGCGGTACGAAAGCGACCCCGGCTTTTCGGTTGCTGCCATCACGCCAGAGTTGATGGACGCCTGGGTGCGCATGCTTCGACTCATGGGCAACCCTGATGCTATTGCCGCGCTCGCCCCAGCGTACGAGCGCGAGATATTGTTTCGCGTTCTACAAGGCCCGCATGGCTGGATGTTGCGAGAGATCGCCGCACCAGACACTGCCATGGCCCGCGTGAGCCTGGCCATTCAGTGGATTCGGCGGGACTTTGCTGAACCGATCAGAGTAGAAAGCCTGGCGCAAAAGGCGGCCATGAGCGTCTCAGCGTTTCACCGGCATTTCAAAGCCGTCACTACGCTGAGCCCATTGCAGTACCAGAAACGGGTTCGCCTGCTACAGGCCCGAACCCTCATGGTCGCCAGCGCCAAAAGCGTCACGGCCGCCGCGTTCGAGGTGGGCTATGAAAGCGCCACGCAATTCACGCGGGATTATGCACGGGTGTTCGGCCTGCCTCCTGCGCGGGATGCTGCGAGAATCTTGAGCGAAACGAGAGCCGATTTGTGACCTTAGCGAGATCCGACGCCGATCAGCGTGCTGCCGATAGCGGTGGTCATTATCGGAGTTGACCGTCCTCCACGAGCCCGGCTTAACTTGTTTGCGAGCTACTACTATTGGCCGGTACTTGCCCTACTTCAACGTCCGCTTTGGGTCGAAAGCTGACAACTTGCGTTCTATCGATTCTCCGTACGCTGGCTGCATCAACTGCAGGAAGCCAAGATGAGATCTATAGAACCCCTCGGCCCGGAACGGGCATCCTTCCCCCTCGAGCACTACCGCCAGGCGATCCTGTGCAAGGAGGCCTATCCCTGGGCGCGGCGGTACCTCGCCTCCCTGCAGTCGGGAGGTGTTCGCGATGTACTGGGCGCGGTGTCCTTTAACCTGCAGCAGCCCGTCCAGCTCATAGCCGAAGCTGTCCAGTGTGGTTGGTTCGTAGTGCCGAACGGCAAGAACGGGACGTTCAGCGCTCGCCACTTTGCCGAGCGCGGCCGGATGGCCGCAGCGCTGCCGTGGCTGCCGGACATCCTGCAGCGGGCGCTACAGGCCGAATCACGGGCGCGGCACCACCGCCCCGCGGAACGCTACACCTTCGGCGTTCGGCGGCTGCCCGGGTTCGTGGATCTGGCCCTGGCCCTGCCTCACCGCCTGTCTCGGCTCCCGCTCGATCACCAGGTTGGCGCCACCACGGGGGAGCTGTGGTTCGAGGTACTGGCTGACGTGCACGCTGTGACCGCCGCGCTCGCGGCGCAGATCGAGTGCTTTGCGCCGGCGTGGATGTGGGCTCCGGCCGCCTCACTTGAACACCAGGTTGAGCGCCTGCGGCAGCATGGGTGCGCGAACCTGCTGATTGCCTACGTGTCGCAGACCCGAGACCGCTGGATCGATAGTCCTGAGCAAAAGAAGCTCGAGGATGTGTTGTACCGAGGGTTACCGGTGGTGGAGTACGAACGGTGGTACCTGGAGAGGGCTGCGCGAGCGCGAGCAGATGAGGAGGGACGCTGGCGCGCGCCCTTCGCCCGGATCCGTGAGCTCGCCGGAATCTTCGATGACGCTCGCAGCTTTGCGCGGATACCGCTGGGGCGGCTGATCCGCGAGCTTTCGGGCGGCCGCTTCACACTGCAGCGCGAGGCAGATTCAAATCCCGGGCTGGTCGTCGAAGTCGCGCCAAACTACCTGGTCGGCGGGGGAGAGGGGATAGACGAGCCCTTCGCGCTCGCAAACTTTTGCCAGGCGCTTGCCGATGCGCTGGCCGATGTTCCGTGTTCCTTTCCTGGGTGCCTTGAGGCGTGCCGCCAGGCGCGCGCCTCGCTCATCGCGTTCCAATCCGACACGGCTGCGCCCTGCGAGCGTGCCGGCTAGCGCCTGAGACGAGCTAACTGCAGGTTCACACCCCTGGCCGGCGTGAACCTCGCCCGCGGCAGTACTGAGCTATGCGAGGATGACGGTCATCTGGCCTATAGGAGACCAATGATGAAGGTACGCATTGAGGTAACGACGGACGAGCTCGAGGACATGGGGTGCGACTCGGTCGACGAGCTTGCAGCCCGCCTGCGTGAGCAGCTGGATAGCGGCATTGTGGGCGAGGCCGGTGAGGCGGTTAGCGATTGGCTCGTTTCCTACGAGCTGACGGCTAAGCTCGCGGGGTAGTGGAACATGGAAATCGTTCCTGCCTTCGGCGCCGACGTCATGTATGCACTGATGTGGCTCTGCGTGATAGCCAGCGTCTGCAGCGCCGGTTCGTGGCTGTGGAAGCTCCTCATCAACCTAGATATCCGGCAGGACTACGCTCCGGCCCTGTGGGCGATAGGCCTGGCGTTGGGCGCCTTGTTGCTGTGGCGGGGCCAGGGCGCGCTTGGCAGTGAAGCGCCGCGCTATGAACGAGGCGAGGCGTCGTTCATCACCTTCTGGATGTTGCTTTCAGCCTTCTGCCTCTTTGGCCCTTTCGCGCTCCTATTCCATCGCTCGCCGGATTCACCCAAAGGGCCCAGTGCCTAGCCCTTCAGCCAGCCTCTTGCTGGACGCCCGCCCAGGCGGTTCGTGTCACGTGGCATCCCACTCATCCCCCGGCATAATCCGCTTCATGAACTCGTCAAAGAGCGGCACGGTGAACGCAGTATCACCATGGTTAGGGCTCCAGATCATGCCTTTGGCAATCAGGCTATTGCGGGTCGGCCCAAGGGCTGTCACACGTCGCCCGAGCTTTTCTGCAATATCCCCTGACCTATGCGGCCCTGCACCAAGCTCAGCCATGGCGCGGAGGTACTTTTTCTCAGCTGGTGTGAGCCGATCAAAACGAACCCGGAAGAAGCTCTCATCAAGAGCGGCTACGGCCTCGCCAGTGGCGCGCTCTACGTCCATCTTCGTGATGGGGCTCTGCTCTGCCACATCCCACGCATGCTTACCCCACTCCTGAAGGAAATAGGGATAGCCCCTGGTCTGATCCACAACAAGCCCCACAGCCTCGGCTTCGAACTTGACACCCTCGTCATCAGCCGGCTTTACGATAGCTATTGCCGCTTCAGCCTGGCTCAGCGGGCCAATTTCCGGGTAGTCGAAAAGCCGCTCTGCATAGGACTTTGCGTTACCAGCTCGCCCGCGCAGTTGAGGCAGGCCAGCACCTACCACAGTCACTGGCAGCCGGCTCTGAGCGCACCGATGGAGAGCAGAGATTAATGCGGCAAGCTCACCTTCACCCACGTACTGAAGTTCGTCGATAAAGATGACCAGCGCGGTATCGCCTTGCCGAGCGGCTGAGCCTGCTTGCTCAAGCAAGGCAGCCAAATCGCTTTCGAGATCACCGTTGTCGGCAAGGCCTGGCTCAGGGTCGAAGTCCAGCCCTACCTCAATGTCGTTGTAGGTCACCTTCAAGGCCTTGGCGAAGCCTGCCAAGGCGCGCAGGCCACGCTGAGCCATGTCTTTCGCTGCCTCAACCCGGCTTAACCGAAGTAATGCGAGGCGCAATTGGGGGGCCAGCAGCGCTGGCAGGGAGCGACCTTCAGGTGCCTCGATACGGATCGTATGAACCCCTGCGGCCTCGGCATCTGTACGCATTTGGTCGAGCAACACGGTCTTGCCCACGCCGCGCAACCCGACCATCAAAACGCTTTTGGCCGGGTTTCCTCGGCGCAATCTTGCAATGCCAATCCTCACGCGCTCACGAAGTTCACCTCGGCCAGCCAACTCGGGTGGCGGCGTGCCGGCCCCCGGAGAATAAGGATTACTGATAGGGTCCATAGCTATACAAACCTTTGGAGGTTTATCGGATTTAGATAAATCTACATAAATTCGCTACAAGCTGCAAGGTGAGTGACTTCGAACAGCCAACTCGAATGCCCGGCGAATCGTCGCCAGATCTACCGTCAAATAAGGCTTTGAGTGGTTGAGGTGCTGGTGGCCCACGATCGTCTGCACCATCTCCCGTCGCCGGCCGCGAGTACGCGAGCAGCCAGGGAGCGCCGCCCACTAACCGACACGTAGCGCGGCAAGGTCCTCGGGCTCGCCTTTAGCATCAAGCTCACGAGCCGATGCAGCAGGTTCACGGCCCATGAGTCGTTTTGCCTGGATTCAGTAACCGAGCCAGATAAGCACATCGCAGGCTTTGTACTCGGGGTGGTCGCCCAGCTCTGCGAACATTTCAGACGGATCGAGCGTGTGCTTCCGGCATTCACGTTCCGCGTCTTCACGGGTCACCATTCTTTCCTCATCCATCGCTTCATCGAGCGTCATTATGCTTGCTACCTGTTTGGGTTATTCGGCCACGCTTTGAAACTTGGCCGCCTAAGAGGCCCCCTTCCAGGGGATATTTACCTGGGGCTGCTGATCTCATGCCATGCCTTGTAATGCGGTGTAGCGCATCTGTATGGGGGGGACGATTAGGTCATTAGCCAGGGCAAGCATTTCGAATTGCCCATTCAGATTCTCCACGCCGTCGACGATCACGCCGTCTTCGATTGTCGCGTCCGGGTACCCGTCAGTTCTCCACCGGCATGATCTTCAGCTGCTGCAGAAGGCGATGGGTAAAGTCAGGGCCGGCAGTGAGCAGAATGCGGGCGAGGTTGCGTTCTCGTACGCGGACTTTCTCCGCAATGCGGAGATGCCCGACCGCCTTGTTGCACCGCGCGTGGGCGAGCACAAGATTTTCATTGCGGTCAGATCCGCCCGTATGTGAAGCGAGCAAATGCTCGCGCGTCATTTCCTCGCGCGTCATCTCATTCAGGCAGTAGAAGCACAGATCCCCATCGCGTTTACGCAGTGTGGCTACGTTATGTCGACGGGCCCTCGCCGACTTCGTTTCTCCCATCTGGTCCTGGGTAGGATCGACCTGCGCAACGATCATGAACGGTACGTAGGTCAGTTGGAGTGCGGAAAGCTCGCCTTCGCCCCGACCTGGCATCCATTCGGCTCGATTGCTGAGCACCAGCTCTTCAGCACGCTGCCAAGAGGTGCTGGGGTATTGAGTGCCCATCGGATCGAATACCTGAACCAGACGTACTTCATTTGCCGGGGCTAGCGCTGGTGCGATAGAGGCCTGAAGCAGCATTGGGGACATCTTCACCATGTGACTCATCGGAGCGATACGCCACTGAAGCCGAGCGCCATCGACAGCTGCTGCGCGGCGGAGGCGCCCAGGCGCTTCGCGAAGCGATCGAAGGCATTGTCCTTGACGGTGAAGTCGACCTGGCTGGTGGCGCCCACCAGGTCCCGGGCGACATAGTCGACATCCCCCAGCTTATCGATCAGGCCCAGCTGCTTGGCCTGCTCGCCGGTCCAGATCAGGCCGGAGAACAGCTCCGGATGATCGGCATCCTTCAGGCGATCGCCGCGGCCGGTCTTCACCGACTGGATGAACTGCTGGTGTGTCTGCTTGAGCACGTCATTCCAGAAGACGGTCTCTTCGGGGTTTTTCGGCTGGAACGGATCCAGGAACGCCTTGTGCGCGCCGGAGGTGTAGGCCCGGCGTTCCACCCCGACGCGGTTCATCAGGTCGACGAAGCCGAACGACGCCGCCGTCACGCCGATGGAGCCGACCAGCGAGGCTTTATCGGCCACGATCTCGTCGGCGGCCGCGGCGATGTAGTAGGCACCTGAGGCGCCCAGGTCCTCGATGACGGCGTAGACCGGCACCTTCGGATGCAGGCCGCGCTGGCGCTTGATCTCGTCGAACACCTGGCCGGCCTGTACCGGGCTGCCGCCGGGCGAGTTGATCTTGAGAACCACGGCTTTGGCGCGCTCGTCATCGAACGCGCGTCCGATGGCCTTCTTCAGCGCGGCGGCGTTTGCCTCGGCGCCGTCGGCGATCTCGCCCCGCACCTGGATGACGGCCGTGATCTGCTTGGCTTCATCCACCTCGTCGAGTTGCAGGTGCTCGACCAGTACCGCGCCTGCAATCAGCAGCAGGCCGGTACCCCAGAAGGAATACTTGAGCAGCTTCAGCCGGCGGGAAGCGCGCCGCTCTTTGATGAGGTCGCGGATGAGTTCGGGAAGCAGCGTGGTGTCGTGTTCGGACATTGGAACCTCGTGGCGGGTATCAGACCGCCAGTGTCGCGAGAGCAACGCCGAAAAAGTCGCGAGTTTGCCCCTCTAAAGGGCGTGTACCGGCCCGGTTCCCGCCCAGGACGGGCGTGAATCACCAGCCCAGAGAGTAGTAGCGCGATGATACTGATCCCTTCTTCCAGTCGGGATTCCAGGCATGAAATACGCGCTCGAGCACAGGGGCGGTCGCACCCTGCCAGTCGATCCGGCCATTTATCTCAAGGCCATCAAGGCCCGCCTGGCTTGCGCCCAGGCGCAAGGTGCCAGGAGCATCTGGATCGACCACCGCGACGGGCTGTGGCATGGCAAGGCGACCCATACTGCGCTGATCAGCGCCCTGGAGCAGCTTGCTGCAGAAGGGTACGGATTGAGTTGGGACGAGATGCGCGGCATCCAGATGCTTCGGTTGGACGTCGATCCGAAAGTATCTCTGGCGCCGGCGGCCGTCCGCAGCGCGCTGGGCCTGGTCGAGACCTGGGACACCACTCCCTTTAAAGCCCCGGAGCCAGTGGCTCCGCCGGTGAGCCATGGCAGCCAGATGGGCGACTACCTTCTTTTCCTCGCGCTGATTGCATCCCTGGCCGGCGCCCCCTTCGGGTTGGCACGTATGCTCGACGCGCCTACACCGGGCCCCTGGCTACTCGCCTTCTACTACGGGGTGTTTGGACAGACCCTCTACACCTGGGGCTCGGTTCTGGTGAAGGGCTTCCTGGCTGCGGAACGTTCGCGCCGGCACACGCCGCCGGCCTGATACGCCCCCGGCGCCTGTCGAAGGCGCCCGGTGCCGGCGGCTGGCTAGATGTCCTCTTGACGTCGCGTGCTACCGGAATGACAGTCAGCGGCCCACGTTTCGGAGGGTGAACATGACTCAACCTCGTGCACGGGCATTGGGCCCAACAATCGATGGGCCAGCGCGCGCTCGGTCGGCGCCGACGGCGGATCACGATGCGCACGCGTTGGCCCGGCAGCTCCTGGCAGAGCTCACCGGCACGCCTGGTGAGCTCCAGGCCGAGCTCGATGCAGCATCTCGGGCAACCCCCGAATCCCCTACCAAGAAGGGCGTGAATCGCCGCTTGCGCTAAGGGCGCCAGCTGCACACTAGGCCGACCGCCCGGGTCGACGCCTTTGCTGCCAAGTGGGAAAGCGCGTTGATCTGGGACGGACCACTTCTATCGAGGACGGCCCCATGCTCGACCTGTACAACATGATCGGTGCACTGATCCCCACGGCTGGCCCCACCAAGGCCCATCCAGATGACGCTTACCGTGAAGGCTATGCCGCCGCGATTGACGACGCGTTGAAGAAAGTCGACCAGGCACCTGACGCATCCACGGCCGCGATCGCTTTCGCGCTGGAGACCGACGAGGGCATGACTTTCCTGCGGTGCTGGAATGAAGGCGACTTCGACGCCATCCGCCGCGAGTGGCCGGAAGCGCCGGATGACGTCTTTGAGGGCGCCGATCCGCTGTTCAAGCGAACGAGCTCCCAACTGCCGGCCGGCTAGCACCCCGACGCACGAGGCAGCCGCTAATGCTCATTCATCTGGTACCGCGGTTCCTGACCTGTCCGGTTTCGGGGCCGCACGTCCAACTGATCGACCTGCGGATCGACTCCATCGGCCTGCTCCTGCGTGATCGGGTGGACCTGGCCACGCGCCGGCCGATGCCGAACAAGCGCATGGCGATCGGCTGCAGCAAGCGTGGCCGCCTGGCGCGGGTAGGTCTGCTGATCGATACGCTCCGGCCGGCCCAGCCATTCACCGTGGTGTATCGCTGGGCGGTAGCGGCGGAGCAGCTGATCGTGCATCGCGTGCACTATGAGCTGCTGGGCGAGCCCGACGCCTACCAAGTCGTCTCAGACAAGATGGCGACCTGGCCGCAGCGGCCGATGGAGTACCAGGATTCGATCCCAACCTTTTTGCAGCCGCGGCTGGAGGCGACGTGCCTGACGCCCCGCGACAAGGTCGTCAACCAGCAAGTAGGAAGCAACGGGCTGCTGCTCGAGCGCGAGGAGTCGTTCCAGGTCCCGCTGCTGGACTGCGGTGATTGGTTCAAGCGGCTGAACGAGTCCCTGGGTGATCGGGCGCCGCGCCTCGCGGACGTCGTGGCCTGTCCGCTCGATACCGCTGACCAAGGGATCGATCCCTATCCCCTTGCTGGTGGTGAGGACTAGGCCAGAGAGCCGGCGAAAGATTCTTTCGCTCCCTGGATACCGCCTGGCCGGACCTCTGCTGCCGCTACGCCTTTGTAAGATTCTTACACGGCGAAACCGCCTATAGCGTGCCACCGTGCATAGGTGGCCTAGGCCTCGGCCGCCTGGCGCAACCGCGCGAAATTGCCACTGGACCGCACCAGCTGCCTGAAGCGTCTTTTGAATGCCAGCCGCGTGAAGGCCGGCGCCCAGGGCACTATCTGGTTGGGAAGCGGCTGGATCCCCTCGAGTGACGGCCATGGGGGGCCTGGGGGTAGCAGGTCGCGGCGCTCGGTTGCCATCAGCACCAGGTCTGCCTCCTTGATGCTGGCCGGCATCTGCGCAGCGATCTCGAAGCGCGCTGCGATGGCCATCCAGATCCGCGCCTCGATTGCCTTGAAGCCTGGCAGCAGGTCCTTGAGTGGACTCACCATGTCGCCGACGTAGGCCTCGGCGGCATCATGCAGCAGCGCGTGAAGCGCGTCCGCCGGCGGTACCAGGTGGCTGGCCAATACGCTGTGCTGGCCAACGCTGTAGTGGGTCTGGGTGTAACCCGCGAATCTGCAGATGTTCGCCAGTGCATGGGCGATGTCATCCATCACCACCATGTCGGCTTCAGGCGCCAGCAGGTCAAATTGCTTTCCAGACTGGGTGAGGATCCAGCTTGCGCTCATTCGCTACTCCGGTGAGGCGAAGGTCTAGGTAGTGGCCACCGTAACCCATCTTCATCGACGCGCTAGCGCCAATACCGCCTGCGGCGGGGCCTCAATAGCGAGGAGCGCTCCTCCGCACGCGCAATTCTCTACGCCGCGGGATCGTGGACCACAGCCGACGCTCAACCGGCGAGCTGGGCGCAGCGCAGTGCCAGCTTGTGGTGGTAGTCGGCACCGGTGCAGGTGCGCTCCAGGCGGATAACTTCGTCGAGCGCCACGTCGCGCCCGCTGCACTCAGCAGCGGCCCGGGCCAGCGCTGCGCACATTCGGACGACATAGCCGGGCGCGAGATATCTCGGATCGCGGGCGAGATCACCCTCCGCGGTACCGCGTGCTTGGAGCGCCCGCTGGATGATTCCTGCAAACGGTTCATAGTCCATCTGGGGCACGATTTTCTCCTTTAAGGGTTTCCGCGTAGCGTAGTGCGGTCTGAACGAGACGACGGCCGCCGGCGGCACGTGCGGCCTTCTGCGTTTTTCCGATCACGCGGCGAAGGCCATCGCGCGCGAGTTTTAGACTGGTCGCCTCAGCGTCGGCGGCTTCGAAAAGCGCGTACAGAATACCGTCGGCTTCCTGCAAGGCATCCAGGTCCTCGGCCGACACGTAGATCGTTGCGCCGCTCATGGCTGGTCCGCCCGGGGGCTCTGGGCTGTGTTCATCACTAAGCGGCGACGGCGCTGCGCCGCCTCCACCGTTGCGCCTTGAAATGAGTCGTTCACGTCGTTCTTCTCCTGAGCAAAGGGTGTTGCACCGATCGGCCAGGCGGCGCTGCCACCGGCCGGATCGGTGACTTGACGCTACGCCGCAGCTGTTCGCCGCGGAGTCGCCACTGCGGCGCGCCAGGGGTCGTTGGCCCGGGCAATGGCCGCCATGTGCGGCGGTGAGACGCTGTTGCCGCACATGTGGACCTGCTCGGACTTGGTGAACGGCTTGCCGTCGTGGCCAAATTCGATCTGGTAGGAGTCGGGGAAGCCCTGGGCGCGGTACAACTCTCGCGGCTGCAGCATGCGCAGGCCGATGTCGACCACAACGTAGGGGATGCCTTGGATCGTGACGGTGACGAGCGCAAGGCGGTCCTTCGTGGTGACAGTAGGGGAGGGCTCATCCGGCCGGCTCGTGTTGTCCGCACCGTAGTAGCTCATCAGGAATGCGGCGACGCGCAGGCCACCGGCTTCGACCTCGGGCGAGAGCTGCAGCTCGACTACCGAGGTCTTGCCCCCGCCGCCGGCGGTGATGGTCGGTGCCGGCTCGTCGACGCGTTGGCCAACGGAGCCGCCGAACTGCCGGGATAGGAAGGCGGTGACCGCGCCGTGGTGCTGGCCGGAGGCGCTGATGGTGTGCAGCGGTTCCTCGAGGGAGCGGGCATCGCAATTACCGCGCAGATGAGCGAGGGTGGCCGCCGGCCGCCTGGCTGTGGTGGGTGCAGTCGGGCGACATGTGAAACCAGCCCACCCGGCGGCCGCCGCACTCGGTGTCTGGGTCGCCCTCGAAGACATCTGTGGTGAAATGCCTAGCCGCCGGATGGTTGGCGGTGTGCATGCTGATGGCTTTTGCAGAGTGGTTCTTGGCCACGGCGACCGGGCGACCCAGAGCGTGAGAAGCCAGGGCCAATCCATGGCTAGCTGCCGGCAAAATGCGGTGAATGTGCCGGAGTCGACGAAGACTTTACCGCCCTGTCCAGGTGGTCAGGTAGGGCCCGCAGCTGCTGCCTGAGCATCACTTGATCGGCGACGACCCCAACTGCTATCCCAACGTCGAGTGCGGCTTGAAGGTCGCTGTCGGCAGGAAAGCCAGAGTGGAACGCGATATTCCAGGTGAAAGGGGAGGACATGGTCGGCGACTCGCTTAAGAAAATGCCTACCCTGTCTGCCTTTTGAAATACGCAAGTCACAAGCGCACTAAGCGAGGCTCTAGGGTCTGTACGAAAAGTCGCCGAGCGAAGGTCAGGCTGCGTTAAAATTAGCTGGATCGCCAGTCCGGCCAAGGTAGCGCCGTCGGAATGCTCATTGATCATTCGTAAACCCGCTCTCGAGCCCGGTCGAGCGCGAGTCCGATCCGCTTCTTCAAAGATCATTACCTTGCCTGACCTTCGCTCGGCTACTGTTCAGACACGCCCTAGTGGCTAGTGTCGACGGTGGAGCAGGTGATGGCGAGCACCTCGGCGAGGGGGTTGCCGTCACGCAGTCGTTGTAGCAACTGCGGCTCGGCGGCGTCCGTCGCGAGCGCCGCGATAACGGTCGCGGCCAGGTCGGCACTGGGCGATAGGAACAGCACTCCGTTGTCGTCGCCCAGTACTAGGTCGCCCGGCCGGACCTTGACGCCAGCGCAGTGTATCTCGACTCCAAAGCGGCTGGTACCAAGGTCGCGCAGCTTGGTTGTACACAGGCTGGTACCGTAGGCGAACACCGGCAGGCCGAGATCGACAAGTTCGCGGCTGTCGGTCACCAGGCCGTCAACCACCAGGCCATGGGCGCCCGCCACTAGGGCCGCGCTGGCGGTGACCAGGCCGATGCAGGCATGGCGCCTGTCGCCGCCGGTGGCGATGACCAGGACCTCCCCAGGCTGTAGGCGAAGCAGCGCGTGGTTGACCGCGCAGGCATCGTGATCGGCCAGTTGCAGGGTGGCGGCGCGGCCCAGTAGGCGCCGGCCGGGAGTTTGCTGGCGTAGCAGCGGATCGGCGAAACCCTCCTCGAGTACGTGGCCGAGGGTGGGAAAGCTGACCTGGGCGAGGTCGGCGAGCAGGGCGGCCACGTCGCTCATGGCGCCTCCCGCACTGCGGCCACGCAGTCGATTTCGAGGGCCACGCCCCAGAGTTGCACGCACACGGTGGTGCGGGCCGGCGGAGCGTGCCCGAGCAGTTCGCGGTAGACGGCGTTGAAGGGTTCGAGCTGGGCGGGATCGGTGAGGTAGGCGTTGACCTTGACCAGGCGATCCAGGCCGGAACCGGCGGCTTCGAGCACGGCGCCGAGATTGCGCAGTGTCTGGCGCACCTGGTCGCTGAAGTCGGCGGGGATCTGTCCATGGGGGTTGGCGGGGATCTGCCCGGCGGTGAACACCAGATGGCCGGTGACGACGGCCTGGGAGTAGGGACCGACCGGTTGCGGGCCGGCGAGGGCGGCAGTGATGCGTTGCATGGCGACTCCAAGGGCCCACTTGGGGCGGGCCAGGTAGGGGATCAGGCGCGGGCGTCGAGCGGGCGCTTGAAGGTTTCGGTGAGCAGGAGCAGGGCCACCAGGGACACGCCGGCCGAGGCCATCAGGTACCAGGCGACCGAAGAGCCCTTGCCCGTGGCGGAGAGCAGGGCGGTGGTGACGATGGGGGTGGCGGCGCTGCCGAGCAGGCCGGAGAGCATGTAGGCCACCGACAGCCCGGAATAGCGTACGCGGGTGCCGAACAGCTCGGCGAGGAAGGTGGCGATGGGGCCATAGTTGGCGGCGAAGGCGGTCATCAGCAGGCAGTAGCCGAGCAGGGCCAGGCTCCAGACGTGGGTGTCCATCAGCCAGAACAGCGGCAGCGCCACCAGGGCCTCGCCCAAGATGCCAGCGACGATCACCGGCTTGCGGCCGATGCGGTCGGACAGCGCGCCGAACAGCGGCAACAGGGCGATGCAGAGCAGGCAGGAGAGCAGCACGATGGCGAGCATGGCGCTACGGGTGAAGCCCAGGGTCTGGGTGCCGTAGGTGAGGCCGAAGGCGACGATAATGTTGAAGGCGGTGCCGGTGGACAGGGTGGCGACGCCGCCCAGCAGCACCTGCCAGCCGTGGTTGCGCAGCACTTCGAGCAGCGGGATGCGCGACACCTCGTGCTGGGTGGCCTGGCGTTCGAAGGCGGGCGTTTCGGTGATGTTGAGGCGGATGTACAGGCCGACCACGATCAACAGCGCACTGGCCAGGAACGGCAGGCGCCAGCCCCAGTTTAGCAATTGCTCGTCGGACAGCCCGCTGGCGATGAGCAGGAACACCAGGTTGGCGATCAGGGTACCGGCTGGTACGCCGATCTGTACCCAGGAGCCGTATAGGCCGCGTTGTCGCGCGGGTGCGTGCTCCACCGCCATCAGCACCGCGCCGCCCCATTCGCCACCCAGTGCCAGGCCCTGGATGATACGCAAGGTCAGCAGCAGGATCGGCGCCCAGACGCCGAGGGTGGCGTAGGAGGGCAGCAGGCCGATGAGAAAGGTGGCGCCCCCCATCAGCAGCAGCGACACCAGCAGCATGGATTTGCGTCCCAGGCGATCGCCGAAGTGGCCGAACAGCGCCGCGCCGATGATGCGCGCGCCATAGGCCGAGGCGAAGGTGCCAAAGGCCAGCAGGGTGCCGACCAACGGGTCGAAGCCGGGAAAGAAGATTTTGTTGAAGACCAAGGCCGAGGCCGTGGCGAAGACGAACAGGTCATACCATTCGATGGTGGTCCCGATGACGCTGGCGACGGCGACGCGCTTCATGTCTGTGGGGGCCTGCGCGGGCAGGCTCTGGCTGGAGCTAAGCGTGGTGGTGGTCACGGTGAATCCTCCGGGCATAGGGGTTGGCGTTGTTGTCTTGGCAGGAGGCAAGGGCGTGGCGCCAGGCACCACGCCAGGCCGCGCCCGTGGCCGGGGCGGAGGGTGTTGTTTATTGGCGCGGGATCAGTGCCCCGCTTGCGCCAGGACGGCATTGAGCAGCACGGCGGCGCCCTGGGCGATGTGGAAGGGCTCGGCCCACTCGGCTTCGTTGTGGCTGAGGCCGTCGCGGCAGGGGATGAAGATCATGCTGGTTGGGCAATGACGGGCCAGATGGATGGCGTCGTGGCCGGCGCCGCTGATGATCTCTTGGTGTCCATAGCCCAACCCCTGCACGGCGTCGCGCACCGCCTGCACGCAGTCGGCGGCGAAGGGCGTGGCTGGACTCAGCCAGTGGCGCTCGATGGCGAGCGTCAGCCCGCGACGGGTGGCGATGGCGGCCAGCCGTTCGCGGGCGGCGACTTCCAAGGCGGCCAACTGGGCGTCGTCGGGATGGCGCAGGTCCAGGGTCCAGTCCACTTGGCCGGCGATGGTGTTGCGCGAGGATTGGGCGATGTCCACCTGTCCGACCGTGACCAGCCCGGCGGGGGCGAACTCAGAGGCCAGAGTTTCCAGCGCCGCGAGCATTTCGCCGACGCCGAACAGGGCGTCCTTGCGCATCGCCATGGGCGTGGTGCCGGCGTGGGCCGGGGTGCCGCCGACGCGCACGTCGAGCCAGCAGATGGCCTGACCCCCAGTGACTACGCCGATTGGCAGGCCAGCGGCTTCCAGCACCGGCCCCTGCTCGATGTGCGCCTCGAAGTAGGCGGCCAGCGGCCGCTGCAAGGCTCGCTCGCCGGCTTCGCCAGTGCTGGCCAGGGCCTGGGCGATGCTGACGCCCTGGCGATCCTCGGTGGCCAGGGCGCGCGCCAGCGGCAGCGCCCCGGTGAATACCGCCGAGCCGAGCATGGCCGGGGTGAAGCGCGCGCCTTCCTCGTTGGTCCAGACGGCGATTTCTAACGGCAGGCGGGTCTCGAGGTTTTCCTCGTTCAGACGGCGGATCACCTCCAGGGCGGCGAGCACGCCAAAGATGCCGTCGAAGCGACCGCCCTTGGGCTGGGTGTCCAGGTGGCTGCCCATCACCACTGGCGCCGCGTCGGCGTCGCGGCCTTGGCGACGGGCGAAGAGATTGCCGATGGCGTCGCGCTGCACGCTCAGGCCGGCGGCTTCGCACCAGGCGACGAACAGCGCCCGGCCTTGGCGATCTTCCTCGGTGAGCGCCAGGCGGCTATTGCCGCCGCCGGCGGTGGCGCCGATCGCGGCCATCTCCATCAGGCTATTCCAGAGGCGTTCGCCGTTGACTTCGAGCATGAAAAATCTCCTTTCAGGGCGCGCGACCTAGTAGCCGAGCGCGGGATCGACGGTGTGCAGCAGGGGCTCGCCCGCGGCCAGGCGCCGGGTGTTCTCGGCGACCTGGGTGGCGATGCAAGGGTAGGACGCGGCCGAGGCCATGTGCGGGGTGACGGTCACGCCCGGCAGGTGCCAGAGCGGGTCGGTGGCGGGCAAGGGTTCGTGGGTGAACACATCCAGCAGCGCGGCGCGTACTTGGCCTTCGCTAAGCGCCGTGGCCAGCGCCTGGGCGTCGAGATGACCGCCACGGCCGCCGTTGACGATCACCGCGCCGCGCGCCAGCCGGGTGAAGGTGGCGTGGCCCAGGATGCCGGCGGTGGCCGGGGTCAGCGGCAGCAGGTTGATTAGCAGATCGAGACCGTCGAGAAAACGGGACAGCGCGGCGTCGCCGGCCTGGCAATCTACGCCGCGCAGGTACTTGGGCGTGCGTGCCCAACCGCGCACGGCATAGCCGGCGTCGGCCAGATCCTCGGCCACGGCCGCGCCCAGGGAGCCCAGGCCCATCACTCCGACGCGGTAGTCGCCGGCCGGCACCTGGGGTGGGCGGCGCCAGGTCTGGCTGGGCTGGTGCGCGAGCACCTGATCGAAACCGCGCTGGTAGTGCAGGACCGCCCAGCGCATGTATTCGAGCATGCCCTGGCGATGCGCCGGATCCACCACACGGCAGACCGGCAGTGCCGGATAGGGGCCGGCGGCGACGAGGTGCTCGACGCCCGCGGCCACCGAATGCACCAGTTGGAGCCGTGGGAGCGCGGCGAGACTGCCGACGGGGGGAAACCAACAGGCGGCGACAGTCGCCGTGCTCGCGCGGGCATCGTCTTGCGTCACCACCGTGAGCTGCGGGGCATGGGCGGCGAAGGCGGCCTGCAATTCACCGATGAGGTCGGCGTCTCTAGTGAGCAGGACGACGGTAGTCATGCGCAGTAGTCCTCGCGCTGATGGGCGATCAGACTCAGCGCCGCCGTCCAGGTGAGGCAGACGATCTCGGCGGACTCGTCGCGCTCAAACTGTTGCGCCACCAGGTGCCGCACCGTCTCGCTGGGATAGACCAGCGGGGTGCCGCCAGCCAGCGCCTGGATCTGCGCCTGGCAGGCACGTTCGAGGAAGTGGATCTGATGGAAGGCCTCCGCCACGCTGCTGCCACCCGCCAGCAGGCCATGGTTGCGCAGGATCATCGCCTTGTGCGGTCCTAGGTCGGCGATCAACCGCTCGCGTTCGTCCAGCGACAGGGCGATGCCTTCGTAGGTGTGGTAAGCCAGCTTGCCGTAGAACTTCAGGGCATGCTGGCTGATGGGCAGCAGGCCCTGCTCCTGGGCTGCCACCGCCATACCGGCGGCGGTGTGAGTATGGATCACACAGGCCATGTCAGGGCGCGCCAGGTGGATCGCCGAATGGATGACGAAGCCTGCCGCATTCACCCGGCGCGGGCCGAAGTGTTCGTCGACCACCTCGCCATGCTCGTTGATCAGCACCAGATCGGAGGCCTTCATGTGATCGAACAGCACGCCATAGCGATTGATCAGGAAGTGATGTTGCGGACCGGGCAGGCGCAGGGTGATGTGGGTGTCGATCAGATCGGTCATGCGGAAATGGGCGACCAGCCGGTACAGCGCTGCGAGTTCGCAGCGGGCGGTCCATTCGGCATCGGTCATGGTGGAAGGCTTGTTCATGGTCACTCCAGGGCTAGACAAAGGCGAGCCTGCTCAGGCCACGCGCGGCAGCGTAGCCGGCCGTCTGGTCTCGTCGCGCAGACGGGCCAGGCCGATTACGCCGATCAACGACAAGGCGGACAGGGCGCTGAAGAACAACGCCAGCGGCAGCCACTGCCCGGCGTATTGCTGCGCCAGCAGGGTGCCGATCAAAGGGGTGGTGCCGCCGGCCATGGCGCAGATCAGTTGGTAGGCCAGCGAGATTCCGGAGTAGCGCAGCTCGGCGGGAAAGGCTTCCGCCAGGTATCCGGCGATCACCGCATAGAGCGCCGACAGGGTGACCACGGCCAGGGCGATGCCAGCGGTCATCGCCACCAGGTTGCCGGTCTGCACCAGCAGGAACATCGGATAGGGCACGGCGATGCAGGCCAGGGCCACCGCGCGCAGGAAGCGGGCGGTGCCGATCCGCTCCGCCCATAGAGCGGCGAGCGGCTGGGTAAGGAACTGGCAGATCGTCACCAAGAACAGGCAGTCCAAGATGGTGGTGCGAGCGATGCCCTGGTACTGGGTGACGTAGGAAATCATGAAAGTATTGGTGAAGAAGAAGCCGGCCGAGCCGATAGTGACGGCGGCGGCGCCACAGAGGATCTGCCGCCAGCAGCGGCGGATCACCTGGGCGACCGGCTTGTCCACCTTGCGCCCGGCGCGTTCTAGCGCCGCGAACTCGGGAGACTCCTCGACCCCGCAGCGAATCAGCAGGCCCACACACATCAGCACGCCACTGGCCACGAACGGTAGGCGCCAGCCCCAGCTATGAAAGTCAGCCGGGTCCAGCGAACTGACCAGGCGAAAGGCGATCAGCGCCAGCAACAGCCCTGCGGGGCTGCCGAGCTGGGCGAAGGAGGCAAAGAATGTCTTGCGTCCGGCAGGAGCGTGCTCGCTGGCCATCAGCACCGCGCCGCCCCACTCGCCGCCCACTGAGATGCCCTGGATGAAACGCAGGGCGACCAACGCGATGGGTGCCCAGATTCCGGCGCTGGCGTAGGTGGGGAGAAGACCGATGGCAGCAGTAGCTAGGCCCATCAGCGTCATGGTGAACAACAGCATCCGCTTGCGGCCCAGGCGATCGCCCAGATGACCGAAGACCATGCCGGCCAGTGGCCGGGCGACGAAGCCCACGGCGAAGGTGCCGAAGGCGGCCAGAGTACTCAGTGCCGGATTGTGGCTGGGAAAGAACAGCGGACCCAATACTAGTGCGGCCGCCGTGGCGTAAATGTAAAAGTCGTAGAACTCGATGGTTGTGCCGAAAAAGGCGGACGCGGCGGCACGGCGGGATTGCGGCGAACGAGACATACGAGAGGCCCTGTTGTTGAAATCGTTATACGAAACCGGCGACGGCACGTGGCCCGGCGAGCAGTTTCTAGGCAGGTATGGTTGGCAAGGCAGATCACGGTAGCGCTCTGGGGCGCTTCCCATCGTTATCGCGCCAGACCTAGAATTAGTCAATTTTCTAGTTTTAATGTCTGGTATTAGAGGATCTAATATGGGAGAGATATTTGATCAGCGACAGGCCATCCACAGCGATCCCCGGCGCGTGCTCAATGATCGGCTGGACTGGAGCCTGTTGCGTACCTTCCTGTTCATTGGCCAGGAGGGCAGTATCAGCAAAGCGGCGGCGCGGCTGTACATTACCCAGTCGGCGGTCAGCCAGGCGCTCAAGCGGCTCGAGGAACAACTCGGCGCCACCCTGATCTTGCGCCGGGGCCAGCGCTTCGACCTGACCGGGACCGGTGAGGAAGTCCTGCGGATCGCCGCTGACATCTATGGCAACGTCTCGCGGATCGGTGCGGCCCTGGGCGAAGAGCGCGATAGCGTAGTGGGCAAGGTCCGCTTGCTCAGCGTCAGCCGTGTCGAGTCATCCGCCTACGATGGCTATCTCGCGGAATTCCACCGGCGTTTTCCACGCGTGGAAATCGAGGTGGAGGTCTTGCGCAGCGCGGACATCCTCAGCGCCCTGCAACAAAGGACCGCCACCTTGGGGCTGGGACTGTGCCGCCGTGTGCCGCCCAGGCTGGAGCAGCGGCGCCTGGTGCCGCAGCGTTACGCCTTCTTCTGCGGTCGTCCACATCGCCATTTCGGTGTGAAGGGGCTGACGGTGGACGACCTGCGTGGGGAGTCCTTCGTCAGCTTCACCAGTGACCAGATCGGCGGCAATCTTTCCCCGCTGGCGATTTTTCGTGATCAGCAGGGCCTGGAAGGACGGGTAGTGGCGTCTTCCTCCAGCGTCGACGAGGTGCGCCGGCTGGTATGTGCCGGTTTCGGGATCGGCTGCCTGCCCGAGCACCTCGCCGCCGACGATGTGGCTCGTGGCGTGCTCTGGCGCCTGCCTCCGGATGACGGCGTGATCGACGCCGACATCCATGTGCTCTGGAACCGCGAGCAAAAGATGAGTTCGGCGGAATTGGCCTTTCTCGAAGGACTCGCGGCCTTGGCTGATCCGACGTAACGGACCGCTGATAAACCCGTGTTGACGAGAAGCAGCGCCTTGGATTGCCCTTTTAAAGTCCAAACCGCGGCTTCTAGGGAATTGCCATAGCAGCCTACTAAAAGTGCCAAACGGAACGTCCGGATCATTAACGAGAAAATATTACGCGTACCTGCGGAAGAAGCGGCTAAAGCCGAGACGCTTCAGGTGACGGTGGAAGCGCTCTTCCCGGAGCGTTATGGCGTACCGTGGTCGGAGGTCGCACAGCAGGCCTTCGATGCGCTGCTCGAACAGCTGAGCGGCGCCACAGCAGCACAGGCCGGTATGGAAGGCTTCGGGAAGCATGTCGCCCAATGGGAGACGCGCCCGCAGCCTTTGCAGGAATGTCCTCGCACTGAGCCAGGCCGGCTTCGTTGGATCAAGGCAAGGCTGCAGCAGCGGCAGTTCGTCCTCGAGCACCTTGCCCATCATGCCAGTGTGACGCGGAAGGTCTTCGATAGCCTCGGCCGTTTGCCGCATGTCGGCCTGCAGTCGCTCATCGCGCGCTGCCTCGGAGTGTCACCCCGCGAGCTCTAGCCGGAGCGATATGGCCGCGATGGGCGAGCGCTTGGCAGTGACACCCCTGATGGTGAGCGCCAGGAACGCCAGGTTCCGGAAGCGTCGCGCTTGAGTCTGGGTACCGGCCTTTGGCTCAGCTCATCATCAACACCTTGTTCGGTCAGACCGAACACCCTGAAAGGGTCAGCGCACGCTGACCCTTTTTTTTGCCTCGCGATCAACGCAGATGCCTTTCGTCTCGCCAGGCACGCACCGGTTGCCAGCAGGCCGGCCGGTTTAATACTGTATAAAAGAACATCCCCATGGGACCTGTGGAGATGGCCCGCACCCCACCGCCGGCATTGACGCCCTATGACCAGCTTGCCGCTAGGGTTCATAGGCAAGTCATGAGCGCGCCTGGCGTCCGAGAAAAGCACGTCCACGTTGAACGACGCGACGCGAGAGATCAGGACTGGGACCAGCTGCTCGAGGCGATCAGCGAGATGGAGGGCGTCATCATTGCCCACCGCGATGACGGTAGCGTCGACCTGTTCTGGAAGGTCAGCTACGACGACTTCTGAGTGATCGTATGACGCACTGGAAGGTTCGACCCACAACCGCGCTAGAATCGGCGTTTGCAATTTTCGAAAGGCATGGAGACTAGGTTCCAGTTACCTGCCGAGATCCAAACGATGACCTATAAAGTTTGCAAAGTGAGCACCGCGGCCACGGACGCGCCAGGCGTCTACAGCGTCCTGTTCAATGGTGACGACCGCTTTTTCCGCCGGATCGAGGTCCACCTGAGCCGAGACCTCGGCGACAACGTGCTCGACTTCATCGAGCTCTACGGCTTGTGGTGCGCCCTGGTGCAATTCGAGCTGGCCGGGCACCAGCGTAACTGCGGAAACCTGAAGCTTGTGGTGTCACGCGGTGCGGTGAAGCGCCTGTTGCTCTCAGACAGCTCCAAGGGCGAGCTCTACGAGACGTCGAACGCGCTGCGCACCCAGTTCTTCGGCCTCAGCGGTATCAGCGTCGAGAAGAACAAGCCCTGGACCCGTGGGGATCACCAGGCCTTCTGCGTTAAGTGGGACGGAACGCCCCCTCCGCAACCGTCGGTAGAGAACCCGGTATTCGGCAAGATCTATCTGACCCATCACACCCTGGTCGAGTACCTGGACGAGACGAAGGGTGAGTGCAAGCCGGAGAACGTCTTCCCGCGGCTGGCGCGGGTGGTCCGTGACCTGAATCGCGAAGTGACGCTCCCTGCCGAGGTACTTCGGCATAAGCAGCATCGCCACGCAGGTAACCAAGACGGCGTGCGGTACCTTGGCAGCATGGCGGGCTGGCAGCTCGTGACGAGGCCCGCGCTGGACCGGTCCGGTCTGCTAGCGATCACCGTATACCAGCGACAACAGATCTGAGGTCCCAATGTCCCACCGGCTGAACAGCTACATCGCGCGGCTGCGCACCGAGCTGATGAGCGTGCTCATGATGGCGGAGCCGGAAGTCTGGGAGCAGGTGCGCAACGCTTCACCTGAGGCGCAGATTGACGCGTTGTTCAAGAGCTCTGCGATCAGGCGCTTTATTTGCGAGCACGCGCTGGGGCAGGCTGGGTACGAGAAAGACGGGATTGTTCAGCGGCTCCGCAACGGTGTGCTGTACCAGCTGGAGCGCCTCTCGATCGACTGGGATCAGAATGGCTACCCGGCGAACGTATTGCTCTTCGGCCGCCCCCTCTCGAACACAGACGACGCCGCTGCATTCTTGGGCCGAATCAGCGATTTCGTGAGCGTCCCTGCTGGCATTCCAATTTCAGGACCTGAGATCTTGGATCTGGTGAAGTAGGGCCACATTTCGCCCGGAGAATTGGGGAGCAGCTTAGCTATTGCCCCGCTTCAGAGGACCGCGATGCTATCGGTGGAACTCAGATATCTGCTGATGATCATGCTCGAATCCCATGGTGGGTGGACCCACTCACCTGTCCCTGGCGCTGAGCCTGCGGCTGGGAGGCGGGGGTGCTTGCGGCTCCTTGACCGATAAGGTGGCAGCAGCCCATCTGGAACGCAGCGTGGCCAACGGGTCAAACAAGGTGGCGCGGCCAACAAGGCGGCTGCACCAGGTTAGATTTCCCGGAGGCGACAGGGCATGTGCAGTCACTATGAGGCGCCGACGCCGGCGCGGTTGAAAAGCGCATTCGGCGCTTCCGTCGACGAGCAATACCAAGGCGAGCTCTGGCCCCTCTACATGGGACCCTTCGTTCGGCTGAACCCAGCCGAGGCGCAGGATGACGGCGCACCGGAGTACGACATATCGGTAGGCCAGTTCGGCTTGCTGCCTGGTTGGGCAAAGGGCAGAAAGCTCGGGCGCAGCACCTACAACTGCCGCTCCGAAACGGCTGCCACAAAGAACTCCTTTCGCACCGCCTGGAAGAGGGTCCAGCACTGCATCATCCCTGCAGCAGCGATCTATGAGCCCGACTGGCGCAGCGGGAAGGCTGTGCCCACGCGGATCGAGCGTGCCGACGGCGGCCTGATGGCGATCGCTGGGCTGTGGGAGGAATGGAGCGATCCAGATGGCAAGGGGCGCTTCAGCTTCACCATGCTGACCGTCAACGCTGACGATCACCCCTTCATGAAGAACTACCATCGGCCTGAAGATGAGAAGCGGATGTTGGCGATACTGCCGAATGGCTCGATCAAGGAATGGCTGCAGGCGCCAGCCGAAGCAGCGAGCGAGTTCCTTCGTCAATATCCCTCAGATCGCCTGCGCGCCACTTAGGTAAGGGCTGGGTCGACCGCCGCTGCTTCGATTGGAATACCTTCTTGGATAGCCTACTTGCGGCCGCTCAGCGGACCGGCTTTCCGCTCCTGCTGGTAGATTGATGCGAAGCACGGCGGTACTGGCGGCGTTACAGTTGCACCGGGGCCGAGGTCATCCGCATGCAACGTGCGCGCGAGGCTGACGCGGCGCTGTACAACGGCGTTGGCGAGCCGCTGGTAGCAGAAGATGGTGGAAGCGGGGGACCGACCCTCGCCTAACCCAGACCGGCCGTTACCGGTGTCGCCCAGCGTGTAGCCTAGAACTGGTCTTCTGCGGCACGCGTGCGAGCCAGCTTTTCACGCCCGCTCTAAGTATCTAAAAGCGCGCTGCAGGCCAATTATTCCCAACCTCGCCGACCTCGCGCGCTTGCGCAACAGGTAATTTGCTGTTCTTATTGTCCCGTGTCCTAGGACTTGGGACAAGTAGAGCGAGCAAAAAATGAAAGGTCAAGACGTAGGCGTGATGCTCAGACTCGTATGTCTGCAAAAACACGAGGCGAGAGACAAGGTTGTAGCGACGTGGCCACACGATTGGCGCGACTGGCACCATAATGAGGAAGATGCCGCCTTCTCGTATCAACCGGATTTCGATCTCGACGATATGTCACCAGGCGCCTCCTACTACACCGCACGCGCGTTGGAGGAACAGACCGGGATCAGCAAATCACAGATCGCCCTGGCTCTGAAGCATTGCGTAGAGATCGGCCTAGCTAGGGTGGATGTGCGCTCTCAGCTTCCCCGGGTCAACACCCAGGCTCTATTAGAGTTTCTCGTCTATGGACTGCGGTTCGTCTTTCCAGCTCGGTACGGCGAACTGACCAGAGGCATTGCGACCGGATTCGCCGCTCCTGTCCTTTCGCGCTCACTGATCAGCAGCGGTGAACATATCCCGGTGTGGCCATATGCCCGAGGGAAAACGATGGGAATGAAAGTTGAACCACTCTTCAAGACCGCAGTGCTAGCAGCTCGAAAGGATCCAGAGATGTACGCGTTGTTGGCGCTAGTGGATTCCATTCGTGTTGGCCAACCACGGGAGCGAAATTTGGCTATTGAGCTTCTGCGCGAACGCCTGGAGATGACATGAACGTCTTTCCGATTTTGAAAGAGATGATATGCAAGGTGGCGCACGCTCTAGGGCCTGATTTGTGCGAAGACATGACGTTCGTAGGAGGGTGTACAACCGGTCTACTGCTCACAGACGAGTTCATTCGCGATCAAGTGCGGGCTACGGATGACGTCGACTTGATCGTACCCGTAATGGGAGCGATTAAATATTTAGAGCTACAGAACCGCCTGCGAGCGTCTGGGTTTAGGACGCCCCACCTTGCGAAGCAAAACGTTCCAATTTGCACGATGATGCTTGGCGACCTCCGCGTTGATTTTATGCCGGCCGACGACTCACTGGGATTTACGAATCGCTGGTACCAAGATGCGATCAAGAGCTCAAGTCGATACCGATTGGACGAGCACACTTCAATCAAACTGGTCAATCCGGTGTACTTCATCGCGACCAAACTCGAAGCATGGAAGGGCAGGGGAAATGGAAAGCCGGTCGCCAACCGGGACCTAGAAGACATCTTTAATCTTATTGAGGGCCGCGAAGAGCTTTTGGATGAGATCCAAGAGGCAGGTGACGATGTTCGAAATTACATTGCTGCCGAGATCGGCCTTTTATTCAGCGACTGCCCCCAATTTCCAGAGGCCATCAGCGACCAAACCAGAAACGATCCCGAGCGTGAAAGATTGCTGTACGAGCGTATGCGAGCCTTGATCGGGGAAGTCGGCTGATGCACGTTACGTGGCAGAGCCGCCAAGGCGTAGGGCGCAGCAGCAATAACGATGCTGCTGCGGTAGGGTATACAGAATATGGCGTAATGGCGGTAGTAGTTGACGCGGCCGAAGATGGCGATGGGGCCGCATTTGCGCAGCACTGGGCAAGGTCTATCGTCATCGCTACACAAGAGTCTTCTTCGCCGCTTGATGGAGACTCACTCCGCGCGCTTATCAACGCTGAGCAAGACCGGCTGAGATCGAAGTTTTCGATTGAGAAAGCGGCTTATTGTTGCGTATTCGTTGACCTACGCGTCCTCCAAGTGGAGGTACTTTATGCAGGCGACTGCCAGCTAGGCATCCTGAAGACCGATGAGTCGGTTACCTGGATAACGGTTCCGCATACGCTCAGTCGCCAAGCGGAACTGCTGGGGATTTCAGCGCCGGTCGATGCACGGCATGTGCTGACGCGATGCTTAAAGGTGCATCGTGCGCACGTCCCAGAAAGCTGCAGCGTTACCTATGCTCAACCGGATCGGCTAATCGTATGTACAGATGGCCACTGGTACAAAAGCCATGCTGCGCAAGATGCGATAGCAGATGGATCAGATGACGCCAGCGTACTTACCCTTCAGTTCGGCGGCCGGACGCAGTATGTTGAGTCCGACTGCGAGAACTTTTTTCCTTGCGGCCCTCTTGAATAGCATGACGACGCCTAGGATGTATGGAGCCCGAGGAAGCTCGATAGCTTCCCCGTACAAGCCCCGCTTCGACGTTTTTTGTGCCTAAAGCTTTTCTATCTACCGCCGATAATCATGCCAGAACTCAGTATGGAAGGTGGATATGAACGGTAGGGCATGGAAATTTATTCTGGTATCGAGCGTGCTCGCTTGCAATTGGGCTCACGCTGACTTCCCAAGGACGTCCGTCGAGTGGAAAGCTCAGGAAGAAGGCGAAGCTCCCACCTCTCGCTACGATGTTTATATCGATACACTCCGATTCGAGTCTGACGATGGCAACGCCGATTCGCAGATTCAGCTCGCTCAAGAGCTACTGATGAGCACTAAGCTCAAGTCAGACGACCTTCCAAAAATCAAGCTTCTGATAGACGCAGCCGAAAGCAAGCTTGGAGCGGAAAAGGTAAGCATGGCCCGCAGTCTGCTAAAGGGTCAGGAGGGCAAGGTAGCGGGTACCACTATCATTTCTGAGCCTATCGTTGTTGGTCTATCACCCAAGCGTCCTCATAGCCCAGAAAAAGCGGAGTTTTATGCACGTTGCTCAGCAATGGCGTCTGTATTAAATGAAGAAATCGAAAAAGCCAAGGGTGCTACAGACCAGCTGTTCACTGATTTTTCTGTCAACTCCGCGGTCGCTTCGATTTTATACTCGGATTCCGCATACTTTCTAAAAATTTATCAGCCGAACGAATATAGCTACAAATACCAAATGGCCAGGCACCGGGCACAAACTATTTATGCATTGCAAAACACAATGAATGCCTGCATGGCGAGCATGAAGAAGGATATCGCCGAAATGAAGCCATTCGAGAAAAGTGCGCGTGATGATTTTTTTAAAATGGCTGATAACAGTGTAGGATTTAAATAATCCCGTCAGTTGTAAAAGTTTTCTAACCAGTAAGGCATTTTTCGTCATCCTTGCTGGCTGCACATCGTTTCGAACCGCGTGCACGGATTCTGGATCTGATCTTGCGCCATGACCGGTTGTAGGCACGCACGGCCGCCCTGCCCGGCTGCGCGTCCTGTCAAGGCTAAGTAGAGATGTCGCTCTGACAGCTAAGTAAAAATGTCATTATGACCTTACGTCCGAGCCTAACTCTTATCGGAGTGACATCAATAGTTGGTACCTAGCTGCAGGACTGCTGATAGTAGCCGCCGTCTTCTAGCTTCACGAAAGCAGCGATGACAATCGCAGCTCGGTACTGGCTTCTACCAGAGGCTTCGTGCTGTTCACGGTGGTTTCCGCCAGGTTTGGGCAGCTGAGTGCAGGCGTACATGGCCGGACCGGGACGCCCAATGCCCTGAAGCCGTTACAGGTCAGTGAAGTGACTGATGCAATTAAGTGTGACGGAGGCATAGATGGTGAGGGCAGCCGAGCCGCCCCACCTCTGACTGACCGATATCAGGCGGCCATTCGCTCGCATTCCTCGGCACAGCGCATGCAGGCCTCGGCACACGCCTGACAATGCTGCGCCTCGTGCTTGGCGCACTCTTCGCCACAGGCACGGCAGATCGTGGCGCACAGGGCACAGAACTGCTTGGCGTACTCGCTCTCGCGAGCCATTAGCGTGGCAGCCATGTAGCAAATGTCGGCGCAGTCTCGGTCGAGCTCGATGCAGCGCGCCATCATCTTCACGTCGTCTTCGCGCAGGCAGGCGGAGGCGCAGGTTTCACAGACGATAGCGCAGTTGGAGCAGGCCTGGATACAAGATTCGAACATAGAGTTTGTCATGGTAAATCTCCAGATTGGGAAAGAGTGACGAACCTGAGTGGCCCCGAAGTGAGTAGGCAACTCCACTCGCGTGAGCGGCTGCCGACCTCGGTCCAGAGGACCCAAAATATGCGACCGGCGCCTGCCGCAATTGGTTTTGCCTGGAACATTACAATTCTGTAAGCCATTCCCGATGGTAGTTTTGAAAGCGCCCGTAGGTATGGCCCGCTCACCGGTAGCCATCCGCTCAGGTTTGCATGCCAACAGGTCGCAAGAACGTCAGGGTGAAGGCCGTTCGGCCTCTTTGGGATGTACAGTTGATCGTGCCACCATGCGCCGTCATCAGCGACCGGGCGATGGCCAACCCGAGCCCCGCATTGCCGTCACCTTCGCGACGTGCTGGATCCACCCGATAGAACCGGTCGAAGATCCTCGCCTGGTGCTCCGGTGGAATTTTGGGGCCGGGGTTTTCGACGCGAAGCTCAACGCTGCTGCCGTGATCCTCGATGTTGACCTCAATCGTCGCCCCGGACGGTGTATAGCGCAGGGCATTGGACAGCAGATTCGACACGACACGGTCGATCATCACGCTATCCGCAAAGATCAAGGCGCTTCCCGATGCCTTGAGCTGGATACCCTTATCCTCAGCCAGAAGCTCGTAGTATCCGAACAGCTTGCCGATGACCCTACCCAAATCCAGCTCGACCGGTTCAGGTACGATCAGGCCGTTGTCGGACTTGGCCAGGAACAGCATGCCGTCGATGATTCCCGACAGGCGATTGAGCTCTTCCAGGTTGGAGGTCAGATTCTCCTCGTACACGTCCGAGTCCCGCTTTTGGGCCAGGATCACCTCGGTATGAGTCCGCAGGTTGCTGATCGGGGTTCGTAGCTCGTGTGCGATGTCGGCAGAAAAATTCGATAGACGTATGAACGAGTCGTCCAGGCGACCGAGCATGGAATTGAAGGCGGTGATGAGCTCGCGTAACTCATCGGGCACGGGCTCCAGAGGAATACGCTCCTTCAAGGAGCCTGCGGACATCGAGGCGGCTGTCTGGGTCACCTTGGCCACCGGCCGCAGCCCATTCTTGGCAACCAGCCAACCAAGTGCGGCACTCAGCACGGTGCTGGCTAGCAGAACGCCCCAGAACCAGCGCTCCAGCATGGCGAAGAAGTGCATATGCGTCGTGACGTCCAGTACCAACCACATGGTCAGCGGAGCAGTGGCTTCCGACGACGAGACTGGCGCCTTCAAGGCCCTGAACATGTGTCCGTCACTTTCCCACTCCCACACGCCATCGTGCTCGGTCGCCTGAGCAAGGGACGGCACCGATGATCTGGGAGGCTCCGCAAAAAAGAGGCTTCCGTCAGCCTGGAGAAACACCGCGCTGAGCTCGGAATGTGCTCCCAGCAGCGTATGCCAGCGAATCTTGAGCTGGTCCGAATTCGCGCCGGGCTCTTGAGCAATCTGGGTGATCGCTTCAAGCTTTTCTTCCAGCGCCTGCGCATCAAGCGCGCGGAAGTGGTGACGGCTTAACTCGTTGAAGGCAATGCCCACGATCATAAGGACGGCAGAAACTGCTACTACGAATAAGAGGCTCAAGCGTAGCGTGAGTGAACCTGGCTTCATCCTTCGTCCTGTGCGTCCAGCATGTAGCCCATTCCTCGGCAGGTGTGGAGCAGTTTCGCCTCGAAGTCATCGTCAATCTTGGCCCTCAACCGCCGAATCGCCACCTCGATGACATTGGTGTCGCTATCGAAATTCATGTCCCATACTTGTGATGCTATAAGAGACTTTGACAGAACCTCGCCTCGCCGACGCATCAGCAACTCCAGCAAGGCAAACTCCTTAGCCGTAAGGTCAATTCGCTTGCCGCCTCGCGTAGTGCGGCGCTTGAGTAGGTCAACCTGCAGATCTCCGATCTGCAGGTTCGTTTGAATCGGTGGGCTACCATGCCCGCGCCTTAATAGCGTTCGAACACGTGCCAGCAGTTCTGAAAAGGCAAAGGGCTTGACCAGGTAGTCATCGGCGCCCAGCTCTAATCCTTTGACTCGGTCATCCACGCCATCCCGTGCCGTCAGAAACAGCACCGGTACCGACTGACCTGCAGCACGCAGGCGTGTTACCACCCCCCAACCATCGAGGCCGGGCATCATCACGTCGAGAATCAGCAGGTCATAGGCTTCAGTCTGCATCTGATCGATGGCATCCGTTCCAGTGACCACTCGATCTACCGTGAAGCCAGCCTCTCGCAGGCCCTGCTGCAGATAGATTCCGGTCTTGGGTTCGTCTTCGGCTACCAGCAGTTTCATGCTTCACCCTCGGGGACACGATCTTGGCGAGACGGCACGACGGGGGAAGGCAAACTTACTTCCCCGCTTCCATCTCGGGAGACAGCGTACCAAGCCAAGCAATCAACCCAAGCACCAAAATGGCGGAACCCAGTTCTAAGGCCATGCTGTAGCGAATAGACCGTGCCGCACGCGTGTAATCGCCTTGGTGGACTGCTTGCTCCAATGCCGGGCTCAAGAGAAAGCGGTTGGCCGAAGCCAGCCCGATCATCACGCCGAAAAGGCCCAGCTTTCCCAGCAGCAGCAGGCCATAGGTGCTTTGCGCCAGTCCCCTGATTTGGGGTCCGACGATGAGCAGATAGTTCATCACACCTGTGAAGACGATCAGCACCACGATCACCGCCCCGGCTCGCTCGAAGCCGGTAAGCGTGCGCGATAGGATCTGGACTGATGCCTGCGTTTCCGATTTGCTGGGCCGCAGCAATAAGGCAAAAGCCACCAGCGCGCCGAACCAGCCACTGGAGGCCCATAGGTGAAGTATGTCTGCGCTGAAGTGCCAGAAGCGGCGGGAGCCTTCGTCCATGGCGCCGTGCCCGGCCCACGCCAGTGTGGCCAGCGCCACGCCTGCCAGCAGCGAAACCACGGTCAGGCTCGCCATTGGCCAACGAGGATTGAAGGCAATGGTCACAGCAGCGGCCACGAGGGCGGCCATACGGATAAGCCAGGCGGTGCCAAGCTCCGTCTCGGCGATCATCATCTCAACATGCGGTATGGCCTCGCCCCATTCCTCAACCCCGCTCATAGCCTTGGCCATTTGCACCATGGACACGACCGAGAGCAAGAGGCCCGTCGCCGCGCTTGTAGCCAGCAGAGGCAAGAACGGCAATACCATGCCCGAGCGGCGCTCAGGGCCACGCAAACTATAAAGGCCGAAGAGCGCCAGCCCGAACAGCATCATCAAATCGGCATACAACGCGAAGCGAAGTCCGATGCTGAACGGATCTTCCATACTTACTTGACCTTGAATGTCACGCTACCGGTGATGGGGTGGGTATCTGATGACACTGCCCGCCAATCGACCTTGTAGGTGCCGGCCGTCAACGGCGAGGCAGGTGCGATGACCATGGTCTTAGGATCACTGCCACCCGAAACAGCCGCCTTGACCGCCATCGGCGGATGCTCCATACCCGACATCGCCGTCATGACCAGCTTCGCGCCGGAAAACTGAGTGACCAGGTTTTCAGAAAAGTGCAGCTCGATCTTTGCCGGGGCGGCGCCTTCAGTTCCTTCGGCAGGCGTCGAAGACACCAGCTTGGGATGGGCTTGAGCCAGGGCGCTAAACAGCATTCCAGCGGCAAAGAGCGTGATGAAAGGTGCACGATTGAACATGCGAACTCCTACAGCCCAAGGGGCGTTCGTGGGGAATGAGATTTGGTGTCTGGTTAGAACCACATACGTACACCCAGGACCAGTCGGGCTTCGCTGCGGTCTTCCCCTTCCTCCCGGGCAAAATCGGCAGTGTTGCCATAGGAGCGGTTCCAGCTGACGCCAATGTACGGGGCGAACTCTCGGTAGATTTCGTACCGCAAGCGCACTCCGACTTCCGTCTCGGACAAGCCTGAGCCGATTCCGCGTTTGGGGTCGTTCTGCCCGTAAAAATTAGCTTCGGCGGTGGGCTGCAAGATCAGGCGATTGGTCAGCAGGATGTCGTAGTCGCCTTCCAGCCTCAACGCAGTTTGGCCACCCTCTCCAAGGAAAGCGGTCGCTTCGGCCTCGAAGTTGTATAAGGCCAGACCCTGGAGACCAAATGCGGCCCACGTCTGAGGCGGCCCTGGTTTGAAGTCCTGCCGTACGCCACCCACCACGTCCCACCACGGGCCGATCGAGTGGCCCCACAACGCTTGTAGCTCGGCGGATTCGGTTTTGCCGTTGGTGCGCTCCCCCTCGGAGCGAATCCACAGCCGATCAATATCCCCCCCTACCCAACCGTTGACGTCCCAACTCAGCACACTGCCGTTATCAGCGTCCTGCCACTCAAGCTGATCGAACAACAGGAAGTAGTTGAGGGCATCGTCATGGACCGTGTGACCTTTGCCGCTTTGATAGACGGCCGCCCGGTTGGCATCCGTGATGGGCGGAATAGGTGTGCGGCTTTGAGCGAGGGCTGCCGGCTTGCTGGGCGCCATGGTGGTCATTCCAGAGTCCATGCCCTGCATCTTGGAATGATCCATCCCCTGCATCTGGCTGTGGTCCATGCCCTGCATCTTGGAATGATCCATTCCCTGCATCTGGCTGTGGTCCATGCCCTGCATCTTGGAATGATCCATCCCCTGCATTTGGCTGTGGTCCAGGTCAGAACTGCCCGCTTCGGCAGCAAAGGCACCAACCGAAGCGATGCTGAAGCTGGTGATGGCAAGCAGCGAACAAACGTGGAGTCGATTCAACGCGGTCACTAGCTTCACTCCTCTACCCGGACTTCGCGGAACATACCCATCTCCATGTGGTACAGCAGATGGCAGTGATAGGCCCATCGCCCCAGGGCGTCGGCGGTGACGCGATAGCTGCGCTTGGATCCGGGTGGCATATCGATGGTGTGCTTGCGAACCAGGAAGTTGCCTTCCTCGTCCTCCAGGTCGCTCCACATTCCGTGCAGGTGAATCGGGTGCGTCATCATCGTGTCGTTCACCAGCACGATCCTCACCCGCTCCCCGTATTTGAGAACCAGAGGGTGAGCTTCGGAGAACTTGATCCCATCGAAGGACCAGGCAAACTTCTCCATGTGTCCTGTCAGGTGTAGCTCGATGGTACGGCTTGGCTCGCGGCCATCAGGGTCTTCAAAAGTGCTTTTGAGGTCGGCGTAGGTGAGTACCTTGCGTCCGTTGTTACGCAGGCCGAGGCCGGGATCATTCAATTTGGCGGTAGGCGTCATCGCCTGCATGTCGACCAGCGGGTTGTTCTTCTCACTCGTGGGATGACTTTGCATCGTCATGCCGCTCATCCCAGACATCGAACCGTGGTCCATCCCCGCCATAGCGCTGTGATCCATGCCCTGCATAGAGGACATCTTGCTGTGGTCCATGGCTGGCATAGGGCTGCCTCCCATGCTGCTCATGGTCTGCATATCATCACCGGCCACAGAATTCGTACCCTTCATGCTGCCGTGGTCCATGCCGCCATGGTCCATACCGCCCATACCCATGTCGTCCATCGTGACCAAGGGCCGAGGATCAAGCGGAGGGACTGGAGCCACCAAGCCATCTCGCACGGCAAGGGTGCCGCGGGCATAGCCGGTACGATCCATTGACTGGGCGAACACCGTGTAAGCCTCCCCTGTGGGCTCGACGATGACATCGTAGGTTTCGGCCACGGCGATACGAAGCTCGTCGACCTCAACCGGGTTCACGTAAAGACCATCAGACGCTACTACGGTCATTTTCAGGCCTGGGATACGGATGTCGAAGTACGTCATGGCGGAGCCATTGATGAATCGAAGGCGTAGCTTCTCGCCAGGACGGAACAGGCCAGTCCAATTCATGTTTGGAGCCTGGCCATTGAGCAGATAGGTGTAGGTTGCACCGCTCACGTCCGCAAGATCCGTGGGGTTCATCTTCATCTCAGCCCACATCTTGCGATCCGCCAGCGTCGCGGCCCAGCCCTTGTCAGCCACGTCGTTGACGAAGTCGCCAACGGTGCGCTTGTGGAAGTTGTAGTAGTCGGACTGTTTTTTCAGCGTGCGCATCAGCGAAGCCGGATCTTCATCCGTCCAGTCCGTCAGCATCACCACATGCTCACGATCGTATTTGAACGGCTCCGGCTCCTTAGCCTCGATGACCAAAGGCCCATACACACCGGCCTGCTCTTGGAAGCCGGAGTGGCTGTGGTACCAGTAGGTCCCGTTTTGCTGGAGCTTGAACTGGTAGACATACATGCCGCCTGGCTCGATACCCGCGAAGCTCAGTCCCGGTACCCCGTCCATATTTGGAGGCAGGATGATGCCATGCCAGTGTATGGAGGTAGCCGCATCAAGCCTGTTGCGCACGCGAAGCGTCACCGTGTCGCCCTCCCTCCAACGCAACAGGGGGCCCGGCAATCCGCCATTGATCACCATCGCCGTACGGCGCTTCCCGGTGATGTTCACCGGCATCTCGCCAATCGACAGATCGAACTCTGTACCCGTCAGTGTGCGGGGCGTTGTCGACCCAGCCGCCGCCCAACTGGGCGAACGCCACAGACCCAGCCCACCAAGCATGCCAGCAGCCGTGAGGCCTTTGACGAAGGTACGTCGAGAGGTTCTTGATTCCATACGAGCAGGTCCTGGTAGCGAGGACGGCACCGGTGCCGTGTACAGGAGTTAGAAGACTAGTCAGGAAGATGTCACAGCGCTTTGTAGGGTGTGATTACATTTCTGTAAGCATTGGGTAGGCCGCTTCGCTAGCAGCAAGCCTTGCCGTCTTCATCTTTTTTTCTGCAGACGTGCCAGCTAGCCTCGGCTCGGCTTTCTTGCTTTGCGCTGCTTGTTGGGCGTCCATCATGCGAGTGAAGACGCGATCGGCACCGCCTTCAGCAAAAGCAGACGAGGAAAGGGTTAAAGCAAGAGCGAGGAACACAGCTTTAGAAAGGTTCATGACGAAGCACCTCAGGCAAATACAGCGGCACATGCCGCGGACCACAAGGTAGCGCTGGAAAGCTTTCAGTTGACTGAGCCGAGGATTACAAAAGAGTCAGGTTTCGATCCTGAACCCTCGTATTCCAATACCCTGTGCATACCTATTGAGCGCATCGAGTGACCGAAACACCCTTATTAATTCGCGCCGGGAGCGGAGAGGAAAATGTCGGCTCTCTTTGCTATAACGCACCTGCAATTGCCACCCATGGCCCTCGGGACCTGGAATTGCGCGCACGTCGTATGCGGCCCCGGCCGCTACAAGCGCACTGAGCCCTTCAGCGCTGATTGACTGACGCATGACGGCTACGCTTCGGAGACCGCCTTTTATCGAGGGCGGCCACGATGTCCTCCGGTGTGAAATCTTTCGCCTTCTTCTTCGGCGGCTCTTGGCGCTGCGCTTTGGTTGGCTTTGGATTGCCAGGTACCGCTTGGGAGCGACGGTTATCGCGCTGCTCTTGCATCCGCTTCGCGACCTGCAGGACGTGGCCCAGCCGCTTGTTTTCCACGATGGTGCCTTGGCTGACCTCAGGCAACTGATCCAACGTCTCGTAGGAAAAGGTAATCCCTGCTGATCGGACCTCAATCCGGCCGTCAGGGTAGTGATAGATCTCTGCGTACCGGCCTGGTAAAGCTCGTGCTTGTACCGTGTCGTGCAGGACATAGAGACGTCTGTCGTACTGCAGCGTGAGGCTTTTCGATACCCGCCGCGGTTCGCGCCATGTGAAGATTAGAGATAGGTCCTCGTCGTCGCGTACTGGCCGGTGCGCATCGAAGTCCGAGCGGGCAACTTTACCGAAGCGGCGATTGTAATCGGCCATGAAGAGCGGCAGATAAGCGTTAGCGGGTTCGACGGTGCTGATGTTTCGTAGTCGCAGTTCCTTGACCAGACGATCCTGCAAGGTGAGGTGTGCTCGCTCAACACGCCCCTTGGCCTGGCTGGAGTTAGCGCAGAAGGTATCGATGTTCAGCTCGAACATGGCTCTGGCGAACTGGGTGTGGCCATCACCGCCCTGAGCATCCTTGCTATTGACTCGAAATACGCTGGCCTTGTCGCTGTAGAGCGCCAACGGCTTACCGTGATGCTCTAGATAGGCTTGGGTAGCCTGGAAGTAGCTGAAGGTCGATTCGCTGCGGGTGAATGCCAGGTGCATCAGGCGACTGGTGGCGTCGTCGATGTAGACCAGAAGGGTGCATGCCGGTGCTCGGTCCTCGAACCAGCGATGATCGCTGCCATCGATCTGGATCAGTTCGCCCAGACAGGCTCGGCGATTGCGCGGCTGGTACACCTTGGGCGGTCGCTGCCGACGCGGCGTCCATAAGCCGGCATCCATCATGATGCGCCGGACCGTTTCCTTGGCCAGGCGTAGGCCGTGACATTCAACGAGCTTTTCGGCCGCAAGTGTCGGGCCGAAATCCCGGTAGTGCTGCCGGATTAGAGCGGCGGCGCGCTGCTCAAGACCAGGCTTCAGCTGATGATTGCTGGGCTGGCCGCGCTTACATGAGATCAGGCCCGAAACGCCGGCGTCCCGGTAACGTTGCACCAGGCGGTGAACCTGCCGGGAACTCAGCTGCAGGCGCTGGGCGGCGCGTGTTGGCGTAAGGAACCCCTCGGTCACCGCCTGGATGACCTTGAGGCGACCAACTTCACGTAGGCTCATCGTGATCCGCTCGTAGGCTGACATCCTGATCGCTCCGCATCGGCTGCAAAGCCGGTAGGCTAGCTGCAATACGTGATCGGGACATTTCTATCTGGCTGGATCGCGACATTACTATTTGGCCGTAACACGTCCACTTCGCATAACACAACTTATGTTAAATTGGATATGGGTCTAGGCTAACGACTGCCCTTTGCCTTCCCATCCAGTCTTTAGCTTTACCCCTGATACGGCCCCCAGCTGCGACTCTCGCTTCCCTACCCTGGTGTTGTCGATCAGCCTCTTTTGCGAAATTCAGGATTTCTTGGAGTGACGATCCTGAAAACGCGTCCGTTACGAACGACGCCTTCAGGATCTCTCGACGGGTCACCCGCTTGCCAACGGTTCTCTAGCTCGCCAACAGCTGCTCCAGTCGCTGCAGGCGTTCACGGTAAAGACGCCGTGCGGCCAGCGCGTCTTCCAGGGTTACCGCCACGAACCGCCGTCTAGTACGGCTGCAGCTGGCCGATCAACTCAAGGTCGCTGCTGATGATCGTGCCGATCATGGCAATGGACCGTACTGTTGGTAGTGGTCGTAAGCTTTGCGAAAGCACACGTGCGAAAGCGGTAGCCTGATCGGGTTTGGCGTGGGAATTTCGCAAATTCACGCTTGAGCTTAGGCCCTAGACCCAGGCCTCGTAGGTATGCCGCCTACCAGATAGGTGAAGGCGTCTTGAGAAGGGCCTCGTCCTCCCTCCTTCACCTCCGGCCGCTCGCCACCTGTCGGCAGGTACAGCATGGTTAGGTCGATAGGTGCTGAGCAAAGCGCCCCACGGCGCCGACCACGCGCTGAGCGCCGTCCTGGATCTCCACGATCACCTGGCCGGCCTGACCCGCCAGTTCCAGGCCCTGCTCGGCCTGGCGACGGCCGTTCTCGATCACCGTCACCGCTTCGCCGGCCAGTTGCTGATTCTGCTGCACCACCCCGACGATCTCCTCGGTGGCCTTGCTGGTGCGCGAGGCCAGCTGCCTGACCTCGTCGGCCACCACGGCGAAGCCGCGGCCCTGCTCGCCGGCCCGGGCCGCCTCGATGGCCGCGTTGAGCGCCAGCAGGTTGGTCTGCTCGGCGATGCCGCTGATGGTCTTTATGATGGTGCCGATCACCTGGGACTGGTTGTCCAGCGCCTCGATGCCCTTCACCGCCTCCTGCATCTGGGTGGCCAGGGCACGCATCACCTCCACCGTCTGCTGCGCCACCGCCGCGCCCTTGCGGGCCGTGTCGTCGGTGTGCCGGGAGGTCTCGAAGGCCACGCTGGCGGCTTCGGACACCGCCTGCTCCTGCTGGACCTGATCGGTGATCACGGTGGCGAACTTGACCACCTTGTACAGCCGGTCATGGGCATCGATCACCGGGTTGTAGGAGGCTTCCAGCCAGACATCGCGGCCATGGGCATCCAGGCGCTTGAAGCGATCCACGACGAATTCGCCGCGACGCAGGCGCGCCCAGAATTGCTCGTAGGCCTCGGAATTGGCCTCGGCCGGCTCGCAGAACAGCCGATGGTGCTTGCCCTTGATCTGCGCCAAGGAATAACCCATGGCCTGCAGGAAGCGCTCGTTGGCATCGAGCACCTCGCCCTGGAGGTTGAACTCGATCACCGCCGTGGAGCGGCGCAGCGCTTTGAGCAGGCTTTCATGCTCACGCGAGGTTTCGATGGTTCTCGTCAGGTTGTTGCAGAACAGTCGGAAGCGCGTCACCTGGCCCTGGCTGTCATGGAAGGGGTGCAGGATGCCGCGCAACCAGGCTTCCTGACCGTCGCCACGCAAGAGATGCAGGGCACCGCTATAGGGCTCGCCGCGACTCAGCGCCTGCTGCAGTCGGCGGCTGTATTCCTGGTTGCGGACGTGCGCCGGAAGGAGGTCCGCCAGGGGGCGTCCCAGCAAATCCGCGGCGCGCACGCCCATCTCCTTTTCGAAGTTGGCGTTCACCGCGGAGATGCAGCCGCGGCCATCCAGTTCCAGGCCCAGCATTTCCACGTCGAGCTCGGCCTTCAGCCGCTTGAAGGAGTCCACCTGCTCGCGGAGGCGCTGCAGTTCTTGTTTTAGGCCTTTGTTGAACATGACGCGCCCCTACCTGGAAGAGTGAATGAGCGATGTATCGGTGAAATCAGGCGAATCTAAATCCGCGAGATAGGAAGATTGACCAAGCGGTCTTATTTTTAAGACAAGCGGTTATGTATGGCCATTATATGACCCATGGCTCGTAGGTCATGCGGGCTTAGCAGGACCAAAGACACAAACGCAATAATCGGTGCTGGGCGATTGGAATTAGGAGCCCTCTCGTGAAGCACAAGCCTAACATTGAATCACCCCGGGTTTCGTGGAGGCCGTTTCGTTTAAGTCAGGCCGCCACGGCCTGATCTGTTTGCTGCTGGTGGAAGTTTGCCTCAGCCTCCGCAGGCGGGATATAGCCGATTGAGCTCAGCAGGCGTTGGTGGTTGTACCAGTGCACCCATTTCAAGGTCGCCATTTCGACGGCTTCGCGGCTCTTCCATGACTGACGGTAAATCAGCTCGGCCTTGTACAGCCCGTTGATGGTTTCGGCCGGGGCGTTATCGTAGCTGTCTCCCTTGCTACCCACCGAGGGCTCTATACCGGCCTCTGCCAATCGCTCAGTGTAGCGAATGGAGACGTACTGACTGCCACGGTCGCTGTGATGGATCAGCCCACCTGTGCAATGCGGCTGACGGGCATACAGGGCTTGCTCCAGGGCATCCAGTACGAAGTCTGTCTTCATGCTAGTACTGACTCGCCAGCCGACGATCCGGCGTGCAAAGACGTCGATCACGAACGCCACGTACAGCCAGCCCTGCCAGGTCGATACATAGGTGAAGTCCGACACCCACAACTGGTTCGGGCGGTCGGCATGGAACTGGCGTTGGACGCGATCCAGCGGGCAAAGAGCCTTGTCGCCAGCCACCGTTGTGCGCACGACCTGGCCACGCCTTATGCCCTGTAATCCAGCACGACGCATCAATCGCTCTACCGTGCACCTGGCAGCTGCGATGCCTTCTCGCCGTAACTGCTTCCAGACCTTCACTGCGCCATAGCACTGCATGTTGGTGTCCCATACGCGCTGGATTTCCATGATCAATGCGTCATCGCGTCGAGCGCGGCAGCAACGTAATTCGGGGTTGCGCTGCTGGGCCGCATGCCTACGGTAACCGGACGGGGCGATCTGTAAGACGCGGCAGATCGACTCGACCCCAAGACGGTCACGGTACTGATCGATAAAAGCCCTCAGGACTTGGTGCGGCGGTCGAGCTCCGCCTGGGCAAAATACGCACTGGCCAGACGCAGAATTTCATTGGCTTTGCGCAGTTCGCGGTTCTCCCGCTCCAACGCCTTGATGCGTTCGCGCTCTTCGGTTGTCGGGCCTGGACGCTGACCTGCGTCGGTCTGATGACGGCGAATCCAGCCATGCAACGCCTGCGCTGCACAGCCAATCTTCGGCGCGATGGCTTCAATGGCGGCCCACTCGGAGGGATAGTCGTTCAAATGCTCCAGAACCATGCGCACGGCACGTTCACGGACTTCAGGGGAGTAGGTCGTAGTCTTTTTCATGGCCTCATCTTCTCAAGAGTTGAGGCCTCCACGAAACCCGGGGTGATTCAGTACCAGGCAACTCCGGCGCCTATGTAAAAACGCTGCAAGCGGTGCAGCGGGATGGGGCTCAAGGGGCTGAGCGGATAGGGGAAGTCCGCTCCGGTGTCCGTCAGGCGGTTCGCCAGATTGGCGTCCGAGGCTGGTGCACAGGGCGATGCCACGGCCATTGCAACCAAGGGCCAGGGTGACCCCCGGCGCCGGTTCGTGCAGGTGCGGCAAGAAATCACGAGTGATGGCGATGCGTCCTGCCCAGCGATGGCCGTAGCGCGGCTTGCCGAGTTGAGGAAAAAGCAATTCCAGGGAACGCTCCAGATGGGCGAAATCACCCGCGCCTTGGGGATCGTCGAAATGGCCACGACCGCCCATCAATAGCCGACCCTCGGCATCGCGGCGCAGGTAGAGCAGCAAGCGTTGAGCGGTGGACGCGGTTTCGCCGCCGGGCAGGATGCTCGCCGCTGCCTCGCCGGTCACGGGTTCGGTGGCGACGATGAAGCTGTTGGCGGCGAGGATGGTCCGCTCCAGGCCCGGCCAGAGCGCGCCAGTGTAGCCTTTGGTGGCGATCACCACCTGCTCGGCGCTGACCGAGGAACCGTCCGCCAGGCTGGCCTGCCAGCGTCCATCCCGAGAATGGAGGCCAGTGACCGGGCTGCGCTCGTGCAGGCGCGCGCCCGCCGCCTCAGCCGCCCAGGCCAGGCCAGGCCACGCAGATAGGACAGCGGCTGGATGCCGCCGGCCCGGCCATCGCGCCAGCCGCCGGCGAAGGCCGTGGTGCCCATGCGGCTTTGCAGCGCCTCGGCGTCCAGGCAATCCGCGGGCACGCCACGGGTCTGCCACTTGCGGGCCCGGGCATGCGGCCCCGGCACGCCCTTGGCGGAGTAGGACACCTGCAGTCAGCCCTGGCGTACCGAGGTGCAGTGCATGCCATGGCGGGCGATGAGGTCGAAGACCAGGTCCGCGGCACCCGAGATGGCCGCGATCAGGGGCTTCGCTCGGGACGGGCCGAACAGCCGTTCCAGTTCATCGGATCGTACTTGAGGGTCGGATTGACCTGGCCACCGTTGCGCCCCGAAGCGCCCCAGCCCAGTTGGTGAGCCTCCAGCAGGCAGACATCGACACCGGCCTCGGCCAGATGCAGGGCTGTGGAAAGACCTGTATAGCCGCCGCCGATCACCAGGACGTCGGTGCGTTGGGTACCCTGGAGCGGCTGCAGGGGTGGGCCAGGGATGGCGGTAGCGGCCCACAACGAGGGCGGCAGCGGTTGTCCTGGGGAGAGACGGGCAGCATCCATCAGCGCGCACCCCCGCTGGGTGTCAGGACCCGGCGCAGGACGTCCTGGGTGCGAGGATGCTCGGGCGCACCGAGCACCTGCTCTGCCGGGCCGCTCTCGACGATGCGACCGCCGTGCAGGAAGCAGACGCGGTCTGCCACCTCGCGGGCGAAGCCCATCCCGTGGGTCACTCGTGGGTCACCACCACCATGGTCATGCCATCGGCGGCCAGGTCGCGCATCACCTGGAGCACCTCGCCCACCAATTCGGGATCGAGCGCCGAGGTGGGTTCGTCGAACAGCATGGCGGCCGGCTTCATGGCCAGGGCGCGGGCGATGGCTAACTGTCACGACAACGCGGTCGCGGAAAGCTTTTTCCAGTTGCTGAAGCGGGAACGCATCCGACGGAAAACCTACGGAACCCGCGAAGAAGCCCGCAGTGATGTGTTCGATTACATCGAGATGTTCTATAACCCAAAGCGCCGGCACAGCAGCGCTATGCAGCTATCGCCAGTGGAGTTTGAAAAACGCTATTTCCAGAACTTGGAGAGTGTCTAGGAAAGCTGGAGCGATTCAGCTCAACGAGTTGTGGACGAAGGTGGCAATCGTCCTGGCCAAGACTAATGATGAGTTTAGGGAGAATTTATTAGGCCTTGCTGACCGCCATTTTGCAGAGTCTGAAGCTGGTTTGACCAAAAAGTCTGGGGGTGATTCAATACGCCCATTCTCTCTCGAAGATATATGGCACGGGCATCTTCGTGAGGCGAGAGTCGATGATTCTAGTTGGCCTTGGGTGGAAATATTAGCTGAGCTGGATTTCGACAAGCTTTTTGGCTGGCTGGATCAGGCGAAAAATCTCTTATTAATAAATCGAGTACTCGATAGTCCAGAGCTTTATCACAACTACGATTTGTGGGAGCGGCTTACTCTTCAAGCTTCTCAAAGCTTTAAAGACGATGGGTCGTGGAGCGGGGCGCTATTGCTACCTAGCTTAGTGAGATACGGAAGCGCAACGATCATTAATATCGCCGATAGTCGTGAGTATCCACCTGAGGTGTTGAAGGCTCATGCACAATCATTGCTTAGCCGTTTCGTAGATGTCCTTTCAAGCAGGGCAGATTTTTTGGGATTGTTCAAGCGTTGGGGCATTTGGCTAACTCGGCAACATCTGAGGTTTCCTGACAAGAGCGTGCATCAAGAGCGAAGGTTGGAGGGTCAAGATATATTTTGGGCATTGGCTGACAAAGTCCGCTCTCCTTACTGTCCCGCTTTCTCCGATCAGTTGGATAGTTCTTGGGAACCGTGGGTTTACCAGTCCATGCAGGCTTTGCTACATTCAAGAGACCCTGAAAAGGTTCCGCCGCCTGATGTCAGTAGCTTTATCGAAGAGTGGAGTTTGACGCCGACCGAGTGGGAATCAGCGAAAGGGGATATGCTGAGGGCGCATATTCGTGAATATAATGAAAGTCTTCCAAACAGCTATGCATGCCGAGTGCTAGGATATTCTGTTGCGTTACGCAGCCAGTTTGCCACTGACTGGATCAATATGTGGGATTCAAGTTCGAGTGTTAGAGAGATTCTCGAGTTTCGCCCAACGTATAGGATTTCCGAGAAGTGGCGGCCTTCAGATGTTTCAGATCTGATGGGTACTCTAGTCGACGTAGGCCTCGGAATTTTAGACTGTAACGCGAATGAGCAGGAGCCGACCGATCCAGTTGCTCTCAAACAGTCCGCTGCGCTCTATAACGCGTTGTGGGAGGCTACTAATGAGATGATGAGTATCGATTTCTACGGAGAGGAGTTCTGGCAGGTTATGCAGCAGCATCTTGTCATTCGTCGTCTCCAATGGGCACTCGAGGCAGAAAGTGAAAATGGTGAAGATTACGCTAAATGGCTAAATGACACCGCTTATCCGACCGCACACGGGGCGCTTGCCCTGTTATCAACTAATTCGTCTTCCTTTATTTCTGTGCTTCCGTTGCTTCTGCAGAATAACATCCCGAAAAAAGACTTAAAGGAACTGATTAGGAAGGCGGGCATCGATTTAAATCCTATTGCCGATAGCGCAGCTAGATTTCGTGATGGCCCTGAGAGGAAGCTCAAGATTAACTCCGGACACGTCCGTTTGATCAACGACCTAGCTTAGTCAGGAATGATCTCAAGTTTTGGGCTTTTTCGAACAGTCCGGCGAGCTTCCGAGGGAAGCTCGCGTTCTTAGTGGCTCTCCTTCCGTGCTGGACCTCGTCGCTCCAAGTGCCCGTGGTTAGCGATGCTGATTTTACAGCGGGTGTCGCATATGGCGCCCACCTGTTCCTGTTGCTCTATTGCCGTGAAGAAGCTCTTTCACGAGGGCTTTTTTGGGCTCGCTGGTCGGGCGTCGCTACCCCGCGGTGATGCATTACCCGGCTTTGGTGGCCGATCGCTATAGGTCACACCGCCTCCATCTTTCACGGCTGAAGCGTTGTTAGCGCCCTAAAAGGGAGTGAATCGAACGCTTTTGGTCCGCGCGAATCCCTAGCCTTGTGTGCATCGAATCAATCCTCCGGATGCGCGCATGATCTTGTCCGTCGCTACGCCCGAAGCTGTCACGAGCTCGTTCACCCCCACATCCAGCCTATCGGGCCTGCTGGACACCTACGGCGACGTGATGACGCCGGAGCAGATAGCGGAGGCGCTGGAATACAGCGTCGGCTATGTCCGCAAGAAGATCGGCTGCGCCAAATTCCAGCACCTCCCTTGGGTAGCAGCGATCGCCCCACACCGGCGCCGGCAAGGGCTCAACTGGGTCTACGGCACGCATGGCGTTGCGTCCTTCCTGGACAGCCAGCGTAGCTCGCTGGAGAGCATTAGCGCCCCTTCGAAACATCTACCTAAGCTCCTGCAGGCGTATGGACCGTCGATGCCGGTCGCCCAGGTGGCTGATGCACTCGGCTACAGCGTTACCTACGTCAGCAAAAAAATCGGCAATGCCGACTATCAGCACCTGCCGTGGGTAAGCGCGATCGGATCGCACCGACGCAAACGAGGCTCGCGCTGGGTGTACGCGACCGTCGCGGTCGCCTTGTACCTGGACGGTAGGAAATGAGGCGCGCGCTTTTGGCTGTAGCCGTCGCTGCAGTACTCTCGCCGGCTGCATTTCCAGGTAACGCGAGCGCGGCGGACAACGCTGCGGATGGCGTGAAAGATTCTTTCGCTGCGCCTGGTAGCGAAAGCTTCTACCGCGGTAAGGCAGAGGGCTGGTTTTGGTACAAGGATCCGCCCGAGGAGGAGCCGGAGCTCGAGGTAAAGGCGCCTACCCCTCCTCCGCCCCCACGTGCGCCCATCCAGAAGGCTGAGCCACCGGCCCCTCCGCCGGCGCCGCCAGGGCCAGAGCTGTTCAGCGTCGCCTGGATCCGCGACAACCTGCCCAAGTATCGCGACCGCGCGATCGACAATCCAACCGATGCCAACGTGCAGGCCTACTACTACCTGCAGCGCGTGATGATGGACAAATCGTCCAAGTTCTCCGAGCGCTCCAGCCAGGTGATCATGCGTGATCCCTTCCTGGACGAGGATAGCCGGCGGCCGGTGGCCACCTACGCTGCCAATGCGCTTAATCGGGAAGTCTCGAACAACCGAGATAAGGTGCTCAAGGGCCTGGCCAACAAGGTCGGCCTCTTCTTCTTCTTCAAGGGCAATTGCGTGCTCTGTGCTGAGCAAGCGGCCGTGCTGCAGTCCCTCACCGCGGCCACCGGCATCCGGATCATCCCCGTCTCGCTGGATGGCGCGCCCCTCGACAACGGGCTGTTCGCGAATTACCGCACCGACGATGGCCAGGCCAAGAAGCTCGAGGTCTATCAGGCCCCTGCCCTCGCCCTGGCGATCCCGCCGGGCCGCACCGAGATCGTCGGTTACGGCGCCATCACGCTGGACGTGCTGTTCAACCGGGTCTTGATCGCTGCGCGCGAAGCCTCGCTTATCGACCAGAAGACCTTCGCCTCCACCCAGCCGTTCTTCGACAACGGCCTGCTGACCCTCGAGGACAACGACGGGCTCAGCCAAGACCAGATCGACCAGGACCCCGCCGCATTCGTTGAGAGCATGCGCCGCAAGCTCGCCCGCAAGACCATAGATGGAGAGGTGCCCCATGAGGCGCAGCAGTAAGCAGTCGTTGTGCGCAGCCGTGCTGGTTGCGGCCCTCGCGCCCCTGGGCGCCTACGCCAACATCGAGAGCCAGCTGGACTCGATGTTTAACTCGATGTCCAACAGCACAGACCCGGGCATGTACCAGACGGCGACTCGAGGCGTGGTCAGTGGCGGCTCGATGCGGATCCGGAATCAGATCGCAACGGCGCCGGTGGTCTCCTTCCGACCACCCTCCTTCCAGGCCGGCTGCGGCGGCATCGACATGTTCGCCGGCTCCTTCTCGTTCATCAACGCGCAGCAGTTCGTTCAGTCGCTGCGCTCCATTGCCTCCAACTCGGTCGGCGTAGCGTCGGGCTATGCGTTCAAGCTGGCGCTCAAGGCCATGGGGCCTACGGTGGAGAACACCATCGCCAACCTGCAGGAGACGATGCAGGACCTCAACGGCCTCATGTCCAATAGCTGCCAGCTTGCCCAGGGCCTGGTGACGGACGCGTTCTCGGCCTTCGAAGGTAAGGAGAATATGCAGACTGCCACCGGTAACACCATCAAGGGATTGGCCGATAGCTTCGGATCGCTGTTCTCCGGAAGCAGCAACTCCAAGTCGCCGATCGAGATGAAGACGGATGCCGGTAACGTAGTGAGCTGCGAGGACACCGGCAACGTCGTCTGGTGTGCAATGAAACAGTACAACAGCCAGCAGTTCTTCAAATACGGCTCTCAGCAGACCGACGAGCTCATCATGTCCTTCACCGGATCCGTGATCATTCCCGGGCTAGAGCAGGCTGAAGATGGAAAAGGCAAGGTGATCGTCACTAAGCCGCTGATGCCGACTGGCATCTCGCTGCAGGACATCGTCGAGGGTGTCAAGACCGAATCGGTGCCGGTCTATTCGTGCAAGGAAGATGCAGTCTGCCTGGAGCCGCAGCTCTCTAACCTGGCCTTCGACGGCCTGGCGCAAAAGATCATCAAGATCTTCAACGGATCGGGAAACTCCGTCGGCATCGTCACGAAGTGGGCGACGAATACCGGCACCTTTGGTTCTGATGAGACCGGCTTACTGAACATGATGCAAAAGCCCGGCTTCTCCGCGATGGTGCAACGCCTATCGCAAGGCAGCGAGTCGATGGCGAAGGGGTTTGTTACCGGCCATTCCAAGATGCTGGCGCTCGAGGGCGCCTACTCGCTCGTCAAGTCGTACATCGATACGGCCGAAGCCGTGATCACGAAAGGCAAGATGGTCGACAAGCTCGGCATGCCTGCCGGTGATTTTATCGGTAAGGCGAGGGAACGGCTGATGCAGGAATACCAGGTGCTGCTCACCCGGTATGGCAACGAGAATGACCTGCTGCTCGACTACCAGGCGCGCATGCGATCGCTTCCTCCGCCTGCGGCGTTTATCAACGTCGAGAAACCTGTGCAGGGGGGTGAGTGATGGAGTTCTCTATCTATTCCATTGGCTCCGCTACCTACCTGGAGAGCATCCTCAACGCCGTGGCCATGATCTCCGGGTCGGGCAGCATCGAGTCCCTCGCCAAGGTGGGGTTGTTGATCGGTACCCTGTTCCTGGGATTCCAGGCGGTCTTCAAAAACCAGGCTATCCCCTTCCAACAGGTTGGCGTGGCGCTGATCCTCTACATGGCGCTCTACGGGCCTACCGGGCGCGCCGTCGTAGAGGACGTCTATGACGGTACCGTCGTGGTGGTCGACAACGTGCCTATCGGTCCCCTCTTCGTGGGCTCCGTGGTCTCCAACATCGGCTACAAGCTCACCAAGGAGATGGAGCAGGCCTTCTCGACGCCGGCGATGACTACCTATGGGTTCGCTGATCCCCTCACCACCCTAATGAAGGTCCGCGGCGCGACGCGCAATGTGTTGGCTATGCCGTCTGTGATGGGCGAAAGCAACGCGGGCGGCGATTTCGTACGCTCATGGACGAACTACATCAAGGAGTGCACTTTGGTCGGTGTCGGGCGCAACATGACGGCCTATGGCGCCCTCATGCGCAGCAATAGCCCGATCGACGCTATGCGCTTCGATAGCGACGTTTACGGTACCGAGATTTACGAGGGCAAGACGGGTACAGGCACCTACTACAACTGTTCCCAGGCCCATACCCGGCTCAAGGCTCTCAGCGTCTCGGCACAGCCGGGCGTCATGGATGATGTCTCGAAACTAGCGTTCCAGAAGCCGGGCAAAGTCGTTACAGGTGACGATCTGACCACCCGCGTGGACGATGCGCTGCGTGGCCTGAATCTCCAGGTGGCGGATGCACGTGCCTTTACCATGGCGTCCATTCTGCTGCCGATCTTCGAGCGTGCGCCCGCCCAGAAAGCGCTGGAAGACCAGCAGAGTGCCTACGCGATCATGCTCGCCCAGGCTCAGGCGCAGCAGGCCACGCAGTGGGCCGCCGAAGGCTCGATGTTCACCCGGTACGTTCGCCCGTTCCTGACCTTCTTCGAAGGACTCATCTACGCAATCACCCCGTTGATGGCGTTCCTGCTCGTGATGGGCACGTTCGGCATGAATCTCATCACCAAGTACATCACCATGCTGTGCTGGATGATGCTGTGGCAGCCGATGCTCGCGATCGTCAACCTCTACACGAACTGGTACACCGGCACGGTCATGGAAGGCCTGCTCGCGACGACCAGCACGGTGACAGACGGCAACGCGCTGTCATTCGAGATGCTGAAGCAGATGCTGCCGGCCTTGGATAGCGCGATCGGGGTGGCTGGCCTGATGGCTTCATCGGTGCCAGTGATCAGCATGTTCCTGGTTTCCGGCAGCGCGTTTGCGTTGACGAGCATGGCCCAGCGCCTCGGTGGCACGGATCAGATCAACGAGAAGATAGTGACGCCTGACGTCGTGAAGCCCACCGAAGGTTTGGCGACTACGCCCTATATGACGAACGACTTCGTCAATGGCACTAGAGTTACCGGATCCGAAAACACCCGTGGCAACATCAATATTGGGCAGTCTCTATCTAGCGCAGCCCAGTCGCAGAAGTCTGTTGCTGAAGGAGCATCGGAAACCTTTACAAAATGGTTGACAAGTGCTTACGGTAAGCAATTTGAACAGGCAAAAAATATCAACGAACAGGCCGCAGTAGGCCGTAGCGTTGCCAATTCATTCGGGCTATCAAATGACGCAAGTTATCAAAACTCCGTTAATGAACTGCGCGCGCGGGGATTCAATCAGAATCAGATAGATGCGGTCACTGGCAGCATTGCTCTCGGGGGATCGGTCAGCGGCGGCCTAGGCCTTGGCAATATGGGAGGTAAAGAAGGGGCGGACGGAAAGGCTAAGGGCGGAATTGATTTTGGGGGTTCAGCACAAATCAATGGCACTACTCAAAGTTCGACTACGCGCAATGATGGTCAGAGCTCGAATGATGTAATGCAGGCAGCTAAAGCTGCAGGCTTAGTCGAGTCGATCTCAAACTCCTTGCGTCATGAAAACTCGTCAAGTCTTGCGACGTCATTCCTAGGATCAGAAAAGTTAGGTCTCAGCCAGTCGGATCAAGAAACATTGTCACGATCTGCCCAGCAAGCTATAAGTACGCAGAAGCAGTACACCGAAACTGCGGGCTATCTTCAGCAGTCTGGTTCCTCACTTTCGATGACACCAGATGCTTGGGCTGGAAAATTAATACGCGAAGGCAAGGCCGATGCTGTAGTTGCTGAAGCCGTCAACAACTATGGCTCGCAGATGAAAGAAGCAGAGCGACTTTTTGACACCGTTGATCCGAGTCGCAGGAGCGTCGCAGCTGCACTGCATACTCTGGCGAAAAACAATGACCTCGGTGTTCTAACGAGTGGCGTTTCCGACAGAGACATGTACACAAACCCAAGGCACAGTGGTGAGCTTGGAGATCAGCCTACCTCCCTTCAACACTCGAGCTTCACCAGCCTTCGCGAGCCGGCCGCGCGCGACCTAGACGCTGAAACATCCCGTGCTGGGCATTCTGTCAACGAAGGAAGTTTTGGAAGTCGATTTGATTCCGGAAACGCAGCCGCTCGCGACGAAAAGCAGGTCGAAGCAATTCATGATGGCCATAATGCCGATGTTAATAAGAAAGCCTACACGTTCGGTAATCGGGCGACCAGTGACGGCGTGTTCGAGGCGACAAGGCGTCTTGAAGAGAAAGGCAAGGGCTTGAGCGACCTTGGTGAGTCCGTTATGAGTGGCATTCCGCAGAAATTTATGAATGCACTAAGTAGCGCCGCGGGTACGCGTGGAAATATAGCTGAGTATCAAAATGAAGGCATGCGCCTTGGATTGGATAAGGATCAGGCGCATGTGTTTGCTGCTGCTCGAACCGGCGAGTTGAATAATAATGACCGGGGGGCATTCATGGAATATGCAAGGCATAGAGGATTCAACGACAACATGGCTTCGGGTATGTTTGATAATCTAGTTCAGGCCGGATTGAACGATAATGGGTCAAGCGCAGTTATCAATGATATTGTCGCGATTAACAACAGCGAAAAGCTAGATAGAGAGTTTGTTCTTGGTAGGTGAAGAAAAGGCTGCGAAAGCAGCCTTTTATCAAAGGTAACGGTCGGGTGCAGGTACTTCTGTCCCATAATTCATATTTCGCTGTACGTCTTCCGAGCTTCTCGCGATGCTTGGTGTGTAGGGGTCAGCAAGTACCGTATGGTCAATAGTGAACCTGTCATCCAGTGCGTCAGGAAAATGATTTATGCTATTGCTACCTGACTTGCATTTAAGGTCCATCACTAATGTTAGCGCGCTGGCTAGCGATAGCAATAAGGCCGACATGCCTGGATGATAGGCAATGGCGATAACGATGCAGCTAGCGAGCAGCGTCGCTGAAAGCAAAATCACATTTCTCCCACTACTCAACTTCGAGTTGGTGGCAGTGCCGAAAGAAGCTACCGCATACAAGGCCATTACTGCAAAGTATAAGTACTGGTCATGGTCCATCTTACTGCTATTGCAGTAGACAACGCCGTAGAGAGTGCCGAGTATAGCGATACCATGCCGCACAAGAGAAAGTGCTGCACTCTCTTTTAGATTGCTCTCAAGCTTCTCTATACGATGACGAAAGAAGTTACTCCAGCGTTTGGCAGTCTCTTGCTCCAAAAAGTCAACCGCGTTGATAACATAAGCAAGTTCTTCTTGAGTCGGATATGACTCCATGGCTATCGCCTTGAGCCGACCAACTGTGCGGGATATTGATGGAGGGATATTACTAAATCGATCAATCTCGAATTTTTCCAGACTCACTGCCGACGAAGGTAGCTTGAGATATCTCTCCAAAAGAGCTTCGGCTTTCCGAAATTCACCAGCGATAATCGGATGCATGATGCACCTCCTGATTCGATAGACCTATGGTATCGCAGGTCCCAAAAACGCAAGGGTCGCTAAGCCGCCGTTCGCGCCGCTGATGCGCCCTTCCCTCCGTGTTATGGGCCGCCGCTAAGGCGAGCCAAGCTCTGCGCCAGGCGCCGCTGCTTGATCGCGTGCGAGAAGGTTCGCCTCGAAATGGCCGATAGCCACACGCGCCGCCTCAGCAAAGCTTGCGATTGACAGGGCCACCCACAGGAGATGCGGTTCGGCCTCGTCGTCCAGATGATCGACTGACACCGCATAGGCGCCGCCCCAGCTGGATGAATCCTGGATCTGGACGCGTGTCGGTTTCCCGCAGTGCTGAAGCACGAACTCGGGGTCGCTAGTATCGGTCCCGGCTCGTTTCTTGAAGCTGTAGCTGGTCATGGGGCCATGCCGAGATAAGGGGAAAATTCACTCACATCTCTCCTACCTGATTGATTTATCGGGCCTTTTCCATGATGGGGATTTTTATGGAAGCATGACGAGATAACGGAGAAATTAAGACATTCAAACCATAAATGTTTGATTTCTAGGCTTTGTGTTGCTCTCACATGCTTGCGCATGTTCGCCCACCCCCAATAAATCTCAAGATATCCTTCTCCCCAGTGATGGTTCGAGGCGGCCTGCGCGACATCTTCCATTTTCGGTCTCGAATGTGGGCTCGATGGCAGCTGTAAACCTTCTCTCCTCGGAGGTGAGGATCATGCGGCACGTTGCAATGCAGCCAACGGAAACGACTTCAGACGTTACCTGTGACGCTTGTTGCCAAAGCACAAGTATTGAGGGCTATGGCCAGCAGTTTGGCGTTCTTCAAGCGTGTTGGAACTATGGTTCCAAGCATGATGGTGAGCGTTATGAGGTTCACCTCTGCGAGCCCTGCTTTTTCCGAACGCTGGCCATGCTACGTCGGGAGCGAATGGTTAACACCATGTTTGATGATGATCTTGACACCAATCAGGATGAGTTCGGTTTGGTGCGCAAGGATGATTTTTGGGCCGAAGGTTGAGTATGCCGGCCAAAGACCGGTTCGTAGCATCTCATTCACGACGATGCGACCCTGACAAATCCAGTCCGTCGGCGGCGTTGCTCCGTTGACGCCCGCCCAAGTTAAGGCGTGTCTGCTTCTGGCCCCGGTAACGGTTCATGGCTATCCGCACCGCCTTTGGCAAGCGGTGAATGCTCAATCAGCTTCAGTTGCAAGCCAGAAATACATGGTCTACTTCAGACCATCCCTAGCGGTCTGGCGCGTCGATCAAATAGCCCATCCCACGCGCGGTTTGTATGAGCTTAGGTTCGAACTCATCATCGATTTTTGCTCTCAGCCGTCGTACCGCCACCTCAATCACATTGGTATCGCTGTCGAAATTCATGTCCCATACTTGGGAGGCGATAAGTGACTTTGAGAGCACTTCCCCGCGACGCCGAAGTAATAGCTCAAGAAGAGCGAATTTCTTTGCAGTTAGGTCTATTCGTTTCCCCGATCGCGTAACCCGACGCCTGAGCAGATCGACCTCAAGGTCGAGGAGTTTGAGTATTGTTTGGTTGGGAGCATTATTGCCGCGGCGAAGCAACGTACGGATCCTTGCTAGCAATTCGGAGAAGGCAAACGGCTTGATGAGATAATCATCAGCGCCCAACTCCAATCCCTTTACTCGATCCTGAACCCCGTCTCGGGCGGTGAGAAAGAGCACGGGAACCTCATTACCGGCAGCGCGGACTTTCTGTAAAACCTGCCACCCATCCAGGCCAGGCATCATCACGTCTAAGATGAGCAAGTCGTATGTGGTATGAAGCGCGTGCTGAGCAGCATCGGTCCCGTTTTCAACTCTATCGACTGTGAAGCCTGCCTCTGAGAGCCCCTGCTGTAGGTAGGTGCCTGTTTTCGGCTCGTTTTCAGCAACAAGAAGCTTCATGAAAGTATTCCCTCCGGCATTTGGAACAGTGTGCCGATTGTCAGGGCGTGCAGCCAGTACCTTACAGAAACGTAATGCTCGCATCATCTGTCTGACAGCTTGTAGCGTTAACGTCTACATCAGCAGTTGCTCCCACACTCTGCTTTTTGGCCTTTCCACGCTCCTTTGGCCTATCGGCGCCTAAATGGCGCCTTTTTTTTGACCGCTGGAAGCAAGGCCGCTTGCGCTCACTGCTTGTCTGCATTGCTGACGAAACCGTAATGTCCAAATCAGCATTTTGACAGGTACGCTCGGTTAGCTTAGACACAAGCCCAAGCCTCTGTTTATGGAGCTGCGCTGGGTCTCCCGTGTCTTCGAACGAGGTAACAAGTAATGAAATTTTTCAGATCCCTTTCTGTACTACTCGCCATCGCAGCAAGCTCTTCCTATGCAATGGCAGAAGGTGGTGGTGATCGTACCTTTGCTCGTATGGAGCAGGCTCGCCAAGTAGCGATCGCTAATTATCAGGCTGACCAGAAGGACCAAGCCCAAGAGGTAGCCTCAGAGGCAGCCTCAGCGAAGCACGCTCACGCTAATTGCTGAGGCGAAACCTTCGGCAAATGTGATCACGCAGATTCTGAACTATGGCAGCTACTACGAATGTTGAAGCTGCCACGGTGTTGGCACTGCAACATCAGTTGTTAGAACCGACGAAGTCGGTATTAGCTACGCTGAACCTTGTCTCGTTAAAAACGTTACCTAGCACCCCCGCACCAAGCGGGTGAACCGTATATTGGCTAGTTAAAAATCAATCTTCTTTAACGGCTAAGTTGATAATTGTTGAATGAATCGCCCCAGCTTTCCTAGACATTCTCCAAGCTCTGGAAATAGCGCTTTTCAAACTCCACTGGCGATAGCTGCATAGCGCTGCTGTGCCGTCGCTTGGGGTTATAGAACATCTCGATGTAATCGAACACATCACTGCGGGCTTCTTCGCGGGTTCCGTAGGTTTTCCGTCGGATGCGTTCCCGCTTCAGCAACTGGAAAAAGCGTTCCGCGACCGCGTTGTCGTGACAGTTACCGCGTCGACTCATGCTGCTGATCAGATTGTTGGCCTTGAGGAAACTCTGCCAGTCCGAGCTGCTGAACTGGCTGCCCTGGTCGGAATGGATCATCACTTCCTGCTTGGGCTTGCGCCGCCACACTGCCATCAGCAACGCATCGATGGCCAGATCGCTGCACATCCGAGGCTTCATCGACCAGCCGATCACTTGGCGAGAAAACAGATCCAGCACCACCGCCAAGTACAACCAGCCCTCATACGTGCGGATGTAAGTGATGTCGGTGACCCAGACCTTGTTCGGTTCACTGATATTGAACTGCCGCTCCAGACGGTTGGGCGAGGCCACTGGCGGCTTGCCACCGTAGTACCCGGGGCGCCGGCGATAACCGGTCTGAGAGCGCAGCCCCTCTCTCCTCATCAGGCGAGCCACACGATGCCGGCCACAGGACTCGCCCAGCTCACGCAGGTCGTCGTGGATCTTGCGGTAGCCGTAGACCCCGCCGCTTTCCAACCAGGCATGCTTGATCAATCCGAGCAGACGCTGATCTTCCTTGGCACGCGCGGATTTCGGCTCGGCCAGCCAGGCGTAGTAACCGCTGGGATGCACCTGGAGGGTCTGGCAGAGACGCCGCACCGGGTACTCCACCAACAGTTTGCTGATAACGGCGTACTTCAGCCGGACTCCTTGGCAAAGTACGCAGCGGCCTTTTTTAGGATGTCTCGCTCTTCGGTCACCCGCTTGAGTTCCGCGCGCAAGCGACGCAGCTCAGCCTGCTGATCATCTACCTGCTGCCGCTGTATTTGGGGTTTGCTGTAGCGCTTTACCCAGGCGTACAGGCTGTGCGTGGACACGCCTAAACGCTCTGCTACATCAGCAACGCGCAAGCCGCGTTCAGTGATGTGCTTGACCGCTTCAATCTTGAATTCTTCGGGGTAACGCTGGTTGCTCATGGCACCTCCTGCTGGGTCTCATTATGAGGCTTGGAGGTGTCTACGAAACTAGGGGCGATTCACGTCTCTACCGAGGAGCATTTGGCTTGGATGGAGAAGCACGACAAATTGGTAGACGACGTACTGGAACAAATGATTCGCGAGCATAAGCTGATGACGGCTGATAGGGAGTGTCATCAGTAATAATTCTCTAGTCTTCCAGGATTACGATTACAACGCTCTCTGGCTCTGCACCGCCCGACCAGGTGCCAGGTCGGGCGTAAATCCTATGGGGCTGATCGACGTAATTGTGATCAGCACTGGTTTTCTCCCAACTTGATAGGATCGTTGATGAGGATTAGTTTCGAAAAGGCTGTAGGCGGGCCAGAAAAAACGCTCCTCTACACTGCCAAAAGAGCAGAGGTGCTGAGCAACAATATAGCCGATGCTGGTACACCCAATTTCAAAGCCAGGGATTTGAATTTTGCCTCGGTGCTTGCCACTCAAAACAAGCAGGCAATTAACACTGAGTTTTCACTGGCCAAAACTAACCAGAGTCATATAAATACTGGTGGCTTGGAGGTTACTCTTAGCGATGCGGCCCTACTCTACAGGGTTCCCAATCAACCGTCGCTTGATCAGAACACAGTCGACGTTCAGGTTGAACAAGCAAAATATGCGGAAAATTCGATTCGTTTCCAGGCTGCATTTACTCGGCTGAACGGCGCATTCAAGAGGTTAATGATGGCCCTGAAAGGTGAGTGAAAAAGCAATCTTCCTTTGGCTCTGCGCCCGTAAGGAACCTCTGGGCTGTGCGAGACAGGCTCTCACTCGCTTTTAAACAACAGTCCCTCAATTCGATCGTGTTCTTCCCGTGTCGGTAGAGCGGTTGAATCTACATTGTCATCACTATCCGACTCGTCGTTTTTCGGCGAACCACGTTCAGGGTGGTAACCGCCATCTGCGTCGAACGCTACCCACCCGTACCACTCTCGGATGACCTTAGACGGTTGGCCGTCTTCCATTGCCACATACCAGTCCGCCAATCGAAAACGCTTACCGGCAAGCTTCGAAGTAGCCCTTTCGGCTCGAACCAACGCGAGATAGAGCGGGTGCGGCAGCTTTTCTATGGCTCCGGTTTCGTCGAGCAAGAAAGTGAACGAGGCGTGCGATAGTTGCCTTGTGGAACCGGCCAGCTCCTCTTCCTCGCCTAAGGTAAACACAGGAGCAAAGCCGCCCCCCTCCGTTCGAAAGTTGGTCGTTTGGCCTTGGTAGACCCTGGCAGCGTTCCACTGCACCTCGCCAGCATAAGCGTACGCGCGCAGGTCAAACTTCATTGGTCGTACCTGAGGGTCGGCGACGGTTCTACGCTCGCCAGGAGCTATAAGGGACTGGGCCAAGTAGTTTCCGCCAATGATTTCTTCCCAAACCCGCTTGGTGAGCTTGTCTCCTCGGTACGCACCGCGACTACCAAACCCGCTGACAGGCTTGAAAAAGAGGCTACGGCGGTTTTGCCAGAGGTGCTCCGCATTGCGATGCTCGACAGGAACGGTAAGCGGGACGTATTGGGCCAATACGGTTCGGATTTGCTGATCAACGCCAATCTCTTCCAAAAAACGTGCGTTGGTTAGGTCAACCAACCGGCGTTTGTCGGCATAAAGGGCATAGGCCTGAGGGTGTGGCGTTACCGTCACGACATCAGCCAAATAAGCGCTGCGCAGCGCGCTGCAATTGTCGCCTTCCAGATAGAAATCGGTGAGTCGGTTATAGACGAGATCCACAGGCTTTCCGTCGACCAAGAGGCACTCGTTGTGAAAGGCCAGATCGGCTGGGTCTGCGATTAGGCAGTCGATTCCTGCTGACTCGAATAACCGCTGAAAAAGAAGGAACTCCGGATACAGGTATTGGGCTTGTGGGCTTTCATCCAAGATCACCACGCGCGTGAGCGGACGTTGCTCGCCGCTCGCAGACCATTCCTGGGCGAACATATCCAGAATCAACTGCTCGAATCCTCCGGACCCGCCCCGCCCCGGCGATAGCCCGACTACGCCGCTGCAACAACTGCGCTGAGCGCGGGCGAGCAATACGTTTAGCATCGCTCCGCCGGCATTTGTGTTTATTTCGATAAGCCCAAGCTTGTCCTCAGCCAGATGAAAGTCGTAGCCAAAGAAGACGCCGCGCGCACCCCGAGGATCATGTCGTGCAATAGGAGGTGCAGAATCCAGAGCATGCTCACGCCAACCGGGCGAACTCACGGTCTGCTCGATGGCCTGAATAACCGCATTAACCTGGCGCAGCCGCAAGGATGAAACAAAGACCGGTCGTGCAGCAAACACATGGGCGCAACGTGACTTCAATAGCTCCGACAGCTCTGAATCCCCAAGCTGTTCGGTCAATGCGTTTACGAGCGCAGCTTGATCTAGGCTTACGCAGAAGCACGCTTCGTTGAGCGCTGCGGCTGTCGAACCGCATTTTCTTGATGAGGACGCTTGCACGTGAAACCTCCAGAACCAAATATACAGCTTCGAAAGTCTCGGCCTCTTTCGGTTCAGCCTGGCGTTTCTATGAGCGTAGGTCAGGGTCGTTGCTGGCACTCTGCCATTAACTAGGGAAACTCTGAAAAAGACTTCTGATTTGGCAAAATACCGCGACCCCACCCACCGAGTTTCCCGATGAAGCAGATGACCTTCGCCGACGCCGAGTACGCTGGCAAGCGCAAGCAAACCCGCAAGGAGTTGTTCCTGATCGAGATGGATCGGGTGGTGCGGTGGAAGGGCTTGATTGCTTTGATCGAGCCACATTATCCGAAGGGTGAAGGTGGCCGTCCGGCCTACCCGTTGATGGCGATGCTGCGTGTGCATCTGCTGCAGAACTGGTTCGGCTACAGCGATCCAGCGATGGAGGAAGCGCTGTACGAAACCACGATCCTGCGCCAGTTTGCCGGGCTGAACCTGGAGCGCATCCCCGACGAAACCACCATTCTCAACTTCCGCCGCTTGCTGGAGAAACACGAGCTGGCGGCCGGCATCCTCGCTGTCATCAATGGCTATCTGGGCGACCGCGGCCTGTCGCTGCGCCAGGGCACCATCGTCGATGCAACGCTGATCAATGCGCCCAGTTCGACCAAGAACAAGGACGGCAAGCGCGACCCGGAAATGCACCAGACCAAGAAGGGAAACCAGTATTATTTCGGCATGAAGGCCCACATCGGCGCCGATGACGAATCGGGTCTGGTGCACAGCGTAGTGGGCACGGCGGCCAATGTGGCGGATGTCACCCAGCTGGACAAATTGCTGCATGGCGACGAAAACGTGGTCTGCGCCGATGCAGGCTACACCGGTGTCGAAAAGCGGCCCGAGCATGAAGGACGTGAAGTTATCTGGCAGGTGGCGGCACGCCGCAGCACCTACAGAAAACTCGATAAGCGCAGCGTGCTGTACAAAGCCAAGCGCAAGATTGAAAAGGCCAAGGCTCAGGTGCGCGCCAAGGTCGAGCATCCGTTCCGGGTAATCAAGCGCCAGTTCGGTTACACCAAGGTGCGCTTTCGCGGCTTGGCCAAAAACACGGCGCAACTGGTGACACTGTTCGCTCTGTCGAACCTGTGGATGGCGCGCCGACATTTACTGACGAATGCAGGAGAGGTGCGCCTGTAATGCGGGAAATGGCCACCGGAGTGGGGTCCGGGTGGCGAAAACGTAAGAAATACTCGTCGAATTGATTGTTTTTTGATCATTTGGCGAGTTTAAGTTGCGCTAGGTGGTATGCCGGGGAAATACATGGCTACTTCAGACCATCCCTAGACATAAGCTTTGGAAGCGTCATTGTGAAAGTCGTATGCCCCTCAGCTGATTCGCAAGCGATGGGCCCTTTGTGCGCTTCGACTATCGAACGAGTGATAGCCATGCCGAGGCCCGCATTCATGGTGGTTCCTTCGCGCCTTGCGGTGTCGACCCTATAGAATCGATCAAACACTCGGGCCTGAAGCTCGGCTGGAATCGTTGTGCCTCGGTTGGATATGGCTGTGCTAACCGAGCCACCGCTCTCGCTTATTTCAACGCTGATGGTGCTGCCTTCCTCTGCATATCGAACTGCGTTAGAGACTATGTTTGAGACGGCCCGTCTCAGCATCGATTTATCGCCATGTACCGATCCATCGCCTGAAAGCGCGATTTCTACCTTTTTGTCCTCGGCTGCAAGCTCGTAATATTCGATAACGCTCGCGGTAATCTCAGCCATGCTGGCATCTTCGGCATTGGGCGTAATCTTCCCGTTGTCCGCCTTGGCGAGGAATAGCATGTCATCGACCATCTTTGACATGCGCCTAAGTTCTTCGAGGGCGGAATACAAAATGTCTTTGTAGTCGGTATTCTCGCGGTCGCGCAAGAGCGCGACCTCCATTTGGGTAAGCATGCTGTTCAGCGGCGTTCTTAGCTCATGCGCGATATCCGCTGAGAAACCTGACAATCTGAGAAAAGAGTCGTCCAAGCGCGAAAGCATTTCGTTGAAGTTGTCTACGAGTTCATGCAGCTCGCCTGGCACCGACTCGGTTGGAATTCTGGTATCTAAGCAGTGGGCGGTTACCGTAGAAGAAGTCTTGGACAGTTCGTCTATTGGTTTTAAGCCTTTCCTGATCAGAACAACACCTAACGCGCCACTCAGAAGTGCACTAACGACAAGCGTATAAGCAAGCCACTGCTGAATCATATCGAAGAAGTGGATTCGGTGCGTTACATCCAAAGCCAAATAGATAACAGTGTCCTGCCCTTCTACCCACCGATTTACTTTTCTGGTAATTCCGCTGTAGTGGTGGCCACCGAAACTTACCGTCCAGCGTTCCTCTTGGATGTCTGTGACAAGAGGTAGCAAGCTCTCAGACAGATTGTGATGGGAGTAAACCGTCTTACCGTCTACTACAACCGCAGTCGCGAAGCCAAAGGAGTGCTCAATAACGGCATCGATCCTTGAAGCGGTCTCAGGCCCGAATGCTGAGCTGTTGAGTAGCGTACGCTCTACTGCAGCGGCCTTTTCATTAAGCACTTGTGCATCTTTGCGTTCGAAATGGAGCTGACAAAAATAATTAAAGCTGATTGCGGCCGCCAGCAGCACAACCGTAACCACGAGCATGAGAGCTATCGCCATTCTGCTCGTCAGTGACACTTTTCCCATCAGTACGGTCCTGGTTAGGCCATCAAGCACAAAAAAGCAGGTGGGGCACCCCCCACCTGCTTCGATCATTGTTACTCACACCCTCATATCCTATGCTGCGTCTGGATTTTCGCCATTTTGCGAGTGGTCGGCTTTGGCGGCCCCCATCATCTCACGACACTCTTTCATCATTCCACGCATGTCACCCATCATTTCCATATGCTTGTCGCCGCTCATCATGCCGGTTTCTGAATGGCTTTGGTCCGCTTTATCTGCCGCTGCGAAACTCAGTCCGCTCGCCAAGGTGATTGCGATTGCTGTAACGGTGATGGCCTTTCGCATGTTAAATCTCCAAGTTCAGTGGGTTATTCGCTTTTGATTAACAAGGTGTTTTCGCCAACGTTGGGCTCCTTGGGCTTGTCGCACTTACCGCTAGACATATGCTTCATGCATACGACCATCATCAACAAGCAGGGCAAGAGAAAGAGCAGGCTTGGCAGCGTTGTTGCCAACGCCGCAGTGCTTTGGTTCAGTAGCATGTAGCCAACCACAGCTGCGGTTAACCCCGTTACGACCGGATTGCGCTGCAGTACGCTTTTAATCTTGGATATTATGCTGCTCATCTAACTATCCCTCGGATATTAAGCTTGGCAGATTAGCCATTGTTCACGCCAACTGGGGTGCTCAGGAACTCTACCGTATGGATCTTCCCGTCGGGGGTCTTGACCTTCATCTCATACGTCTGGACTTGGGCACTAGTTCTATAGTTTTGAATCATTCGAGTCGTGCCGGTCGCCCCTGCAGGTGCGATGCTCAGCACTTGACCCTCTTTGACAAGCTCCTTAAGGGTGGGCTTTGCTCCTGCCGAGTCATTTAAGCGATTCAGCGTACGTTCGCTTCCGCCTTCGGCCATTGCAAGCGAGGAAGCAACGGTCAGAATAAAAGGAACGATTACTTTGGTTATGCGGTTCATGGTTTGCACCTCTTGGTTAGTTGATGCCTGTAGATTAAAGGCTTGCTACTTACAAGAAGGTGTTGCCAAGGTTACAAAGCGGTAATCGCTTCATTCTCGTGTTGGTACGACCGCCGCGCCTGCGGCGGTCGCTTTCTGCTCTTTACTGCTTTTCGATGCGCGTAATGGTGGAATCCATACCTTTCGAGGAGAACTCGAATTCGACCTGGTCCCCTTCTTTCAGCGTTTGGAGCTGATCAGGCTTTGCTTTGAAGCCCATCGTCATCGACGGCCAGCCCAACGCTTCGACCGGGCCGTGGGCAATGGTGACGGTTCCGCTCTCGGTGTTTACTTTCTTGACCGTACCTGTGGCTGTAGCGGTCTGTCCCGCCGACTTCTGGTCCATTGGCATGTTCATGCCTTTGTGATCCATCGGCATGCCGTCCATTGGCTCCTTGTCGGCGGCATAGGCGACTGGTACTAGGAAGAGTGAGGCAAGGGTGATGTGCTTGATGTTCATAGATGTTCTCCAGGGGAGTTGGTTGCGTGCTGGGCCTGCAATTGCCGGCGGCGCATCAGCAGGTAGGCTGCCGGCAGAACGAACAGGGAGAGCAACGGCGCGGTGATCATCCCGCCCACCATGGGCGCGGCAATACGGCTCATGATTTCGCTGCCGGTCCCGCCGCCCCAAAGGATGGGCAGCAGGCCAGCGATGATCACGGCGACGGTCATGGCCTTGGGGCGCACTCGCTGGACAGCACCTTCACGAATGGCGGCGAGCAGGACGCCTTCGCCATGGGCTCCAGCGTTAACCCGATCCGTCCAGGCGTTCTTCAAATACAGCAGCATAATGACGCCGAACTCAGCAGAAACGCCTGCCAGTGCGATGAATCCGATTCCTGTCGCTACGGATAGGTTGTACCCGAGCAGATATAGGAACCAGACGCCCCCGGTCAGAGCGAATGGCAGCGTAGCCATGATGAGCAGCGCCTCGCCAAAGCGGGCAAACGTTAGGTAGAGCAATACAAAAATGATCAGCAAGGTAGCCGGAACGACGAGCTTCAGCTTCGCGTTAGCGCGCTCCATGAATTCGAATTGGCCGGAATAGCTGATGCTCATGCCGGATTCGAGCTGGACCCCTTTGCTGATCTTTTCCCTCAGATCGCCCACCACAGCCGCCATGTCGCGGCCACGAACATCGACGTAAACCCAGCCCGACAGCCTTGCGTTTTCGCTTTTAAGCATGGGCGGTCCGTCTGTCACCTGTACTTTGGCCACGGTCCCCAACGTGATCTGGCTGCCTTGCGGCGTGTAGATCGGTAGGTTGCGCAGATCGGATATCGAGTCGCGCCACTCGCGGCCATAGCGGAGGTTGATCGGATACCTGGCGAGCCCTTCCACGGTTTCACCAATGGTTTGACCACCGATGGCACCGGCCACGATCGATTGCACGTCCGCGATATTCAGGCCGTAGCGTGCGGCGGCGACACGAACGATATCCACATCGATATACCTGCCGCCGGTCAGTCTCTCAGCAAGCGCCGAACTGACCCCAGGCACCGTTTTGGCGATTTTTTCCACTGCCTGGGTGGCTTTGTCGATCTGTGCCAAGTCAGTGCCATACACTTTCACCCCGATCGGGCTCTTGATACCCGTCGCCAGCATATCGATACGGTTTCGAATCGGCGGGATCCACAGATTGGCTAATCCAGGTACCTGTACGGTGCGATCCAACTCCTCAACCAGCTTGTCAGGCGTCATCCCAGGGCGCCATTGATCCTTCGGCTTGAACTGAATGGTCGTCTCGAACATTTCCAGCGGGGCGGGATCTGTAGCGGTGTCGGCTCGACCAGCCTTACCGAACACGTGTGCAACTTCTGGAACCGTTTTTATGAGCCGGTCCGTCTGCTGCAGTAGCTCAGAAGCCTTCTGAGCGGAGAGGCCTGGAAGCGCAGTGGGCATATAAAGGAGGTCACCTTCATCCAGCGGGGGCAAGAACTCCCCACCAAGGCGAGAGGCCGGCCACAAGCCTGTCAGGAAGACCAGAACAGCCACCAGCAGAGTCATCTTGGGCCAGCGCAGTACCGCGTCCAGGGCCGGCTTGTAGATCCAGATCAGGCCACGGTTGAGTGGATTACGGTGTTCGTCAGGGATTTTGCCCCTGATCCAATACCCCATGAGCACAGGAACCAGCGTGACAGACAGGCCCGCGGCGGCTGCCATTGCATAGGTTTTGGTGAACGCCAGTGGACCGAACAGCCGGCCTTCCTGCGCCTCCAGGGTGAACACTGGAATGAACGACAGCGTGATGATCAGCAGGCTGAAGAACAATGCCGGCCCCACTTCAACAGCCGCGTCAGTAATGACCTTCCAGTGCTCCTGGCCCTTCAAGGTGGAGTCAGGATGCCGCTTGTGCCAGGCCTCAATGTGCTTGTGGGCGTTTTCGATCATGACGATTGCTGCATCGACCATCGCTCCGATGGCGATCGCGATGCCACCCAACGACATGATGTTGGCGTTGATGCCTTGCCGCTGCATGATCACAAAAGCAATCAGGATGCCGATCGGCAACGACACGATGGCGACCAACGACGAGCGCAGATGCCACAGAAAAATCGCGCAAACTAACGCAACGACAATGAACTCCTCGATGAGCTTGTGCGTGAGGTTTTCAACGGCACTGTCGATCACCTTGCTACGGTCGTACGTCGTGACGATTTCGACGCCTTGGGGCAGGCTCGCTGTCAGCTCATCCAGTTTGGTCTGAACGGCAGCGATGGTTTCCCGAGCGTTCTTGCCGCTCCGCAGGATCACCACGCCGCCGACTACCTCACCTTCACCGTCAAGCTCGCTGATGCCCCGGCGCATTTCCGGGCCGAGCTGGAAATGCGCAACGTCCCCTAGCGTCACTGGCACGCCGCCGTCGAGACGCAAAGGAATGGCTCGAAAGTCGTTGAGTGTCTTCAGATACCCGGTCGCACGGACCATGAACTCGGTTTCTGCTAGCTCTAGAACACTCCCGCCGGTTTCACGATTGGCCTCGTCGATAGCTTGAGCGATCTGCTGTTGCGTCACGCCCCGGCTGGCCATCCGTATAGGATCCATTACGACCTGGTACTGCTTGACCATCCCGCCTATGGGTGCGACTTCCGCCACGTTGGGTAGTGTCTTTAGTTCATAGCGCAGAAACCAATCTTGCAATGAGCGCAGCTGTGAGAGGTCATGCTTGCCCGTTTGGTCTACCAAGGCATATTGGTAAATCCAACCGACACCTGTGGCGTCAGGCCCCAAGGCGGGTTTGGCGGCGGCAGGGAGCCGGCTCTGAACCTGACTCAGGTACTCCAGCACACGTGAACGGGCCCAATAAAGGTCTGTGCCGTCTTCGAACAGGACGTACACGTAGCTGTCCCCAAAGAAGGAGTAGCCGCGAACCGTTTTGGCACCGGGAACAGACAGCATGGTCGTCGTAAGCGGGTAGGTGACCTGATTCTCGACAATCTGCGGCGCCTGCCCTGGGTATGGCGTGCGAATGATGACCTGAACGTCGGAAAGGTCTGGCAACGCATCGACAGCAGTGTTCTTGACCGACCAGATACCCCAGGCCACCGCGAACAAAGTGGCCAGCAGGATCAGAAAGCGGTTGGCTACTGACCATCGGATTATGGCTGCAATCATTTCTGGCCCCCGAGCTTCTCGATGCGCTCGATGACCAGGCCTTCGTCGCTTTCACGCACGCCCACACGGACGCGGTCGTCGACTTGCAAGCCTGACAGCAGGGATTGATCCGCAACCGGAAAGGACATGGTCATCCCAGGCATGTTCAGCGTCTTGAACGGCCCATGCGACAGGCCAACCATGCCATCTTCCAGGCTGACGATCGTACCTTCAGCCTCGTGCAGCGCAGGTTCTGTAGAAGTTGCAGGCTCCTCCAAACCCTGAGCGGTCAGCCCGCGTAGGCTCGCCTCTGAATCCAGGAGAAACTGACCGGACGCCACGACCTTCTGACCGGCTTCCAGCCCTTCAAGCACCTCTGTCTGGTCATCGAATTCCCGGCCTGTGCGAACCTCAATCGGGCGGTAACGGCCTTGATCCTCGGCCAGCATCACCAATGCGCGCCGACCGGTGCGAATGACCGCCTCGGACGGGATGACCAAGACATCTTCGACGTTGCGACTCAACGTCACCTCGGCCGTCATGCCGGGACGAAGCCGTTGTTGCGGGTTAGGTAGCTCGACCCGGACACGCACAGTGCGGCTATCCAGGTTGGCCTGCGATAGTACCGTCTGGATCGTTCCTTCCAGCGTTTCACCCGCAAAAGCGGGCAGGCGCGTTGTTACTGATTGCCCTGGCGCTAAATTTGCGCTCCGCGCCTCTGGTACTGCAACTTCTAGCCAAACCGTGTCCAGGCCGTTGACGCGCGCAAGAGTAGCGCCGGCGGGTACGGTCATGCCCTCGCGAACGTCGAGGCTGTTCAGCACGCCGCCTATTGGACTCGTCACTGTCCAAACGGGGCGCGCTTTACCAGTTCGTTCTAGCTGCACTATGACTTCTGGCGGCATGCCAGCAAGGCGCAACCGCTGGCGAGCCGCTGCGAGCAGCTGGGGTTGGCCGACCCCTTTGAGCGCCAGGTACTCTTCCTGTGCGGCAGCCCATTCGGGAACCAAAAGATCGGCTAACGGCGCGCCTTTTTCGATGACATCCTCCGGTGCTCGGTCGTAAACGCGCTCGACAAAGCCACCGGCACGCGCCTGCACAACCGCCACGTCTCGCTCGTCAAACATCAACGCGCCTGTCGCTTCGAGCGACTGGCTGATCGATTCACGCGTTACGGTTGCCAAGCGCACGCCGAGATTCTGCGTCACGCTCGGGTCGATACTGATCGATGCCCCGTCGCTTCCCTCATCTGCATAGCGTGGAATCAATTCCATATCCATGAATGGCGACTTGCCCGGCTTATCGAACTTTTGCTGGGGACCATAGGGTCATACCAATAGAGCACTTCCTTGTCTTCTTCTGCAGGCGATTGTCCGAAGGCTGCGGTAGGCAGACCGATTAGCGCTGCAGCGCTAATCATCAGAGGCAGACTGAAGGCGAGTACCAGCCGCTTGTGTTGGAATGTCATGGTCGGGTATCTCCAAAGGCGAAATGCAGGCGGGCATTGCTCAACGATCGATCGCGGGCGACGTCAATACGCCGTAGCCGGGTCTCCACAAGCTGTCGTCGCGCTTCGATCACAGCGGTCAGCTCACCGCTTCCGGAGCGGTAATCGGCCATGGCAAGGCGGACCTTCTCTTCAGCGAGGGGTAGTAAGGTTTTGTCGAGGCGGATGAGTGCGCGGTCCAGACGCTGATACTCAGCGAGGTCAGTACTCAGCTCTTGGTTGTACAGGCGCAAGGTCGCTTGGCGCTGAGCCTCGATCTGGGCAAGGCGAGCTCGTTCGGCCGCGATCTTCGGATCCTGCCGAGAGCTGGTAAACAGCGGCAGGTCGAAGCTGACGCTGAGGTTCACCATGTCGCCGTACTCACGGCCACGTCGCAGGTAGTCGATCCCCCAACTCCAATCCGGTGTTTTCTCTGCGATGGCCTGGTGAACCTTTGCCTCCGCTTCACGAGTCATCGGGTCGAAGGCGAGTAACGCCGGGTGCCGGTTCAGGTTGTGCTGATAGTTATCAACGGCGGCAAGCCATTGCGGCCAGTCACCTGTAAGCGGCTGGCCTGCTAGCTCGCCTATCCAGCGCCGGAGGCCGGCCCGCGCAACAGCCTGGTTACGCAGCAGCTCATCCTCTTGTTCAGCCAGCAATGCTGCCTCTTGCCTCGGAAGTACGCTGTCTGCGGTTTGTCCGCTGCCGCCAGCAATGCGGGCCTGAACAGCCCGCGAAAGGAGCTGATTCTCGCTGTAAAGCTGCTTGAAAAGGCTTAGCTTCTGCTCGACCGCGAAGCTAGCGATCCATGCCTCGGCGGTTGCTTGGCGCACACCGAGACGTTCAACCGTTTGCTGGGCGTTTGCGAGCGCAACACTAGCCTGCGCGGCCTCGACACGAGCGCGCCTTTTCGCTCGGTTTGGCACATCTTGCATGACCCCAACCATTTGCATGGTCATGGCCTCTTGCTCCAACTGCCAGCGAGCGTCACCTTCGATGGGCACGCTTTGCAGTCCAAGCTTAAGTTTAGGGTCAGGAAGCTCGCCGGCAGGGATTGCAGCGCTGCGTGCGGCCACCAGGTTGGCGGCTTGCGCATGCAGCGAAGGCGCGTCTTGCTCGGCCACGCTCAGAGCTTGTTCTAAGGTCAAAGCGGACGCTAACCCTGGAAACGAGAGCGCGCCCATGATCAAGGCGGCCACGTACGGCGGCGCCCAATAAATACGGGGTTTCATTTGCGAAGGATTCCTGATCTTTCATGCGAGCCAAAGGCGCGCAGTAGCCGGCCCGAATGCTCACTCGGGCGGTTCCTATAATTTGATCGGAATTAGACGCGGGGTGGACGCCAGACGGCGTCTAAAAGGCTAGAGGAGATCAGGCCGTTATAGGGAGTGGTCACGGGTTCAGCAGCAGGCATCAGCTGGGCTTTTATTGAGACAAGCTGAAGGATACTTGCAGTTTTGCATTCTTGGCCCGTCTTGCAGACGGTCTCCGTTCCATGCTCATTCGCTTCACAGCACTCGTGTTCAGCACCGTCATCGGCGCCAACCATCGAAGCGTGGTCGGTCGTCATGGCGCCCACACCTTCCATATCGGACATCACGTGATGCCCGGACGATCCAACCGGCATGAGCATTTCCGCTATCCCATTGATCGGAAGCGCAAGCACTAGCAGCAGGATAAGGAAGGAGCGCATTGTAGTGGTCAACCCATCCCGGACAGTGGGTTAAGTTTTTCTTCGGCCACCGCAGGCGGTAGCCCATCGTTGAATTGATGCGGCCTGATCCAGT
>NZ_SLYS01000018.1:0-66917 GCF_004341115.1 Pseudomonas sp. JUb52
AACCGAGGCGCGCATTCTACGCTGTCCTCACATCCTGTCAAGCGTTGATTTGAACTTTTTCGTTTCAACTCAACCACTTGCGCTTGCCTGACCGGCCTAACCAATCTCGGCAGCGGGAGGCGAATCCTACAGCATCCTCAGACGCTGTCAACCCCCTCCGCTTCATTTCGCTGTCACCCTAAGGTGAGAGCCAAATGGCGAAGAATCCCTGGACCCCTCGCCCGACTCAGACCTAAGTGCTTGATTTTCAAGCCGCTTCAGCGTCTGCGCCGGAAGTGGGGCGCATTATAGGGAAGTTTCAGGACAGGTCAACAGGTTATTTCAAATTTATTGCTGACGGACGCTGATGCGGGCGAAAGCCTTCTTGCCGGCCTGACATATATAGGTACGGCCGATCTCGAACAGGAAGCCGCGATCGACCACCTCGCCATCCACCTTGACGCTACCCGCCGCCAGCAGATCGCGAGCTGCTGCAGCGTTCTTCACCAGTCCAGCCTTGTTGAGGACGGCAGCGACCGGCAGCGCCGCGTCGGTTTCCAGCTCGACTTCCGGCAGGTCTTCCGGCAGCTCGCCATCCTTCATGCGGTTGCCCGCGGAACGGTGGGCGGTCTGAGCGGCTTCTTCCCCGTGGAAGCGTGCCACGATCTCTTCGGCCAGCTTGATCTTGATGTCGCGGGGATTGGCGCCCTGCGCAACGTCGCTGCGGAACTGGGCGATCTCTTCCAGGCTGCGGAAGCTGAGCAGCTCGAAGTAACGCCACATGAGGGTGTCGGGAATGGACACCAGCTTGTTGTACATGACGCCGGGCGCTTCCTGGATGCCGACATAGTTGCCCAGGGACTTGGACATCTTCTTCACGCCATCCAGACCTTCCAGCAGCGGCATGGTGAGAATGCACTGGGCTTCCTGGCCATAGGCGCGCTGGAGTTCGCGCCCCATGAGCAGGTTGAATTTCTGGTCGGTACCGCCCAGCTCGACATCGGCGCGCAGGGCGACGGAGTCATAGCCCTGGACCAGGGGATAGAGGAACTCGTGGATGGCGATGGGCTGGTTGCCGGCGTACCTCTTGTTGAAGTCGTCGCGCTCGAGCATGCGCGCCACGGTGTACTGGGAAGAGAGGCGAATGAAGTCGGCCGGCGACAGCTGATCCATCCAGGTGGCATTGAAGGCCACTTCGGTACGGGCCGGATCGAGGATCTTGAACACCTGGGCCTTGTAGGTCTCGGCATTCTCCAGCACCTGCTCGCGGGTCAGCGGCGGGCGGGTGGCGCTCTTGCCACTGGGATCGCCGATCATGCCGGTGAAGTCGCCGATCAGGAAGATGACCTGGTGGCCCAGCTCCTGGAACTGGCGCAGCTTGTTGATCAGCACGGTGTGGCCGAGGTGCAGATCCGGAGCGGTCGGATCGAAGCCTGCCTTGATGCGCAGCGGGGTGCCGCGCTCCAGTTTTGTTACAAGCTCTGACTCGACAAGCAGCTCATCTGCTCCACGCTTGATGACCGCCAGCTGCTCCTGGACCGTTTTCATGGGGGCTTCGCCTCTGAATTTCGAAAGCGTGAACCTTATCAAGATGCCCCTAGTAGCCGCCAGCCGGCACGTCGGATCGCTGCCCCAAAGGGTTGTGACAGCCAGATTTTGATTATATTTTAGGCAGTTATTCACTTCTTTTAACGTCAGATCATCACTTTAGCTAAATGACGAAGCCAATCCCCAAAAGTCCGTTCTACCCCAAAAGCCACCTCGTGGCCGCCAGCGGGGTGGCCGCACTCTTGAGTCTGGCCTTGCTCGTGTTTCCCTCTCAGCAGGTCGAGGCGAAACGCACTTCCATCAATCTGGATGTTGAACAGGACGCCCGGCGCGTCGTGCAGGGTCAGGATGACCTGAAGGAGCAAGTGCTCGCAGATACTCAAGCCGCGGACACCCAGTCCCCCTCCCCCTTTGCCCAGGTCGCCCCGGAGCAGACGGAAGCTCAGACCGCCGAGGAAGCGCCCGCCGAAGAAGAGGTCGCTGCCGCGGAGCGTGTCGAGCCGCAGTGGAAGACCGAAACCGTGCGCAAGGGCGACACCCTCTCGACGCTGTTCGAGCGGGCTGGCCTGGCCGCTGCCGTGGTGCACGAGGTGCTGGCCAGCAGCAAGGAAGCCAAGAAGCTGACTCGCCTGCGGGTGGGCCAGAAGATCGAATTCCAGCGTGACCATGCCGGCGACCTGCTGGCAGTGCGCACCAAGCTCACCGCGTTGCAGACCCTGTCGCTGGTCAAGTCCGACCAGGGCTACGAGGTCGAGCACAAGACCGTTACCCCGGACATCCGCAAGGCCTATGCCCAGGGCCGGATCAGCAGTTCGCTGTTCGCCTCGGCGCAGAAGGCCGGACTGTCCCATGACATGACCATGGCGCTGGCCACCATCTTCGGCTACGACATCGACTTCGCGCTGGACATCCAGGAAGGCGACGAATTCGAGGTGGTCTACGAGGACAAGGTGGTCAATGGCAAGCACGTCGGCTACGGCAACATCCTGGCCGCCCGCTTCGTCAACAAGGGCAAGGCCTACACGGCCGTGCGCTACACCGCCAAGAACGGCACCACCAACTACTACACGGCGGAAGGCGGCAGCATGCGCAAGGCCTTCATCCGTACCCCGGTGGAGTTCTCGCGGATCAGCTCGCGCTTCACCATGGGTCGTTTCCACCCGGTGCTGAACAAGATGCGTGCGCACAAGGGCGTGGACTATGCCGCGCCCACCGGTACGCCGATCCATGCCACCGGCGATGGCAAGATCGCCAAGGCCGGGCGCGAGAATGGCTACGGCAACGTGGTGATGATCCAGCACGGCAAGACCTACACCACGGTCTATGGCCACATGAGCCGGATCGCCAAGGGCATGCAGGCCGGCGCCTCGGTGAAACAGGGCCAGGTGATCGGCTACGTGGGCATGACGGGCCTGGCGACCGGTCCGCACCTGCACTACGAATTCCGCATCAACGGCAATCACGTCGACCCGCTCGGGGTGAAACTGCCGATGGCCGATCCCATCGCCAAGAACGAGATCTCGCGCTTCCTGGCCCAGAGCCAGCCGCTCATGGCCCGCATGGACCAGGAGCGGGCGTCGCTGCTCGCGATGAACAAGCGCTGAGATGGAGCGCTACTTGGGGGTGATGTCCGGCACCAGTCTGGATGGACTGGATATCGCCCTGATCGAACAGGACGAGCGGACCCGTTTCGTCGCCGCCCTGGGCGTACCCATGCCGGACGCGCTCCGCCGCGAACTGCTGGCGCTGTGCGCGCCCGGCGACAACGAGATCGAGCGCATCGCCCGGGCCGAACAGGCCTGGGTCGGCCTGGCCGCCCAGGGTATCGCCGAACTGCTGGCCCAGCAGGGGCTGACGCCCGCGGATATCCGTGCCGTGGGTAGCCATGGCCAGACCATCCGCCATCTGCCGGCGCAGGGCTACACCCTGCAGATCGGCGATGCCGCCCTGCTGGCCGAACTGACCGGCATCGATGTCATCGCCGACTTCCGCCGTCGCGACCTGGCCGCCGGAGGCCAGGGCGCGCCCCTGGTTCCGGCCTTCCATGCCGATCTCTTCGGCCTGGACCGCCCGCGCGCGGTGCTCAATATCGGCGGCTTCAGCAACGTGACCTTGCTGGCGCCGGGTCTGCCGGTGCGAGGCTTCGATTGCGGACCGGGCAATGTGCTGCTGGATGCCTGGATCCACCACAGCCAGGGGCGGCTCTTCGACGCCGATGGCGCCTGGGCGGCGCAGGGACAGGTCGTGCCGGCGCTGCTGCAGGGGCTGCTGAGCGATCCCTTCTTCGTGAAAAGCGGACCGAAGAGCACCGGGCGCGAGCATTTCAACCTGCCCTGGCTGCAAGCGCATCTGGCCCAGCATGAGGCGCTGGCTCCGGCCGATGTTCAGGCCACCCTGGCCGAATTGAGCGCCTGCAGCATCGCCAACAGCATCCTGGTGGCCCAGGCGGTGGACGAGGTGCTGGTCTGTGGCGGCGGGGCGCACAACCGGGATCTGATGGCGCGTCTGGCGCGGTTACTGGCGCCGGCCGAGGTGCAGAGCACCACAGCCTATGACGTCTCGCCGGACTGGATGGAAGCCATGGCCTTTGCCTGGCTAGCCCAGCGTTTCTGCGAGCGCCTGCCCGGCAACTGCCCGGAAGTCACCGGCGCCCGCGGCTTCCGCGTGCTGGGTGCGCTCTATCCGCACTAGCCCGCTCGCCGAGCCTGAGGGGCTGCCAGGTCAGATGGAGAAGGACTGACCGCAGCCGCAGGTGGTGGCGGCGTTGGGGTTCTTGATGACGAAGCGCGAACCTTCCAGGCCTTCCTGGTAGTCCACCTCGGCGCCGGCCAGGTACTGGAAGCTCATGGGATCCACCACCAGGTGCACGCCATCACGCTCGATGACGGTGTCGTCGTCGGCGGAATCTTCATCGAAGGTGAAGCCGTACTGGAAGCCCGAGCAGCCGCCACCCGTGACGAAGACGCGCAGCTTCAGGCGGGGATTGCCCTCTTCCTCGATCAGGTTCTTCACCTTGCTGGCCGCGCCCAGGGTGAACTGCAGGGGGGTCGGGGTGAAGGTTTCAATGGTCATTGCCGTAGTCTCCCGGCTTGCGCCGAACACAATTCAGTCAGGAAATTATCCGCTTGACCTAGCAAAAGGGTCAACTATTGCACGACCACGGGAGCCTGGCCGAGATGACCGGAGTGAATGACTTGCCGGCAGCGCCACTCTAATATCGCGCCGCCCGATGACGCCGATTGATAAGGAGAACGCCCCGATGCTCTATCTTTGGTTGAAAGCCTTCCACCTGATTGCTCTGGTCTGCTGGTTCGCCGGCCTGTTCTATCTGCCGCGCCTGTTCGTCTATCACGCCCAGAGCAGCGACGCCGTGAGCCACGAGCGCTTCTGCCTGATGGAGCGCAAGCTGTACCGCGGGATCATGCTGCCGGCGATGATCCTGACGCTGGTGTTCGGCATCGGCCTGCTGGTGATCAACCCGAGCTGGCTGACCCAGGGCTGGATGCACACCAAGCTGGCGCTGGTGGTGGTGCTGATCGGCTATCACCATGTCTGCGGCGCCATGCGCAAGAGATTCGAGCGCGGCGAGAACAAGCGCAGCCATGTGTTCTATCGCTGGTTCAACGAGGTACCGGTCCTGGTGCTCATCGCCATCGTTATCCTGGTGGTGGTCAAACCCTACTAGGTAGGCGGTGGATCCGCCGGCGACCGGCGTTTTCCTGGAGAAAGCAGTATGCAGCGTTATGCCCTGGTAACCGGTGCCTCGTGCGGGATCGGTCTGGCCCTGGCCGAGGCCCTGGCGCGGCGGGGTCAGCCGCTGATCCTGCTGGCGCGGCGCAAGGACAAGCTGGAGAGCATCGCCGCCGAACTGGCCCAGCGCTTCGACGTGGAGGTGCTGTACCGGGTCTGCGACCTGGCGGAGCCGCTGCACCTGACCGGTCTGCTGCACGAACTGGAGCAGAGCGAGAGAGCCATCGGCCTGCTGGTCAACTGCGCCGGGATCGGTAGCGGCGGGGACTTTCTCGCCGCCGACTGGCCGCGGGTGCAGGAGCAGTTGGAGCTGAACATCCTGGCGCTCACCCGCCTGTGCCATGCCCTGGGCCAACACATGGCGATCCAGGGGGGCGGCCAGATCCTCAACGTCGCCTCGACCGCGGCCTTCCAGCCCATTCCCTACATGAGCAGCTATGCGGCGACCAAGGCCTATGTGCTGCACTTCTCCGAGGGCCTGCGCGAGGAACTCAAGAAGCGGGGGGTGTCGGTGTCGGTGCTTTGCCCCGGCCCGACCCGTACCGCCTTTTTCAAGAACGCCGGGCTGCACACCGGGCGCATGGAGCAGGGCAAGCTGCTGATGTCCGCCGAAGAGGTGGCCCTGGCTGCGGTGCACGGACTGGAAAGACGCCAGGCGGTGATCGTCCCCGGCTGGCGCAATCGCCTGGGCAGTCTGCTGCCCCGCTTCTTTCCGCGCGCCCTGGTGCGTTCGGCCGCGGTGCGGATCGGCAAACTCTTTCAGCCCGCGTAAGGGTGATCCCGCCGGCGGCACCTGACCCCGGGCGGCAGCCGCTGGTACACTCGGGGTCTATTCAGCCAGCAGGAGATCGACGTGGATTGTCTGTTCTGCAAGATCGTCGCCGGGGACATTCCGGCCCAGGTGCTCTACGAGGACGATCAGGTCATGGCCTTCCATGACATCGCCCCGCAGGCGCCCGTGCACTTCCTGGTCATCCCCAAGAAGCACATCGCGACGCTGCACGACCTCAGCGAGGCCGATGACAAGCAGCTCGCCGGCCATATCCTCTTCACCGCTCAGCGTCTGGCGCAGGAGCAGGGTTGCGAGGAAGGCTTCCGCGTGGCGATGAATTGCAACGCCCTGGGTGGCCAGACGGTCTATCACATCCATATGCATGTGCTGGGCAAGCGGCAGATGACTTGGCCTCCGGGCTGAGCCACACCCTGTCCTCCCTTCGCCCGCCAAGGAGATCACCTTGAGATCCAAGCGCCTCTACTCCCCCCTCGATCGACTGCTGATCCAGGCGGATACCGCCTTGCGTACCCTTACGCCCTTCAGCGGCGCTCCCACCCGCAGCTCGCCGGCCATTCCGCTCAAGGACGCCGAGCTGAGCGACGAGGAACGCCGTCATGCGGCCGGCCTCATGCGCATCAACCACACCGGCGAGGTCTGCGCCCAGGCGCTGTACCAGGGTCAGGCGCTGACCGCCAAGTTGCCGGAAGTGCGCGAAGAAATGGAGAAGGCGGCCGACGAAGAGATCGATCACCTGGCCTGGTGCGAGCAGCGCATCCGCGCCCTGGGTGAGCGTCCGAGCCTGCTCAATCCGCTGTTCTATGGCCTCTCCTTCGGGATCGGCGCCGGTGCCGGCCTGATCAGCGATCGCCTGAGCCTGGGCTTCGTCGCGGCTACCGAGGATCAGGTCTGCCGCCATCTGGACGAGCACCTGGACAAGCTGCCGGCAGCAGACGCCAAGTCCCGCGCGGTGCTGGAACAGATGCGCAGCGACGAAGAGCAGCACGCCGAGCACGCCCTGGCGGCCGGTGGCTGGCGCTTCCCCGCGCCGGTCAAATACGGCATGAGCCTGGTGTCCAAGGTGATGACCAAGACCACCTACCGCATCTGACCTGCGGCTGGCGCCCACGAAAAAGCCCTGCCTCGGCAGGGCTTTTTGCTGTTCGGACGACTAGATGTCGAAGAAGACCGTTTCCTGCGGGCCCTGCAGATGGATGTCGAAGCGATAGGCCAGGCGGCCATCTATCTCGCAGCGACGCGCCAGCAGGGTGGCCCGGCGCTCCGGCTCCGGCAGGTTGTAGACCGGGCAGCGGGCGTTGGCTTCGGCTTCATCGTCGAAGTAGAGGCGGGTCTGCAGGTGGATGTTGATGCCGCGGGCGAACAGGGTGACGTTGATGTGCGGCGCCATCGGCTGGCCGCGCTGGTCCTGGACCTGACCGGGCTTGACGGTGTGCAGCGTCCAGTCGCCGGCATCGAAGGTGGTGGCGGTGCGACCGAAGCCGTTGAAGGCCTTTTCCACGTCATAGACCGGATCGTATTGGCCCTGGTGATCGGCCTGCCAGAACTCCAGGAAGGAATCACGCACTAGGTTGCCGTTGCCGTCGAACACCTGGCCGGTGAGCAGGATGTGCTCGCCGGGGGCGCCGGGCTTGGCCAGCTGGTTCCAGATCTCGACCTCGCGGGTGGGGTTGCCGGCGGCGGCCAGGGCCAGGCCGATGTGCACATAGGGGCCGGCAGTCTGGGAGGGGGTTTCCGGCAGCAGGTCATGGCGGTTGGGGGTCATGTCGGCGTCCTCAGTGGTGTTCGAAGAACGTCTGCCGCGCGCCGCGGGTGACGATGTCGAAGCGATAGGCCAGGCAGTCCATGGGATTGGCCATGCTCATGTCCAGGCGGGCGATCAGGGTCTGGACGGCATCGGGATCGGCGATGGACTTGACGATGGGGCACAGCGGGATCAGCGGATCGCCCTCGAAGTAGAGCTGGGTGATCAGCCGGGTGGCGATGGCCGGCCCCATGACCGAGACGTGGATGTGCGCCGGGCGCCAGTCGTTGCTGCCGTTGCGCCAGGGATAGGGACCCGGGCGGACGGTACGGAAGACATAGTTGCCCTGGCTGTCGGTACGGGTGCGGCCGACGCCGCCGAAGTTGGGATCGAGCGGTGCCAGGTAGACGTCGTTCTTGTGCCGATAGCGACCGCCGGCATTGGCCTGCCAGATCTCCACCAGGGAATTGGGTACCGGCTTGCCGAATTGGTCCCGCAGGGTGCCGAACAGGATGATGCGTTCGCCCTGGGGCAACTGGCCGGTGCCGAAGTTGAGCAGCAGGTCGTTGTCGTGCGGCCCCAGCGGCAGCCGCGAGAAGTCGGGGCCACTGCGCTCGGAAGCCGTCTGATGCTGCAGGCTGACCAGCGCCTGGCGCGGCGAGCGGGGAATCGAGGATTTGTAGGCGGGCGTATAAGCCTGGGGATGCCAGGTGCGATCACGGGCGACGTAGCGAACGTCGTGGGGCTTGTTATGCATTGGAATGCTCCACGGAAGGATCGGGGCCAAGAGCTGGCCGATCCCAGTGTGGCCCAGGGCGCCGCCTGGCTGAATTGAAAGCTGCGCCCTTCCCCATAACCTAATGGTTAAGTGTCAACTCGCCGGCTACCTCGCGCAGGACGTCGCAGAATCTCTGGGTGGCCAGCGACAGAGGTACGCTGCCATTGCGGCAGATGCCGACCGACCCCCCGGCTTCGCGCACGCCAAGCTCCACCTCCACCAGTTCGCCGCTGGCCAGGTCGCGGCGCACCGCATCCAGCGGGGCGATCCACAGGGCCTCGCTCTGGCGGACGTACTGGCGGCTGAGGGTCGGCGACAGGGTTTCCAGCCGTTGCGGACTGAGGGGAATGCCGCACTGGACGAAGAGACTCTCGGCGTGGCGGCGGATGGTGGTCCCGGGCAAGGGCAGCACCAGGGGATAGCGCGCCAGGGTCGCCAGGTCCGCCGGCAGCGCCTGGCTCAGCGGATGTCCCGGGCGCACCACCAGGGTCAGGGCCTCGGTATAGAGATGTTCGAAGTCGAGGCCATGGATGTCCGGGCTGTCGGTCATGCGGCCGACCACCAGATCCAGGTCGCCGACGCGCAATTGCCCGAGCAGGTAGGCGCTGGGACCGGTGGCGACGTTGACGATCAGCTGGCGATGACGCTCATGCAGGCGCGCCAGTACCTCGGGCAGCACCTGGCTTTCCACCGTCGACAGCACCCCGACCCGCACCAGGCCGCCGGCCTCGCCACCGCGCACCAGTTGCATGCCCTCGCGCAGAGCCTGGACGCAGGGACCGGCGTGGCGCAGGAACAGCAGGCCCGCCTCGGTCAGGGTCACCTCACCCTTGCCGCGCTCGAACAGGCGCACCTCGAGGATCTCCTCGAGTTCGCGGATGGTCTTGGAGATGGCCGGCTGGGACACGGCGATGGCATCGGCGGCCTTGGCGAAGCTGCGCTGCTGGGCGATCTCCAGAAAGCACAGCAGGTGGCGAAACTTGATACGGTTGTCGAGATTCATGACGCTCTCAAGGCAAGGCACGGGCCAGAGACTACCACCCGGCGGTCATGGAAAACCCTTGGAGTCAGCAGGGGCATCCTTTGCTACAGTGCCGCCTTGTCTTCCGAGATCTCTCCATGTCGATCCGTGCCCAGCAGAAGCTGCAAACGCGCCAGGCGCTGCTGGAATCGGCACGCCTGCTGATGAACAGCGGCCGCGGCTTCGGCAGCCTCAGCCTGCGCGAGGTGAGTCGCCAGGCGGGGATCGTGCCAGCGGGTTTCTATCGCCACTTCGCCGACATGGAGAGCTTTGGCCTGGCGCTGGTGGCCGAGGTGGGCGACACCTTTCGCGACGCCCTGCGCCAGGTGCGTCATCACGAGTTGCAGCAGCGCGGCATGATCGAGGCCTCGGTAGAGATCTTTCTTGGCGCCGTGAGCGACAACCGCGATCAATTCCTCTTTCTCGCCCGCGAGCAATACGGCGGCTCCCTGGCCGTGCGCCAGGCCATCGCCGAGTTGCGCCAGCGCATCACCCAGGACCTGGCCCGTGACCTGCTCGCCCTGGGTCGGCTGCCCCACCTGAATCCGTCGCAGATCGATGTGCTGGCTGACCTGGTGGTGAAAACGGTGTTCGCGACCCTGCCGGAGCTGATCGATCTTCCCCCCCTGACCACACCGCCGCCGCTGTGGCCGGCGGCGAAGATGGTGCAGCAACTCAAGCTGATCCTGATCGGCAGCAAGCATTGGCGGCGCGGCGAGCGCGCAAACGCCCCAAAAGAGGGCGTCGCCTTGCTAGCCGATGAAATGGCGCACCAAATAAGAGCGACCTGAACGCCAGGTCAACTCATAGCGCCCCAGAACCAGGCGACTTGCGCGCCTTGGCAGGCCCCTTGCTGTAGAGCTGGGCAAAACTGCCAAGAGTCCTGCCATGCTGGTCGTCCAAAGCCGCTGCGCGCCCCGGGATACCTGGGACGCCGAACTCCACCTCACCTACGACGCCCGCAGCAAGAGTCGCCTGAGAGCCACCACCAGCGCCGGCGAAGACGTCGGTCTGTTTCTCGAACGCGGCCAACCGCCGCTGGCCGATGGCGACTGTCTCGAAGCCCGCGATGGCCGCATCGTGCGGGTCGTCGCCGGCCCGGAAAAGCTGTTGCACGTGACCTGCGTCAGCGCCTTCGAACTGACCCGCGCCGCCTATCACCTGGGCAATCGCCACGTCGCCCTGCAGATCGGCGACGGCTGGCTGCGCCTGCTGGACGACTATGTGCTCAAGGCCATGCTGGAGCAGCTGGGCGCCCGGGTCAGCGAGATCGAGGCCGGCTTCCAGCCCGAGCACGGTGCCTACGGCGGCGGCCACCATCACTCGCACCATGGCGAGGAAGGCTTCAACTACGCACCCAAGCTGCACCACTTCGGCGTGCGCACGTGAATTCGCCCTTCGCGCTGCTGCGCCTGGCCAGTCCCCAGTTGCCGATTGGCGGCTACAGCTATTCCCAGGGACTGGAACTGGCCATCGACAGCGGCCTGATCCGCAGCGCGGCGGAGGCCGAGGTCTGGCTGCGCGACAATCTCGAACTCAATCTGGCGCGCTTCGAAGCGCCGCTGCTGCTGGCCCATTGCCAAGCCGCCGCGGCGGGCGACTGGACGCGCCTGAGCGAGCTGGCCGACCACCATCGCGCCAGTCGTGAGACCGCGGAATTCCAGCTGGAAAGTCGCCAGACCGGCTATTCCCTGGCGCAGCTGCTGCTCGGCCTGCCGGAGCTGGATGACAGCAGCCGCCGCCTGCTCGGCGAACTGGCCCCGACCTTCGCCCTCGGCTGGGCACTGGCTGCCCGCGCCTGGGCGATCGCACCGCGAGCGGCGCTGGACGCCTGGCTGTGGACCTGGCTGGAAAATCAGCTGGCGGTGCTGATGAAAACGCTGCCGCTGGGCCAGCAAGCGGCCCAGCGCCTCACCTCCCTTCTGCTGCCGACCCTGACCGCCGTGGCCGAGCAGGCCGCTGCCCTGCCCGAAGCGAGCTGGGGCGGCGCCCCCTTCGGCCTGGCCCTCAGCAGCATGGCCCACGAGCGGCAGTACAGCCGCCTGTTCCGTTCCTAGGAGATCCCCTGATGACTACTCAACCCCTGCGCGTCGGTATCGGCGGACCGGTCGGCTCCGGCAAGACCGCCCTCACCCTGGCCCTCTGCCGCGCCCTGCGCGAGCGCTACAACCTGGCGGTGGTGACCAACGACATCTACACCCGCGAAGACGCCGATTTCCTGGTGCGCAACGAGGCCCTGGCGCCCGAGCGCATCCTGGGCGTGGAGACCGGTGGCTGTCCGCACACCGCCATCCGCGAAGACGCCTCCATCAACCTGGAAGCGGTGGACCAGCTCAACCGGCGCTTTCCCGGCCTGGACCTGATCCTGGTGGAATCTGGCGGCGACAACCTGTCCGCCACCTTCAGCCCGGAGTTGTCCGACCTGACCCTCTATGTCATCGACGTCTCGGCCGGCGACAAGCTGCCGCGCAAGGGTGGCCCCGGTATCTGCAAGTCGGATCTGCTGGTGATCAACAAGATCGACCTGGCCGAGCAGGTCGGTGCCTCCCTGGAGGTGATGGATCGCGACACCCGCAAGATGCGCGGCGACAAGCCTTTCGTCTTCAGCAACCAGAAGACCGGTCTGGGGTTGGAAGAGATCATCGCCTTCATCGAGAAGCAGGGTCTGCTGACCGCCGCCTAGGAACCTGCTCACGACCTCGCGAGCTAGAGCCAAACAAGGCGAAAAGGCCTGAGGAAGCGGAGTTTACAAATGGTAAATGAGCATTCCGAAGGACTTTTCAACGCCGTTTGGCCGACGCGCAGCAGGTCGTGAACAGGTTCTGAGTCCAGGAATTTATCCCCAAGGAGCCCCCATGAAACACGCCAAGATCCTCGCCACCGCCGCCCTGCTGCTCGCCCCGGCCCTGGCCTTCGCCCATCCAGGTCATGCCGAGAACGGCCTGGCCGCCGGGGTGCTGCACCCCCTGACCGGTCTCGACCACCTGCTGGCCATGCTCGCCGTGGGACTCTGGGCCGCCCAGCAGCAGGGCAAGGCACGCCTGGCGCTGCCCTGCACCTTTGTCGGCACCATGCTGATCGGCGGCCTGCTGGGCTTCGCCGGGCTGGAGCTGCCCTTGCTGGAGACCGGCATCGCCGCTTCGGTACTCGCCCTGGGTCTGCTGGTGGCCCTGGCCGCCCGTCCGCCGGTGGCCGCCGCCGTCGGCCTGACCGCCGCCTTCGCCCTGTTCCATGGCGTGGCCCATGGTCTGGAATTGCCGGAAATGGGCAATCCCTGGGCCTATGCCGCCGGTTTCGTCGCCGCCACCGCCACCCTGCATGCTCTGGGCTATGCCGTGGTGCGCTACCTGCCCCAGGCGGCCACGCCGCTGGTGCGACTCGCCGGCGTCGCCACCGCCGTGGCCGGGGGCTGGCTGCTCGCCGCCTGATCTTTCAGAGCCTGCCCAAAGGCTCGCGAGCTAGAGACAAACAAGGCGAAACTGGCTGAGGAAGCGGAATTTACAAATAGTAAATGAGCATTCCGAAGCCATTTTCAACGCCGTTTGGCCGACGCGCAGCAGCCTTTGAGCAGGCTCCCAGACGATCCCCAGCTGCTGGCGCATTCTCGCCAGCACGCCCTCTTCCGCCACCGCCGGCAGTTGCGCGGTATAGCCGCCAAAGCCGGCGAAGCGTGTGGCGAAATCCACCTCGAGCACGAATCTGTTGTCGAACTGCGGCGACGCCAGGGGGGCCAGCACCTCGGCCGTATAGGTGTCGCGCGGATCGCTGCCCAGCCGCACCGGCAGGTCGCCGCTCTGCTGGCGATAGGCGACCCAGGGCGAATAGGTGAAGGCCTCCAGTCGGCCCCGCGCCAGGTCCAGCTCCAATAGGCGCAGCAGGCCGTTGCCGCCGGCGTATTCGGTCTGGTAGTTGATCAGCAGGAGATCCACCGGATGGCCCAGGTCATTGGTCATCCGCAGATGACCGCTGCCGTGGTTGTGGCCGTTGAGGGTGAGGAAGATCTGGTCGTTGCGGCGGATCAGCCGATTCCACAACCGTACTCCGGTGTCGTTGCGCCGGGTGGAAAGCACCGGCTGGCCGTTCACCAGGTCGACGATGTTGTGCGAGGCCAGGATGGTCGGCAGGTGCGGATAGCGATCCAGCATGCCCTGGGCCCAGTCCAGACTCTGGTCCGAGGGGCACCAGTCCAGGGTCAGCAGCAGGAAGCCCTGCCCCAGCGCCGAGAACCGATGGGCCTCGTTGAGACCGGTGACGTCGCGTTCGATGAAGGTGGCCTGGCGCGCCGCCCGCTCGCGGCCGAAATACTGGGTGAAGAGTTCGCGACCGTCACGCAGGCGGTCCTCGGTGTAGAGCTCGACGACATCATGGTCGCCGGTCATGACGCTGTAGGGCACCCCGGCCTGTTCAAGGCGTGCCATGGCGTGGCTGGCCAGGGCCCACTCGCCGCGCTGCTCGGCGTTTTCCACCAGATCGCCCAGGTGCACCACGAACGGCAGGTTCAGCGCTGCGGCGTTGTGCGCCAGCCAATGGGTCTGGGCATGAAAGGCCAGCGCCGGCGGATAGCCCAGGTGGCCATAGCGCTCCACCCGCCGGCCGTTGGGTTGCATCTCGTGGTTGTTCTCACTGTAGTACTGGGTATCGGGGAGGACGCCGAGCACGAAGCTGCTGCGCGACGGCAGCGGCGCCAGAGGAGCGAGGGCATGCCGCTCGAACCAGTGGGCGCGGTGTTCCGGCAGGCCGTAGCGCTGGGTCGGCTTGCAGGCGGCCAGCAGCGGCAGACCGGCCAGCGCCAGGCACAACCGGCGACGTTTGAAATCGGGCGAATCGGTCATCACAGCGGCCTCAGGGCAGGTAGTAGGCCTGCCAGCGATTGTCGTTGAAACGCCCTTCCAGCACCGGCTGGCGGCTGGCCAGCGGCGTGCCGGCCAGGGCCGCCTGGCTGTCCGCATCGAGCAGCACATAGGCGGGGCGGGTGACCTGGGCGAGCTGCCCTGCCTGGCCGATATCGATGAAGGTCGGCAGGGGCACGTCGTAGTCGAGATTCATCAGGTAGCGGAAGGCCTTGGTGTCCTGGCCCAGGCCAAAGAACACCAGTTGCCCCGGTTCACCCTGGCGCAGGCTTTCCAGGCGAGTGACGAAGGCGCGGGTGTCGTAGCGCAGCGCCTGCATCGGATCCAGCGCCAGCACCACCAGCAGCCATTGCGCCAGGGCCGCCGCGGCCAGGGGCATGCCCAGGCGGAAGGCCTCGCGCTCGCGCCAGGCGGCCACCAAGGCGAACAGCGCCAGGATGACGAAGGCGCCCAGCAGGAAACGCAGATCCAGCTCGGGCCACCAACCGGCGGCCTGCAGCCGGGGTTGCTGCAGCTTGACCAGCACCCCGAGCACCAGCGGAAAGATCACCAGCAACGGCAGGAACAGCCGCCGTACCCAGGCCAGGGCGCCCTGCCCCTGCAGCAGCACCCAGGCGCCGAGGGCGGCGCAGGCCGGAATGGCCGGCAGGATGTAATAGGGTTTCTTGAAGGTGGGAATCGACAGGGCCACCACGATCAGCGCAGCGAAGCCGGCCAGCTGGAGCAGCAGGCGACTGTCCGCCTGCTCATGGCGCAGCCGCCAGTGGTGTCTCAGCGTCGGCAGGGCCAGCAGCGCCAGGGGAAAGGCCGGGGCGTAGCGGTAGAGGCCGAGCTGCAGGAAGTACCACCAGGGATAGCCGGCACCGTCGGTGTCGTCCAGCCGCCCGGAGACCTGCATGCGGACCACGTCTTCGACGAAGGGCATACCACCGGTGTGCCAAGCCAGGCCGAACAGCAGGGCGCAGCACAGCGCCAGTACCACGGCGCCGACCAGGCCGTAGCCGAAGCTACGCCGCCAGTCGCCCTGCACCAGCCAGTAGACGCAGACCACGCCACAGGGCTCGATCAGGCCCAGCGGCCCGCGCACGGCGAAGCCGGCAGCCATGCACAGGAACACCAGGCCGCGCCGCCAGGACAGGCCACGCTGGTCGGCGCTCCACAGCAGATAGAAGCAGCCCAGTGCCGCCAGGGTGACGAATTGATCGAGGCAGATGGAGCGGGCCTTGGCCAGGAAGCCATTGGTGAGCAGCAGCACCAGCACCGCCAGCAGGCCCCAGGCGCGGGACCGCTCGGCCAGCAGGCGATAGAGCAGCCCGACGATGGCCGCCGAGGCCAGGGCGGTGGGAATCACCGTGGCCAGGCGATTGACCTCGCCGAACAGCTGGGCGAAGACGTCGATCAGCAGGGTGGAGGTGGCGGGATAGTCGGGGTAAGGCTGCCCGTAGCTGGTCGGGAAGGCGCTGGCCCCATGGCGAAACATCTCCTGGGCGAAGAGTGCGAAGCGGCCGTCGAAGCCGATGAAGGGCTGCTCCCACAGCCCCAGGGTGAACAGCGGCACCGCCAGCAGACACAGCGCCAGACTTTCGAGGCGCAGGCGCGCCGGACTCGGGATGGACGACACGCGGCAGGACTCCGGCAGGCTGGGAAGGACGGGCTCGCGACCCGGCGCCACTATCGCCGAACAACCTTAGGGATCGCTGAAACCAGGCTGACGGCAGGCTGACAGAAGCCGCAGGACAGAGCGGTTCGGCCGCGAGGCGGTGGCGACTATGCCGCTGAATTGAAAATTTTTCATGACAGCTGCATCCAAGGCGCCGGCTGCCGGGTATAGCCCCTACAGTCCAGTCGACTGTGCCCCTCTCAATCCGGAGCAAGCGCATGAACAACACCTATAGCCGTTGCAGCATCCTGGCCCTCACTGCCCTGCTGAGCACCCCGCTGCTGGCGCAAGGCGAGTTGCCCGAGGCCGTCCGCGTCCCCGCCGGCAACAGCCTGATGCTGGAAACCGTGGGCAAGGGCACCATCGTCTACGAGTGCCGCGACAAGAAGGACATGCCCGGCCAGACCGAGTGGTTCTTTGTCGGTCCCAAGGCCGACCTGCATGATCGCCAGGGCAAGCAGGTGGGTCGCTACTACGGTCCGCCCGCTACCTGGGAAGCCAGCGACGGTTCCAAGGTGGTCGGCAAGCAACTGGCGATCGCCCCCGCCGGCAGCGGCAACCTGCCCTATCAGCTGGTGGAGGCCGCGCCCGCCGAGGGCAAGGGCGCCTTCCAGGGCACCACCTACATCCAGCGCACCGCGCTCAAGGGTGGCGTGGCGCCGGCCAAGGCCTGCACCTCGGCCAACAAGGGCGAACAGCAGACCGTGAATTACCAGGCTGACTATCTGTTCTGGAAGAAGGGCTGAGGTCCAGGGGACAGCCAGGAGCGGATCGGCTAGGCTCGGCTGATCCGGTCGCCACCCTGGCGTCCCCAGCCTGGCGCGCCCTCGTGACCGACCGCTCCCCTGATCCAGCCGCCCTGCTCGCCGCCTGTGCCCGGGGCGAGCGCGCCGCCCTGCAGCGGCTCTACCAGCACGAGGCGCCGCTGCTGCTGGGCATCGTCCTGCGCCTGGTGGGCGATCGCGGACTGGCCGAGGACATCCTCCACGACGCCTTTCTGCGCATCTGGCGCGGCGCCGCCGGATTCGCCCCGGAGCGCGGTACGGCCCGCGGCTGGATGTGCAGCATCGCGCGCAACCTGGCGCTCAACGCCCTGCGCGATCGCCAGCGCCTGGTGCCCCTGGCGGACGGGTGGGAACCCCTGGTCGAGTCAGCCGATCCGGCGCGAGAGGCCGACGGCCGTCGGCTGGAGGGCTGTCTGCAGAACCTGGAAGCGCCGCGGCGGGAGGCCATCCTGGCCGCCTACTTGGACGGCTGTTCCCATGGCGAGATCGCCCAGCGCCTGCAGGCACCGCTGGGCACGGTGAAGAGCTGGATCACGCGCGGCCTCAAGGCGCTCAGGGAGTGCATGACATGAACGGCGATACCCCCCTGCCCCCGGACGAAGAGCGCGAACGCCTGGCCGGCGAATACGTGCTCGGCACCCTGGACGCCAGGGAGCGCCGTCGCGTGGAGCTTGCACTGGCGACGGATGCCCGGCTGGCCGCCGCGGTGGCGCGCTGGGAGGCGCGACTGCAGCCGCTGGCCGAGCGGGTGCAGCCCGTCGAACCCGGCGCGAATCTGTGGCCGCGCATCGAGCGCAGTCTGGGTGAGGCCGACGCCAGGGCCACCACCCGGCGTGAGTCGCTGTGGCACCGCCTGGCACTCTGGCAGGGTCTGAGTGCGGCAGGACTGGCCGCCAGCCTGGTGCTTGGCGTGCTGTTGCTGATGCGTCCGGTCCCCACGCCAAGCTACCTGGTGGTGCTGGCCGCGCCCAGCGATCGGACGCCCGGCTGGGTGATCCAGACCGCCAGCGCCCATGACCTGCAGCTGATTCCCCTGGGGCGCGACGCCGTGCCGAGCGGCAAGACGCTGCAATTCTGGACCAAGGCCGATGCCTGGCAGGGTCCGGTATCCCTGGGTCTGGTCCAGCCCGGGCGCACCCTGCAGGTACCGCTGGACCGGCTGCCGCCGCTGGAAGCCAATCAGCTGTTCGAACTCACCCTGGAAGACCAGGGCGGCTCGCCCACCGGCCGACCCACCGGGCCGATCCAGTTCATCGGCCGGGCGGTCAAGGTGCTCTAGGCCGACGTCTCAGCTCTTGCGGTGGATGTTGAAATTGCTGAACGCCTGGCAGGTCGCCATCAGCTGGATGCGATTGATGTTGACGTGCTTGGGCTGGTTCAGCGTCCAGTGGATGGATTCGGCGATGTCGTCCGGGGTCAGGGGTTCGGTACCGGCATAGACGGCATCGGCCTTGGCCTGGTCGCCCCCGAAGCGCACCACCGAGAATTCGCTTTCGGACAGCCCCGGCTCGATGTTGGTCACCCGCACCCCGGTGCCCAGCAGGTCGGATCTCAGGCTCAGGCTGAATTGCTTGAGGAAGGCCTTGGTGGCGCCATAGACGTGGCTGCCCGGATAGGGATAGTCACCTGCCACCGAGCCCAGGTTGACGATGCCAGCACCGGCGCCATGGGCGATCAGCCGCGGCAACAGCAGGCGGGTGCAATAGAGCATGCCCTTGATGTTGGTATCGACCATGGTGTCCCAGTCGTCCAGGTCGCAGCTCTGGGCGGGCGTGTTGCCCAGCGCCAGACCGGCGTTGTTGACCAGGGCGCGCAGCTGGTTGAATTCTTCCGGCAGGCCGGCGACCGCGGCTTCCACGGCGGCGCGATCCTGAACGTCCAGCACCAGCGGCAGCACCTTGGCCTGGCCGGACAATTCTTCGGCCAGGGCGTGCAGGCGATCCTCGCGGCGACCGGTAATGACGATCGACCAGCCGTCCTTGGCGAAGCGGCGAGCGGTGGCGGCGCCGAAGCCGGAGGTGGCGCCGGTGATGAAGATCGAAGACATGAAAGATTCCTTCTGCGAGGGAGGTTGGCCGAGGCCCACGATAGCTCAGGGCCCGTGGTCAGGCGAATACCCAGATCGCCGCAAATCCAGCGGATCAGTTATAACGCCTTGGTATTGCAGGGTTTTCCGCGCACTGGCGAATTTTTGAACAGTTCTCGCCAGGCCAGGCCCCCTGGGCCTCACGCCCGGCTATGCCAAGCTTATCCACAGGACGATCCACGGAATTCCTGTACAGAACTCGGACCGGGCTTCAGGTGGATAAGTCCGCTGCCACGAGCCAAGCAGGCGGTTCGGCCGGCGCCAGTCCGGTGCAGGCTGCCTCGACACAGGCGACGAGGCCGGCGAAGCGCAGCTCGCGACCGGTGAGACCCGGGCCGTAGTGGGCGAACTTGCCGGAATTGGTCAGCAGGGTGCGGGCCTGAGGCGGCACCAGGGGCTCGCCGAGCATGCACCAGCAGGTGTCCCCGACCAGCTGGGCGCCGAAGGCTTCCAGTTCGGCCAGGCTGCCAGACCGTTCGGCCGCCGCGCGCACCTCGCGGCCCAAGGTGATCACCAGCGCCACCTCGGGGTGCCGCTGCCGCCCGCGACAGAGTTCGGCCAGGCGCTGGCACTCCTCGGCGGAGAAATGCGGATTGCCCAGGGCCACCAGCTGCACCTCGCGCGCGACGGCGCTGTCCAGTTCGGCCCAGGCCTGGCGCAGATCGGCCAGGCTGATGTCTTCGATCTCCAGCTCAGGTGCGGCCACCGCGGCCAGGGTCGGCGCCTCGGGCGTCACCCCGACCAGATGGAACAGCGGCGCCGCCGAGGTGGTGGCGAAGGCGGCGCCAAAGGCCTTGAGATCGTCGCGACTGGGCTGGCGGTTTTCCAACCCCAGCACCGCCGGAATCCGCGTGGGTGAACGCAGGCCGATCCAGTAGCCGAGCAGCGGATAGAAGGCCTCGTCATGGCCGTCGGGTACGCTGACCCGGAAGACCTTGGCCGCGCGGCGACCGCTGTCCAGGTGGCAGCCGGCCAGGGGCGCCCGCCCGGTCAGGGCGGTGCAGATATCGAGGAAGTCGGCGTACTTCTGGGTGCGCGCGCCCAGTACGCTGTTGGCGAAGACCACGGCATTGGATTCGGCCCAGACCACCTGCTCGCCCAGGCTCGGGGCGCTGTCCAGCAGATAGGGCGCGCAGGTAAAGGTGGGACGGCAGCCGAGGGCCACATAGGCCTCGGCCAGGGCACTGGCCGGCTCACCCAGCGCCGGCGCCACGCCCTGCTCGCGCCAGCGGCGTTGATCCACCGACACGGCGTTGAGACTGGTGGGCACCTGCACCCGACCGCCCCACTCCACCAGGCGCTGGGCGAAGGCCAGGCTGGCCGGGCCGGTGTAGATGCAGCCGTCGATATGGGCCTGGGTGATGTCGAGCAGCTCGCGGGCACCCTGCAGGTGCGCCATGCGCACCAGGATCTTCATCGCCGCCTGGACGGCCTGGCCCTCGGCGCCCGCCAGCTTGGCCTGGTCGGTCGCGCTCAGCTGCAGGTCGGCAGAGGCCTCGCTAGCGGTATCGGGAAAGAACTCTCCCGGCGCGCCGACCCAGCCATCCTTTACCGCGATCTCGTCCTGCTCGGCCAGGGCCGCGAAGGCCTCGGCGCCCAGGCTGACCACCGGCAGGGAGCGACCAAACAACTCCTCGGCAACGATGGCACCCAGGCTGAGGATCTCATCCGGCTCGGCCAGTACCAGCGCCGCCGGTCCGCGTCCCGCCAGCAACAGCTCCAGGAGCACGGCGCTGCCGGTGCAGGAGCCGCGTCCACTGGGGATGGCCAGGATGCGCCCGGCCAGCTCCAGGCCGTGCAGGGGATGGTGGCGATCGATCACCCGACCGCTGGCCGGATCGACGCCACCCCAGAAACTCAGGCCCAGGGGCGCCCAGGCCAGGCGTCCCCGGGCATGGCCCGCGACCAGACAGCGACCGCGGACCGCTGCCACCGCTAGTGGCCGCCCAGGTAGGCTTCGCGCACCTGGGGATTGGCCAGCAATTCCTGGCCACTGCCGCTCATGCGGATCTCGCCGGTGACCATCACATAGGCGCGGTCGGACAGGCGCAGGGCATGGTTGGCGTTCTGCTCCACCAGGAAGATGGTCATGCCACTCTGGGCCAGCTCGCGCAGGATCTGGAAGATCTGCTTCACCACGATGGGCGCCAGGCCCAGGCTGGGTTCGTCGAGCAGCAGCAGCTTGGGTCGCGCCATCAGCGCCCGGGCGATGGCCAGCATCTGCTGTTCGCCGCCGGACATGGTCATGGCGCGCTGGTTGCGACGCTCCTTGAGCCGCGGGAAGAGTTCGAACATGCGCTGCATGTCCTCGTCCACCCAGCGGGTGCCGATGGGAATGGTGCCCATCAGCAGATTCTCCTCGACCGTCATGTCGGGGAACACATGGCGCCCCTCCGGTGACTGGGCGATGCCGTTGGAGGCCACGTAGTGGGCGTTCTTGCGGGTGATGTCCTCGCCCCGGTAGAGGATCTGCCCGTTGCGCGCCTGGGGCTGGCTGAAGATGGACATCAGCAGGGTGGACTTGCCGGCGCCGTTGGAGCCGATCAGGCTCACCGTCTCGCCTTCGTTGATGGACAGGGAGACGCTCTTCAGCGCCTGGATCGGCCCGTAGAAGACGTCGACGTTGCGGAATTCCAGGATCGGCGTGGTCATGCCACCTCCTCTTCTTCGGCGCCGAGGTAGGCGGCGATGACCTTGGGATCGTTGCGGATATCGGCCGGCAGGCCGCGGGCGATGACCTGGCCATGGTCCAGCACCACGATGTGGTCGGAGATGTTCATCACCATGCCCATGTCGTGCTCGATCAGCACCACGGTGATGCGGTGCTGATCGCGCAGCAGGCGGATCATCCCGGCCAGCGCCTCGGTCTCGGCCGGGTTGAGGCCGGCGGCGGGTTCGTCCAGGCAGACGATCTCCGGACGGGTGCACATGGCGCGGGCGATTTCCAGGCGGCGCTGCTGGCCGTAGGAGAGTTCGCCGGCCAGGCGGTTGGCGTGATCCACCAGATCCACCACCTCGAGCCAGTAGAAAGCCGTGTCCAGCGCCTTTTCCTCGGCCCGGCGATAGCCGGGGGTGTTGAGGATGCCGGTGATGAGGTTGCGGTTGCACTGCATGTGCTGCGCCACCAGCAGGTTCTCCACCACCGACATCTCCTTGAAAAGGCGGATGTTCTGGAAGGTGCGGGCGAGACCGGCGCGATTCACCAGGTGGGTGCCGCCGAACATCTTGTACCAGAGCCGGCTGCCGAACTGCACCGGGTTGACGAAGTCGGTGGCCTGGAAGCGCTCGCCCATGATCTTGCCGACCCGGGTCGAACGACCGTCGGCGGTATCCAGGCGGATCTCGCCATCGGTGGCCTTGTAGAAGCCGGTCAGGCAGTTGAACACCGTGGTCTTGCCGGCCCCATTGGGGCCGATCAGCGCGGTGATGGAGTGCCGCTGGATATCGAAGGACACGTCCGAGAGGGCCTTGATACCCCCGAATCTCATGCCCAGACCGTTGACGGTCAGAATGTTGTCGCTCACGGCGCCACTCCCTTGCGAATCGCGAAGCCACTGCGGGCGATACGGATCAGGCCACGCGGCCGCCACATCATCATCACCACCATGAGCACGCCGAACACCAGCATGCGGATGTCGCCGAATTCGCGCAGCAGCTCGAACAGCAGGGTCATGACGAAGGCCGAGACCACCACCCCGACGGTGGAGCCCAGGCCGCCCAGCACCACGATGGCCAGCACCAGCACCGACTCGAAGAAGTTGAACGAGGCCGGGTTGATGAAGCCCTGGTAGGTGGCGAAGAACACCCCGGCCAGGCCCGCGGTGGAGGCACCGATCATGAAGGCGGAAAGCTTGACCAGCACATGGTTCAGACCCATGGCGCGGCAGGCGATCTCGTCTTCGCGCAGGGCTTCCCAGGCGCGGCCGACCGGCATGCGGGTCAGGCGGTGCTTGATGTAGAGCACCAGCAGCACCACCAGGAACAGCACGGTATAGATGAAGATCATCGTCGCGTTGGGGTTGTAGCTGATGCCCAGCAGCTCGTGGATGGGCACCCCGCCCTCCTTCGCCCGGCGGCCGAACTCGATGCCGAAGAAGGTCGGCGAGGGCGCGGCGATGCCGTTCGGGCCCTTGGTCACTTCCAGCCAGTTGTTGAGCACCAGGCGGATGATCTCGCCGAAGCCGAGGGTGACGATGGCCAGGTAGTCCCCGTGCATGCGCAAGACCGGGAAGCCCAGTATCGCCCCCGCCACCGCGGCCAGTACCGCGGCGAGCGGCAGCATGGTCCAGAAGCCCAGGCCGAGGTACTGGTAACCCAGCGCCAGGCCGTAGGCACCGATGGCATAGAAGCCGACGTAGCCGAGGTCGAGCAGACCGGCCAGGCCCACCACGATGTTCAGGCCCAGGCCCAGCAGCACGTAGATCAGGCAGAGGATGATCACCGTCAGCCAGTACTTGGTCGCCAGGAAGGGAAAGGCGATGGCCACCAGGATGACGATGGGCAGGATGAATCTCAGGTTGGACTTGTGCCCCGGCGGCAGCACATGGACACCGCCGTCGTTGCGCTTGAAGGACTCGATCCAGTCACGGCCCTTGGCGGTCTGGCCGAACAGGCTGAGCAGGAAGCGGCCGGCCATGACCACCGCGACCATGATGCCGACGCGGCCCGGCTCGAGGTTGTAGCCGTAGCCGTCGAGCACGATGCCGACGATGGGGCCGAACAGGATCAGCGAGACCAGACCCACCATGAGGGTGTCGCGCAGCACGACCTTGAGGTCGAAGGAGGAAGACGTCTGACTCATGGATTACACCTTCGTGACCTGGGGTTTGCCGAGCAGCCCCTGGGGCCTAAAGATCAGGATCGCCACCAGCAGCGAGAAGCTGAAGACGTCCTTGTAGTCCGAGTTCACCAGGCTGGCGAACTGGGCTTCGGAGATGCCGAGGATGATGCCGCCGAGCATGGCGCCGGGCAGCGAGCCGATGCCGCCGAGCACCGCCGCGGTAAAGGCCTTGATGCCGATGATGAAGCCGGCATAGAAGTCGAAGGTGCCGTAGTTGAGGGTGATGAGCACCCCGGCCAGCGCCGCCATGGCCGCGCCGATGATGAAGACGTAGGAGATCACCCGGTCGGTGTTGATGCCGAGGATCTGCGCCATCTTGCGATCCTGCTGGGTGGCCCGGCACATGCGGCCGAGGGTGGTCTTCTGGATCACGTAGGTGAGCAGGCCCATGCCGATGATGGAGGCCAGGATGATGAAGATCTTGGTGTAGGTGATGATCACGAAGCCTTCGCCGATGTGCAGGCGCAGGGCGCCGTCGAGCAGCGTCGGTACCCCCTGCTGGCGCGCGCCCTGAGCGAGCTGCACGTAGTTCTGCAGGATCAGCGACATGCCGATGGCCGAGATCAGCGGCGCCAGGCGCGTGGAATTGCGCAGCGGCTTGTAGGCGATCCGCTCGATGGCCCAGCCGTACACGGAGGTGACCACCACGGTGAAGATAAGGGTGCCGAGGATCAGCACCGGGAAGGAATGCAGGCCGAACACGCTCAGCAGGGCGATGCCGATGGCGGCGAGATAGGCCGACACCATGTACACGTCGCCATGGGCGAAGTTGATCATGCCGATGATGCCATAGACCATGGTGTAGCCGATGGCGATGAGTCCGTAGACCGAGCCCAGGGTCAGGCCGTTGACCAGTTGTTGCAGGAAGATACCGTCCACGTTTGCAGTCTCGCGCTGGATGGATGACGAGGGCCGCCGGCCGCCACCTCGTCCTGGGGCGGAGACGAGGCGGCGGCGGGCGGATTCACGCGAGGATCAGGGCAGCTGTTGGTACTTGCCCTTGTCGTCCCATTCGTACATCACGTAGTCGGAGACCTTGAGGTCGCCCTTGCTGTCCCAGCTCTTCTCACCCAGAACGGTGTTGACGCTGTGGGACTTCAGCCACTCGGCGGCCTTGGCGCCATCAGTGCCCTTGATACCGTTGAAAGCAGCAGCCACGGCCTGCAGCGAGGCGTAGGAGTAGAGGGTGTAGCCCTCGGGCTCGTAGCCGGACTTGCGCAGGGTTTCCACCACGGTCTTGCCGGCGGGGTTCTGCAGCGGGTCGGCGCCGAAGGTCATCAGCACGCCCTTGGTGTACTGGGCGCCACCGGCGGTGGTGACCAAGTCGGCGGAGACGATGCCGTCGCCGGAGACGAACTTGGCGGTCACGCCCTGCTCGCGCATCTGACGAACCAGCGGACCGGCTTCGGGATGCAGGCCGCCGAAGTAGACCACGTCGGCGCCGGAGGCGCGGATCTTGGTGACCAGGGAGTTGAAGTCCTTCTCGCCGCGGGTCAGGCCTTCGTAGAGCACCTCTTTCACGCCGCGCTTGTTGAGCTGCGCCTTGGTGGCGTCGGCCAGGCCCTGACCGTAGGTGTCCTTGTCGTGGATGATGGCGACCTTCTTGGCCTTGAGGGTATCGACAATGTAGTCGCCGGCGACGATGCCCTGCTGGTCGTCACGACCGCACATGCGGAACACGCCGGTCAGGCCACGCTCGGTGATCTTGGGGTTGGTGGACGCCGGGGTGATGGAGATGATGCCGGCTTCGTCGTAGATCTCCGAGGCGGGCATGGTGTTGGAGGAGCAGAAGTGGCCGATCACGGCCTTGACCTTCTCGGAGTCCACCAGGCGGTTGGCCACGGCTACGGCCTGCTTGGGCTCGCAGGCGTCGTCGCCCTGCACCAGCTTGATCTTCTCGCCATTGATGCCACCGGCGGCGTTGATGTCCGCCGCGGCCTGGGTAGCCCCCTTCCAGAACTGCTCGCCATAGGCGGCGCTGGCCCCGGTATAGGGACCGGCAACACCGATCACGATGTCGGCATGCGCCAGGGAGGAGAGAGTGAACGCAGAACCGATAGCGAGAGCCAGAATGCCTTTTCTGTAAATCTTCGACATGGGAGGTTTGCTCCAGAGGGTGGTTGGCCTTTTCGCCGGAGCAAAGCCTGTGCCATCACTCAGTTGTGTACCGGGCGCAAAGGCCATTTGCCGCCACCGTGATGGGCCAAAACCGCCGACAACCTGTGGCGAGGGCCGCAGCCAGTGGAGCGGACCGCCCTTTAGACCTTTGTCGTAAGCGGCTCATTAGTCTGGATGATTCGGCGAAGCGGTAGCAGCGGGAGCGTTGAAACCCAGCGGTTTGTTACCAGATAGCAACCCGGTTGCACCTGTTTCGCACCAAAACGTAACACCGGCCCCACACTGTGCCACTAAAGTAACCATGATCCTGCGGTCGCAGGCCCCGGGCGGATCTGCCGTTCTTTCGGCCTACTGGCGGTGGTGAACAGTCAGAAAAAAGCGGCCGACTTGCACAGGTCGGGATGCGCAAATCGGCCGCTTCGGCGCGTCATCGCCCGGCTCGAGGGCCGGTGACAGCAGGTATGGCGGGTCGCTAGAGCACCACGCGCAGGCATTGCCCGGCGTGATAGAGGGTGAAGCCGGCTTCGTACATGAGGCGGCGCCACTGGCCGACCGGATTGGCATCCAGCGACGCCAGGGGCAGCGGCAGGTCGTGGCGATCGCCACTGCACAGATAGCGGGCAAAGGCCTGCCCCACCACCGTGCCCGTGGTGACCCCGCGTCCGTTGTAGCCGGTCACCGCCAGCAGGCCCGGCGCCGGTTCGAACAGTCGCATCAGATGATCGGGGGTGAAGCCGATGCGGCCCGTCCAGCTGCACTCCCACTCGACCCGTCCGAGCGCGGGGAAATAGTGGCGCTGGATGCGATCGGCCCAGGCGCGGATGAAGCCGGCCGGCCGTCCCGCCATGTTGCCGAGACTGCCCAGCAGCAGACGGCCATCGGCATCGCGGCGGATGCTGCTGAGCACCGTCCGGGTATCCCAGGAACCACGCCCCTGGGGCAGGATGAAGTCCGCCTCCGGGCCAAGGGGCCGCGAGGCCACCTGGTAGTAGTAGCCCGGGAAGAATTGCTTGCGCAGGGTGGTCCATTCGCCTTCGGTGTAGGCGTTGGAGGCGATCACCACCTGGTCGGCGGTGACCCGCCCCTGGGGGGTTTCCACCTGCCAGCGCTCACCGATCCGCTGCAGGCGCTGCACCGAACTCCGCTCGAACAACTCGCCGCCTTCCTGGCGCAGCGCCCTGGCCAGACCCAGGGCATAGCCCATAGGCACCAGGGTACCGGCGCGATGATCGAGCAGCGCACCACTGATGTCGCGCGTCCCGCAGGCGCTGTAGCAGGCTTCGCCTTCCAGCAGCTCGACCCGGGCGCCGCGGCGCTGCCATTGCTCGGCACGCTGGCCGAGATCGGCCAGGCCCTTGGCGCTGTGCGCCATGTGCAGGGTGCCGGCGCGGCGCGGCTGGCAGTCGATGCCATAGCGCTCGATGAGGGCGAACACCTGACTCGGCGCATCGCCCATCACCCCCAGCAGACGTTCGCCGACCTCCGCTCCCAAAGTGGCCACCGCCTCGTCCGGCGGGATCCACATGCCGGCATTGACCAGCCCGACATTGCGCCCCGAGCCGCCATGGCCGACGCCATGGGCCTCCAGCACCACCACCCGCCGCCCGGCCTGCGCCAGGTGCAGGCCGGTGGACAGCCCGGTGTAACCACCGCCGATAACGCAGACCTCGGTGTCACGCTCGCCCTGCAGCGGTGCACCCGGCACCGCCGGATACAGCCGCTCCCACAGGCACTCCTCACGCAACTGCATTCTCTGCGCTCCTGGCGGATCCACTCAGTCGAAGACGATGCCCTGGGCCAGCGGCAGCTGGCGGGAATAATTGACGGTGTTGGTCTGGCGACGCATGTAGGCCTTCCAGGCATCGGAGCCGGATTCGCGACCACCACCGGTTTCCTTTTCGCCACCGAAGGCGCCACCGATCTCGGCGCCGCTCGGCCCGATGTTGACGTTGGCGATGCCGCAGTCGCTGCCGGTCGCCGACATGAAGGCCTCGGCCTCGCGCACGTCGGTGGTGAAGATGCAGGACGACAGGCCTTGGGGCACGGCGTTGTTCAGTGCCACCGCCTCGTCGAAATCGTCATAGGTCAGCACATAGAGGATGGGCGCGAAGGTCTCGTGGCGCACCGCCTCGCTCTGCTCGGGCATCTCGACGATGGCCGGTGCCACGTAGTAGGCCTCGGGATACCGGTCGGCCAGCTGACGCTCGCCGCCATAGACCACCCCTCCCTCGCCACGCGCTTGCTCCAGCGCGCCCTGCATGGCTTGGAAACTGGCCGCGTCGATCAGCGGACCGATCAGATTGCTTTCCAGCGGGTGACCGATGCGGACTTTGGCATAGGCGGTCTTGAGTCGGGCGACGATCTCGTCCTTGACCGAACGATGGGCGATCAACCGGCGCAGGGTGGTGCAGCGCTGGCCGGCGGTGCCGACGGCGCTGAATAGGATGGCACGCACCGCCATGTCCAGATCGGCGCTCGGTGCGAGGATCATGGCATTGTTGCCGCCCAGTTCGAGGATGCTGCGGCCGAAGCGCGCCGCAACCCGGGGTCCTACCTCGCGACCCATGCGGGTGCTACCCGTGGCGCTCACCAGTGCCACCCGCGGATCGTCCACCAGGGCTTCACCGGCGGCGCGATCGCCAACGATGACCTGACTCAGATCGGCCGGGGCATCGCCAAAGCGCGCCAGGGCCTTCTCGAACAGCGCCTGGCAGGCCAGGGCGGTCAGCGGGGTCTTTTCCGAGGGCTTCCAGATCACCGGATTGCCACAGACCAGGGCCAGGGCGGCGTTCCACGACCAGACCGCCACCGGGAAGTTGAAGGCACTGATGATGCCCACCACACCCAGCGGCTGCCAGGATTCGCGCATGTGATGACCGGGGCGCTCGGAGGCAATGGTCAGACCATAGAGCTGACGCGACAGGCCAACGGCGAAGTCGCAGATGTCGATCATCTCCTGGACTTCGCCCAGGCCTTCCTGGGTGATCTTGCCAGCTTCCCAGGACACCAGCTCGCCCAGATCGGCCTTGTGCGCGCGCAGCTCTTCACCGAGCAGCCGCACCAGTTCGCCACGACGCGGCGCCGGCACCGCCCGCCAGGCCTGGAAGGCCCGCTCGGCACGGGAGATCTTCTGCTCCACCTCGGCGGCGCTTTCCAGGGCGACGCTGCCCAGTTGGCTGCCATCGATGGGGGAATGCACCCGGTGCTCGCCTTGGGTGTAGTGCTGGGCAGGAACGCCGAGGCGTTCCAACAGGGCCTTGCTCATGCTGAGGTCTCCGCAGAGTGGGAATCGTCCCTGAGTATGGTCAGCCCAGCGGCGCCGGACAACCGACCTTTGCTCGGCATATCATTCCCTTTTTTCATGCCGCGAGTCCGCTCATGCAACGTCGCCACCTGCCGTCCATCACCGCCATGCAGTGCTTCGAGGCGGTCGCGCGTCACCTGAGCTTTACCCGCGCGGCCGACGAACTGGCCCTGACCCAGAGCGCCGTCAGCAAGCAGGTCGCCCAGCTCGAGGACCTGCTGCAGCACAGCCTCTTTCGCCGGGTCCGCCGTCGCCTGCAACTCACGCCCGCGGGCGCGCTCTACCTGGCCGAGGTGGACAAGATCCTCAACCAGCTGGAGATGTCGGCGCGCTACCTGAGGTCCTATGGCGGCGAGACCGAGGTGCTGCGCGTGGCCACCCCGCCGACCTTTGGCGAACGCTGGCTGGTGCCGCGGCTGAAGGGCTGGCGCCTGCGCTTTCCCAACATCCACCTGGACGTCTCCAGCGCCCTGGAACCGGTGGACTTCCGCGATCCGCGCCATGACGTGGCGCTGTTCTATGGCCACGGCAGCTGGCCGGGTGCCGAGTGCGAATTGCTGCTGCACGAGCACATGGTCGCGGTCTGCGCGCCGGATCTGCTGCCCGCCGAGGGGATCGCCGGCCCCGAGCAGCTGGTGGACTTCGTGCTGCTGCAGAACACCACCCGCCCGGAATCCTGGCACGACTGGTACGCCAGCCTCGGGCGCGAGGAGGTGCACAGCCATCACGGACCGCGCTTCGACACCTTTACCCTCTGCGCCCGCGCCGCCCAGGAAGGCTGCGGCGTGGCGCTGCTGCCGGAATTCCTGGTGGCCGAAGAACTGGCCTCCGGCCGCCTGGTGCTCGCCTGGCCGCACCGCCTGGCCAGCCCCCACGCCTACTGGCTGGCCTATCCGGAACAGATGGCCGAGGTGCCCAAGGTGCGCAGCTTCATCGAATGGATTCGCGAGAAGGCGTAATGCCTGGGCCAATCGCGGCCATGGCTCACTCCTACAGCGGGAGGCACGCCGGTGTATCGCGATCTTGCCGGGGCTAATGCCGGCTCGGATAGCCCCCTTTCCCTTCGGGAGAGGGTTGGGGTGAGGGCGCGCCCTTGCTACGACGTCTGAAGTGGAAAAGGCTGCGCCGTTTTCCACGCTACGGGTGTATTCCTATAGCGAGAGGACAGTTGCACCACCCCTGTAGAAGCGGTCGCTGCGGTGCACCGGTATGGCCGCGCTACAAAGGTCTCCGGCACCGCCACCCGAAACGAAAAAACCCGGCCGAGGCCGGGTTTTTCTCATGCAGGGTCGTCTCAGACGCCGGAGGCTTCCGCCGCCGCCACGTCCTTGATCGACAGCTTGATGCGACCGCGGTTGTCCACGTCCAGCACCAGCACCTTCACTTCCTGACCTTCCTTCAGCACGTCGGTGACCTTCTCGATGCGCTGATCGCTGATCTGCGAGATGTGCACCAGACCGTCCTTGCCCGGCAGGATGTTGACGAAGGCGCCGAAGTCGACGATGCGCTCCACCTTGCCGACGTAGATCTTGCCGATCTCGGCCTCGGCAGTGATGCCCAGGACGCGCTGCTTGGCCGCTTCAGCCGCTTCGCGGGTCTCGCCGTAGATCTTGATGGTGCCGTCGTCCTCGATGTCGATCGAAGCCTTGGTCTCTTCGCAGATACCGCGGATGGTGGCGCCACCCTTGCCGATCACGTCGCGGATCTTGTCCTGGTCGATCTTCATCGCCAACATGGTCGGGGCGTTTTCCGACAGCTCGGCACGCGATTCGGAGATCACCTGGTTCATCTGACCCAGGATGTTCAGACGCGCTTCCAGCGCCTGCTCCAGGGCGATCTCCATGATCTCTTCGGTGATGCCGTTGATCTTGATGTCCATCTGCAGGGCGGTAACGCCCTTGGCGGTACCGGCCACCTTGAAGTCCATGTCGCCCAGGTGATCTTCGTCACCCAGGATGTCGGTCAGGACGGCGAACTTCTCGCCTTCCTTGACCAGACCCATGGCGATACCGGCCACCGGGGCCTTGACCGGCACACCGGCGTCCATCAGCGCCAGGGAGGCACCGCAGACCGAGGCCATGGAGCTGGAGCCGTTGGACTCGGTGATCTCGGAAACCACGCGGATGCTGTAGGGGAAGGCTTCCTGGGTCGGCAGCATGGCCTGGATGCCACGGCGGGCCAGACGGCCGTGACCGATCTCGCGACGGCCCGGGCTGCCCATGCGGCCGCACTCGCCGACCGAGAAGGGCGGGAAGTTGTAGTGCAGCATGAAGCTGTCACGACGCTCGCCTTCCAGGGTGTCCAGCAGCTGGGCATCGCGGGCGGTACCCAGGGTCGCGGTGACCAGGGCCTGGGTTTCGCCACGGGTGAACAGCGCCGAACCGTGAGTCTTCTTCAGGGTGCCGACTTCGATCTGCAGCGGGCGAACGGTGCGGGTGTCGCGGCCGTCGATACGCGGCTTGCCGTCGACGATGTTCTGGCGCACGGTGCGGTATTCCAGCAGACCGAAGGTCTCCTTGACCTCGGCTTCGCTGTACTGGCCGTTTTCGCCGGCCAGCTTGGCGATGGCCTGGTCACGCAGGGCGCCCAGGGCCGCATAGCGATCCTGCTTGATGGTGATGGTGTAGGCACGGGACACGGCCTCGCCGACCTCGGCCTTGACGGCCTCGACCAGGGCGGTGTTCTCGGCGGGTGCCTGCCAGTTCCAGGTCGGCTTGCCGGCTTCGGCGGCGAACTGGCTGATGGCCTCGATAGCCACCTGGAATTCTTCGTGGGCGAACAGCACGCCACCCAGCATCTGGTCTTCGGTCAGCTCGTCGGCTTCGGATTCCACCATCAGCACGGCGTCACGGGTACCGGCCACGACCATGTCCAGGCTGGAGCTCTGCAGCTGCTCGTAGCTGGGGTTCAGCAGGTAGCCCAGTTCACTGTGGTAGCCCACGCGCGCAGCGGCGATGGGGCCGGCGAAGGGGATGCCGGAGATGGCCAGGGCGGCGGAGGTGCCGATCATGGCGGCGATGTCCGGATCGGACTTCTTGTTGGTGCTGACCACGGTGCAGACCACCTGGACTTCGTTGAGGAAGCCTTCGGGGAACAGCGGGCGGATCGGGCGATCGATCAGGCGCGAGGTCAGGGTTTCCTTCTCGGAAGGACGGCCTTCACGCTTGAAGTAGCCACCGGGGATGCGGCCAGCGGCGTAGGTCTTCTCCTGGTAGTGCACGGACAGCGGGAAGAAGTCCTTGCCGACGGCGGGCTGCTTGGCACCGACCACGGTGACCAGTACGCTGACGTCTTCGGTGGAGACCAGCACGGCACCGGTCGCCTGGCGCGCGATGCGGCCGGTTTCCAGGGTGAAGGTCTGCTCACCGAACTTGAATTGCTTGATTACTGGATTCACAGTCTTTCCTTCTCTTTATTGCCTTGGGGGAAACGGGGGCGACCAGAGGGATTCGGACCCTCGCTGATCTCCAGGTGACGCAGGCCGATTCTGTCGGCCTCTCAAGCAAAAAAGCCGGAGGCCGGCGCGAGCCGACCTCCAGCTTCAGACTGCTTGCAGCAGGTCTGCATCGTATTAACGACGCAGGCCCAGGCGAGCGATCAGTGCGCTGTAACGAGAGGTGTCCTTGGACTTCAGGTAGTCCAGCAGCTTACGACGCTGGTTGACCATGCGGATCAGACCACGACGGCTGTGGTGATCTTTGCCGTTGGCCTTGAAGTGACCTTGCAGCTTGTCGATGTTGGCGGACAGCAGGGCAACCTGCACTTCCGGGGAACCGGTGTCGCCTTCGCTCTGCTTGAACTCGTTTACGATCTGGGCTTTGTCTTCAACGCTCAGTGCCATGATAGGGCTCCTCTGAGGAACAGGCCGGGATGGATCCCGTGCTTAAGGAAAGAGGTGTGACCGTGCCTGCTGACAGCCACCCTCGGTATCGGTCTAGGACCGAATCAGTCTACGGGGAGCAACCTGCCCCTCGTCATCAATCTCGCCGATGCCGATGAAACGACCCTGGTCGTCCTGCACCCGCATCAAGCCGAATTTCGGTGCATTGGCCGCCCGAACGGGCTGACCGTGCAACCAGTAGTAGGCGCTATGCTGCGTCAACTGCACCAGCGGCCAGTGCTCCAGGCCACTGTCGACCGGCAGCAGGAAGCGATCCAGCGCTTCGGAACCGCCTTCGGCGTGCGCCGCCTCCAGCTCTTCCAGGCTGATGGCCTGCGCCAGGCCAAAGGGGCCGGCCTGGGTGCGGCGCAACTCGGCCACATGAGCACCACAGCCAAGACGGGCGCCGAGGTCTTCGACCAGGGTACGCACATAGGTGCCCTTGCTGCAGGCCACTTCCAGCGTCGCGCGATCTTCCTGCAACGCCAGCAGTTCCAGACGGGCAATAGTAACAGAACGCGCCTCGCGCTCCACTATTTCCCCGGCACGCGCCAGCTTGTACAGCGGCTGACCGTCGCGCTTGAGCGCCGAATACATCGGCGGAATCTGCTCTATCTGGCCGCGGAAGGCCGGCAGTGCCGCCTGGATGGCCGCTTCATCGACCGCGACCGCCCGTCGCTCCAGCACTTCACCCTCGGCATCGCCGGTGGTGGTGGTGACGCCCAGTTGCGCCACGGTGCTGTAGCCCTTGTCGGCATCCAGCAGGTACTGGGAGAACTTGGTGGCCTCGCCGAAGCACAGTGGCAGCACGCCGGTGGCCAGGGGATCCAGGCTACCGGTGTGTCCGGCCTTCTCGGCATTGAGCAGCCAGCGGACCTTTTGCAGGGCGGCGTTGGAGGAAAAGCCGCGCGGCTTGTCCAGCACCAGCACGCCATGCACCTGGCGGCGAATACGCTTGACCTGGGCCACCCCTATTCCTCCCCTTCGTGGCGACGGTCTTCGGCGACCGCTCGCTCGATCAGGGCCGACAGCTGGGCACCGCGACGGATGCTCTCGTCGTACTGGAAGCTCAGCTGCGGAACGGTGCGCAGCTTCATCGCCCGGCCCAGCTGCTGGCGCAGGAAGCCGGCGGCGTCCTTGAGGATGCCGATGTTCTGCTTGATGGCGTCGGCATCGTCGTCCTTGCCCAGGACGGTGATGTGCACCTTGGCATGGGACAGGTCGCGCGCGACGTCCACGCCGGTGATGGTCACCATGCCCAGTCGCGGATCCTTGATCTCGCGCTGGATCAGCAGTGCCAGTTCACGCTGCATCTGATCACCGATGCGCTGGGTACGGCTGAATTCTTTGGCCATGTCGAAACTCTCGTACGAAAGGCCGCAGACACCAGGCCTGCCAGCCATGAACCTTGGAAACGCGAACGGCAAGTCCGGACCTGGCAGGGTTCTGCCAGGTCCGCGACCTGCCGTCCTGGTGCAGGGTCGTCGTTACAGCGAACGGGCGACCTGAACCTTCTCGAACACCTCGATCTTGTCGCCGACGCGCACGTCGTTGTAGCTCTTCACGCCGATACCGCATTCCATGCCGGCACGGACTTCGGCCACGTCATCCTTGAAGCGACGCAGGGATTCCAGCTCGCCTTCGAAGATGACCACGTCTTCGCGCAGAACGCGGATCGGACGGTTACGGTGCACCATGCCCTCGGTGACCATGCAGCCGGCGACGGCGCCGAACTTGGGCGAACGGAAGACGTCACGCACCTCGGCGATACCCAGGATGTTCTCCCGAACGTCACTGCCCAGCATGCCGGTCAGCGCCTTCTTCACGTCTTCGATGATGTCGTAGATGACGTTGTAGTAGCGCATGTCGAGGCCTTCCTGCTCGACGATCTTCCGCGCCCCGGCATCGGCCCGGACGTTGAAGCCGAACAGCACGGCATTGGAAGCCAGCGCCAGGTTGGCATCGCTCTCGGTGATACCACCGACGCCACCGCCGACCACGCGCACCTGGACTTCGTCGTTGCCCAGACCGGACAGCGAGCCCTGCAGCGCCTCGAGGGAGCCCCGCACATCGGACTTGAGCACGATGTTGAGGGTCTTCTTCTCGTCCTGACCCATGTTCTCGAAGATGTTCTCGAGCTTGCCGGCGTGAGCGCGGGCTAGCTTGATCTCGCGGAACTTGCCCTGACGGAACAGCGCCACTTCGCGGGCCTTCTTCTCGTCGGTCAGCACGGTGAGCTCGTCACCGGCATCCGGGGTGCCGTCCAGGCCAAGGATCTCGACCGGGATGGACGGACCGGCTTCCTTGATCGGCTTGCCGTTCTCGTCGAGCATGGCGCGGATGCGGCCGAAGTTGACGCCGACCAGTGCCATGTCGCCCTGACGCAGGGTACCGTTCTGCACCAGCACGGTAGCCACCGGACCACGACCCTTGTCCAGGCGCGATTCGATGACCACGCCGCGGCCGGGTGCTTCCGGCGTAGCGGTCAGCTCCAGGACCTCGGCCTGCAGCAGGATGGCTTCGAGCAGTTCGTCGACGCCGGTACCGGCCTTGGCCGAGACGTGCACGAACTGGGTGTCGCCGCCCCACTCTTCCGGAATCACCTGACGACCGGCCAGATCATGCTTGACGCGATCCGGGTCGGCATCGGGCTTGTCGATCTTGTTGACCGCCACGACGATGGGCACACCCGCCGCCTTGGCGTGCTGGATGGCTTCCTCGGTCTGCGGCATGACGCCGTCATCGGCCGCGACGACCAGGATGACGATGTCGGTGGCCTTGGCACCGCGGGCACGCATCGCGGTGAACGCGGCGTGGCCAGGGGTATCCAGGAAGGTCACCATGCCACGCTCGGTTTCCACGTGGTAGGCACCGATGTGCTGGGTGATGCCACCGGCTTCGCCCGACGCGACCTTGGCGCGACGGATGTAGTCCAGCAGCGAGGTCTTGCCGTGGTCGACGTGACCCATGACGGTCACCACCGGCGCGCGGTGCATGGCCTTGCCGCCCTCGAACTTGAGGGATTCGGCCAGTTGATCTTCCAGCGCGTTCTCGTTGACCAGCTTGACCTTGTGGCCCAGCTCTTCGGCCACCAGCTGCGCCGTCTCGCGGTCGAGCACCTGGTTGATGGTGGCGGGAGACCCCATCTTGAACATGAACTTGATGACTTCGGCGGCCTTCACCGACATCTGCTGAGCAAGCTCAGAGACGGTGATGGTCTCGCCTAGATTGACTTCGCGCACTACAGGTCCTGTCGGGCTCTGGAACCCGTGTTGGTTTCGCTTCTTGAGTCGCGACTTGCCACCGCGACCACCGCGCCGGCCAAAGCCTTCTTCCTCGTCGTCGCCACTGCGCACGGTACGGGGAGCTGCGACCTTGTCCTTGATCGACGGGCGATGTTGGGCGTTCTTGCGCTCGCGACGCTCGTCTTCGTCGCGCTTGCTGCTCGGCGCAGGATGCACGGGACGACGCGGCTCTTCGCGCTTGCGCTCGCCGGCCGGGTCCGCCTTCTTGACCTCGGCAGCAGGCTCGGCAGCGGGTTGCTGCTCGGCCACCACGGCCGGGGCTTCCGGCGCGGCAGGGGCCGCAGCCTCGGCGGCGACCGCCTGCTGCTGCACGGCCTGGGCAGCGGCTTCGGCCTGCTGCTGGGCAGCCGCTTCGGCGGCGCGCTGGGCTTCTTCCTCGGCACGTGCCTGGGCCGCAGCCTCGTCGGCCGCGCGCTGGGCTTCCTGCTCGCGGCGCTGTTCGGCCTCGAGTTCAGCGGTGCTGCGCTTGACGAAGGTCTTCTTCTTGCGCACTTCGACGCTGACTGTCTTGCTGCCGGCCACTTTCAGCGTGGTCTGGGTCTTGCGCTGCAGGGTGATCTTGCTCGGCTCGTCGAGCTGCGCCGTCCCCTTGAGATGCGTCAGCAGGGCCTGCTTCTCCGCATCGCTCACCAGTTGCTCAGCACTGCTGTGCGTCAGACCTGCCTCGCGCATCTGCTGTAGCAGACGTTCCACCGGCGTATTGACCGTTTGGGCCAGTTCTTTCACCGTGACTTGCGTCATGCACTTCTCTCCTCAGACTGCGCCGCTTACTCGAACCAATGGGCACGGGCAGCCATGATCAGCTTGCCGGCACGCTCTTCGGTCATGCCGTTGATGTCGAGCAGGTCGTCGATCGACTGCTCGGCGAGCTCTTCGCGATTCACCACGCCACGCTGGGCCAGCGCGCTGGCGAGCTGGGGGTCCATGCCGTCGAGGGTCAGCAGATCTTCGCTGGGGCTCTTCTGTTCTTCGGTCGCGATGGCCCGGGTCAGCAGGCGATCCTTGGCCCGGGTACGCAGCTCGTTGACGATGTCTTCGTCGAAGCCATCGATGTTGAGCATCTCTTCCATGGGCACGTAGGCCACTTCCTCGAGGGAGGTGAAGCCTTCTTCCACCAGTACCTGCGCGAGCTCCTCGTCGACATCCAGCTCGTCGATGAAGCGCTGGATGATGTCGCCGGTCTCGGCCTGCTGCTTGGCGTTGATGTCCGCCTCGGTCATCACGTTGAGCGTCCAGCCGGTCAACTGACTGGCCAGGCGCACGTTCTGACCGCCACGGCCAATGGCCTGGGCCAGGTTGTCCTCGGCGACGGCGATGTCCATGGTACGGCTGTCTTCGTCGACGATGATCGAAGCGACTTCGGCCGGGGCCATGGCGTTGATGACGAACTGCGCCGGATTGTCGTCCCAGAGGACGATGTCGACCCGCTCGCCACCCAGTTCACCGGATACCGCCTGGACGCGCGAACCGCGCATGCCGATGCAGGCACCCTGGGGATCGATGCGCTTGTCCTTGGAACGGACGGCGATCTTGGCCCGCGAACCCGGATCCCGGGCGGCGGCCATGACATCGATCAGTTGCTCGGAAATTTCCGGCACCTCGATGCGGAACAGCTCGATCAGCATCTGCGGATCGGTACGCGACAGCATCAGCTGCGGACCGCGGTTCTCCGTGCGGATTTCCTTGAGCAGGGCACGCAGACGCACGCCCATGCGGAAGGTCTCGCGGGGAATGATGTGCTCGCGCGGCAGCAGCGCCTCGGCATTGTTGCCCAGGTCGACGATCACGCTGTCACGGGTGACCTTCTTGACGGTACCGGAGATGATCTCGCCGACCTTCTCGCGATAGGCGTCCACCACCTGAGCCCGCTCGGCCTCGCGCACCTTCTGCACGATCACCTGCTTGGCGGTCTGGGCAGCGATCCGACCGAATTCGATGGATTCGATCTTTTCTTCGATCACTTCACCGGCCTTGACGCCGGGATGCTCTTCCTGGGCGTCTTCCACCGTCAGATGCGAATCGGGCAGCTGATAGTCTTCGTCTTCCACCACGGTCCAGCGACGGAAGGTTTCGTAGCTGCCGTTGTGTCGGTTGATCGACACCCGCAGATCCACATCTTCTTCGTAGCGCTTCTTGGTAGCCGTGGCGAGAGCCAACTCCAGTGCCTCGAAGATGACGCCGGGTGGAACACCCTTCTCGTTCGAAACAGATTCCACTACCAGCAGAACTTCTTTGCTCATCTTACGCCTCGTATTCGCAATCCTTGGGATCCGCGGTCTCGCGCTCAAATCACTCGAAACGGGGAACGACGTTGGCCTTGTCGATCATCTCGATGGGCAGCAGATACTCATGCTCGTCCACCTGCACCACGACGTCCTGGTCTTCCACACCGCGCAGCAAACCCTGGAAATTACGTCGCCCTTCGAAGGGCGACCGAAGTTTGACCTTGACCTGTTCACCGGCGTGGGCAGCGAATTGCTCCAGCGTGAACAGCGGCCTATCCATACCGGGGGAAGACACCTCGAGGGTGTATTCATTGGTGATGGGATCTTCCACATCGAGTACGCCACTTACCTGGCGACTGACGGCCTCGCAATCTTCGACGAGAATGCCGTTGGGATGATCGATATAGACACGCAGTAGCGAATGCCGCCCTTGGGAGATGTACTCGACACCCCAGCAGACATAGCCAAGCGCCTCGACGACGGGGGCCAGCAAGGCCTGCAACTGTTCTAGCTTGCTCGACACCTGGTTGCCTCGCGTTTTTTGAGAATAAAAAATGGGCATTACGCCCATCCCTAAGAGGTCTGCGCAAGAAAGCGCGACCCGAACTGTCCAGCCAACAAAAAGCCCCTATAAAGGGGCTTTAAAAAACTGGTTGCGGGGGCTGGATTTGAACCAACGACCTTCGGGTTATGAGCCCGACGAGCTACCAGACTGCTCCACCCCGCGTCAAAGCTGGAGCGAGATTATATTCAACTGAACTCTAGGAGTCAACCTACTCTCTCTCGCCGCGTCCTGCAGGACGTCTTTGCTATTTGGTGCCGAAGATGGGACTCGAACCCATACAGCCTGTGGCCACTACCCCCTCAAGATAGCGTGTCTACCAATTCCACCACTTCGGCATGAAACCTTTGAAACCTACTTGGACTCCTGGGGCACGTCCCCGGAAGTACCACCCTGAGCAGCGCGAGGCTGACTCAGGGGAACATCATTACCATCCTGCTTCGGCTGAGGAGCCTGCTGGACCGGCTGAGTGGGCAGACCCACTTCACGCAGACTCAGCGCATGGTTCTTGGCGAAGTACGCCAGACCCAAGCTAGTCGCGAAAAAAACCGCGGCTAGTATAGCAGTAAAGCGACTCAGAAAGGTAGCAGAACCTTGACTACCAAATACGGTACCCGAGGCGCCCGCACCAAAGGATGCACCGGCTTCGGCACCCTTGCCCTGCTGCATCAATACCAGCACGATCAGGCCAAGCGCCATCAGCAAGTGGATCACGACAACTGCAGTTTCCAACATTATCCACGTCCTGCAGCGCGGCAAATCGCACTGAACTCTTCAGCATTCAGGGAGGCTCCACCCACCAGCCCCCCATCGATATCCGGCATGCCGAACAACTCGGCAGCGTTGGCGGCCTTGACACTGCCGCCATACAACAACTGGAGGCCGTCAGCGACCCCAGCATCGGCCTCGCGCACCAGGGCGCGAATCGCCGCATGAACCTCTTGCGCCTGCTCCGGCGTCGCCGTGAGCCCCGTACCTATCGCCCAGACCGGCTCGTAGGCCACGACGGCATTGACGAACGCTGCCACTCCAACCGCATCGATGACCGCCTTCAGCTGGCCACCCACCACGTCCAGAGTGCGCTCGGCCTCCCGCTCTTCACGGGTTTCGCCGACGCAGAGCACGGGAATCATCCCGCCCTCCTGGATGGCCGCGAATTTCTTCGCCACCACCGCATCATCCTCACCCAGCAGCGCACGTCGCTCGGAGTGCCCCACCAGTACGTAGCGGCAACCGAACTCTGCCAACTGGGTCGAGGACACCTCGCCAGTCAGAGCCTTCTCGCCCGCGACGGGAGCACAGGTCTGGGCTCCCACCATCAGCGACGTTTCCGCCAACGCTTCAGCCACCCCTGGCAGATGCACCAATGTCGGAATCACCACGACATCGACACCCGCTGCGCCATCCAACCCTTTCAAGCCTGCGACCAGCGCCGACACGCCTTGCAGCGAGCCATGCATTTTCCAGTTACCGGCAACCAGGGAACGACGCATGCGTTTTACCTCAGGGAGCGAAGTGGGCGCAGATGTTACTCAATCGAAAACAGGCATGCAAGCAAATCAAGCACATACCTCGGTTATCAACTGCGCCAGGGCTTCCGCATGGGCCCGCACCTCTCGTTCGTTCTCACCCTCGACCATGACCCGCAACAGCGGCTCGGTCCCGGATTTGCGCAGCAGCACCCGCCCCTTGCCGGCCATCTTCTCGGTCACCTCGGCACTGGCCTGCTTGACCCGTGGATGCTCCAGGGGATCCTGGCCGCCACCGAATCTCACGTTGATCAGCACCTGCGGGCACTTGCGCAGCGCCATGCGCGCCTGGGCCAGGGTCTGGCCGGCATTGCGCAGGGCGATCAGCACCTGCAGCGCAGCGATGGTGGCATCGCCGGTGGTGGTGTACTGGCAGCAGACCACGTGCCCGGAATTCTCGCCACCCAGTACCCAGTTGCGCTCCAGCAGTTCGGCCATCACATAGCGATCCCCGACCTTGGCGCGTACGAAGGGAATATCCAGCTCGGCCAGGCCCAGCTCGAGACCGAGATTGCTCATCAGGGTACCCACCACCCCACCCTCGAGGCGGCCGCGGCGCTTGAGGTCGCGTGCGATGAGATAGAGCAGCTCGTCGCCATCGACCGCCGCCCCGGTGTGATCCACCATCAGCACCCGGTCGCCGTCGCCATCGAAGGCGATGCCAATGTCGGCATGCTGGTCGAGCACTGCCTGCTGCAACCCTTCCAGGTGAGTGGAGCCGCAATCTTTGTTGATGTTGAGCCCGTCCGGCTGCACGCCCAGCACGCTGACGTCCGCCCCCAGTTCGCGGAAGACGCTGGGCGCGATCTTGTAGGTGGCGCCATTGGCGCAATCCAGCACGATCTTCATGCCGGCGAAGCTGGTCCCGGTGGGCACGCTGCTCTTGCAGAACTCGATGTAGCGACCGGCGGCATCATTGATGCGCGAGACCTTGCCGATACGCGCCGAGTCGACCACGGTCATGGGCGTATCGAGCAGTTCCTCGATCATGGTCTCGAGTTCATCGGGCAGCTTGGTGCCGGCGCCGGAAAAGAACTTGATGCCATTGTCGTAGTAGGGATTGTGTGACGCACTGATGACGATGCCGGCGCTGGCCTGGAAGGTCCGGGTCAGGTAGGCGATCCCCGGCGTGGGCATGGGACCGAGCAGCATGACGTCGGCACCGGCGGCGGACAGCCCGGCTTCCAGTGCCGATTCGAACATGTAGCCCGAGTTGCGGGTGTCCTTGCCGACCAGCACCCGGCAACCACCGCGGCTGCGAAAGGCGATACCGGCCGCCCAGCCCAGCTTGAGCATGAAATCCGGGGTGATGGGATACGTCCCGACCTTGCCGCGAATGCCATCGGTTCCAAAATACTTTCTTGCCATCAGTTCTGTTCCTGCCTGAAGCCTTCGACTGCGGTGATCATCTTCACCACGTCCACCGTTTCCGCCACATCATGGACCCTGAGAATCTGCGCACCCTTGGCCAGTGCCAGCGCCGCCAGAGCCAGACCACCCGCCAGACGACCTTCCACGGGCTGCCCGGTGACCGCGCCGATCATGCTCTTGCGCGAGACACCTACCAGCAAGGGTAGCCCAAAGGCGAGCAACTCGGCCTGTCGCCTGAACAGTTCGAGGTTGTGCTCGAGGGTCTTGGCGAAGCCATAGCCCGGATCCAGCACCAGCCGCTGGCGAGAGATGCCGACCGCTTCGCAGCGGGCGACCTGCTCGGCGAGAAAGGCGCCCACCTCGCCTGCAACATCGGCATAAACAGGCGCCTGCTGCATGGTGCCGGGCTCGCCGCGCATGTGCATCAGGCAGATCGCCAGATCGGTCGCGGCCGCCGTCTCGAGGGCGCCGGGCCGACGCAGCGAGCGCACGTCATTGATCAGACCGGCACCCGCCCTGGCGCCTTCGCGCATGACCGCGGGCGTGGAGGTATCCATGGAAATCACGACATCGAGCTCGCGGGCGATTGCCTCGATCACCGGCACGACCCGATCGAGTTCTTCCGCTTCGGATACCGCGGGCGCCCCCGGGCGCGTGGACTCGCCCCCGACATCGATGATGGCCGCACCCGCCGCTACCATCCCCTCCGCATGGCGCAGGGCGCTCTCGACCGCCGTATAGCGACCACCATCGGAAAAGGAGTCGGGGGTGACGTTGAGGATGCCCATGACTTTGGGCGCGTCAAAAACAAGAACCCGATTGCCGCAAGGCAATCGGGTCGAAGGAAGCGGATTGAACATGGGTGTTTCAGTGTTCTCCGGCTGGACCACCGATGGGGGTTTCCGGACGATCGCTACCACTCTGCGGCGCCGGAGCGTCACCAGTGGGACCGCCACGGTCATGCCAGTCACGCGGCTCACGCGGGACCTTGCCGGCCATGATGTCGTCGATCTGATCGGAATCGATGGTCTCGTACTTCATCAGGGCATCGGCCATGAGTTCGAGCTTGTCGCGGTTCTCGTCCAGCAGGCGCTTGGCCGTGCTATAGCAGTCGTCGATGATCCGGCGGATTTCCAGGTCGATCTGCTTGGCGGTCTCGCCCGACATGTTGCCGGCGCCGCCACCACCCGAGCGACCCAGATAGCCTTCGTTCTCTTCCTCGCCATACAGCAGCGGGCCGAGCTTCTCAGACAGGCCCCATTTGGTGACCATGTTCCGCGCCAGGGAGGTCGCGCGCATGATGTCGTTGGAGGCGCCAGTGGTCACCCCCTCGAAGCCCAAGGTCATCTCCTCGGCGATACGACCGCCGAACAGCGAGCAGATCTGGCTTTCCAGCGCGCGCTTGGACAGGCTGTAGCGATCCTCCTCGGGGAGGAACATGGTCACGCCCAGAGCGCGACCGCGGGGAATGATGGAGACCTTGTAGACCGGATCGTGTTCGGGCACCAGGCGACCGACGATGGCGTGACCCGCCTCGTGGTAGGCCGTGTTGCGCTTCTCTTTCTCGGACATGACCATGGTCTTGCGCTCGGCGCCCATCATGATCTTGTCCTTGGCCAGTTCGAACTCACGCATGTCGACGATGCGCTTGTTGGCACGGGCGGCGAACAACGAAGCCTCGTTGACCAGGTTGGCCAGATCGGCACCGGAGAAACCCGGGGTACCGCGGGCGATGACGCCGGCGTCGACGCGCTCGCCGACCGGCACCTTGCGCATGTGCACCTTGAGGATCTGCTCGCGACCGCGGATGTCCGGCAGACCGACCACCACCTGGCGGTCGAAGCGACCGGGACGCAGCAGGGCGGGGTCGAGGACGTCCGGACGGTTGGTGGCGGCGATGACGATGATGCCATCGTTCATCTCGAAGCCATCCATCTCCACCAGCAACTGGTTCAGGGTCTGCTCGCGCTCGTCGTGACCACCGCCCATGCCATTGCCACGGTGGCGACCGACCGCATCGATCTCGTCGATGAAGATGATGCAGGGCGCGTGCTTCTTGGCCTGGTCGAACATGTCACGGACACGGCTGGCGCCGACACCGACGAACATCTCGACGAAGTCCGAACCGGAAATGGTGAAGAAAGGTACCTTGGCTTCGCCCGCCACGGCCTTGGCCAGCAGCGTCTTGCCGGTACCCGGCGAGCCGACCATCAGCACGCCACGGGGAATGCGGCCGCCCAGACGCTGGAACTTGCCCGGATCGCGGAGGAATTCGACCAGTTCGGTAACCTCTTCCTTGGCTTCGTCGCAACCGGCGACGTCGGCGAAGGTGGTCTTGACCTGGTCTTCCGACAACAGTCGCGCCTTGCTCTTGCCAAAGCTCATGGGACCGCCGCGACCGCCGGCGCCTCCCTGCATCTGGCGCATGAAGAACATGAACACGGCGATGATCACCAGGATCGGGAAGCTGGCCACCAGCAACTGAGTCCAGATGCTCTGCTGCTCGGGCTGCTTACCGGTGATGGTGACGCTGTTGTTGACCAGGTCGCCGATCAGGCCATTGTCCTGGATCGCCGGACGGATGGTCTTGAAGGGATCGCCATCACGATGCTTGCCGGTGATGACATAGCCATCCACGGTCACGCTCTCGATCTGCCCGTCCTTCACCTGCTGGATGAAGTCGGAGTAGTTGAGCGTCTGGGGTTCGTTGGGGCTGGAGAAGTTGTTCATCACGGTGACGAGCACCGCGGCGATGATCAGCCACAGGATCAGATTCTTTGCCATGTCGTTCAATTGACTACCCTCTGCGCCGGTTTCGTGGGTAAACCGTTCGAAGCGAAACCGGCAGTGACCGGTAAGTTACTACACAAAGCCTGGCCCACGGCAGACATCGTCTGTAACGCTATATGAGTCTTCTGCCTTTGACTCTAGGGCAAGACAGACGTTGCGGCCATCAATTCTCTCAATTGCCCCTAAAACCGCGACCTAATAGAGATTGCTGGCGCGATCTAGTCCCGCGACGCGGACGGCGGCGCCAGAGCCCTGCTCGAAGGCCTCACGCCATCTTCGTCTCGCAGCCCCCTGGATCGCTCCATCGCACTCAGCTCGCTCATATGGGGGCCCCACGGAAAATAACAAGGCCTTTCAGCGCTTGCGCCGAAACCTTCCTGGCGCACCGACTTGACCGGAGGGTCGTCGCGGTGTTCCTTGAGCCGACACGACAGGCGTTGCCGGGCGCGCGGGCATGCCTGGCTCGCTGGTAAGTTTTCGCGTATCGCTGGGCGGCACGTGGCAGCTGGGATAAACTGTCCGGCTTTTATTCGGGGTGAATTATGGCGCTCAACAACGAGCTTAAAAAGCGGTTCAAGGCGATCGGTCATCAACTCAAGCCGGTGGTCACCATCAGCGAGAACGGCCTGAGCGAAGGCGTGCTGGGCGAACTCGACCGCGCGCTGAACGATCATGAACTGATCAAGATCAAGCTGGCCGTCACGGAGCGGGAAGACCGCCGGGCCCTGATCGACGAGCTGTGCGTGTCGAGCAAGGCGGAGCTGGTACAGGTCATCGGCAAGATGGCGCTGATCTACCGCAAGGCGCGCGAGCAGAATCGCAATCTGTCCAACGTGGTGCGCTATACCGTCTGATTGCCCGGCGCACGCCCGGGAACGGGCTGCAGCACCAGGATCAGACCGCAGAGCAGCAGGACCAGGTAGCCGGCCAGAGCGGTCGGCCCGGTCCAGAAGCGCGCCAGTTCGTTCTGCAGCAGCACAGCCAGGGCACTGGCCAGCAGCAGCTGGCCGCGCAGATCACGCCACAGGGCGCCCACGCCTGCCCACCACACCAGTACCACGATCTGGGTAAAGACCCCACCGCCTGCGGCGCTGAGCATCATGCGCAGCAATTCTTCACGCCCGGACTGGATCAGCAGCGGCGCCCAGCCCGCCTGGGCGAGCGCCACGGGGATGCACAGGTGCAGGGCGATCAGCGGGCCGACCCAGAACACCTGGGCCAGCTGCCAGGCTGCAGCGAGCAGCCTGGCGAGCCAGCCTCCGGCGCGACGATCAGACGTGACGGACGGCGACAATTTCGTATTCGACATCGCCACCCGGGGTCTTCACCAGCACCACGTCCCCTTCTTCCTTGCCGATCAGGGCGCGGGCGATGGGCGAACCCACCGACAGCTTGCCCTGCTTGATGTCCGCCTCGTCGTCACCGACGATCTGATAGGTCACGGTCTCGTCTGTCTCGGTGTTGGCGATCTCCACGGTGGTGCCGAAGATCACCTTGCCGGTGTGCGGCAGGGCGGTCACGTCGATCACCTGGGCATTCTGCAGGCGCCCTTCGATATCGCGGATCCGCGCCTCGACCATGCCCTGCTGTTCGCGGGCGGCGTGGTACTCGGCGTTCTCCTTGAGGTCACCCAGCTCACGCGCTTCGGCGATGGCCTGGGTGATCTGCGGACGCAGCTCGGTCTTGAGGTGCTTGAGCTCGTCCTCCAGGGCACGGGCGCCCTGGACGGTCATGGGGTACTTGGTCATGCCTTAACTCCTGCATGCAGATCTTGCAGCCGGCGCACGGTCTTCTCGGCGCCGAATTTCAAAGCTTCGCAAATGGCCTGGCCGCCGGCAATGGTGGTGGTGCAGCACAGCTTGTGCTGCAGCGCATTGCGGCGAATGGAATAGGAATCGGCGATGGACTGCCGGCCTTCGGTGGTGTTGATGATCAGGGTGACTTCGTCGTTCTTGATCATGTCGACCACATGGGGACGGCCTTCGGTCACCTTGTTCACGCGACGCACCGGCAGACCGGCCGCCTCGATCACCCGCGCGGTACCGGCAGTGGCCACGACCTCGAAGCCCAGACCGACCAGATCGCGGGCGACCTGCACGGCTTCGGGCTTGTCGTCGTCACGCACGCTGATAAAGGCGCAACCGGAGTTCGGCAGGATCTCGTTGGCACCCAGCTGGGCCTTGGCGAAGGCTTCGCCGAAGCTGTCGCCGACACCCATCACCTCGCCGGTGGACTTCATCTCCGGGCCGAGGATGGGGTCGACGCCGGGGAACTTGTTGAAGGGGAAGACCGCTTCCTTGACACTGAAGAACGGCGGAATGATCTCTTGGGTGAAGCCGACTTCGGCCAGGGTCTTGCCGGCCATGACCCGGGCGGCCACCTTGGCCAGGGACTCGCCGATGCACTTGGAGACGAAGGGCACGGTACGGGAGGCGCGCGGGTTGACCTCGATGACGTAGATGTCTTCGCCCTGCACGGCCATCTGCACGTTCATCAGACCGATCACACCGAGCTCCAGGGCCATCTTCTTGACCTGCTCGCGAATCTCGTCCTGGATGTGCTTGGGCAGCGAATAGGGCGGCAGCGAGCAGGCGGAGTCACCGGAGTGCACGCCGGCCTGTTCGATGTGCTGCATGATGGCGCCGATCACCACGGTCTGGCCGTCGCACACCGCGTCCACGTCCACCTCGATGGCGCAGTTGAGGAAGTGGTCGAGCAGCACGGGGCTGTCGTTGGACACCTTCACCGCTTCGCGCATGTAGCGCTTGAGTTCTTCTTCCTGGTAGACGATCTCCATCGCCCGGCCGCCCAGCACGTAGGAGGGACGCACCACCATCGGATAGCCGATGTTCTTGGACAGGGCCAGGGCCTCGTCTTCGCTGCGCGCCGTGGCGTTGGCCGGCTGGCGCAGGTTCAGGCGCTGCACCATCTGCTGGAAGCGCTCGCGGTCTTCGGCACGGTCGATGGCGTCGGGGCTGGTGCCGATGATGGGCACACCGGCCTCTTCCAGGGCACGGCAGAGCTTGAGCGGGGTCTGGCCGCCGTACTGGACGATGACGCCCTTGGGCTGCTCGACACGGACGATCTCCAGCACGTCCTCCAGGGTCACCGGCTCGAAGAACAGGCGGTCGGAGGTGTCGTAGTCGGTGGAGACGGTTTCCGGGTTGCAGTTGACCATGATGGTTTCAAAGCCGTCTTCACGCATGGCCAGGGCCGCGTGCACGCAGCAGTAGTCGAACTCGATGCCCTGGCCGATGCGGTTGGGACCGCCGCCGAGGATCATGATCTTGTCGCGACCGCTGGGCTTGGCCTCGCACTCTTCCTCGTAGGTGGAGTAGAGGTAGGCGGTGTCGGTGGCGAATTCGGCGGCGCAGGTATCCACCCGCTTGTACACCGGCAGCACCTTGAGCTTGTGGCGGTGGGCACGCAGGTTCTTCTCGGTGACGCCGAGCAGCTTGGCCAGGCGCGCATCGGAGAACCCCTTGCGCTTGAGCTTGCGCATCAGGTCGTAGTCGAGGTCGGCCAGACCCAGGGTCTTGATGCGCTCCTCGTCCTTGATCAGGTCTTCGATCTGCACCAGGAACCAGGGATCGATGCGGGTCAGCTCGAAGACCTTGTCCAGGCTGTAGCCCTGACGGAAGGCGTCGCCGATGTACCAGATGCGATCGGCGCCCGGCACGGTCAGCTCGCGCTTGAGGGTGCCGTCGGCTTCGGGATCGGCCGGATCCAGCTTGGGATCGAAGCCGACCACGCCGACTTCCAGGCCACGCAGGGCTTTCTGCAGGGATTCCTGGAAGGTACGACCGATGGACATGACCTCGCCCACGGATTTCATCTGGGTGGTCAGACGGGCATCGGCCTTGGGGAATTTCTCGAAGGCGAAGCGCGGGATCTTGGTGACCACGTAGTCGATGGCCGGCTCGAAGGATGCCGGGGTACGACCGCCGGTGATGTCGTTCTGCAGCTCGTCCAGGGTATAGCCGACCGCCAGCTTGGCGGCGATCTTGGCGATGGGGAAGCCGGTGGCCTTGGAGGCCAGCGCCGAGGAACGCGACACCCGCGGGTTCATCTCGATCACCACCATGCGCCCGGTGTTGGGGCAGATGCCGAACTGGACGTTGGAGCCGCCGGTCTCGACGCCGATCTCGCGCAGCACCGCCAGGGAGGCGTTGCGCATGATCTGGTATTCCTTGTCGGTCAGCGTCTGGGCCGGGGCCACGGTGATGGAGTCACCGGTGTGCACGCCCATGGGATCGAAGTTCTCGATGGAGCAGACGATGATGCAGTTGTCCTTCTTGTCGCGGACCACCTCCATCTCGTATTCCTTCCAACCGATCAGGGATTCGTCGATCAGCAGCTCGTTGGTCGGCGACAGGTCCAGACCGCGGGTGCAGATTTCCTCGAATTCTTCGCGGTTGTAGGCGATGCCGCCACCGGTGCCACCCATGGTGAAGCTCGGCCGGATGATGCAGGGGAAGCCGACCTTCTCCAGCACACCGTAGGCTTCTTCCATGCTGTGGGCGATACCCGAGACCGGGCAGGCCAGGCCGATGTCCTTCATGGCCTTGTCGAAGCGCGAACGGTCCTCGGCCTTGTCGATGGTGTCGGCGTTGGCGCCGATCATCTCGACACCGAATTTCTCCAGCACGCCGTGACGCTCCAGATCCAGGGCGCAGTTCAGCGCGGTCTGGCCACCCATGGTCGGCAGCAGGGCGTCGGGGCGTTCCTTCTCGATGATCTTGGCCACGGTGGCCCACTTGATGGGCTCGATGTAGGTGGCGTCGGCCATCGACGGGTCGGTCATGATGGTGGCCGGGTTGGAGTTCACCAGGATGACGCGGAAGCCTTCCTCGCGCAGGGCCTTGCAGGCCTGGGCGCCGGAATAGTCGAACTCGCAGGCCTGGCCGATGACGATGGGGCCGGCCCCGAGGATCAGGATGCTCTTGATGTCTGTACGCTTAGGCATGGGCTTCTCGAATGCAGGTAATCAGGTCAGGGTCGCGGTGGCCAGCTTCACACCGAACCCCACGAACAGGGCGCCGACGCCACCGGTGGCGCCCGCGCTGAGGCGACGCCGCTGACGGAACCAGGCCGCCAGGCGAACGCCGCAGAAAATCAGGAACGACAGGTAGCAGAAGCTGATCGCTTCCAGCACCGCGCCCAATACCAGGAAGGACAGCGCCGGATGGGCGTAACCGGGGTCCACGAACTGGATGAAGAAGGAAACGAAGAACAGGATCGCCTTCGGGTTCGACAGGCTCAGCAGCAGCGCCTTGCGGAACGGCTGGTGGACGTCTTCGCGCAGGGTCGCCTCGGCCTGGCCCTGGGCCGGGCTGCGCCAGGACTTGAGTCCACCGCGCAACATGCCCCAGCCGAGGTAGAACAGGTACGCCGCGCCCAGATACTTGAGGATCTGGAAGAACAGCGGCTCGGCCTTGAGCAGCGAGGCGACGCCCAGCGCCGAGAGCAGCATCAGCACGGCGTCACCGAGGAACACGGCCGAGGCCGCCTGGTAACCGCTGCGAATGCCGCGCTGGGCACTGGTGGCCAGCACGAAGAAGGAATTGGGGCCGGGCAACAGGATGACGAACAGGGTCCCGACCACGTAGGTCCAGAAGTCGATGACACCCAGATTCGCCAGCATGAGCGCTACCCTCCTCCCGTCTTAGCGGCGTGCCGCCATGGCCTGGATGAACTTGTCGAACAGCGGTGCCACGTCGTGCGGGCCAGGGCTCGCCTCGGGGTGACCCTGGAAGCTGAAGGCGACCTTGTCGGTACGCTCGATGCCCTGCAGGGTGCCGTCGAACAGCGACTTGTGGGTGGCCCGCACATTGGCCGGCAGGCTGGCTTCGTCCACGGCGAAACCGTGGTTCTGGCTGGTGATCATCACCACGCCGCTGTCGAGATCCTGCACCGGATGGTTGGCGCCGTGGTGACCGTTGGGCATCTTCACCGTCTTGGCGCCGGAAGCCAGGGCCAGCAACTGGTGGCCCAGGCAGATGCCGAACACCGGAATCTCGGTTTCCAGGACGTCCTGGATCGCCTTGATGGCGTAGTCGCACGGCTCGGGATCGCCCGGGCCGTTGGCCAGGAAGATGCCGTCGGGTTGCAGCGCCAGGGCTTCGCTGGCCGGGGTCTGGGCCGGCAGCACGGTGATGCGGCAGCCACGGGCCACCAGCATGCGCAGGATGTTCAGCTTGACGCCATAGTCGAAGGCCACCACGTGATAGGGCAGCTGCTCGGCCGGGATCTCGGCGTGGCTGTCGGTGTCCAGCGACCAGACGCCCGAGCGCCACTCGTAGCGCTCCTTGACGCTGACTTCCTTGGCCAGGTCCATGCCCTTGAGGCCTGGGAAGGCGCGAGCCAATTCCAGGGCGCGCTCCTCGGTGGCGTCTTCGCCGGTGAGGATGCAGCCATCCTGAGCACCCTTCTCGCGGAGGATGCGGGTCAGTCGACGGGTGTCGATGCCGGCGATGGCGATGGTGCCGTTCTCCTTGAGATAGTCCGGCAGCGATTGCTTGTTGCGCCAATTGCTGGCCAGCAGCGGCAGATCGCGGATGATCAGCCCGGCGGCCCACACCTGGGCGGCCTCGCCATCCTGCGGCGTGGTGCCGGTGTTGCCGATGTGCGGATAGGTCAGGGTGACGATCTGCTTCGCATAGGAAGGATCGGTCAGGATTTCCTGGTAGCCGGTCATGGCGGTGTTGAACACCACTTCGCCGACCGTGTGGCCGTCGGCACCGATGGATTCACCGCGAAAGATGCTGCCATCGGCAAGTGCGAGTATGGCTGGCTTAGTCAAGAAGACCTCCGAAAATCAAGCCTTGGCGGGCAAACGCAGGGTGCAAAAAAACGGGATGACATCTCGAAGAGTCATCCCGTTTTAATGTTGTGATTTCATTCTGCGCTAGCTTTTAGTGGATACACTAAAGCTGCATTGTACACGAATTGATCACGACTGGCACCCCCGCAAGGCGATCAGCGCAACTCCAGCACGTCCTGCATGTCATATAGCGCCGGCTGTTTGTCCTTGAGCCAGAGGGCCGCGCGCACCGCGCCCTTGGCGAAGGTCATGCGGCTGGAGGCCTTGTGGGTGATCTCGACCCGCTCGCCTTCGCTGGCGAACAGCACCGTGTGATCGCCCACCACGTCGCCCGCGCGCACGGTGGCGAAGCCGATGGTCTGGCGGTCACGGGCACCGGTCTGACCTTCGCGGCCATAGACGGCCACTTCTTCAAGGTCACGACCCAGCGCCTGGGCAACGACCTCGCCCATGCGCAGGGCGGTCCCCGAGGGCGCATCGACCTTGTGCCTGTGGTGCGCCTCGATGATCTCGATGTCGACCTCGTCACCCAGCACGCGGGCGGCGGTGTCCAGCAGCTTGAGGCAGAGATTGACGCCGACGCTGAAGTTGGCGGCGAAGACGATGGGAATTTCCTTGCTCGCTTCCAGCAGGGTCAGCTTCTGCTCGGCGGTGAAGCCGGTGGTGCCGATCACCATGGCCTTCCTGGCCTTGCGGCAGAGCGCCAGATTCTGCAGGGTCACGTTGGGATGGGTGAAGTCGATGAGCACATCGAAATCATCCAGCACCCGCGCCAGATCGCCCGACAGCATCACCCCGTTGCGGCCGATACCGGCGAGTTCGCCGGCGTCGGCACCTACCAGACTGCTTTCCGGGCGATCCACCGCAGCGGTGAGACCGGCAGCGCCCTGGGTCTGCTGGACCGCTTCGATCAGGGTCTTGCCCATGCGCCCCGCGGCGCCCATTACAGCTATACGTCGCATCATCAGCTCCAGGCTGCTGGCCGGGCGCCGCCTCGCGACGGCGCCCCTGCCGGTTTAGAGGTCGTCGAAGAAGCGCTTCATGCCATCGAACCAGCCACTGGCCCGGGGCGAATGGGAGCTGTCGCTCTGCAAGGTGTTGCGGAATTCCTCGAGCAGCTCGCGCTGGCGCCGGCTCAGGTTGACCGGGGTCTCCACCACCACCTTGCACATCAGGTCGCCGGCGCCACCACCGCGCACGGGCGTCACGCCCTTGCCGCGCAGGCGGAACATCTTGCCGGTCTGGGTGCCCTCGGGGATCTTCAGTTTGACGCGGCCGTCCAGGGTCGGCACTTCCAGTTCGCCACCCAGGGCGGCGTCGGTGAAGTTGATCGGCACCTCGCAATAGAGGTGCTTGCCATCGCGCTGGAAGATCGAGTGCTCGCGCACATTGACCACGACATAGAGGTCGCCGCTGGGGCCACCCAGGGTCCCCGCCTCGCCTTCGCCGGTCAGGCGGATGCGGTCGCCGGTGTCGACGCCCGCGGGCACCTTGACCGACAGGGTCTTCTGCTCTTCCACGCGCCCCTGACCATGACAGGCGTTGCAGGGCTCGGGAATGATCTTGCCGCTGCCGTGGCAGCGCGGGCAGGTCTGCTGGACCGAGAAGAAGCCCTGCTGCATGCGTACCTGGCCGATGCCACCGCAGGTGGGGCAGGTGGACGCCGAGGTACCCGGTTTGGCGCCATTGCCATCGCAGACCTTGCACTCGACCAGGGTGGGCACGCGAATGGTGACCGTGGTCCCGCGCACCGCCTCTTCCAGATCCAGGTCCAGGGTGTAGCGCAGGTCGGCACCGCGTTGCGGGCCGCCACGACCACCGGCACCACCGCGTCCACCAAAGAAGTCGCTGAAGACGTCGCCGAAGATGTCGGAGAAGCTCGCGCCACCCGCCGCGCCACCGAAACCGCCGCCGCCCATGCTCGGATCGACGCCAGCATGGCCGTACTGGTCGTAGGCCGAGCGCTTGCCCGCATCGGACAGCACTTCGTAGGCCTCGGCGGCCTCCTTGAACTGCTCTTCGGCAGCCGCGTCCCCCGGATTGCGATCCGGGTGGTATTTCATCGCCAGGCGTCGGTAGGCCTTCTTGAGCTCGGCTTCGCTGGCGCCGCGCTCGACCCCGAGCACCTCATAGTAATCACGTTTGGCCATAGACTTTCTGCACCTTAAATTTTCTCACCCTCCAGACACGCCAACGCGGGAGCAGGCTCCCGCGTGGCGGATCCGACAGGCCGAAGCCCGTCAGGTGCGGTAAGCACGGGGCTTACTTGTTGTCCTTCACTTCCTCGAACTCGGCATCGACCACGTCGTCGCCGGGCTTCTTGGCATCACCGTCCGCCTTGGCCGAGGCGCCTTCGGCACCGGCGCCAGCGCCCTGCTCGGAATAGAGCTTCTGGGCCAGCGGCGCGGAGGCCTGGGACAGGGCATTCATCTTGGCTTCGATGGCGTCTTTGTCATCACCGCGTACGGCGGTTTCCAGTTCGCCAATGGCCTTCTCGATGGTGCTCTTCTCTTCCGCGGTGGCCTTATCACCCGCCTCGGTCAGCATCTTGCGGGTACCGTGCACCAAGGCATCGCCCTGGTTGCGGGCCGCGGCCAGCTCTTCGAACTTGCGATCCTCGTCGGCATTGGCCTCGGCGTCACGCACCATCTGCTGAATCTCTTCCTCGGACAGACCGGAGGACGCCTTGATGACGATGGACTGCTGCTTGCCGGTGGCCTTGTCCTTGGCGGACACGTTGAGGATACCGTTGGCGTCGATGTCGAAGGTCACCTCGATCTGCGGTACGCCACGCGGCGCCGGCGGGATCTCGGCCAGGTCGAACTTGCCCAGCGACTTGTTCTGCGCGGCCTGCTTGCGCTCGCCCTGCAGCACGTGGATGGTCACGGCGCCCTGGTTGTCGTCGGCGGTGGAGAACACCTGCGACTTCTTGGTCGGGATGGTGGTGTTCTTCTCGATCAGCGCGGTCATCACGCCACCCATGGTCTCGATGCCCAGGGTCAGCGGGGTGACGTCCAGCAGCAGCACGTCCTTGACGTCACCGGCCAGTACGGCGCCCTGGATGGCGGCACCGATGGCGACGGCTTCGTCCGGGTTGACGTCCTTGCGCGCTTCCTTGCCGAAGAAGTCGGCGACGCGCTTCTGCACCAGCGGCATGCGGGTCTGACCGCCCACCAGGATGACCTCGTGAATGTCGGAGACGTCCAAACCGGAGTCCTTCAGCGCCGTGCGGCACGGCTCGATGGTGCGCTCGACCAGCTCTTCCACCAGGGACTCCAGCTTGGCGCGGGAGACCTTGACGTTCAGGTGCTTGGGACCGCTGGCATCGGCGGTGATGTAGGGCAGGTTGACGTCGGTCTGGGTAGCCGAGGACAGCTCGATCTTGGCCTTCTCGGCAGCTTCCTTCAGGCGCTGCATGGCCAGCGGGTCACCCTTGAGGTTCATGCCGCTTTCTTTCTTGAATTCCTCGACGAGGTAGTCGATCAGGCGAATGTCGAAGTCTTCGCCGCCCAGGAAGGTGTCGCCGTTGGTGGCCAGCACCTCGAACTGATGCTCACCGTCGACCTCGGCGATCTCGATGACCGAGACGTCGAAGGTACCGCCGCCCAGGTCATAGACGATCACGGTGTGGTCGCCCTTGGCCTTGTCCAGGCCATAGGCCAGGGCAGCCGCGGTGGGCTCGTTGATGATGCGCTTGACGTCCAGACCGGCGATGCGACCGGCATCCTTGGTGGCCTGGCGCTGGCTGTCGTTGAAGTAGGCCGGGACGGTGATGACCGCTTCGGTCACGGCTTCGCCCAGGTAGTCCTCGGCGGTCTTCTTCATCTTCTTCAGGACTTCGGCAGACACCTGCGGCGGCGCCATCTTCTGGCCCTTGGCCTCGACCCAGGCGTCACCGTTGTCCGCCTTGACGATCTTGTAGGGGACCATCTGGATGTCTTTCTGCACGACGTTTTCTTCATAACGCCGACCGATCAGACGCTTGACCGCGTACAGGGTGTTCTGCGGATTGGTCACCGCCTGGCGCTTGGCCGGCTGGCCAACCAGGGTCTCGCCATCGTTGGTGTAGGCGATGATGGACGGCGTGGTACGGGTGCCTTCGGCGTTTTCCAGTACCTTGACGTTGCCGTTTTCGAGGATCGCGACGCAGGAGTTGGTGGTCCCCAGGTCGATACCGATGATCTTGCCCATGTAGTCTTCTCCAGAAATCTCAGATTCCGCGCGGCCCGCTCAGGGGGCCTTTGATGTTCGCTTGCCTACCAGATGGGGCCGAGCGAAAGAATTTCAAGCCTTTTCGTCGATGCTCGGCTGCTGCGCTGCAGGTGCCTTGCTGACTACCACCATCGCCGGCCGCAGCAGGCGACCATTGAGCAGATAGCCCTTTTGAAACACCTTGAGCACGCTGCCCGGCTCGGCGGTGGCGCTCTCCTCCATGGCCATGGCCTGATGGTGTTCCGGATTGAAGGGCGCGCCGTGGGGATCGACGGCCTCGACCTGATAGCGCTTGAGGGTGTCCTGCAGCATCTTCAGGGTCAGCTCCATGCCTTCGCGCATGGGCTTCAAGGTCTCGTCGGTGGCGTTGGACAGTTCCAGGCCACGCTCCAGACTGTCGAGCACCGGGAGCAGGTCGCCGGCGAATTTTTCCAGGGCGAACTTGTGCGCCTTCTCCACATCCTGCTCGGCGCGACGACGCACGTTCTGCAGTTCGGCGACGCTGCGCAGCGACTGGTCCTGGGCCGCGGCAAGCTGCTCTTCGAGCGTGGCGACGCGGGCGGCGAGATCCTCGTGCTGGACGTCGCCCTGGGCGGCTTCGTGCTCGGGGGTCTGGGAGTTCTGTTCGTCGGCCATGGAGTCCTCCTGTGATATTGCCGGTGGGCGCGCCCTCTAATGGGCATCGCCTTGATCGATGGCGCCTATATGGGGCCGCCGGCCGGCGCTTCAAGAGCTGTATGGATTGCCAGTGCCGGAGAGGCACTGTATAAACAACCAGAAAACCGCCTTCGGAGATCGTCGCATGCTGGTGCATCTGTCCGTCCGCAATTACGCCATCGTCGAACACCTCGACCTCGACCTCGAGCGCGGCATGACCGTGATCACCGGCGAAACCGGCGCCGGCAAGTCCATCATGCTGGACGCCCTCGGCCTCACGCTGGGCGATCGCGCCGACAGCGATGCGGTCAGACCCGGCGCCGACAAGGCCGATGTCCTGGCCAGCTTCGATACCACCGATATCCCCGAAGCGCGCCAGTGGCTCGCCGAGCGCGACCTGGAGCAGGACGGCCCCTGCCTGCTGCGCCGCGTCATCACCCGCGAAGGGCGCTCGCGTGGCTATATCAATGGCTCGCCCTGCCCGCTGGCCGATCTCAAGACCCTCGGCGGCCTGCTGATCGATATCCACAGCCAGCACGAGCACCAGTCGCTGCTCGGTCTCGACACCCATCGCCGCCTGCTGGACGAATACGCCGGCGCCGGCGAACTGGTCCGCCAGGTGCAGCTCGCGGCCCAGCGCTGGCGTCAGGTGCGCCAGACCCTGGAACGCCTGACCCGCAACGGCGACGAGCAACGGGCCCGTCATCAGTTGCTCAGCTACCAGCTCGAAGAACTCGACAACCTCGCCCTGGCCGAGGGCGAGTTGCAGGCCCTGGAGCAGGAGCAGAGCGATCTGGCGAGTGCCGAGCACATCCTGTTGGCCTGCCGCCAGGCCATGGACCTCTGTACCGAAAACGAGCAGGGCAATGCCCTGTCGGCGCTCAATGCCAGCGTGGCGCGCCTGACCGCCTTCGACCGCCCGCCGGCGCAGATCCAGGAGGCCAGCAACCTGCTCGCCTCCGCCCAGATCCAGATCGAGGAGGCGATGAACGAACTCAATCGCTTCGTCGATCATTTCGAAGCCGACCCGGAGCGCCAGCAGGCGGTGCAGGAGCGCCTGGACAGCGTCTACAGCCTTGCCCGCAAGCACCGGGTCCAGCCCGAGGCCCTGCTGGAGCTGCACGAGCAGCTGCGCAACGAACTGCAATCCCTGGACGCCGACGACGTCGCCCTGGAGCGCCTGCAGGAAGAACTGACGGCCTTCGAGCGCCACTACCAGGAGAAGGCCGGCGAATTGAGTCGTCTGCGCGAGCAACGGGCGCCGGAGCTCGCCGCCGCGGTCGAGACCGAGATGCAGCGCCTGGGCATGCCGGGTGGCCGCTTCAGCATCACCCTCACGCCAGGCAGTACCGGCGAACCCCAGCCGCTGGGTAACGAGGGCGTCGAATTCCGCGTCAGCGCCAACCCGGGCCAGCCGCTGCGCCCGCTGGCCAAGGTCGCCTCCGGCGGTGAACTGTCGCGTATCAGCCTGGCCATCCAGGTCATCACCGCCCAGACCTCGCGCACACCCACCCTGGTGTTCGACGAGGTGGACGTGGGTATCGGCGGCCCCACCGCCGAGGTGGTCGGCCAGCTGTTGCGGCAACTGGGCGAGCGGGGCCAGGTGCTGACGGTGACCCACCTGCCCCAGGTGGCGGCCCAGGGTCATCAACACCTGTTCGTGCACAAGGAGCGCGGCACCGACGAGACGCGCACCGCGGTGGCCAAGCTCGACCGTGCACGGCGCGTGGAAGAGGTGGCGCGCATGCTGGGTGGTGTCGACCTGACCCGTGAATCCCTGGCCCACGCTCGCAAGCTGGTGGTGAGCCGCTAGACGCAGGCAGCCACCGGACATGAAAAAGGCGACTCGAAGGTCGCCTTTTTCATGTCCGGGTCTTCACTTGCGCTGGCGGATGTACAGCACCAGGTTGTGATCGACCAGTTCGAAACCATGCTCTTCGACGATCTCGCGCTGACGCTTTTCGATCGAGGCATCGGTGAACTCGATGACTTCGCCGGTATCCACATCCACCATGTGATCATGGTGGCCGGTGTCGGCCAATTCGAACACGGCATGGCCGCCGTCGAAATTGTGGCGCACCACCAGGCCGGCCGCTTCGAACTGGGTGAGGACCCGATAGACCGTTGCCAGCCCCACGTCCTCGCCCGCTTCCATGAGCGCCTTGTAAACGTCTTCGGCGCTCATGTGGCGCTGCTCGGTGGTGTCCAGCATCTGCAATATCTTGACGCGCGGCAGGGTCACTTTCAGACCCGCTTTGCGGAGTTCGTTGTTCTCTACCATGCTCTTTCTCGGTGCCGAGTGCTTTCGCAGCCCTCGGGAATACGGGTATGATCGGTGCTTCGTTGCCCAGCAAGATAGTGGAAGTCTCCCACCGATGCAAAACCTCAAGCAAACGCTGACCGGGCTCTCTCTGATGGGCCTAGCCATGCTCGCCGGCTGCTCTCTGCCGGGGGTTTACAAGATCGACATCCAACAGGGCAACGTCGTCACCCAGGACATGATAGACCAGTTGCGCCCCGGAATGACCCGACAACAAGTCCGGTTTATCATGGGTTCGCCGCTGATCCAAGACACCTTCCATCCCAATCGCTGGGACTATCTGTACAGCCTGCAAGCCGCCGGCGGTCAGCGTAAGCAGGAGCGTGTCAGCCTGGTGTTCAACGGCGACAATCAACTGAGCGGCCTGGCCGGCGACTTCATGCCCGGCACCAGCCGCGAACAGCAGATCATGGGTACCGACAGCGGCACCACCGTGGATCCCACCACCCCGGCGCAACCCTCGGCACCCGCGGCCGTACCGGAAACGCCAGCCGTACCCGGTTCGACCGAAGACAACATCCAGAAAGAGATCGACAGCGCCCGTCCGGCCGTCGTGCCGACTCCCGATCGCATCCGCACCGACGGACAGTGATCTCTGGCTAGAGGCCAGTCCTGGACCTGGCCTTTTCCGCGCGCCGCTTGCGACTTTCCTTGGGGTCCGCAAGCAGCGGGCGATAGATCTCCACCCGGTCACCCGCCATCAGCCTGCGCTCGCTCGGCTTGGCTACCAGCTTGCCAAAGATGCCGACCCGAAAGGCTTCGCGCTGTTCGGGTGGGAACTGCTCGAGCAACCCCGACGCCCGCACCGCCTGCTCGACCGTGGCGCCCTCTTCGAGCTGCAGACTCAACAGCCATTGCCGCTCCGGCAACGCCAGCGCCACCTCGATGGCGAGACACTCAGCCATAGAGGGCTCGAGCACGCTGGCAGAAGGCATCCACCATGGTGTTGGCCGCCTGATTGAACAACGGACCCAGGGTCGCGCGGACGATGGCGCTGTCGTATTCGAAGGACAGATCCAGGGAAATCTTGCAGGCCTTGTCGCCCAGCGCCTTGAACGTCCAGACGCCATGCAGCTGCTTGAAGGGACCCTTTTCCAGATCCATGGTGATGGACTCGTCCGGCACCAGGGTGTTGCGGGTCGTGAACTGCTGGCTGAGACCACCCTTGGCCACGGTGAGACCGGCGCGCATCAGGCCTTCGTCCTGCTCCAGGATCTCGGCGGACGAGCACCACGGCAGGAACTCCGGATAACGGTCCACGTCATTAACCAGCGCATAGAGTGCTGAAGCAGGATAGGGCAGCAACGCCGAACGTTGGATGTGCGTGCTCATCGGAACCTCGTAGAATAGCGAAATCGGTGTCGGACCTTGAATTTGAGGGCGGCGCACGCATTTTACTCCCGCACCAGCCTGCCGCAGTCCAGAACCGCGGTATTGTCCGTGTTTGCTCATACCCGCTCAAGCGCGTGGCGACATTTCCCCTGACTCGCTGTACCCTGGAATCATGGCCAAGCAAAAGAAAGTCTCCCCCGGCAGCATCGCGCAGAACAAAAAGGCGCTTCACGAATACTTCGTCGACACCCGCTTCGAGGCGGGTGTCTCCCTGGCAGGTTGGGAGGTCAAGAGCCTGAGAGCCGGCAAGGCGCAGCTGACCGACAGCTATGTGCTGCTCAAGGACGGCGAAGCCTGGCTGCTGGGCAGCCACATCACCCCGCTGCAGACCGCCAGCACCCACGTCATCGCCGACCCGACCCGCACCCGCAAGTTGCTGCTCAACAAGCGCGAGCTGGGCAAGCTGTTTGGCGCCGTGCAGCAGAAGGGCTACGCCTGCGTCGCCCTGTCGCTCTACTGGAAAAAGCACCTGGTCAAGTGCGAGATCGCGCTGGCCAAGGGCAAGAAGGAATTCGACAAGCGCGCGACCGAGCGCGAGCGCGATTCCGACCGCGAGATCCAGCGCGCCATCCGCAAGGACGCCAAATAGCCAAGCGGCCGAAAAACGTTTCGTCAGCAATGACTTGCGTCGGACGGCCGGAATTTCTATAGTGAACGACCAGCAAGTTTTGGGGGCGATTAGGATTCGACGCCGGTAACGAAACTTGAGGGGCATGCCGAGCTGGTAGCAGAACTCGTAAATTCGCTGCTGCAAACTTATAGTTGCCAACGACGACAACTACGCTCTAGCTGCTTAATGCGGCTAGCAGTCGCTAGGGGATGCCTGTAAACCCGAAACGACTGTCAGATAGAACAGGATCGCCGCCAAGTTCGCTGTAGACGTAACGGCTAAAACTTATACAGCTCGCCCAAAGCACCCTGCCCGTCGGGCCGCAATGGGTTAACTCAGTAGACAGGGCTAAGCATGTAGAACCGATAGCGGAGAGCTGGCGGACGGGGGTTCAAATCCCCCCGCCTCCACCAAAAAGAAAGGGCAGCCACTGGCTGCCCTTTTTCTTTGCACGTCGTTTAAAACGGGATGTCGTCGTCGAAGCTGTCGTAGTCCTGCTGAGCCGGCTGCTGCTGCGGACGGGACTGCGGCTGCTGCTGGGGACGGCTGTTGCCGTTGCCGCCATTGCCACCGTTGTCATACTGGGGTGCCGACTGCTGCGGACGGGGGGCACGCTGCTGCTGGGGCGCAGGCGCGCTCTGGTTGTATTCATCGTTGCCACCGGCATTGCCGCCACGGCCACCCAGCAACTGCATGTTGCCGTTGATGTCGACCACGATTTCGGTGGTGTAGCGATCCTGACCGTCCTGGCCCTGCCATTTGCGGGTACGCAAAGTGCCCTCGACATAGACCTGGGAGCCCTTGCGGATGTACTCGCCGGCGATCTCGGCGAGACGCCCGAAGAACACCACGCGGTGCCATTCGGTGCGGTCCTGCTGCTGACCGGTCTGCTTGTCCTTCCAGCTTTCGCTGGTGGCCAGGGTGACGTTGGTCACCGCATTGCCGTTGGGCATGTAACGGGTTTCGGGATCGGCGCCGGCATTGCCGACGAGGATGACTTTATTGACGCCACGGGCCATATGAATCTCCTGATGAGGCTGTCGATCAAGCGGCGACCGGTGTTTGACTAACCAGTCGCTCCAATTGCGCCCGATCGACGATTTTAGTATCGATCTTGATGTAGACGGCCTGCTCTTCCGCCACCACTACCGCATCGGTCACTCCGGCCAGGGCCAACAGGCGTTCGACCAATCCCTGGTCGTTGACTAGCGCGGGCGTAACCGGCAAACGCAGACTGGTGACATAGGGCGGTTCCCGCATCGTACCAGCTACCACCGCCCATACCAGGCAAAGCGCCGCACAACCCAGGAAGACGGTGGACAGGCCACCATGCTGGAACAGCCAGCCTCCGAGGATACCGCCCAACGCGGAACCAAGGAACTGACTGGTGGAATAGATCCCCATGGCGGTGCCCTTGCCACCAGCCGGGGCCACCTTGCTCACCAGCGACGGCAGCGAGGCTTCCAGCAGGTTGAAGGCGGTAAAGAACACCACGATGCCGATGACCAGGGCCACCAGGCTGCTGCTGAAGAAAAAGAAGTACAGCTCGCACAGCACCAGCACACTGATGGCGCCCACCAGCACGCGCTTCATGCGCCGCTTCTTTTCACCATAGATGATGAAGGGGACCATGGCGAAGAAGCCGACCACCAGCGCGGTGAGATAGACCCACCAGTGCTCTTCCTTGGGCAGCCCGGCATGTTCCGCCAGGGCCAGCGGCAGGACGACGAAACTGGCCATCAGCACGGCATGCAGCGCCAGGATGCCGAAGTCCAGCCGCAGCAGGTCGCGATTGCGCAGGGTCGCGCCCAGCGCCTGGCGCGCCAGGTTCGACTCCCGATGGGCGAAGGGCGAAGCCTGGTGCGGCACCAGGAACAGCACGATCAGCAAGCCGACCAGCGCCAGTCCGCAGGTGGCCCAGAACAGCCCGGCGAGACCATAGGCACGGGTCAGCAAGGGGCCGGCCACCATCGCCACGGCAAAGGACACGCCGATGCTCATTCCGATGGTGGCCATGGCCTTGGTGCGATGCTGCTCCCGGGTCTGATCCGACAGCAGCGCCATGATGGCGGCCGAAATGGCGCCGCCACCCTGGACGACACGCCCGGCGATGACGCCCCAGATCGAGTGGGCATTGGCGGCAATGGCGGCACCAAGGGCGAACACCAGCAGTCCACCAATGATGATGGGGCGTCGACCGATGCGATCGGACAGCGTCCCCAGGGGAATTTGCAGGACCGCCTGGGTCAAACCATAGGCACCTATGGCGAGGCCGATCAGCGCCGGGGTGGCATCCGCCAACTCCTGACCATAGGTCGCCAGGACCGGGAGCACCATGAACATACCGAGCATACGAAAGGCGAAGACCAGGGCCAGCCCGAGGGCGGCACGGCGTTCGACGCCGTTCATGGCTTCACTGCGCTTGTCGAGCATTGATAATCCTCTCGTCGGCGACAGGCTTTTACGTCGCCACACAGCTTTAAAACAGTCGTGACAATGACCATTTAGGGAGGAAGCGGTGAAGATAGCCGAGCGCTCGTCCGAACGTTCCCGACCGCCAGGATCACGAACGCCCGATCACCGCTGTCGGGCCGTTAATTTTACCAGCCTTACCCCCTCTCTCACAGGCGCGGCAGATAGCCGCAGCCCGGGACGAGACCTCTTTTCTAGTGAAGCGCCGCCAAAACGAGGCAGAAGTCTACGTGGATAAAATCCTCATCCGTGGGGCCCGCACCCATAATCTGAAGAACATCGACCTAACCCTTCCCCGGGACAAGCTCATCGTCATCACCGGACTGTCCGGCTCCGGCAAATCTTCGCTGGCGTTCGACACCCTCTATGCCGAAGGCCAACGCCGCTACGTGGAATCCCTGTCGGCCTACGCCCGCCAGTTCCTGTCGATGATGGAAAAGCCCGACGTGGACACCATCGAAGGGCTGTCGCCAGCGATTTCCATCGAGCAGAAGTCCACCTCGCACAATCCGCGCTCCACCGTGGGCACCATCACCGAGATCTACGACTATCTGCGTCTGCTCTATGCCCGCGTCGGTACGCCGCGTTGCCCGGAGCACGATGTACCCCTGGAAGCCCAGACTGTCAGCCAGATGGTCGACCAGGTGCTGGCCATGCCGGAAGGCCAACGATTGATGTTGCTCGCCCCCATCGTGCGCGAGCGCAAGGGTGAGCACCTGTCGGTATTCGAGGAGTTGCGTGCCCAGGGTTTCGTCCGCGTCCGCGTCAACGGGCGGCTGCACGAGATGGACGAGTTGCCCAAGCTCGACAAGCAGAAGAAGCACACCATCGAAGTGGTGGTGGATAGATTCAAGGTGCGCGAAGACCTCCAGCAGCGCCTGGCGGAATCCTTCGAGACGGCGCTGAAGCTGGCCGACGACATCGCCATCATCGCGCCCATGGAAGGCGAGCAGGTTGAGGAGATCGTCTTCTCCGCACGCTTCGCCTGCCCGATCTGCGGCTTCTCCATCGGCGAGCTGGAGCCCAAGCTGTTTTCCTTCAACAACCCCGCCGGCGCCTGCCCTACCTGCGACGGTCTGGGCGTGAAGCAATTCTTCGACGCCCGCCGGGTGGTCAACGAGGAGCTCAGCCTCAGCGAAGGCGCCATCCGCGGCTGGGACAGACGCAACGTCTATTACTTCCAGATGCTCGGCTCGCTGGCGAGTCACTATGGCTTCAGTCTCGACGCCCCCTTCAAGAGCCTCGACGACAAGCATCGCAAGGCGGTACTCAGCGGCTCCGGGCGCGAGAGCGTCAACTTCCGCTATCTCAATGACCGCGGCGACATCGTCAAGCGCGCCCACCCCTTCGAAGGCATCCTGCCGAATCTGGAGCGACGGTATCGCGAGACCGAATCCCAGAGCGTGCGCGAAGAGCTGGCCAAGTACCTGAGTACCCAGCACTGCCCGGACTGCAATGGCACCCGCCTGCGGCGCGAAGCGCGCCACGTCTGGGTCGGCGACAAGACCCTGCCGGCGGTCACCCGTCTGCCCGTGGGCGATGCCACCCAGTACTTCCAGGACCTGACCCTCAAGGGCCAGCGGCAGCAGATCGCCGACAAGATCCTCAAGGAGATCCGAGAGCGCCTGCAGTTCCTGGTCAACGTCGGCCTGGATTACCTGACCCTGGATCGCAGCGCCGACACCCTCTCCGGTGGCGAGGCGCAGCGTATCCGCCTCGCCAGCCAGATCGGCGCGGGCCTGGTGGGCGTCATGTACATCCTCGACGAACCCTCCATCGGCCTCCACCAGCGCGACAACGAGCGGCTGCTGGGCACCCTGACTCACCTGCGCGACCTGGGTAACACCGTCATCGTCGTCGAGCATGACGAGGACGCCATCCGCCTGGCGGACTATGTCATCGACATCGGCCCGGGCGCGGGGGTGCACGGTGGCCAGATCATCGCGGAAGGCACCCCGGACCAGGTCATGCGGCATCCCGACTCGGTCACCGGGCAGTACCTGTCGGGCCGCAAGAAGATCGTGGTGCCCGCCAAGCGCACGCCGCGGGACAAGAAGAAGCTGCTGAAGCTGAAGGGTGCCCGCGGCAACAACCTGCAGAACGTCAACCTGGAGATTCCGGTTGGTCTGCTGACCTGCGTGACCGGGGTCTCCGGCTCCGGCAAGTCGACCCTGATCAACAACACCCTCTTCCCGCTGACCGCCACGGCGCTCAATGGCGCGACGACCCTGGAAGTCGCTGCCCACGACAGCTTCGACGGCATGCAGCACCTGGACAAGGTGGTGGACATCGACCAGAGCCCCATCGGCCGGACTCCACGCTCCAACCCGGCGACCTATACCGGACTCTTCACTCCCATCCGCGAACTGTTTTCCGGCGTTCCGGAATCCCGCTCTCGCGGCTATACCCCGGGGCGCTTCTCCTTCAACGTCAAGGGTGGCCGCTGCGAAGCCTGCCAGGGCGATGGGGTCATCAAGGTGGAGATGCACTTCCTGCCGGACGTCTACGTCGCCTGCGACGTCTGCAAGGGCAAGAGATACAACCGCGAGACCCTGGAGGTGAAGTACAAGGGCAAGACCATCACCGAGGTCCTGGACATGACCATCGAGGAAGCCCATGCCTTCTTCGAGTCCATCCCTGCCCTGGCGCGCAAGCTGCAAACGCTGATTGATGTCGGCCTGTCCTATATCCGTCTCGGCCAGAGCGCCACGACGCTGTCAGGGGGTGAGGCTCAGCGTGTGAAGCTGGCCCGGGAGCTGTCCAAGCGCGATACCGGCAAGACGCTCTATATCCTCGACGAGCCCACCACCGGCCTGCACTTCGCCGATATCCAGCAATTGCTCGACGTGCTGCATCGACTGCGCGATCACGGCAATACCGTGGTGGTGATCGAGCACAACCTCGATGTCATCAAGACCGCCGACTGGCTGGTGGACCTCGGTCCGGAAGGCGGCTCCAAGGGTGGTCAGATCATCGCGACGGGTACACCCGAGGAGGTCGCGGCAAACAAGAAGTCCTATACCGGCCATTTCCTCAAGCCTTTGCTGGAACGTGACCGGGAATAAGCCCGAGCACCGACCTGAAGGTAAAAAGCCCGGCGTATGCCGGGCTTTTTTGTAGGTGACTCACTACTCTATCGCGGCCATGGGCCGCTCCTACGGTATGACTCCTTGTAGGAGCGGCCGCATCGGCGGACCACCATGGCCGCGATAGCCCGGCGCAGCCGGGCTGTTGTGGCTCTTAGGCTCTTGCAGGCTTAAGGCAGCACCCATCTGACAAGCCTGCGCCAAACTCCCCGCCGCACCGCTTCTAGTCCCCTCTCCCCCGGGAGAGGGCTAGGGTAAGGGCAACCTCAGCTACCTAGCTTAAGGCTTCCGCTGGCCTAGGCACCCTACCTCCCAGCCAAACTTTTCTCGCCCCAAAAGACAACACCCCCGCCAGAGTGATCTGAGCGGGGGTGCTGGGTGTTAGGCGCTTGACGATGACCTACTCTCACATGGGGAAGCCCCACACTAC
>NZ_SLYS01000019.1:0-66008 GCF_004341115.1 Pseudomonas sp. JUb52
CGGGTCTGTTTCATTGGGGTTGCTTGTCTTGCCATGATTCACCTCGTTGCAGTTTATCGCTTAACGGGGGTGTCCACTGGGACTGGGCAAGATCATACCGCCAGAATGATGGGGACCGCGCCGCGCAGCCCGACCCAGGCGATAAAGGCCTTTTCCCGGTCATGGAAGGCGCGGAAGGGCAGGAGGCCGATGGCCACCGACAGCGGGCGGGCGACCAGGATCATCCACAGCGCCAGACCCAGGGCGGGCAGGGCGATGGGCAGCAGGTTGTGCGGCTCCACCAGCAGGCCCAGCACCAGGAACATGCCGATCTGGGCGAGCCAGGCCATGCCGTCGAGCATGTGCAGCATGCCGTGGCGGCTGCGAATCGGCCGGTTGCCCATCAGCAGGCCGGCGAGATAAACGGCAAGGATGCCGCTGCCATGCACGGTGTTGGTCAGGGCGAAGACCAGCAGGCCGCCACTGATGGCCAGCAGCGGATAGAGGCCGTCGGCGAGGTGGATGCGGTTGATCAGCTGCAGCAGCAGCCAGCCGCCGCCCAGGCCGATCACCCCGCCAATGGCGAATTCGCTGACGAAATGGCCGAGCAGACTCCAGCTGAAACCGCTCTCGCCGCTGGCGAGCATCTCGATCAGGGTGACGGTGAGAAAGACCGCCATAGGGTCGTTGCTGCCGGATTCGATTTCCAGGGACGCCGTGACCCGCTCGTTGAGGCCGCGACCACCGAGCAGGGAAAACACCGCCGCGGCGTCGGTCGAGCCGACGATGGCACCGATCAGCAGGCCCTGCAGCAGGCTGAGATCGAACAGCCAGGCGGCGGCGACGCCGGTCAGGCCGGTGGTGATCATCACCCCCACGGTGGCCAGTGACAGCGCCGGCCAGAGCGCCACGCGGAAACTCGACACCCGGGTGCGCATGCCGCCGTCGAGCAGGATCACCGCCAGTGCCAGGTTGCCTACCAGATAGGCCATCGGATAGTTGTCGAAGGCGATGTGACCGGGGCCGTCGACGCCGGCGAACATGCCGACCACCAGGAAGATCACCAGGATCGGGATGCCGACCCGCGAGGAAATCGAGCTGACCAGAATCGACAGGCCGATCAGCACCGCACCGATCAAGAACAAGCTGTTGATGGTGACAGCGTCCAAGCGTGACTCCTGGGGTAAGGAATTGAAGAACCAGGGGATTTAACCCGCTGGGTGGCCGGGGTGTCAAAGCGCGACGCCGCGGGTGCCCGAGGAAGGCGGTACACTGTAGGGCTGACGCTGGAGTATCCCATGAATTACCGACACGCCTTCCACGCCGGCAACCACGCCGATGTTTTCAAGCACGCCACCCTGTTGCGCCTGGCCGCGCTGCTGGCGCGCAAGGAGACGCCCTTCGTCTATCTGGACAGCCATTCCGGCGTGGGTCGCTATGACCTGGCCGGCGACCAGGCCAGCCGTACCGACGAATGGCGCGAAGGCATCGGACGCCTGTGGGCGCTGGAATCCGCGCCGGCGGCCTTTGCCGGCTATCGCGAAGCGGTGGCGGCGCTCAATCCCGATGGCGGGCTGCGCTACTACCCGGGTTCGCCCGAATTGATGCGCCAGGCGCTGCGCCCCCAGGATCGGCTACTGCTCAATGAGCTGCACCCCGAGGACGGTCGCCTGCTCAAGGAAAACATGGCCGGAGATCGCCGGGTGGCGGTGCATCAGAAGGATGGCTGGCTGCTGCCGCGGGCGCTGCTGCCGGTGCCGGAGCGCCGGGCCCTGCTGCTGATCGATCCGCCCTTCGAGAAGACCGACGAGCTGGAGCGCTGCGTCAAGGCGATCGCGGAGGCCGTCGGCCGCATGCGTCAGACGGTGATCATGCTCTGGTATCCGATCAAGGATCGCCGTCAGTTGAGGCGCTTCCATGCCGGGCTGCAGGCCAGCGGCGCGCCCAAGTTGCTCAACGTCGAATTGCTGATCCGCGCGGCGGACGATCCCACCCGGCTCAATGGCTCGGGACTGGCCATCGTCAATCCGCCGTGGGGGCTTGAAGAAGAATTGCGCGAGTTGCTGCCCTGGCTGGCCGAGCACCTGGCCCAGGGTGAAGGCAGCTGGCGACTGGACTGGCTGATCGCAGAATAGCGAGGCCGGGCCCGTTGGGCTTCGCTGGGCTCAACCCCACCTACGGGAAGAGCCTGGCGCAGGTTGGGTTGAGGCGGCGCTACCGCCGCAGCCCAACAGAGAAAGCCGCCGCAGCGGTTCGGGATCAGACCGCGAGGCTGGGCGGCAGGCAGACACCGGTGCCGGCCAGGCCGCAGTAGCCGTTGGGATTCTTCGCCAGGTACTGCTGGTGATAGGCCTCGGCGTAGTAGAAGGGCGGCAGCGGGGCGATCTCGGTGGTGATCTCGCCATAGCCGGCTTCGGCCAGCTGCGCCTGGAAGGCTGCCTGGCTGGCTTCGAAGGCTTCCCGCTGGCTGTCGTCGGCGTAATACAGGGCCGAGCGATACTGGGTGCCGACGTCGTTGCCCTGGCGCATGCCCTGGGTCGGATCGTGGGCTTCCCAGAAGATCTTCAGCAACGCCTCCAGCGAGGTCTGGGCCGGATCGAACACCACCAGCACCACCTCGGTATGACCGGTCAGGCCGGAGCAGACCTCTTCGTAGGTGGGGTTGGGGGTATGGCCGCCGGCATAGCCGGCCGCGGTGGTCCAGACACCGGGTTGTTGCCAGAAGCGCCGCTCGACGCCCCAGAAGCAGCCCATGCCCACCACCAGACTCTGCAGGCCGGCGGGGAAGGGGCCTTGCAACGGATTGCCGTTGACATAGTGGGCGGCGGGCACGGCCATGGCCGTCTCGCGGCCGGGCAGCGCCTGCTCGGCGGCGGGCAGGTGGGTCTTCTTGGTCAGGATTTCGGAACGCAGGACCATGGGATACCTCGTGGGAAAGGGCCAGGCGAAAGGCTCAGTGTACGCAAAATCGCGGCAGCGGGGTCAGTCCGCGCGGCGGGTCAGCGCGTCGGCAGGTAACGCGCCAGGGCGGCGTCGAGCTGGTCGGCCGGGATGGGCTTGTCGAACAGATAGCCCTGGCCGATATCGCAACGATGGTGGCGCAGGAAAGCCAGCTGTTCGGTCGTCTCGATGCCCTCGGCAACCACCTGCAGCCGCAGGTTGTGGGCCATGGCGATCACCGCGGAGGTGATTTCCATGTCGTCCTGGTTGTCCGGGATGTCCTTGATGAAACTCCTGTCGATCTTGATGACGTCGATGGGGAATTTTTTCAAGTAGCTGAGCGACGAATAACCGGTGCCGAAGTCGTCCATCGCCAGGCTCATGCCCAGGCGCTTGAGGGCTTCGAGGGTGTTGCGGGTGGCGTCGGTGGCATCCAGCAACAGGCTTTCGGTCAGTTCCAGCTCCAGACGCTTGGGCGCGATACCCTCCTCGTCGAGGATGGTGACGAACGACTGCACCAGGTCGGGATCGGTGAACTGCTTGGGCGACAGATTGATGGCGATCTGCAGATCGTCGAAGCCGGCGGCGTCGAGGCGGTGCAACTGGCGGCAGACCTCGCGGATAATCCATTTGCCGATGGGCACGATGAGCCCGGTTTCCTCGGCGATGCTGATGAACTGGTCCGGGCGGATCATGCCCTTTTCCGGGTGCTGCCAGCGGATCAGGGCCTCCAGGCCCAGCAGCTTGGCGCGTTTCAGGCAGACCTTGGGCTGGTAGTGCACCAGCAGTTCGTTCTGCTCCAGGGCCCGGCGCAGGTTGTTCTGCACGAACAGCTTGTTGCTGGCCTCGGCGATCAGCGCCTCGGTGAACACCTGGACCTGATGGCCGCCGGTGGCCTTGGCCCGGTGCAGGGCAAGGCCGGCGTGCTTGATCAGGGTCTGCGGATCGGTCTCGTGCGGTCGCGCGGTGGTCAAACCGATCGAGCAGCTGATCAGGGTCGGGTGGCCTTCCACATAGAGTGGCGGATCCAGGGCCACCAGGGTGTCGCGGGCCAGGCTGTCGGCGGCGACCGCGTCCATGCCTTCGAGCAGCACGGCGAATTCGTTGCTGGCGATGCGGGCGATCAGCGCGCCCTTGCCCAGGGCGCTGCGCAGGCGCCGGGCCAGACCCACCAGCAGCTGGTCGCCGATCCGATGCCCCAGGCTGTCGTTGACCCTCTTGAAGTTGTCGACGTCCACCAGCAGCAGCGAGTGTTCGCGACTCGGATTGGACTGCTCCAGGCGGGCTTCCAGGCGGGCGATGAAGTGGCTGCGATTGGCCAGCCCGGTGAGGCTGTCGCGAAACACCAGTTCGTCGTTGTGCTGTTGGGCGAAGCGGGTCTTGCTGGTGTCCTGGAAGATGCCCAGATAGCCCTGCAGGTCGCCATTGGGCTGCTGGATCTTGGACAGCGACAGCTGGCCCCAGTAGCTCTCGCCATCACGGCGATAGCAGCGCAGTTCACCTTGCCAGCTGTCCTGGTGCGCCAGCCGCTGCCAGGCTTCGTAGAGCAGCTCGCCCCAGTTTTCCAGGGCGGGCAGGGATTCGACGTGCAGCCCCTGCAGCTTGCCGATGGGATAGCCGGTGATCCGCGCGAAGCTGTCGGTGGCGTGCTCCAGGCAACCGCTGGCATCCAGCAGCAGGAAGGCATCGTTGCTGGCTTCCATCACCCGGGTCAGGGGATGGGCGAGCTTGGGCGGGCGCTCCGGTTGCTGGAGCAGGGCAGCCAGGCATTCCGCCAGGCTGCGAGCGAAGGTGACGTCCTCGGCTTCCCAGGTGGCCGCTCGGTCCCGTCGCAGGCAGAGCAGGCCGGTCAGTTGACCGTCGTGCAGCAGGGCCACGTCCAGCGCCGTTCCGCCGCCGCTGTGGGACGGGTGCAGCACCTGGCTGGCGTCTTCGATCACGCCCTGCTCGCGCAACCGGCGCCGGTGGTCGCTGCACAGGGTCGGCAGGCGTTCTTCCTTGCACAGGGTGACGAGGCCATTGCCCTCGTAGCGCCACAGGCTGAGTTCGTCCACGGCAAAGGCGGCCGGGCCCTGGGCGCGCAGCAACTGCACTAGTTCGTCGTCCACCGGTGCCTGGCGCAGGGCCAGGCGGGACAGTTCGAGCAGCAGGGTCTGCCGCGCCTGGGCCATCGCCAGGCGTTGCTGGCTGTGGTCCTGGCTGTCCTGCAGGAGCGCCAGGGTCGAGCGCAGGGCCACGTTATGGGCTTCCCATTCGCCGGCCAGGGCATCGTCGTTCATCACCCGCAGCAGATAGCCGCGCAGCAGCGGGCGACCATGGCGCTGCAGACTCTCGCCGACCTCGACGACCTGGCAGGGCGCCGTGGGGGAGTGGAACAGGTAGCGCACCTGATAGCTGCCGTGTTCGGCCAGTTGCAGCTGGATGTCTTCGTGCAGCCGATGACGGACGCTGGGCTCCATCAGGCTGGCATAGGGGGCATCGATGAGCGAGCACAGCGCCTGGGCGGGCAGGCCTAGGCTGGCTTCGCAGCGGGAATCGAGATAGAGCATCGCCCAGGAGGCTTCATTCAGACGCTCGAAACGCAGCAAGCCCAATCGGGCAGGAGCGCTGAGCGCGCCCGCCTGATCGGCTACCGCGGCATCGGCAGCATCGGAGTGAATACTCATGCGAGGGTCCGCGTCCTTGTGAAGACGGAAAGATGTCCTAGGTTTATCGGAAAGGACAGACAAATCATTAATCCTTTTTCCTTTCCGTCTCGCCAGCACGCTGGGAATGGCTGTCAAGGGTGCCCGATAGAGGCCGGCCCATGCAAGGGGCGGCGCTCGGGGCGCTCATCCTACCTTTTTCCTGGATCTTTCGGTTGATCTGGCAGCAAAAACCCCGCCTGAGCGGGGTTCTTGCGCTACACCAGAAGACGGTAGCGGGAAGCCGTTACCGTCCTGTGGCGGCTTACAGCAGCAGGCCGCGGATTTCCGCCAGCAGATCGCCCAGGCGCTTGGTGAAGCGCGCGGCGGCCGCCCCGTTGATCACGCGGTGATCGTAGGACAGTGACAGCGGCAGCATCAGGCGCGGCTGGAAGGCCTTGCCGTCCCAGACCGGCTGCATGCTGGCCTTGGACACGCCGAGAATCGCCACTTCCGGGGCATTGACGATCGGCGTGAAGCCGGTGCCGCCGATGTGACCCAGGCTGGAGATGGTGAAGCAGGCGCCCTGCATGTCGTCGCCGCTGAGCTTCTTGGTCCGCGCCTTTTCCGCCAGCTGGGCGGCTTCGGCGGCGAGTTGCAGCAGGCTCTTCTGGTCGACGTTGCGGATGACCGGGACCAGCAGGCCGTCCGGGGTGTCCACGGCGAAGCCGATGTGCACGTACTTCTTGCGGATCACCGCCTTGCCGCTGGGGGCCAGGGAGGCGTTGAAGTCCGGCAGTTCCTTGAGCACATGGGCGCAGGCCTTGAGCAGGAACGGCAGGATGGTCAGCTTGACGCCGGCCTTTTCCGCCACGGCTTTCTGGCCGACCCGGAAGGCCTCCAGATCGGTCACGTCGGACTGGTCGAACTGGGTCACGTGGGGCACGTTCAGCCAGCTGCGATGCAGGTTGTTGGCACCGACCTGCATGAGGCGCGTCATTGGCACCTCTTCGATCTCGCCGAACTTGCTGAAGTCCACGGTGGGGATCGGCGGGATGCCGGCACCACCGGTGGCGCCTGCAGCCGCGGCCGGAGCCGCCTTGCTCTTCTGCAGCTGATCCTTGACGTAGGCCTGGACGTCTTCCTTGAGGATGCGACCCTTGGGACCGGTCGGGGTGACCTCGCCCAGATCGACACCGAACTCGCGGGCGACCATGCGCACGGCCGGGCCGGCATGGACCTTCTTGCCCTTGCCGGCGGCAGGGGCGCTGGCGGGAGCGGCGGCCTTGGCCGGCGCCTCGGCCTTCTTCTCGGCAGCCGGCGCGCTGGCGGTGTTGCCGGCAGCCGGCTTGGCCGCCTGCTTGGGCGCGGCACCGGCCACCTTCAGGGTCAGGATCAGATCGCCGGTCTTGGCCTGGTCGTTGACCTTGATGGCAACGCTTTCCACCACGCCCGCCTTGGGCGCCGGGATTTCCATGCTGGCCTTGTCGGACTCCAGCACGATCAGCGACTGCTCGGCCTTGACCTGGTCACCGGCCTTGACCAGCACCTCGATGACGTTGGCACTACCGGTGGAGCCGATGTCGGGGACCTTGATCTCCTCGACCGATTCACCGGCCGGCTCGGCGGCGGCTTCCTCGTGCAGCTCGGGCGCGGCGGCTTCCTTGGCGGGCTGGTCGCCGGCCTTGGATTCGACGCTCTTGCTCGGCTTGGCATTGGCGGCGCCCTTGAGCACCAGGATCAGATCGCCGGTGCCCACTTCGTCGCCGACCTTGACGGAAACGCTCTCCACCACGCCGGCGGCGGGGGAGGGGATTTCCATGCTGGCCTTGTCGGATTCCAGGGTGATCAGCGTCTGCTCGGCGGCGATGGTGTCGCCGGGCTTGACCGCCACCTCGATGATGCTGGCCTTGCCGCTGGAGCCGATGTCGGGGACATGGATCTCCTGGGCTTCGCCTTCGCCGGCGGACGCCGAAGCGTCCTCGTCACCGGCCGGCGTCGGGGTTTCGCTTTCCTCGACCTGGGTCTGCTTGGACTCGGCCTTGGGTTCGGCGGCGGGTTCGCTGCCGGTGGCGGCGTCCTCGCCTTCCAGGTCGATCAGCAGATCACCGGTCTTGAGGGTGTCGCCGACCTTGATGTGCAGGGCGGCGATCTTGCCGGCCTTGGGGGCCGGGATCTCCATGCTGGCCTTGTCGGACTCCAGCACCACCAGGCTCTGTTCGGCCTCGACGGTATCGCCGACCTTTACCAGCAGCTCGATGACTTCGCCGTCGCCACTGCCGATGTCGGGTACGCGGATGGTCTCGCTCACAGTTGTTTCCTCTTATCCGTGTGCCGCATCAGCAATCCAGGGGATTGCGCTTCTCGGTGTCGATGCCGAACTTGGTGATGGCATCGGCCACGACCTTGCGTTCCAGCTTGCCTTGGTTGGCCAGCGCCTGCAGAGCGGCGACGGCGACCCAGCGGCGGTCGACCTCGAAGTGATCACGCAGCTTCTTGCGGCTGTCGCTGCGACCGAAGCCGTCGGTACCCAGCACCTGGAATTCGGTGGGGACCCACTGGCGGATCTGGTCGGCGAACAGCTTCATGTAGTCGGTGGAGGCGATGACCGGACCCTGGCGCTCGCCCAGGCACTGCTCGACATAGGTCAGGCGGCGCTCTTCCAGCGGGTGCAGGCGGTTCCAGCGATCCACGGCCAGGCCTTCACGGCGCAGTTCGTTGAAGCTGGTGACGCTCCAGATGTCGGCGCCGACGCCCATTTCGCGCAGCAGGCCGGCCGCAGCGCGGACCTCGTTGAGGATGGTGCCTGAGCCCAGCAGCTGGACGCGGTGCTTGAAGTCGCCCTTTTCTTCTTCCAGCAGGTACATGCCCTTGATGATGCCGTCCTCGACACCTGCGGGCATGGCCGGCTGCTGGTAGTTCTCGTTCATCACGGTGATGTAGTAGAAGACGCTCTGCTGCAGTTCCATCATCTGATGGATGCCTTCGCGCATGATCACCGCCAGCTCGTAGGCATAGGTGGGATCGTAGCTGCGGCAGTTGGGGATGGTGCCGGCCAGGATGTGGCTGTGACCGTCCTCGTGCTGCAGGCCTTCACCGTTCAGGGTGGTACGGCCGGAGGTGCCGCCCAGCAGGAAGCCGCGGGTCTGGGCATCGCCCGCCGCCCAGGCCAGGTCGCCGATGCGCTGGAAGCCAAACATCGAATAGAAGATGTAGACCGGCAGCATGGGCTGGTTGTAGTTGCTGTAGGCGGTACCGGCGGCAATGAAGGAGGACATGGCGCCGGCCTCGTTGAGGCCTTCCTGGAGGATCTGGCCGTCCTTCTCCTCGCGGTAGTACATCACCTGGTCGCGGTCGACCGGCTCATAGAGCTGGCCGTGGGGCGAGTAGATGCCCAGCTGGCGGAACATGCCTTCCATGCCGAAGGTACGGGCCTCGTCGGCGAGGATGGGCACGATGCGCTTGCCCAGGTCCTTGTCCTTGACCAGTTGCGACAGGATGCGGCCAAAGGCCATGGTGGTGGAGATCTCGCGATCGCCGGAGCCGTCCAGTACCGCCTTCAGGGTGTCCAGCGGCGGCGTGGGGATGCTGATGCTGCGGGCGCGACGCTGGGGCAGGTGACCGCCCAGGGATTCGCGACGACTCATCAGGTACTTCATCTCGGCGCTGTCGTCGGCCGGACGATAGAAGGGCAGCTCGCTGAGCTGGGAGTCGTTCAGCGGGATGTCGAAGCGATCGCGGAATTTCTTCAGCGACTCCACATCGACCTTCTTGGTGTTGTGCGCGGTGTTCTTGGCTTCGCCCGCACCGGTGCCGTAGCCCTTGATGGTCTTGGCCAGGATAACGGTGGGCTGGCCCTTGTGGTTGACCGCCTGGTGGTAGGCCGCATAGACCTTGTAGGGGTCGTGACCGCCACGGTTGAGCTTCCAGATCTCGTCGTCGGACAGGTCCTCGACCATCTTCAGCAGCTCGGGATTGGCGCCGAAGAAGTGCTTGCGCACATAGGCACCGTCTTTCGCCTTGTAGTTCTGGTATTCACCATCGACCACGGCGTCCATGCGCTGCTGCATGCGGCCTTCGGTGTCGCGGGCGAACAGCGGATCCCACATGCGGCCCCAGAGGACCTTGGTGACGTTCCAGTCGGCGCCGCGGAAGATGCCTTCCAGTTCTTGGACGATCTTGCCGTTGCCGCGGACCGGGCCGTCGAGGCGCTGCAGGTTGCAGTTGATGACGAAGATCAGGTTGTCGAGGTTCTCGCGACCGGCCAGGGAGATGGCGCCCAGGGTTTCCGGCTCGTCGCACTCGCCGTCGCCGATGAAGCACCAGACCTTCTGCTTGCCGGCGGGGATGTAGCCGCGGTTCTCCAGGTACTTCATGAAGCGGGCCTGGTAGATGGCGGTGATCGGACCCAGACCCATGGACACGGTCGGGAACTGCCAGAAGTCAGGCATCAGGTGCGGGTGCGGGTAGCTCGACAGGCCCTTGCCGTCCACTTCCTGGCGGAAGTTGTTCATCTGGTCTTCGGAGAGGCGGCCTTCCAGGAAGGCACGGGCGTAGACGCCGGGGGAGGCATGGCCCTGATAGTAGATCAGGTCGCCGCCGTGCTCTTCGTTGGGCGCCTTCCAGAAATAGTTGAAGCCGATGTCATAGAGGGTGGCGCTGGAGGCGAAGGTGGAGATGTGGCCACCCAGATCCGGATCCTTGAGGTTGGCGCGCATGACCATCGCCAGGGCGTTCCAGCGAACCAGCGAGCGGATGCGCCGCTCCATGAACAGGTCGCCCGGCATATGGGCTTCCTTGGTCACTGGAATGGTGTTGCGATAGGGGGTATTGATGGAGTAGGGCAGCTGGGTACCACTGCGGGTAGCCAGTTCGCCCATGCGGGTCATCAGATAATGAACGCGCTCCTCGCCTTCGTGGTCGAGGACGGACTCCAGGGCGTCCAGCCATTCCTGGGTTTCGACGGGATCGAGATCTTGCATGGCTTGCTCCAGGGCGGAAAGGCTTCCAAAATCGGTCGCCTCAGGGTCGCCGCCGGCCTCTTGGGGGCAGCGAAAATTCTTGGATTTATGACCGGACGGTTCCGATCGGCGTGTAGTTTTACTACAAATTCAAATCCGTTTCAGCTCCGAGCTGTAATGCGATAAAAAACAATTCGACGTTTGTCGAACGCGCTGCTCGAGGGCTCGCGAACTCCGAACCGCGGACGTGAAAACGGTTCCCGCTCGGACCAGGTGGTCCGTCGGAATGTCCCTGGTAGGGGGTTCGCGGCAGGGTAGCGGGATTCGACCGTCCCTGCGCAGGACTGCCCATGATACCCCTCCTTCGTCCCGATCTGCCTCCGACTCTCGTCGCATGTGCCGAGCTCGCCGACCGGCGTCTGGCCGATGCCCTGGCCACGCTGCCCGCGGCGGCGGCCCGCCAGGCGAACTGGTCCGCGGCGCAACGCGCCGACTGGCGACGGGTGGCTGCCCTCAGCGACTTCGTCGTCGAGCAATTCTGCCGCCTGCCCGAGCCTTGCCTGGCGCTGGTCGACAGCGGTGACCTTGCGCTGTCGCTGGCGCCGGGGGCCATGGCACAGCGCCTGCGCGACGCCCTGGCCGACTGCCCGGACGAAGCCGAGCTGGGGCGGCGGCTGCGGCGCTTCCGCATGTTGCAGCAGGTGCGCATCGTCTGGCGCGACCTGACCCGGCGCGCCGATCTAGTGGAGACCTGTCGCGACCTCAGCGACCTGGCCGATGCCTGCATCGAACAGGCCTGCGCCTGGCTGTACGCCCAGCAGTGCAGCCAGTTCGGCGTGCCGACCGGGCGCCACAGCGGCCAGCCGCAGCAGCTGGTGGTGCTGGGCATGGGCAAGCTGGGCGCGGGCGAGTTGAACCTGTCGTCCGATATCGACCTGATCTTCGCCTATGGCGAGGCCGGGGAGACCCGCGGCGCGCGACGCGAGCAGGACAACCAGGAATTCTTCACCCGCCTCGGGCAGCGCCTGATCAAGGCGCTGGACGCCGTCACCGTGGACGGCTTCGTCTTTCGCGTCGACATGCGCCTGCGGCCCTATGGCAGCGCCGGTGCCCTGGTGCTGAGCTTTGCCGCCATGGAGCTCTACTACCAGGACCAGGGCCGCGACTGGGAACGCTACGCCATGATCAAGGCGCGGGTGGTCGGTGGCGACCAGGCCAGCGGCGCCGAGCTGCTGACCCTGCTACGGCCCTTCGTCTATCGGCGCTATCTGGATTTCTCCGCCATCGAAGCCCTGCGCAGCATGAAGCAGCTGATCCGCCAGGAGGTGCGCCGGCGCGGCATGACCGACAACGTCAAGCTGGGCGCGGGCGGCATCCGCGAAGTGGAATTCATCGCCCAGGCCTACCAGCTGATCCACGGCGGACGCGATCCGGCGCTGCAGCAGCGCCCGCTGCTCAGGGTGCTGACCAGTCTGCGCGAGCGCGACTATCTGCCGGCCGCGGCCGAAGCCGAGTTGCGCGAGGGCTATTGCTTCCTGCGCTATGTGGAGCATGGGCTGCAGGCCATCGCCGACCAGCAGACCCAGACCCTGCCGGTGGATCCCCAGGGCCGGGCGCGGGTGGCTTTCCTCATGGGCCATGCCGACTGGGATGAATTCAGCGCGGCGCTCGACGGCTGGCGCAGCCGCATCGACTGGCACTTCCAGCAGACCATCGCCGATCCCGAGGAGGAGACCCAGAGCGCCGAACTGGAAGACAGCTGGCTGCCGCTGTGGGACGACCTGCTCGACCCCGAGGAGTCCCTGGCGCGACTGCGCGAGGCGGGCTTCCAGGCGCCGGAGCAGGCGCTGGAATTGCTGGCCAGCCTGCGCGCCAGCGGCCAGGTGCGCGCCATGCAGCGCGCCGGTCGCGAACGCCTGGATGCCTTCATGCCGCGACTGCTGGATGCGGTCAGCGCCGACGAGCAACCCGATCGGGCGCTGGAGCGGGTGCTGCCGCTGGTGGAGGCGGTGGCGCGCCGCTCGGCCTATTTGGTCCTGCTCAGCGAGAATCCGCCGGCCCTGGCGCGGCTGCTGGAGCTCTGCGGCGCCAGTGCCTGGGTGGCCGAGCAGATCGCCCGCTATCCGGCGCTGCTCGACGAATTGCTCAACGAAGGGCGGCTCTATCATCCGCCGCAGAAGCCGGAACTGGCCGCCGAATTGCGCGAGCGCCTGATGCGCCTGCCCGAAGAGGACCTGGAGCAGCAGATGGACGTGCTGCGCCACTTCAAGCGCGCCCACAGCCTGCGGGTGGCGGCGGCGGAGATCGCCGGCAGCCTGCCGCTGATGAAGGTCAGCGACTATCTCACCTGGCTGGCCGAGGTGATCCTCGAAGAGGTGTTCGGCCTGGCCTGGCGCCAGCTGGTGCAGCGCCATGGCACGCCGCAGCGGCGCGACGGCTCGCCCTGCCAGCCGGATTTCGTCATCGTCGGCTATGGCAAGGTCGGGGGCATCGAACTCGGCCACGGCTCGGATCTCGATCTGGTGTTCATCCACGACGCCGATCCCCTGGCCGAGACCGATGGCGCCAAGCCCATGGATGGCGCCCAGTTCTTCAATCGCCTCGGTCAGCGGATCATCCATCTGCTCACCACCACCACCCCGGTGGGCACCCTCTACGAGGTGGACATGCGCCTGCGGCCGTCCGGCGCGGCGGGGCTGCTGGTGAGTTCGCTGGAGGCCTTCGAGCGTTACCAGCAGAGCGAGGCCTGGACCTGGGAACACCAGGCCCTGGTGCGCGCGCGGGTGGTGGCGGGTTGCCCGCGGCTTGGCGAGCGCTTCGACGCGGTGCGGGCGCGTATCCTCGGTCGGCAACGTGAGCTGGCGACCCTGCAGGCCGACGTGGCCGGCATGCGCGACAAGATGCTCGACAACCTCGGCACCGCGCTGACCGCCGGCGGACTGGGGCCGAACGCACGCCAGCCGGAGCAGCTGTTCGACCTCAAGCAGGATGCCGGCGGTATCGTCGATATCGAATTTATGGTCCAATATGCCGTTCTGGCCTGGTCGTGGCAGCATCCCGAATTGCTGCGTTTTCCCGACAACATCCGCATCCTGGAATCTCTCGAAGCGGCTGGTCTGGTACCGGCCACGGACGCCATTGCCCTGCGCGAAGCCTACAAGGCCTACCGCGCCGCGCTGCACCGCCTGGTGCTGCAGAAGCAGCCGGGCAAGGTGCCGGCCGACGGCTTTCTCGCCGAGCGCGACGAAGTACGCCGTATCTGGCACGGCCTGGGGCTGGACACGCCGTCCGGCAATCCGGCCACCTTTTAGGCCGTCATCAGTAAGGAGAGGCAAGATGTCGATGTCCGTGCGCGAGCTTTCGATCAGGCCGAGCCTGAGGGAGTGGGAGTCGGCCACCTGTTAGGTGCCGATCGCCTTCCAGCATGAATATTCTGATCATCGGACCCAGTTGGGTCGGCGACATGGTGATGGCGCAGACCCTCTTCGTCTGCCTCAAGCGCCAGCACCCCGACTGCCAGATCGACGTACTCGCTCCCGAGTGGAGTCGCCCGCTGCTCGAGCGCATGCCCGAGGTGCGCGAAGCCCTGAGCTTTCCCCTCGGCCACGGCGCCTTCGAGCTGGCCACCCGCCGGCGCATCGGCCAGCAGCTGCGCGGTCGCTATGACCAGGCGATCCTCCTGCCCAACTCGCTGAAGTCGGCGCTGGTGCCCTATTTCGCCGGCATCCCCAAGCGCACCGGCTGGCGCGGCGAGATGAGATTCGGCCTGCTCAACGACATCCGCACCCTGGACAAGGCCCGCTATCCGCTGATGATCGAGCGCTTCATGGCGCTGGCCCATGCGCCCGGTGCCGAGTTGCCCAAACCCTATCCCGAGCCGCGCCTGGCCATCGATCCGGCCAGCCGCGACGCCGCTCTGGAACGCTTCGGCCTGAGTCTGGACCGGCCGGTGCTGGCGCTCTGTCCGGGCGCCGAGTTCGGCGAGGCCAAGCGCTGGCCGGCCGAGCACTATGCCGCCGTGGCCGATGCCCGGCTGCGCCAGGGCTGGCAGGTCTGGCTGTTCGGCTCGCAGAAGGATGCCCCGGGCGGTGAAGAGATCCGCGAATGGGTCACCCCAGGCTTCGAAGAAGATGTCTGCAACCTCGCCGGGCGCACCTCCCTGGCCGAGGCCATCGATCTGCTCTCCTGTGCGAGCGCCGTGATCAGCAACGATTCCGGGCTGATGCACGTGGCCGCCGCCCTGGATCGCCCGCTGGTGGCGGTCTATGGCTCCACCTCGCCGGGCTTTACGCCGCCGCTGGCCAGTCAGGTCGAGGTGGTGCGCCTGGGGCTGGAGTGCAGTCCCTGCTTCGACCGCACCTGTCGCTTCGGTCACTACGACTGCCTGCGCCTCTTGCAGCCGAGCCTGGTGCAGGACGCCCTCGACCGTCTGGTCGCCGATCCGGTCGAGGTGAGCTAGATGCGCGTGCTGCTGGTCAAGACCTCGTCCCTCGGCGATGTCATCCATACCCTGCCGGCGCTGACCGATGCGGCGCGGGCCATCCCCGGCATCTGCTTCGACTGGGTGGTGGAGGAGGGCTTCGCCGAGATCCCCGCCTGGCACCCGGCCGTGAGCCAGGTGATCCCGGTGGCCCTGCGGCGCTGGCGCAAGCAGCCCTTTTCCGCCTGGGCCAGTGGCGAGTGGGGCGAATTCAAGAGTCGGGTGCGCGAGCAGCGCTATGACCGGGTGATCGATGCCCAGGGCCTGCTCAAGAGTGCCTGGCTGACCCGCTATGCCGAGGCGCCGGTGGCCGGTCTCGATCGCAATTCCGCGCGCGAGCCCCTGGCCAGCCGCTTCTATGACGAACGCTATCACGTGGCCAAGGGGCAGCATGCCCTGGAGCGGATCCGCCAGCTGTTCGCCCAGGCGCTGGACTATCCGCTGCCGGCCGGCGTGGGCGACTACGGCCTGGATCGGCAACGCCTGGCCGGTCCCAACGAGACGCCCTATGTGGTGTTCCTGCACGGCACCACCTGGGTCAGCAAGCACTGGCCCGAGGCCCACTGGCGCGAACTGGCCGAACGCATGAGCCGGCTGGACTGGCCGGTGCGGCTGCTGTGGGGCAACGAGGCGGAGCACGCCCGGGCCGAACGCATCGCCGACGGCCTGGATGGCGTCCAGGTGCTGCCGCGCCTGAATCTCGCCGGGGTGGCCAAGGTGTTGGCCGGCGCCCGGGCCTGCGTGGCGGTGGATACCGGTCTCGGCCACCTGGCCGCCGCCCTGGACGTGCCCACCGTCTCGCTCTATGGCCCGACCAGTCCGAAGAAGGTCGGCGCCTATGGCCGCTCCCAGGTGCACCTGAGCGCGGTGGGCCTGGATGGCACCGACGAGCCGCGCGATCAGCCCGCCGCGAGTCTCGCCGCCCTGACCCCGGAGCGGGTCGAACTGGAACTGGAAACCCTGCTGTTGGAAGACCTCCCCGCATGACCCTGGCTTTCGTGCTCTACAAGTACTTTCCCTTTGGCGGCCTGCAGCGGGACTTCCTGCGCATCGCCCAGGAGTGCCAGCGCCGCGGCCATGCCATTCGCGTCTACACCCTGATCTGGGAGGGGCCGGTGCCGGAGGGCTTCGATGTGCGGGTGGCCAGGGTCAGCGCCCTGTTCAATCACCGGCGCAACGAGAAATTCCACGCCTGGCTGCAGGCCGATCTGGCCCGCGATCCGGTGGACCGGGTGATCGGCTTCAACAAGATGCCGGGGCTGGACGTCTACTACGCCGCCGACCCCTGTTTCGAGGACAAGGCCCAGACCCTGCGCAATCCGCTGTATCGCCAGTGGGGGCGCTATCGCCACTTCGCCGAATACGAGCGGGCGGTGTTCGCGCCCGAGTCCTCCACCGCGATCCTGATGATCTCCGAGGTGCAGCAGCCGCTGTTCGTCAAGCACTACGGCACGCCGGCGCCGCGCTTCCACCTCTTGCCGCCGGGTATCGCCGCCGACCGCCGTGCGCCGGCCAATGCCGCCGAGATCCGCGCCGACTTCCGCCGCGAATTCGGCCTGGAGGAGGGCGAGCTGCTGCTGGTGCAGATCGGTTCCGGCTTCAAGACCAAGGGCCTTGATCGTAGTCTGCGCGCCCTGGCATCCCTGCCCAGGGAGTTGCGCAAGCGCACCCGGCTGTTCGCCATCGGCCAGGACGATCCCAAGCCCTTCCTGCTGCAGGCCAAGGCCCTGGGCGTGAGCGATCGCGTTCAGATCCTCAAGGGGCGCAGCGACATCCCGCGCTTCCTGCTCGGTGCCGATCTGCTGATCCACCCGGCCTATAACGAGAACACCGGTACCGTGCTGCTGGAGGCGCTGGTCGCCGGGCTGCCGGTGCTGGTCACCGACGTCTGCGGCTATGCCCACTACATCGACGAGGCCCGCGCCGGCGCGGTGGTACCGTCGCCCTTCGCCCAGGAGACCCTGGACCGGATGCTCGCCGAGCTGCTGGCCGATCCCGAGCGTCGCGCGGTGCAGGGTCGCAATGGCCTGGCCTTCGCCGACAGCGCCGATCTCTATTCGCTGCCCGAGCGCGCCGCCGATGTCATCCTGGGGGTGGCATGACTCTCGAGTTGCGTGAGCCCTTCGCCAGCCTCTGGGCCGGCCAGGATCCCTTCGTTGCCGTGGAGGCCCTGCAGGGTCAGGTCTATCGCGAACTGGACGGCCGGCGCACCCTGCGCACCGAGGTGGCCGAGCGCGGCTACTTCGTCAAGATCCACCGCGGCATCGGCTGGGGCGAGATCGCCAAGAATCTGTTGCAGGCCAAGCAGCCGGTGCTGGGCGCGCGCCAGGAATGGCAGGCCATCGAGCGGCTGCATCAGGTCGGCGTGCCGACCATGACCGCCGTGGCCTTTGGCGAGCGCGGCGCCAATCCGGCGACCCAGCACTCCTTCATCATCACCGAGGAGCTGGCGCCCACCGTCAGTCTCGAAGACTTCAGCCTCGACTGGGTCCGCCAGCCGCCCGAGCCGGCGCTCAAGCGGGCGCTGATCGCCGAGGTGGCGCGCATGACCGGCGCCATGCACCGGGCCGGCGTCAACCATCGCGACTGCTACATCTGCCATTTCCTGCTCGACACCGCCCAGCCGGTCACCGTGGCCAATCTGCGGCTCTGGCTGATCGACCTGCACCGCGCCCAGTGCCGCGCCCAGGTACCCCGGCGCTGGCGCGACAAGGATCTAGCCGGACTGTACTTCTCCGCCCTGGGCATCGGCCTGACGCGGCGCGACTTCCTGCGCTTCCTGCGCGGCTACTTCCAGCGCCCGCTGCGCGAAATCCTGCGTGACGAGGCGCCGCTGCTGGCGCGGCTGGAACGCAAGGCCGCCGCCTTGCTGGAGCGCAAGGAACGCTACGGGGACCGGCTCTGATGGCTGACTGGCGCATCGACTCAAGCGTTGCCCACCTGCCCGAATTCGCGACGCTGGACGCGGTGTTCGCCCTGACCGGCGAACGCCTGACCAGCGATCCGCTGTCGGAAGTGGTGCGCATCGAGCGCGACGGCATCCGCTACTACGTCAAGCGCTACCACGGCGCCGGCAAGGGGCTGCGGCGCTATGTCGGGCGGCCGCGGGTCAAGGCCGAATGGCAGAATCTCAAGCGCTTCGCCAAGTGGGGCATCGCCACCGCGCCGGTGGTGGCCTGGGGGATGGAACGCTCGCCCCGCGGGTTCACCCGCGGCGCCATGATCACCCGCGAGATTCCCGACACCCTGGATCTCGCCGAACTGGCCCGGCGCGAGGATCCACGGCTGCGCGACCGGATCTGGGTGGACAACGTCAGCCGCCAACTGGCCGCGGCCACCCGCACCCTGCACGACCACCATTTCGTCCACAACGATCTCAAGTGGCGCAACCTGCTGGTGGATGGCCAGGGCGTGCTCTATTTCATCGATTGCCCGGCCGGCGCCTTCTGGGTCGGCCACTGGCTGCGCTGGCGCATCGTCAAGGACCTGGCCTGCCTGGACAAGGTCGCCAAGTACCAGCTGTCGCGCACCCAGCGCCTCAGGTTCTATCTGCAATACCGCGGTCGCGCGCGCCTCAGCGATAACGACAAGGGGCGCATCCGCGAGGTGCTGGACTATTTCAAGGGGCGGGAATGAACGAGGTATGGGCGGCCGAGGATCGGGCCGTGCTGGCCGGCCAGGGCCTGGACAGCTTCGCGGCGCTGTGGGCGCTGGAGCTGACCGCGGTGGACGAACCCAACCAGGGGCGCGGCGGCTTCAGCCAGGTGTTTCGCCTGGACGTCGCCGGTCATGGCTACTACCTCAAGCGCCAGCGCGACTATCTGACGCGGACCCTGGCCCGCCCGCTGGGCGAGCCGACCTTTGCCCGCGAGAGTCGCAACATCCGCCGCTACGCCGAACGCGGCATCCCGGCGCTGGAGCTGGCCTACTACGGCGAGCGCCGCGACGACCAGGGCTGGCGCGCCATCCTGCTGACCCGGGCGCTGGATGACTGGCGCGATCTGGACAGCTGGCTGCGGGTCTGGCCGCACCTGTCGCCGGACGAGCGCCAGGCGGTGCTGGTCGCCGTCGGCGAACTGGCCCGGCAGCTGCACGGCGCTGGCCAGGTGCACGGCTGCTTCTATCCCAAGCATCTGTTCCTGCAGCGCCAGGGCGAAGGCCTGGTCGCGCGGCTGATCGATCTGGAAAAGACCCGGCCGCTGCTGTTCGGCCGGCGCGATCGCCTGCGCGATCTCGAACCCCTGCTGCGCCGCGCGCCGCAATGGAGTGAATCGGACATAGCCCGCCTGCTGGCGAGCTATCTGGACCAGCCGCTGGACAGCGCCGCCGTGCGGGACTGGAGCCAGCGTCTGGCCGGGCGTCGCCGCCACAAGGAGCGCAAGGCATGACCCTGGAGCAACTGGCTAGGGCCGGTCGTGCACCAGCCCTGCCGCTGCGCATCGAACTGCCCGGTGGCGAACTGGAGTTGCTGTCGCTGCTCAGGGTGCTGCCCGGTCAGCGCTATGTCGGCGAAGCCCGCTGGCAGGGCCGGCGGGTGCTGGCCAAGTTGCTGGTCGGCGAGCGCGCGAGCCGGCAATTCGCCCGCGAGCGCGAGGGCTGTCGCCTGCTGGCGGCCGCCGCGGCGCCGACTCCCGCGCTGCTGGACAGCGGCGAGGCAGGCGGGCAGGGCGCCTGGCTGCTGTTCGACTTCATCGAGGCGGCGCCCAGCGTCGAGCAGCTCTGGCAGCCGCTCGCCACCGAACCGCCCCTGTCGCCGGCGCAGGATGCCTTGCTCGGCGCCGTCCTCGCCACCCTGGCGCGGCTGCATGCCCAGGGCCTCTGGCAGGCCGATCTGCACCTGGACAACCTGCTGGTCAAGGACGGCGCCGCCCTGGTCATAGACGCGGCGGATATCCAGGCCGAGACGGTCGGCCAGCCGCTGTCCCAGGCGCGGGTGCAGGAGAATCTGGCGGTGTTCTTCGCCCAGTTGCCGGCTGCCCTGGATGCCCAGCTGGAAGAACTGCTGATTCATTACCTGCTGGTCAACGCCGAGCACGCCCTGCGCCTCGACGCCCTGCTGGCGCGCACCGCCGAAATCCGCCGCTGGCGGCTGGCCGACTACCTCAAGAAGAGCGGTCGGGAGTGCACCCTGTTCGCCGTCACCCGCAGCGCCTTCGGCCTGATCGCCGTGCGCCGTACCTGGCTGAGTCGTCTGGAAGGCCTGCTGGCCGAACCCGACGCCGCCCTGGCCGGCCTGCCGACCTTCAAGGACGGTGGCGCCGCCACCGTGGCGCGGCTGCAATGGCAGGGCCAGGACCTAGTACTCAAGAGATACAACATCAAGGGCTTCGGCCACTGGCTGACGCGCTTCTGGCGACCGAGCCGGGCCTGGCACAGCTGGCGCGAAGGCCATCGCCTGCTGTTCCTTGGCATTCCCACCCCTGAGCCCCTGGCCGTGCGCGAACGACGCTTCCTCGGCCTGCGCGGTCGCGCCTATCTGGTGACGCCCTTCGTCGACGGGCCCAATCTGCTGGAGCGCTTCGCCCCCTATGTGGATTCCGCCCCGCCCGCGGCTGAGCTGGACGCCCTGCTAGCGCTGGTCGAGGCCCTGCGCCGCGAGCGCCTCGGTCATGGCGACTTCAAGGGCACCAACCTGATCTGGTACGCCGGCCGCTGGCTGGTGATCGACCTCGACGCCCTGCAGGCCCACGGCAGCGACCGTGCCTATGCCAGTGCCTATGCCCGCGACCGTGCCCGCTTGCTGCGCAACTGGCCGGCCGGCAGCGCCCTGCATCGGTTGCTCGACGAGCGCCTGCCGCCGGCTTGAGCGAAGCGCCGCCATCTGTACCGGGGCTGAATCGCCGTGCGCTAAGCCCCGGTCCGGCGTGCGGCCATTACCCGTGGCCTGTCTGAACGGCTATAATTCGCCGTTTTTGAGGCGAGGCGGGCCTGCAGCGGCCTCGCGAAACCCCGGCGAACTCCCCTGGCTTCGCCCTGTACAGAGGCTTTACCTGTGTCCCTGACCGTCCTTGGCCTGTCCGGCGCCCTCAGCCACGATCCCTCCGCCGCGCTCTATATCGACGGCAAGCTGATCGCCGCGGTGGAAGAAGAACGCTTCGTACGCGACAAGCATGCCAAGAATCGCATGCCCTACGAGTCGGCCAAGTTCTGCCTGGAACAGGCCGGGATCACCCCCGCCGACGTCGACGTGGTGGCCATTCCCTATGCGCCCATCAGTCTCTTCGGCGAAGCCCGCTGGCACTACGCCAAGCGCTATGCCTACGCGCCGGATCGCGCCCTGGACGCCATCCTGTTCGGCAATCGCCGCTATCACCGCTACCAGAAGCGCATCGAGTGGTGCCTGGTGCAGCTCGGCTTCGACCTCAAGAAGGTCAAGCTGGAAGCCGTCGAGCACCACCTGGCCCACGCCTCCAGTGCCTATCACTGCTCGGGCTTCAGCGAAAAGACCGCGATCCTCGGCATCGACGGCAAGGGCGAGTACGCCACCACCTTCTTCGGCTACGGCGAGAACGGCAAGATCCACAAGATCAAGGAGTTCTACGACCCGGACTCCCTGGGTGGCCTCTATGGCGCCCTCACCGAATTCCTCGGCTTCGAGATGCTCGACGGCGAATTCAAGGTCATGGGCATGGCGCCCTATGGCGATGCCAGCAAGTACGATTTCTCGCGCCTGGCGAAATTCGAGAACGGCGAGCTGATCATCAACACCGACTACGCCAACGTCATCGGTTTCCGCCGCTACAAGGAAAAGGGCAAGGGCTACTACTTCTCGCCCAAGCTGATCGAATGGCTGGGGCCCAAGCGTGAAGGCGACATCGCCGACGATCCCTACATCCACTATGCCGCCAGCATGCAGGCGCTGTTCGAGAAGCTGGCGCTGGAGATGATGGACTATTACCTGGGCGACATCATCCGCCAGACCGGCAAGCTCGCCTTTGCCGGCGGCTGCGCGCTCAACGTCAAGCTCAACCAGAAGATCATCGCCCGTCCCGAGGTCAAGGAGCTGTTCGTCCAGCCGGCTTCGGGCGATGCCGGCACCGCCGTCGGCGCCGCCGCCTACGTCTCCCATGCCCGCGGCGTGCCGGTGGAGAAGATGGAGCACGTCTATCTCGGCCCCGGCTACAGCAACGAAGACGTCATCGCCGCCTGCGCCCGCCATCCCAACGCACCCAAGTGGGAGCGCATCGACGACATGCCCCAGCGCATCGCCGAGATCATGGTGGCCGGCAATCCGGTGGCCTGGTTCCAGGGTCGCCTGGAATTCGGTCCGCGCGCCCTGGGCGGTCGCTCCATCATCGGCTGCCCCAGCGTGCCGGGCGTGGCCGATCGCATCAACGCCCAGATCAAGTTCCGCGAGCGCTGGCGGCCATTCTGCCCGTCCATGCTCGACACCGTGGCGCCGCAGATGCTCAAGGTCGACCATCCCTCGCCCTTCATGACCTTTACCTTCGAGGTCAACGAAGAGTGGAAGAGCCGGGTACCCGAGGTGGTCCACGAAGACGGCACCTCCCGCGCCCAGGTACTGGAGCGCCGGCACAATCCGCGCTGGTACGACCTCATGGTCGAGCTGGAAAAGCTCACCGGCAACGGCGTCTCCCTCAACACCTCGCTCAACCGCCGCGGTGAACCCATGGTCTGCTCGCCCACCGACGCCCTGAACATGTTCTTCGGCTCGGATCTGCAGTACCTGATCATGGAAGACATCTTGGTGGTCAAGGAGGGGGCTGGCCTATGACGCGTTCCGCCGAACCGCGGGTGCTGCAGTTCTGTCACGGCTACGACGGTCCCTTCCTCGACTGCGCCCGCCAGACCGCCAGCCTCTTCGCGGGCAGCGGCTATCGCGTCACCACGGTCTTTCTCACCGGCACCGCCGACGCCGAGGTGGCGGCCGGCTGCGGCAGCGACGAGGTGCTGTTCCTAGAGTACTCTTCCCGGGACGTGCGCGGACTCAAGCTCGGCGCCATCCAGGCGCTACGCGAGATCGTCCGCTCGCGGGGCATCCGCTTCGTCATCGCCCATAGATTCAAGCCGATCTGGATCGCTTGCCTGGCCACCAATCTGCCGGTGATCGGCGTGCACCATGCCTTTGGCGACTACGACCGGCTCGGCCGGCGGCTGTTCGCCAAGCTGATGAGCAAGCGCCTGACTCTGCTGGGCGTCTCCGACGCGGTGCGCGACGAGCTGCGCCAGCGCCTCAAGGACTGGCCGGCCGAGCGTATCGAAACCCTCTACAACCGCCTGGACGTCGAGGCGGTGGAGCGCGAACTCCTGCCGGCCGACCAGGCGCGCGCCGAGCTCAAGTTGCCCCATGACGCCTGGATCGTCGGTAACGTCGGGCGCCTGCATCCGGACAAGGACCAGGCCACGCTGCTGCGCGGCTTCGCCGCCGCCCTGCCGAATCTGCCGGCCAATGCCCTGCTGGCGATTCTCGGCAAGGGCCGCCTGGAAGAAGACCTCAAGGACCTGGCCCGTGAACTGGCCATCGCCGACCGGGTGCTGTTCCTCGGCCAGGTGGAAGGCGCCCGGCGCTACTTCAAGGCCTTCGACGTCTTCGCCCTGAGCTCGGACCACGAGCCCTTCGGCATGGTCCTGCTGGAAGCCATGGCCGCCGGCGTCCCCCTGATCGCCACCTCCTGCGGCGGCGCCCGGGAGATCGTCGAAGGCGTGGGCTTCCTCTTTCCCCTGGGCGACGCCGAGGCCCTGGGCCAGGGGCTGCAGCATCTGGGCCGCCTGGCGCCGAGTCAGAGACGCGCCTGCGTGCAGCACATGCGCGAGCGCCTGGCCGAACGCTTCTCCGACGAGGCCGTGCGTCGCGACTTCTGGCGGCTGCCGATGGTCGCCGCCTTCAAGGCCCCGGCGCCGTGAAAGTCCTGTTCCTGGTCCAGAAGGAGCAACGCATCCTGCTGGACCACTTCTATGCCAGCATCGCCGCCCACTGCGATTGCGACCTGCGCTGGCTGAGCGACGAGGAACAGGCCGATCTGCGCGGTTATTTCCGCCGCGCCGTGCCCCAGCCCGAGCAATACGACCGCATCCTGCTGTTTCTGCGATTCAAGAAGCAGCTCAAGCAGATCCCCTTCATTCGCAGCCTCCCCAATCTGGTGGAGCTGGAACACGACGCCTACCAGAATTTCATCCCCTGCAAGTACACCGGCAAATTCAGCCGCTACTACCGGGCCATGCCCCACGTCCGGGTGCTGGTTTCCGGCGCCGGGGTGGCGCGGCGGTTGCAGGAGGAGGGGATCGACGCTCACTTCGTGCCCAAGGGCTACGACGACAGCCGCCTGCGCGACCTGGGTGTCGAGCGCGACATCGAGCTGGGCTTCGTCGGCAGCCTGGGCAGCGTGGCCTATAGCGGTCGCAAGCAGCTGCTGGAAGATCTGGCCAGGGTCGAGCCGCTGCTGATCACCAAGACCCGCTCGGGCGACGAATACCTGCAGACCCTCAACCGCATCCGCTTCTTTGTCGGCGCCGATGTCGGCATGGGCGAATACATGATCAAGAACTTCGAGGCCATGGCCTGCGGCTGCGTGCTCTTCACCTATGACCAGGGCGAAGAAGAGAACCAGGCGCTGGGCTTCAGGGATGGCGTCAACGTGGTGCTCTATCGCTCGCTGGACGAATTGCGCGAGAAACTCGCCCGGCTGCGAAGCGATCCGGCGCACGCGGCGGCCATCGCCAGGGCGGGAGAGGCCCTGGCGCGTCACTCTTTCGCCTTCGGCCACTTGGGTGAGCGCATCGTTTCGGCTATAACCCCAGCGCTGCGACCGGCCGTCGCACCGGGGTTCCTGCACCGCCTGCTGGGCTGGCTGGGACGCTGATGCGCCGCGCAAGGTCCGGCTTTCGACTCAACTGGCAGAAAGGGTAGAACGTGCAGTTTTCCGCCGACAGCGACATCTCTGTGGTCGTCACCAGCTGCGGGCGCTTCGACCTGCTGCGGCAGACGCTGGCGACCTTCGACGAATTCAACACCGCGCCCATCCGCCGGGTCTTCATCACCGAGGACTCCGGCGACGAAGCGGTACGCGACTGCATCCCGGACCACTGGCGCGAGCACACCGAGTTCATCGTCAACAACCCCAAGCTCGGCCAGATGCGCAGCGTCGACGCCGCCTATGCCCGGGTCGAGACAAACTGGATCTTTCACTGCGAAGACGACTGGGCCTTCTATCGCCCGGGCTTCATCGAGGATTCCCAGGCGCTGCTGGAGGCCGATCCCCAGGCGCTGCAGGTCTGGCTGCGCAGCCATGCCCATGACCTGGCGATCCACAGCCCCTACGTCTATCTCAAGCCGCGGCAGGTGCATGCCGGCATCGCCTTCTACGAGGTCGGCTCGCACAAGCCCGAATGGCAGGGCTTTTCCTTCAATCCCGGTCTGCGCCGGCGCGCCGACTACCTGCTGCACGCGCCCTATGGCGACCTGGGCGGCGAGAAGGAGCTGTCCCGGCGCTATGCCGACGCCCAGCGCCACGCGCTGATCCTGGAAAACGATGCCGTGCTGCACACCGGCTTCGGCCAGCACGTGGTCAGCGACAAGGACCGCAACGACAAGCGGAAGCGCCGGCGGATGGAACGCATCAAACTGGCACTGGCCTTCCTGGTCGGTGCACTCCTGGGAGCCCTGTTGTGGTGACACCCTTGCTCGATCGCCTGCAGCAGAGTCGCTATTTCACCCTGGCGGTGCTGGTGTTCATGGCCGCCTACCTGTGCATCCCCACGGCGAAGTGGATCAACAGCTACTACTATGCGGCCATCGCCCTGCCGGCACTGATCCTCTTCGTGCTGCGCCCGCGGCTGATCGACTGGCGCTCGCCGCTGCTGCTGCTCTGGCTGGTGTTTCTCGCCTGGTTCATCGTGCCGGGGGTGCGGGCCGAGGAGGGGCAGTTCTTCAAGCACATCCTCTATGTGCTGCTGTTCGTGCTGAGCGTGGCCTGCCTGGTGGATGGCGACTTCTTTCGCCGGCCCGGCTTCGTGCGCCTGGCCTTCTGGGTGGTCTGCGCCTATGCCGTGGGCTCCAGCCTGGTGTTCTGGCTCACCGGCCACTATGCCGTCGGCCAGCGGGTCATCCACCTGCCGGGACGCATTTCCAATCCCATCTATGTGAGCATCTGGATGGTCTGCCTGGGCGGCCTGGCGGCGCCCACCTGGATCCGCGAGCGGCGCTGGATCGAGTTGCTGGCGGCCGTGGTGGTCACCATCGTCGGCATCTCCTTCGCCCTGCAGACCCGCACCGGCCTGGTCGGCATCGGCTTCCTCGCCGCCCTCGGCGTGCTCTTCGCCTTTCCGCGCTTTCCGCTGCGTACCCTGGCGCTGGTGGTCCTGGTCAGTGCCCTGATCGCCGGCGTGGTCCAGGTGGTGCACACCGAAGCCTGGTTCGTCGCCTTCTGGGGCCGGGCGGATTCCGGGCGCATCGAGCTGTTCCACTTCATGATCAAGGACTGGGAGTCCTGCGGCTGGTGGCTGGGCTGCGGTCTGGGCTATCAGAGTCACGACCTGCTGCACGGCACCGAGGCCATCCAGCACCCGCACAACATCTTCGTGTCCTTCGGCATCTACACCGGCCTGGTGTCGCTGCTGATCTTTGGCGTGCTGATGCTGGCCAGCCTGGGCGCGGCCCTGCGCCAGCGCGATCCCTGGGGGCTCTATCTGGCCGTGGCCCTGCTGATGCTCAATTTCGACGGCGCCAAGCTGATCGGCAATCCGGACGAGTTGTGGCCGCTGGTGCTGTTGCCCGCGGCGATGATCGCCGGGGCCGAGGTGCAGCGCCGGCGCAAGCTGGCGCTGGGACAGGCGATGCCGGTCTAGTCCTGGAGTTGCCGGTCGAGCTCGCACCAGTCCAGGGGCTGGCGGCAGGCTTCGGCATAGGCCCTGAGGAAGGGTTCGCGACCGGGTTCGAACAGCCAGTCGCGATCCTCGGTATAGCGCAGCAGGTGGTGGAAGTTGCGCACCCGCAGGCGCAGCGGCAGGCGGCGCGCATGGCAGCGCAGGTCGGCGATGTCGATAAGCCCCAGTTCGCCTTCCGGCGTCAGCACCACGTTGCCCAGGTGCAGCGAACGGAAATAGACGCCACTGTCGTGCAATCTGGCGATGAAGCGACCCAACGCCGGCCGCAGGGTCGCGGCCTCGCTCGAGGTACGCAGTTGACGCAGGGTGGCGCCCGGCAGCGGACTGTAGTGCACCAGGTCGCGCTGCAGCGAGGCGGCGCGATAGACCTCCAGCACCTGCGGGCAGGGGATGCCGCGCTCGGCCAGTTGGCGGGCGTTGTCGGCAAAACGCTGGGCATAGGGAAACAGCGCCGCCGAGGTCAACAGCCGCTTGCGGCGAAAGAGCTTGAGATAGCTGCCATCGGTGAGGCGCAGGACCTTGTCGCCATGGTGGTCGGCTTCCACTACCTGGGCGGCGTCGCGCAGTTCGAGATAGCGCGAATGTTCGAGAGGCTTCATGCAGGACCCGTCAACGTCAGGGCGTGCATGTTACCCGAAGGTGGCAGGCTGTGAAGTGACCCTTGCGACCTATCCGGCCGCTTGTTGCTAGAATCAGATTTTTGCCGGCAGCTTTACATGCGCCCAACACGCCAACTCCTGTATTTCGTCTACGGCGGTGCCCAGGCCTATCGGCAGGAGGTGAAGTTCAGCCTGCTCAGTGCCCTGCATTGGCGCCAGGACCAGGACATCGCCCTCCGGGTCCTGACCGACCGGCCGCAGGACTATCGCGGTTGGCCGGTGGAAGTACTGGCCATTGAGGGCGCGACGCTCAAGGCCTGGCAGGGGCAGCATGGCTATCTGCATCGCAGCAAGGCCTGCGCCATCGCCTGGGCGTTGCCAGACGCCGACAAGACCCTGTTCCTCGACAGCGACACCGTGGTCCAGACGCCGCTGGCAGGGCTGTTCGAGGGGATCAACAGCGGGCGCGGGATGATGGACGTCGAGGAGTGGCCCTGGCGCAAGGCCCGTACCCGCCCTGAATTCGCCCGTTTCGCCGCCGCCCTGGCCGCGCGTGGCCAGGAGCCGGCGGAAGATACCCGGCTCTACAACAGCGGCGTCTGTGGCCTGGCGCGGGTTCATCTGCCGCGGGTCGAACGGGCCATCGCCCTGATCGACGACTGGCATGGCCACGACGAGGAGGTCCATACGCTGGAGCAGATCGCCCTGTCGTTCAGCCTGGCGGATCTGGCCATCAGCGAGGCGCGCGGCCCCGTTCGCCACTACTACGCGGAAAAGCGCTTTCTGCATTTCATGCTGGCGCACTTCTTCGAGCGCTATGGCGAAGACTATTCCCCGGCGCTGCAGCAGCACTGGCAGGAGGTACCCCTGACCAAGCCGCTGCCCGATGTCTGGACCCGACTGCGGGTGAAGTGGCAACTGGCCGGGCTGGACAAGCAGCGCGCGAGTCTGGGGCGCAAGCTGCTCTATGGCTGCCTGGCGCCTCAAGACAGCTATGCCCGCGCCTGTCGCCACGTCTGGTGGGAGCGGGCGCTGAGCGAGCGCCTGGGCGGCGGCGATCGCCAGGCCTTCGCCGAAGGCATCTGGCCCAACGACCTGCCGCGTCCGCACCTGGCCGACGAAGCCAGCGCGGCCCTCGACTACCTGCGCAAGCGGGTGCGCGGCTAGGCCGCCATCCTCAGGAAAGCCCATGCGAACGCTCTTTCTCGTCGTCCTCTATGGCTTGCGCCCCGAGGAGTCGGCCACCCTCGCCAGCCTGCTGGCCCAGCCCCCGGCCAGCCTGCCGGCCGACAGCGCCCTGCTGGTCTGGAACAACGGGCCCCAGCCCCTGGATCAGGCGGATCGCCAGGCGCTGCTCGCCGCGCCGGGCTGGACGGAGGTGCTCATCAGCGAGGACCCCGGCAATCCGCCGCTGAGCCGGGTCTACAACCAGGCCTTGCGACTGGGCGCCGAGCGCCTGGTGATCTTCGACCAGGACACCGTGGTGGACGCCCGCTTTCTGCAGGCGCTCGGCCAGCAGGCCGAGTTGCTGGTGCCCCTGGTGCTGGGGGCGGGCGCCATCCGCTATCCCCATCAGTACAAGGCGGTGGTGATCGCGGAGGGCCCGCTGGATCCCCAGGCCACCGTGACCATCAGTTCGGGGCTGTGCCTGACGCAGGGCCTGGCCGCGCGTATCGCGGCCCGCCACGGCGATGTCTTCGACGAGCGCTTCGCCCTCTATGGCGTCGATGTCTCCTTTTTCCTGCGGGTGCAGGCGCTGGCGCGGGAAGAGCCGGTCGAACTGATTTGCGCGGGCATCCTCGACCATTCGCTGTCCGAGCTGGAAGCCGAGACCCCGGCCCAGCGGCGCTTTCGCGACATCGAGAAATTCTATGTCGCCCTGCTACTGCGCCTGCACTACAAGGGCGCCTCGCGCGGCAAGGTGCTGCGCTACCTGGGGCGGCAACTGCTGGGCAATCGCCTCTATCTATATGGCGTGCTGCCGCAGATGCTGCGGACCATCCTCAGCGGTCGGCATCCGCGGGCGTAGCGCCCGGCAGCGGGCGGATCACCGCCTCGTGGCGGCTGTAGTAGAGGCTGTCGGCAGGGATGTCGCGCATCACCAGGGCGCCGGCGCCGACCACCACGTTGTCACCGATGGTCAGGTGGTCGCCGACGATGCAGACATGGGCGCCGAGGCTGACGTTGTCGCCGATGAAGATGCCGACCAGTTGCGCCGGATCGTCGCTCTTGATGCCGATGGTGGTGTGCTGGCGGATCATCACGTTACGCCCGATCACCGCCAGATTCGACACGCAGATGCCCATGCGATGGGGCAGGCGCAACCCGGGACCGATACGGGCGCCCAGCAGGATCTCGATGTTGTGCCGGCGGATCAGCCGGCGATTGATGCGTTCGGCCAGCTTGCGATAGTTGAGCAGGCCGCGCGGGCGGCAATAGAGAAATTGCGCCAGGCGATACCAGAACAAGAAGCTCGGACTCTCTCCGGCCGCTACGCGCCGGAACAGGCGCTTGAGGCGCAGGGGCTTGCCCGGTGCATCCAGCACCTCCACGCGCCAGAGGTCCTTGAGTTCGGCGAAGGTGGCGATCAGCGGTGGCATGACGGACGTTCCGGAGCAGGGGAGGGCAAGCCTAGCGGAAAATCCCGCCGCTGGGTCGGCGGCGGGTGCGTGTTAACATGGCGCTTTTGCGTCACGACGAGACCATGAGCCAAGACTCCCCTGCGCAGACCTCCAGTCTGAAGATCTATTTCCGCCTGCTCGGCTACGTGCGGCCCTACATCGGCATGTTCGCCCTGAGTATCGTCGGCTTCCTGATCTTCGCCTCCACCCAGCCGATGCTGGCGGGCATCCTCAAGTACTTCGTCGATGGCCTGAACAACCCCAACGCCTCCATGTTCCCGGGCTGGCCCATTGTCGGTGGCCTGCACCTGGTGCAGGCGGTGCCGCTGATGATCATCCTGATCGCCGCCTGGCAGGGCGTCGGGTCCTTTCTCGGCAACTACTTCCTGGCGCGGGTCTCCCTCGGCCTGGTGCACGACCTGCGGGTGGCGCTGTTCAACCACATGCTGCGCCTGCCCAATCGCTACTTCGACGCCAACAATTCGGGTCACCTGATCTCGCGCATCACCTTCAACGTCACCATGGTGACCGGCGCCGCCACCGAGGCGATCAAGGTGGTGATCCGCGAAGGCATGACCGTGGTCTTCCTGTTCGCTTCCCTGCTGTGGATGAACTGGAAGCTGACCCTGGTGATGGTGGCCATCCTGCCGCTGATCGCCCTGATGGTGACCAGCGCCAGCCGCAAGTTCCGCAAGCAGAGCAGCAAGATCCAGTCGGCCATGGGCGACGTCACCCACATCACCTCCGAGGCCATCCAGGGCTATCGGGTGGTGCGCAGCTTTGGCGGCGAGACCTACGAGCAGCAGCGCTTCCTCGACTCCAGCACGGCCAACACCGACAAGCAGCTGACCATGACCAAGACCGGCGCGGTCTATACGCCCATGCTGCAGCTGGTCATCTATTCGGCCATGGCGGTGCTGATGTTCCTGGTGCTCTGGCTGCGCGGCGAAGCCTCCGCTGGTGACCTGGTGGCCTACATCACCATGGCCGGCCTCTTGCCCAAGCCGATCCGCCAGCTCTCCGAGGTCAGCTCCACCATCCAGCGCGGCGTGGCCGGCGCGGAAAGCATCTTCGAGCAACTCGACGAACCCGCCGAGCGCGACGAAGGCCGCGAGGAACGCGAGCGCGTCCAGGGTCGCCTGGAGGTACGCAACCTGACCTTCCGCTATCCGGGCACCGAGAAGGCGGTGCTGGAAGGCATCGACTTCGTCGCCGAACCCGGCCAGATGGTGGCCCTGGTGGGTCGGTCGGGCAGCGGCAAGTCGACCCTGGCCAATCTCATCCCGCGCTTCTACCAGCACGAAGAGGGCGAGATCCTCCTCGACGGCCTGGAGATCCAGGACTATCGCCTGACCAACCTGCGCCGGCACATCGCCCTGGTGACCCAGCACGTCACCCTGTTCAACGACAGCGTCACCAACAACATCGCCTATGGCGATCTGGCCGGGGCGCCCATGGAGCAGGTCAAGGCGGCGGCCGAGGCGGCCTATGCCGACGAATTCATCGAGCGCCTGCCGCAGCAGTACGACACCCAGGTCGGCGAGAACGGCGTGCTGCTCTCCGGCGGCCAGCGCCAGCGCCTGGCCATCGCCCGGGCGCTGCTGAAGAACGCGCCGTTGCTGATCCTCGACGAGGCCACCTCGGCCCTGGACACCGAGTCCGAACGCCATATCCAGGCGGCGCTGGACCGGGTCATGCAGGGCCGTACCACCCTGGTGATCGCCCACCGCCTTTCCACCATCGAGAAGGCCGACCTGATCCTGGTGATGGACAATGGCCGTATCGTCGAGCGTGGCAGTCATGGCGAGCTCTTGGCGCTGAACGGCTACTATGCGCGGCTGCATGCCAAGCAATTCGAGGAGGTCGCGCCGCCGGCGCCGACGATCGAATGCTGAACAGATTCCGCTTCTGGCGCGACCGCGGCTGGACCACGATTTCCGCCGCCGACTATGCCGCCACCTGGCAGCGTCATGGCGGCAGCGTCGCCACCCACCCCGAGGTCATCGCCCGCCTGGCCGAACTGGCTGGCATCCCGGTGCGCTACCTGGGCTGGCCCGGCGCGGACGGCCTGCAGGCGGCGGTACCCTGCTGGGGGCGCGAGCTGGCGCTGTCGCGCTCGGTGCTGAAGAAACGCCGCCAGCGCGCCCTGTTCGACCTGGGCAACGCCGAGATCATCCTGCCGGCCGCCCCTGGCGCGCTGGCGCCCCTGCGCCAGCGCGCCCGCTATCTGTCGCCGCTGTGCGACGAGCGTTTCGCCGGTCTGCGCCGGCAGAGCGAAGAACTGGCCATGCTCCGCGAGCCGGAAGCCTGGTCGAAGAAATTCCGCTACAACCAGCGCCGCGAGCAGCGGCTGTTCGAAGACGCCGGTGGCCGCGTGGTCCCCATGGCCGAGCTGGACAGCGCCGAGCAGGCGCGGATCTATGCCGAGCTGTTCGAGGCGCGCTGGGGCTTCGAGGTACCGGGCAAGGCCCGGCTGGCCGAGGTGTTCGCCCTGCTGCGGGAGTTCATGACCGGTTCGCTGCTCATGCTCGGCGAGCGCCCAGTGGCGATCCAGGTGCTCTATCGGGTGGAAGCGCCCGACTGGATCAGCGTCGAATACGTCAACGGCGGCGTCGATCCCGCGGCCAGCGACCTGAGCCCGGGCAGCGTCCTCACCTATCTGAACACCCAGGCCGCCTGGCAGGACGCCCGCGCCCTGGGCAAGACGTTGCGTTATTCCTTCGGCCGTGCCGATCGCGACTACAAGGACCGCTGGTGCCACCGCGTCACCGTCTTCGAGAGCTGAGATGACCGCCCGCAAACAAGCCCTGCTCAAACGTCACCGCCGCCACAAGCGGCTGGTCCTGGCGGTCATCGCCGTCGTGCTGCTCGGCTGCCTGGCGCTGGGGCCCTGGTGGAGCGCGCCGCTGCTGGCGCTGCTGGTCTGGCTCGGCCACGAGGCCTGGTTCGCCGATCACCTCTTCTATTCGCCGCGCGACAACTACAGCTACCAGTTTCCCGCCGACACCCTGGTGCTGGGCCTGCATCTGCAGCATGGCCGCCTGGCCGCGGTGGAATTGCCGCCGGGCGAGCTGACGCTGTTCCTGGAATGTCGGCTGCGCGCCGGCTGGCTCGGGCGCCTGCTGGATCCCCAGGTGCGCCTGCGCGCGGGCGATGAAACCGATCGCCAGGACTTCGAGCGCGGCGTCGCCGGGCGGCGCTACGTCAATCTCAGCGGCTATGCCGAGGCCCTGCGGCGTGGTGAATTGCACCTCTGGACGCGCTTCTGCCGGCTGCAGGGTGAGTTGCGCCTGCACGTCTTCGCCCAGCCTGATCTCCGCAGCAAGAGAGTCATGGTCATCGCGCCCCACGCCGACGACGCCGAGCTGGCCGCCTTCGGTCTCTACAGCCAGGCGCGGGAAGCCAGCATCGTCACCCTGACCCAGGGCGAGATCGAGGCCGGGCACTACCAGCGCCTGGGTCTCGACCGCCAGGCGGCGGCCCGCCTCAAGGGGCGCCTGCGCACCTGGGACAGCCTGGTCACGCCGCTGTGGGGGGGAGTGCCACCGGCGCGTTGCGTGCAGCTGGGCTACTACTGCCTGCAGCTGCCGGCCATGCGCCAGGCGCCGGAAGACGCCTTCGGCTCCCGCGAGTCCGGCGACAGCGATGTGCGCAGTGCCCGTCGCCACAATCCCCTGCAACTGCCCGGCGATGTCGACGGCGCCCCCACCTGGCGCAACCTGGTGGCCGATCTGGTGGCCCTGCTGGAGCACTTCCGTCCCGAGGTGGTGGTGCTGCCGCATCCGCAGATCGATCCCCATGCCGATCACGTGGCCAGCACCCAGGCCCTGCGTGAAGCCCTGACCCTCAGCCAGTGGCAGCCCGAGCTCGAACTGCTCTACGCCAACCACCTGCACGACAACGACCGCTGGCCCATGGGCCCAGCCGAGGGCGGCATCGCCCTGCCACCCGCCATCGAGACGCCGGCCCCCTTGGTGCCCTGGAGTCCGGTGCTGACCCCCGAACGGCGGCTGGACAAGGCCATGGCCCTGGGGATGCAGCACGACCTGCTGGTGCCGCTGCCGGCCAAGAAGCGCCTGCGCCGGGCCATCCAGTGGCTGCTGGCCGGTCGCCGCTGGCCGCGCACCGGCGAGGACGAATTCTTCCGCAAGGCCGTGCGGCGTCACGAGCTGTTCTGGATAAGCCGCCGCGACGAGCTCTGAACCCGACCTCTCCCGCCGGCAGGCGCTTCCGGGGCGCCTTGGCCCCTATGCTATGATCGCCGCCATTTTCGCGCTTTGGAGCCTGTCCCTATGAAGCTGACCATGCCTCGCTTCGATCTCGCGCCGGTCCTGGTGGTTGGCGACGTGATGCTCGACCGCTACTGGCACGGCACCACCTCGCGGATCTCCCCCGAGGCGCCGGTGCCCGTGGTCCGCGTCGACCAGCACGAGGATCGTCCCGGTGGCGCGGCCAACGTCGCCCTCAACATCGCCGCCCTGGGCGCGCCGGCCTATCTGGTCGGCGTCACCGGCCAGGACGAAGCCGCCGATGCCCTCACCGACAGCCTGAGAGCCGCCCATGTGCAGGTGCGCTTCCAGCGCATCGCCCAGCAGCCGACCATCGTCAAGCTGCGCATCATGAGTCGCCACCAGCAACTGATCCGCGTCGACTTCGAAGAGCCCTTCGACACCGATCCCCAGGCGCTGGCCTCGGACACCGCCGCCATGCTGGCCGGGGTCAAGGTGCTGGTGCTGTCCGACTACGGCAAGGGCGCGCTGAAGAACCACCAGGCGCTGATCCAGCTGGCCAAGGCGCGCAACATCCCGGTGCTGGCCGATCCCAAGGGCAAGGATTTCTCCATCTATCGCGGCGCCAGCCTGATCACGCCGAATCTGTCCGAATTCGAAGCCATCGTCGGCGTCTGCGCCGACGATGCCGAGCTGGTCGCCAAGGGCAACGAGCTGATGGCACGGCTGGAACTGGGCGCCCTGCTGGTGACCCGTGGCGAGCACGGCATGACCCTGCTGCGTCCCGCCCAGCCGGCCCTGCACCTGCCGGCCCGGGCTCGCGAGGTGTTCGATGTCACCGGTGCCGGCGACACCGTGATCTCCACCCTGGCCGCCGCCCTGGCCGCTGGCGAGGACCTGCCCCAGGCCGTGGGGCTGGCCAATCTGGCCGCCGGTATCGTGGTCGGCAAGCTGGGCACCGCCGCCATCAGCGCCCCCGAACTGCGTCGCGCGGTGCAGCGTTCGGAAGGCTCCGAGCGTGGCGTCCTATCCCTCGAACAACTGCAACTGGCCATCGAGGACGCCCGCGCCCATGGCGAGAAGATCGTCTTCACCAACGGCTGCTTCGACATCCTCCACGCCGGTCATGTGACCTACCTGGAACAGGCACGTGCCCAGGGCGATCGGCTGATCGTGGCGGTCAACGACGACGCCTCGGTGACCCGGCTGAAGGGCCCCGGTCGACCGATCAACAGCGTCGACCGGCGCATGGCGGTGCTGGCCGGCCTCGGCGCGGTGGACTGGGTCATCCCCTTCAGCGAGAACACCCCGGAGCGCCTGCTGGAGCAGGTGCGCCCGGACGTGCTGGTCAAGGGTGGCGACTACAAGAGCGTGGAAGAGGTGGTCGGCGCCCAGATCGTGCAAGGCTACGGCGGTGAGGTGCGCATCCTTGGCCTGGTGGAGAACAGCTCCACCACCGCCATCGTCGAGCGCATTCGCAACCGTACCTGAGCCCGGACGCTCGGGTTAAGCTGGCGCAGAACCGCTACGGAGCTGCGCCATGTCCTCGACGCCCCTGCTGATCCTGGGTACTGCCGTTTCCAATGACCAGAGCGCTGGTCAACCGCTCGGCCATCCACTCAAGTTGGCCAACCGCCACGGCCTGATCGCCGGCGCCACGGGCACCGGCAAGACCGTGACCCTGCAGCGCCTCGCCGAAGCCTTCAGCGATGCCGGCGTCGCGGTCTTCGCCGCCGACATCAAGGGCGATCTCTGCGGCCTCGGCGCGGCCGGCGCGCCCCAGGGCAAGCTGGCCGAGCGCATCGCCGCCCAGGGCCTGCCGCACCAGTCCCAGGCCTATCCGGTCACCCTCTGGGACGTCGACGGCCGGAGCGGTCATCCGCTGCGCACCACCCTGAGCGAGATGGGCCCGCTGCTGCTGGGCAATCTGTTGGAGCTGACCGACAGCCAGCAGGCCGCCTTGCACGCCGCCTTCAAGGTGGCCGATCGCGAAGGCCTGCTGCTGCTCGACCTCAAGGACCTCAAGGCGGTCCTCAATCACCTGCGCGAACAGCCCGATGCCCTGGGCGAGGACCGTGCCCTGTTCACTGGCGCCTCGGCCCAGGCGCTGCTGCGCAGGCTGGCGACCCTGGAGCAGCAGGGCGCCGAGGCCTTCTTCGGCGAGCCGGCCCTGCAACTGGAAGACGTGCTGCGCCCCGAGCCCGACGGCCGTGGACGCATCCACCTGCTCGACGCCAGCCGCCTGGTGCACGAGGCGCCCAAGGTCTACGCCACCTTTCTGATCTGGCTGCTGGCCGAGCTGTTCGAGCAGTTGCCCGAGCGCGGCGATGCCGATAAGCCGGTGCTGGCGCTGTTCTTCGACGAGGCCCACCTGCTGTTTGGCGACACCCCCAAGGCCCTGCGCGATCGCCTGGAGCAGGTGGTGCGGCTGATCCGTTCCAAAGGCGTCGGCGTCTATTTCGTCACCCAATCCCCCGCCGATCTGCCGGATACCATCCTGGCCCAGCTCGGCTTGCGCATCCAGCACGGCCTGCGCGCCTTTACCGCCCGGGAGCAGAAGGCGCTGCGCGCGGTGGCCGACGGCTTCCGCCCCAATCCGGCCTTCGACAGCCTGGAGGTGCTGACCGAGCTGGGCATTGGCGAGGCCCTGGTGGGCAGCCTGGAAGACAAGGGCACGCCGGCGATGGTCCAGCGCGTGGCCATCGCCCCGCCGCAATCCCGGGTCGGCCCGCTCAGCGAAGCCGAGCGCCAGACGCTGATCCGTCAGTCGCCCCAGGCGGGTCGCTATGACCGGGCGGTGGATCGCGAATCGGCCTACGAGATCCTGCGGGATCGTCAGGCCGAGCGGGTCCCGGCGCAGGCGCCGGTAGCGGAAAAGACCCAGGCCGGGCAGGGTGGTGCCCTCGGCGATCTGGTGGGCGAGCTCGCGGGCAATGCGCTCAGAAGCGCGGCGCGCCAGGCGGCCAATCAGCTCGGGCGGCAGCTGGTACGGGGACTTCTCGGCTCCCTGCTGGGTGGCAAGCGCCGCTAGCCGATCCGCCGGCAAAAAAAGACCCCGCCTGGGCGGGGTCTTCTAGCTTCACGCAGTCGTTACATGCGCGGGGCGACGGGGTTGGCGTCGTTGGAGATGGTCACTTCCACGCGACGGTTCAGGGCGCGGTCGGAGGCGTTGCTGTTGCTGGCCACCGGGAAGTTCTTGCCATAGCCACGGGCCTGGATGCGGCTCGGCTCGACGCCAGCGCTGACCAGGGCGGTCTGGATGGCCTGGGCGCGACGCTCGGACAGCTGCTGGTTGTAGGAGTCGCTGCCGACGCTGTCGGTGTAGCCCTCGACGATCACCTTGCGCTCGGGATTCTGCTTCAGGTAATCGGCCAGCTTCTGGGCGTTGGCATAGCCCTGGGGCTTGAGTTCGGCCTTGTTGAAGTCGAACAGCACGTTGCCGAAGGTCACCACGGTGCCGCGCTCGGTCTGCTTGGCCTGCAGGGCATCCTGCAGTTGCTTGAGCTGGGCGGTACGGGCGTCCAGGCGGGCCTGGGTGCGCTCGGCATCGACGCCCTGCATCTGGGCTTCGGTCATGCGCAGCTTGATGGTCTGCATGGCCGTCTGGATGCGCTGGTTGGTCAGGTAGGCCAGCTGGTCGACGGTCTTCTCGTTTTCACCGTCCTTGTAGGCCTTCTCGGTCTTCTGCAGCCAGGTACCGGCGTCCTTGGTCTCCAGGGCGGCCAGCTGGGCGGCCTGCGGCTGGGATTCCAGGGCGGAGTAGTCGGACTTGGCCTTTTCCAGGTTGGGGTTGGGCGGCGTGGAGCACGCGGCCAGGGCCAGGCTGAGCAGCGACACGGCAGGGATCAGAATGTGTTTACGCATGATGGTCGTCCTTTTAATTCGTGAAGGGAGGAAAGGGGCGGTCGCTTACTGCTGGACCTTCTTCTGCAGGTTCTGCTGGAGCTGCAGGTTGATCTGACCTTCCTCACGGATCTGCTGGATGCTGTTCTGGGCATCCTTGAGCGCGGCATCGGCCTTGGCGGCCTGGGTCTTGCGGGTGGCCAGGCGGGCATCCCATTCGGCCTGCTCGGCCAGCTGCTTGGCTTCGTCGTACTTCTCGTTGGAGAGAGCGGTCTGGGCCTGGGTCCACTTGTCCTGGGCCGACTTGGTCTCGATGGGCGCGAACTGGTTGCCACCGGAGCTCACGGCCTCGTTGACGGCGGACTGGGTCACGGCCATCTGCGCGGTCGGCGGATTGCCGGCGCAACCGGCCAGCAACAGCGAGCTGCCCAGGGCAAGGGCTGCCAGTTTCAGGGTGCAGGCTTTGGAAAGGGACTTTTGGGCAGTGGCACTCTTCATGGATTCAAGCTCCGTTGTTGATCCGAAAAGCGCGCCGCCGGCACGGGCAGGGCGGGCGCCTGGTCATGTAAAGCCGCATGTGGAAACAAGCCCGGCGCGGCCCTGAGAGGCCCGAGGCGGGTGCTGACAACCAGCCCTCGTCCAGCGCTGCGGTCTGACTCTGTGACCGCTCATCCGACAAAAATGTTCACTGGCTATCGAATTTCGCCAGGGCGCGGAGGCCCTTGGCAGAGCGGTAGCGCTGTAGGTAAAGGTGCAGGTCGGCGGCTAGTCGGGCGTTTCGGACTGCAGGCGATGCAGGTGCTTGCGCGCCAATTCGAGAAAGCGCGGGGTCGTACCGGCATCGGCGTAGAGGGGATCGCCAAGCTCGTCGGTGGCCACCACGTCCTCGCCCTGCACATAGGGAAAGCTGGCCTCCAGCTCTTCGAAGGCGGCCGCCAGCAATTCACCGAGCAGGGCCTCGGGCGTGCGCTGGGGATAGAGTTCGCAGAGGGCCTCGAGACGGGCCGCGGTCTCCAGCTCCAGGTCGAGGTGGTAGCGGCGGGTGGTGCTGGAGGTGGTGGCCTGCTGCTCCCATTGGTGAGCGAGTTCGCGAATCTTCATGGGCATCTCCCGTGGCTTAGGCAAAGGTCGGATATTCAGGTCGAGCGCGGCTGGGCACCCTGCAACAGCCGGGGCTTGCAACCGTGACAGCGGGGTGCTGTCCTCTGCGCTAGACCGCAGCGGTTGCCGTGAGGTCCGAACCGGTACTTTCGAGGAGCACGAGATGGTGGAAATCGATGTTCGCCTGCGCGAGCAGGTGCGTTTGCTGGGTGAGCTCCTGGGGCAGACCATTGCCGACCAGCATGGCGCGGCCTTTCTCGACAAGATCGAGCGGATCCGCAAGGGCGCCAAGGCCGCCCGTGGCGGCTCCGCGGAGGGTGCCCGCCAACTGGGCGACACCCTGGATACCCTGGCCGAAGACGAACTGCTGCCGGTGGCGCGGGCCTTCAGTCACTTTCTCAACCTCGCCAACATCGCCGAGGAATATCACCGGGTCAGACGCCGCACCGAAGACGAGCCGCCGCCCTTCGAGCAGCAGGTACTGCCGGAATTGCTGGAGCGCCTGGGCGCGGCCGGTCACGCGGGTAGCGAGCTGGCCGAGCGGGTGGCGGCGCTGGACATCGATCTGGTGCTGACCGCCCACCCCACCGAGGTCTCGCGGCGGACCCTGATCCAGAAATACGACGAGATCAGCGCGCAGCTGGCGGCCCTCGATCATCGCGACCTGACCTCCGCCGAGGTGGCCGCCATCGAGGCACGGCTGCGTCGGCTGATCGCCGAGGCCTGGCACACCGAGGAGATCCGCCGCCAGCGGCCGACGCCGGTGGACGAAGCCAAGTGGGGCTTCGCGGTGATCGAGAATTCGCTGTGGCAGGTGATCCCCAGCCTGCTGCGCAAGTTGGACGACTGCCTGCAGGAACGCACCGGCCAGCGCCTGCCGCTGACCGCGGCGCCGGTACGCTTTTCCTCCTGGATGGGCGGCGATCGCGATGGCAATCCCAACGTCACCGCCGCCATCACCCGCGAGGTGCTGCTGCTGGCGCGCTGGATGGCCGCCGATCTCTACCTGCGCGATGTCGACCGGCTGGCCGCGGAGCTGTCCATGCAGGCGGCGAGTCCGGCCCTGCGCGAACAGGCCGGCGATCACCCGGAACCCTATCGCAAGGTGCTCAAGGTGCTGCGCGAGCGGTTGCAGATCACCCGCAGCTGGGCGGCCCATGCCATCACCGATCCCCATGCCGGCGCCCGTCATATCCTCAGCGACAACGCCGAGCTGATCGCCCCGCTGCAGCTGTGCTACGACTCCCTGCAGCACTGCGGCCTGGGGGTCATCGCCGATGGCTCCCTGCTCGATACCCTGCGCCGGGCCCGTACCTTCGGTCTCTATCTGGTGCGCCTGGACATCCGCCAGGACGCCGCGCGCCATGCCGCGGCCCTGGCCGATATCTGCCGCTATCTCGACCTGGGCGACTACGCCGCCTGGAGCGAGGCGCAGCGCCTGGAATTCCTGCGTGGCGAGCTCGGCAGCCGGCGTCCCCTGCTGCCGCTGGACGCCCAGCTGGAGGCCGATACCCAGGAGGTGCTCGCCACCTGCCGCGTGATTGCCGCCTCGCCGCCCGATGCCCTGGGCTCCTATGTCATCTCCATGGCCGGCGCGGCGTCAGATGTCCTCGCCGTGCAGCTGCTGCTGCGCGAGTGCGGGGTACGCCAGCCGATGCGGGTGGTGCCGCTGTTCGAGACCCTCGACGACCTGGATCATGCCGGCAGCGCCATCGCCAGCCTGCTCGATCTGCCCGACTACCGCGCGCGCCTGGCCGGTCCCCAGGAGGTCATGATCGGCTATTCCGATTCGGCCAAGGACGCCGGCACCCTGGCGGCGGCCTGGGCCCAGTACCGTGCCCAGGAAGCCCTGGTGGACATCTGCGCCAGTCGGGGCGTGGAGCTGCTGCTGTTCCATGGCCGCGGTGGCACCGTGGGGCGGGGCGGTGGCCCGGCCCACGCGGCCATCCTCTCGCAACCCCCGGGCTCGGTGGCCGGGCGCTTCCGCACCACCGAACAGGGCGAGATGATCCGCTTCAAGTTCGGCCAGCCGGCCATCGCCGAGCAGAATCTGGCGCTCTACCTGGGCGCCGTGCTGGAAGCCACCCTGTTGCCGCCGCCCGCGCCGGAGCCGGCCTGGCGCGAGCAGATGGATCGCCTGGCCCGGGACAGCCTGCAGGCCTATCGCGGCGTGGTGCGCGAAGACCTGCACTTCGTCAGCTATTTCCGCCAGGCCACCCCCGAGCAGGAGCTGGGCCGGCTGCCCCTGGGCAGTCGCCCGGCCAAGCGCCGCGAAGGCGGCGTGGAAAGCCTCAGGGCCATCCCCTGGATCTTCGCCTGGACCCAGACGCGGCTGATGCTGCCGGCCTGGCTCGGCTGGGAAAGGGCTCTGGAAGAAGCCGAGCGCCGGGGCGAGTCGCCGCTGCTGCGCGAGATGCGCGAGCGCTGGCCGTTCTTCCAGACCCGCATCGACATGCTGGAGATGGTGCTGGCCAAGGCGGAGGCCGAACTGGCGCGGCTCTACGACCAGCGCCTGGTGGAAGCCGACCTGCAGGTGCTCGGCAGCCAGCTGCGCGAGCGGCTGCGCCAGGCGGGCGTGGCGGTGTTGCGCCTGACCGGGCAGGGCGAGTTGCTCGAACACCATCCGGAAACCCTGGTGTTCATCGCCGTGCGCAACACCTATCTCGATCCGCTGCACCTCCTGCAGATCGAGCTGCTGGCCCGGGCGCGGGCGGCCGGCGAAAGCCAGCCGGCGGCGCTCGATCAGGCCCTGCTGGTAAGCGTGGCCGGGATCGCCGCAGGACTGCGCAATACCGGTTGAACAGACTGTCGCTTTTGCCGGCGCCCGGGGTCGTCTGGACGGGCCCGGCACCTGCGACGCTTGGTAACTTGTGCGGCCAGGGGGCGCTGTGTATGGTTGGTCCCTTTGGCCGTCTCGTGTCGTCGACAACAATCATCGCGACAGCGCCCTGCGCGGGCTGCCAGTCCGAGACCATTCTAAGGAGCTACAGATGCGCGTAATCCTGCTGGGAGCGCCCGGTGCCGGCAAAGGTACTCAGGCCCGGTTCATCACTGAGAAATTCGGCATTCCGCAGGTTTCCACCGGCGACATGCTGCGGGCCGCGGTCAAGGCCGGCACGCCCCTGGGCCTGCAGGTCAAGGACATCATGGACAACGGTGGCCTGGTCTCCGACGAGATCATCATCGCCCTGATCAGCGAGCGTATCCTCGACGCCGATTGCGCCAAGGGTTTCCTGTTCGACGGCTTCCCGCGCACCATTCCCCAGGCCGAGGCCCTCGAAGCCGCCGGCGTCAAGATCGACCACGTGCTGGAAATCGCCGTGGATGACGAAGAAATCGTCCAGCGCCTGTCCGGTCGCCGCGTGCACCCGGGTTCGGGTCGCGTCTATCACATCGAGCACAATCCGCCGAAGGTTGCCGACACCGACGACCTGACCGGCGAGCCGCTGGTACAGCGCGAAGACGACCGCGAAGCCACCATTCGCAAGCGTCTGGACCTCTATCATTCCCAGACCAAGCCGCTGGTGGACTTCTACCAGAAGCTGGGCGCCGCCCAGGGCACGCCGAAGTGCAGCCGCATCGAGGGCGTGGGTTCGGTGGATGCCATCACCGCCAAGGTGCTGCAGGCGCTGAACTAAGCGCCGGTCACGGCCGCCTGTGCCTGCAGGCGGTCCGGTCAAGGCGCCGTCCTGGCGTCACGACCGATGGGCGGGTCCCCTCGCGACCCGTCTTCCTCTAGAATGCGCAGCCCTTTTCCCAGTTGCGGATCTGCCCCATGTCCATCCTGCTCGCCCTCGACACCGCCACCGAAGCCTGCTCGGTCGCCTTGCACCTGGGCGACGAGATCATCCATCGCTACGAGATCGCGCCGCGCCTGCATGCCCAGCGGGTCCTGCCCATGGTGCAGGAGCTGCTGGCCGAGACCGGTCTGAGTCTGGCGCAGGTGGACGCCATCGCCTTCGGGCGTGGTCCGGGCGCCTTCACCGGCGTGCGCATCGCTATCGGCGTGGTGCAGGGCCTGGCCTTCGGCCTGGACCGACCGGTACTGCCGGTGTCGAATCTGGCGATCATCGCCCAGCGCGCCTGGCGCGAGCGCGGCGTGACCCAGGTGGCTGCGGCCATCGACGCGCGCATGGACGAGGTCTACTGGGGCTGCTATCGCCTCGACGGCGCGGCCATGGTGCTCGCGGGGGCGGAAGCCGTGCTGGCGCCCGAGGCCATTGCCCTGCCGGCCGCCGCCACCGGCGACTGGTTCGGTGCCGGCACCGGCTGGGGCTATGTCGGCCGCATGGCCGTGCCGCTGATCGAGCAGGATGCCACTCTGTTGCCCCATGCCCGGGACCTGGCGGTTCTGGCGGCCACCGCCTGGCAGCGCGGCGAAGCCGTGTCGGCCGAGTCCGAAGCGGCGCAACCCGTTTATCTGCGTGATCGGGTCGCCACTCCCAAGCAGTCGGTCTGACGGCAGGAAACCACGCGTAATAGTCTGACGTCCAAGCTGTAGATGCCGCTCGTCCGCCGGTCGCGACGGGCGTCCGGCCCTTGATTGTCATAGCTTTCGACCCTACTTAGAGTAGTGCCATCCGTTCGGGACCTGCCATGCGCATTGACAGCGGCTATGCCTCCTCTGCTTATCCCCTGAATCGTTCCTCGCGCGCGGTCACGCCCGTACGCGAGGTGGCGAAGGATGAGGACGCCCGCCAGAATGCCATCGCCCGGGAGGCCGCAGGCAATCCCCGGCCCGACGTCGCACCCCTCCGCCGTGTGGAAGCGGCTGCGGCGACCGATGCCGACAATGGTAACGGTAACGGCCTGGTGCTCAGCGAGCGCGAAGGGCGCTTCGCCAGTCAGCTCACTGCCCGTGCCCAGCAGGCCCTGGCCAGCTACGGCAGCACCGCCGCCTTCGGCGCCGAGCCGGACGGCTCCTCCAGCGTCGTGGGCCTCGACCTCTACGCCTGATGCTGCCGTACTTTCTCGGCTGCCCCTCCTGGAACGACAACGCCTGGCGCGAGAGCCTCTACCACGGCTTGCGTCCGGGTGATTTCCTGCCGCGTTACGCCCAGGTGTTCAACGCCGTGGAAGGCAACACCACCTTCTACGCCTGGCCCGCGGCGGACACCATCCGCCGCTGGGCCGAATTGATGCCGACCGGCTTTCGCTTCTGCGCCAAGTTTCCCCGCGACATCAGCCATGCCGAGGATCTGCGGGTGCAACTCGCCAGCGCCCGTACCTTTCTCGAATTGCTGGCGCCCCTGGGTGAACGGGCCAGCCCCCTGTGGCTGCAACTGCCAGCGGGCTTCGGGCCCGATCGGCTCAAGGAACTGCAGGTCTTTCTCTCGGCCATGGCGCCGCGTTGCGCCCTGGCGGTGGAGGTCCGGCACCTGGCCTTTTTCGACAAGGGCGAGTCCGAGCGGGCCCTGAACCGGCTGCTCATGGACCTGGGCGTGGAGCGCGTCGGCCTGGATTCGGCCGCGCTGTTCAGCGCCGATCCGAGTGAGCCGGCCGTGCGCCTGGCCCAAGCCAAGAAACCGCGGGTTCCGGCTCGCGCCCTGGCGTTCAGCGAGCATCCCCAGGTGCGCTTCATCGGCCGCCTGGAGTTGGCCGCCAACGACTACTACCTGGCCAAGTGGGTCACGCGGGTGGCCGACTGGATCGAGGCGGGCAAGGTGCCCTATGTCTTCCTGCACACCCCGGACAACCGCCAGGCGCCCGAGCTGGCCCTGAGATTCCATGCCCAGCTGCGCGAACGCCTGCCCGGTCTGCCGGCATTGCCCGAGCTGAGCACCGCCGACACCGAACAACTCGGTCTGCTCTAGCCCACGCCGGTTGTCGCGATACGTTTGGCGACGTTTTCGCCGGCATTCCCGCGGCTCGCTCCGGTCAGATGAGGTCTACCGCCTCGCGAATCTCCTTCGGCGCGCCGCATGAAAGCCAGACACCTGCTCGGTCTCGTCATCCTGCTCTATGGCGGTCTGCATACCGCCTTCGACCAGGGCTGGCTGCGTATCCCGCCGGCCTACAATCCCTGGGCGCCGCTGGATATCCAGGCCCCCACCAATGCCGTCACTCGCCTCAAGCTCTGGCGTCTGCAGGCTGATGCCGACTATTGCGCGGCGTCCCTGGCCACCTCGGCGCTCAACTATCGGGAATTGCGCGGCAATGCGGGGTCGGCCGACTGTCCGCTGGAGCGGGCCGTGCGCATCCAGCGCGGTGAAGGGGTGAGACTCAGCGGCAGCTTTGTCGCCAGCTGTCCCCTGGCGGTGAGCTTCGCGCTGTTCGAGCGACAGGCGCTGCAGCCGGCGGCCGAAGCCGTCTATGGCCAGCGGGTGGCCGAGGTGGAGCACTATGGCAGCTTCGCCTGCCGCAATATCTATGGCCGCGCCAGTGGCCGGCGCAGTCAGCACGCCACCGCCAATGCCCTGGACATCGCCGGGTTGCGCCTGGCCGATGGGCGGCGCATCAGCGTGGCGCGGGACTGGACCGGCGATCCCCAGGCCCAGCGCTTCCTGCGGCTGGTGCGCGACGGGGCCTGCCGGTCCTTCAATACCACCCTGGGACCGGACTACAACGCGGCGCACCGCGATCATTTCCATGTCGACATGGGTGGCTTTCGCGTCTGCCGGTAGAATGACGGGTCTTTTCGCCTGCGAGTCGCCCATGTCCACCGCCCACCCCGCGCTTATCGTCGAAGCCCTGGAACCCGCCTTCACCGAGGCCGCCGCGGCCTGGGCCGCGCGCCTGGGCCTGCCCCTGGGCAGCGCCACCACCGAGGAATTCGCCGTGCAGGTGGGCGCCCAGGGCCTGCAACTGGTGCAGCGCGGCCCGGAGGCGCCGGGTCCGGTGCGGGTGGATTTCGTCGAGGGCGCGGCGGCGCACCGGCGCAAGTTCGGCGGCGGCGCGGGCCAGATGATCGCCAAGGCGGTGGGGATCGGCCCGGGCGTGCGTCCGCGCATCCTCGATGCCACCGCGGGTCTGGGGCGTGACGCCTTCGTGCTGGCCACCCTGGGCTGTGCGGTGACGCTGGTCGAGCGCCAGCCGCTGATCGCTGCCCTGCTCGAAGACGGCCTTGCCCGCGCCGCACGGGATCACGAGGCGGCTGGCATAGTCGCCCTGATGACCCTGGTGCAGGCCGACTCCACCGCCTACCTGCAGCGCGGAGAGGGCGAGGCGCCCGAAGTAATCTACCTGGATCCCATGTTCCCGCACCGCGACAAGAGCGCCTTGGTGAAGAAGGAGATGCGCCTGTTCCGGCCGCTGGTGGGCGACGACCTGGACGCCCCGGCGCTGCTGGCCGCGGCCCTGGCCCGCGCCAGTCACCGGGTGGTGGTCAAGCGCCCGCGCAAGGCGCCGGCCATCGAAGGCGCCAAGCCCGGCTACGTGCTGGAGGGCAAGTCCAGCCGCTACGATATCTATCCGAAGAAGAGCTTCAAAACTTCTTGAACGAAAAAGCCCGCGGGCGGAAGGACTCCGGCCGCGGGCGCGGGTGTCGCCGACCTCAGGCGGTCGCGGGCTTGGGCGCGCGACGCTTGCGCCAGGCACGGTAGAAGGGCAGGGCCACCATCAGGATGCAGACGATCCAGATAGCCTGGCTGATACCGCTCTGCCAGAGGATGCCCATGTCGCCGTTGGAGATCGACAGTGCGCGTCTCAGGCTGGTTTCCATCAGCTCGCCGAGGATGAAGCCCAGCAGCAGCGGCGACAGCGGGAAGTCCAGCTTGCGCATGATGTAGCCGAAGATGCCCACGCAGACCATCAGCACCAGGTCGAAGGTGGTGGCGTGCACCGCATAGACGCCGATGCCGGTGATGATGGCGATGGCCGGGGCCAGCGACCAGTTCGGCACCTCGAGGATCTTGGTGAACATCTTCACCATGGGCACGTTGAGGATCAGCAGCATCACGTTGGCGATGAACAGCGAGGCGATCAGACCCCACACCAGATTCGGCTCGTTCTGGAACAGCAGCGGGCCGGGGGTGATGTTGTAGAGGGTCAGGGCGCCGATCATCACCGCGGTAGTGCCCGAGCCGGGGATGCCCAGGGTCAGCATGGGAATCATGTTGCCGCACACCGCCGCGCCGATGGCGGTTTCCGGCGCTGCCAGGCCGCGCAGGTCACCCTTGCCGAACTTGCCATCGGCACCGGCCATGCGCTTCTCGGTGGTGTAGGCCAGGGCACTGGCCAGGGTCGCGCCGGCACCCGGCAGCACGCCGATGATGAAGCCGCTCACCGAGCTGCGCAGGTTGACCATGAACACGCTGCGCGCTTCGCGCACGTTGAACAGCATGCGCCCGGTGGCCTTGACCGCGACCTGGCCATGATGGGTCTGCTCCAGCAGCAGGAGCAGTTCGCTCACCGAGAACAGACCCAGCACCAGGATCACGAAGTCGATGCCGTCGGCCAGGTGCACGTTGTCGAAGGTGAAGCGGTAGACGCCGCTGTTGGCATCGATGCCCACGGAGGCGATGGCCAGGCCGAAGAGGGCGGCGACCAGGGTCTTGACCGGCTTCTCGGCGGCCATGCCGGAGAGGCTAAGGATGGCCAGGGCCATCAGCGCGAAGTATTCCGCCGGACCGAAAGCGATTGCCCATTTCGCCAGCAGCGGCGAGAACAGCACCATGCCGCAGGTGGCGATGAAGGCGCCGATGAAGGAGCTCCAGGCCGACAGCGACAGGGCCACGCCCGCCATGCCCTGGCGGGCCAGCGGATAGCCGTCCAGGCAGGTCATCATGGTCGCGGCTTCGCCGGGGATGTTTAGCAGGATCGAGGAGATCCGCCCGCCGTATTCGCAGCCCAGATAGACCGCTGCCAGCAGGATCAGCGAGGTTTCCGGCGGCAGACCCAGGGCGAAGGCCACCGGGATCAGCAGAGCGATGCCGTTGATCGGCCCGAGACCCGGCAGCAGGCCGACCACGGTGCCGATCAGGGTGCCGATGAGGGCCACGATCAGGTTGGTCGGCGTCATGGCGACGCCGAAGCCCTGCATCAGAAAATTCAAGGTATCCATGTCAGCCCTCCAGGAATTCCAGCACGCCAAGGGGTAGGGGGACTTCCATCACCCGATCGAACAGCACATAGAGGCCGATGGCGAGCAGCAGGCTGACCAGGGCGCAGGGCATCAGGCGACCGCCATAGAGCAGACCGCAGAGGGTGGCGGTGATGAAGGCGCTCAGCGGAAAGCCCAGCGGCTGGAAGGTCAGGGCATAGCCCAGCAGGATGGCGCAGCAGGCCACTACCTTGCGCAGCGAGGAGGCGTCCAGCGGTTTCTGGTCTTCGCCATCGCCGATCGGCGTGGGGCGGATGATCAGATAGGCCAGGCCTAGGCTCATCAGCCCGAACATCAGCATCGGATAGGCCCGCGGACCGACCGGCTCGTAGGAAAAGGGCGCCTGGTAATCCCGGGCGATGAACAGCATGACGAGTCCGGCCACCAGCCAGACCGCCATGAAGGCGCGTTGGAAGATCATGTCGACATCCTCGAAGGCGCCCGGAAGGGCGCCAGGGGCGGGGGCTCGTTACTGGATCAGGCCGAATTCCTTGGCCATGCCGCGGTAGCGCGCGACTTCCTTCTGCACATAGGCGTCCAGCTCGGAGCCGGTCATGGCGAAGGGGAAGAGTTCGCGCTGATCACGCAGCTTGGCGAAGTCGTCGGAGGCCAGCAGCTTGTCGAAGCTGGTCTTCCACCAGTTGTACTGCTCGTCGGTGACCTTCGGGCCGACATAGAAGCCGCGGACCACCGGCCAGACGATGTCGTAGCCCTGCTCGCGCGCGGTGGGGATGTCCTTCATCGCCGGTTCGTCGAAGCGCTGCACGGCGAAGACCGCCAGCAGGCGCATGTTGCCGGCCTCGACATGGGGCATGGAGTCGGAGATGTCGGTGCTGCCGACCTGGATATGCCCACCCAGCAGCGCGGTGGCGATCTCGCCGCCGCCTTCCAGGGCCACGTAGCGCAGGTCCTTGGGATTGATGCCGGCAGCCTTGGCGATCAGTGCGGTCTGCATCCAGTCCTGGCTGCCCACGGTACCGCCGGAGCCGATCACCACCTTGCTCGGGTCCTTCTTCAGCGCCTCGACCAGGTCACCCAGGGTCTTGTAGGGCGAATCGGCCTTGACCGCGATGGCGCCATAGCTGGCGCCCACTGCCGCCAGCCAGCGCACGGCCTTCTCGTCGAAGCGACCGAACTTGCCTTGCGCCAGGTTCAGCAGCGAACCGCTGGAGAAGGCGACGATGGTATCGCCGTCCGCCGGCCGCTGGGCCACCACGGTGTTGTAGGCCACCGCGCCCACGCCGCCGGGCATGTAGGTCACGCGCATGGGCTTGTCCAGCAGCTTGGCTTCCACCAGGCCGCTCTGGGCCAGCTTGCAGGTCAGGTCGAAGCCGCCACCCGGGGAGGCCGGGGCGATGCATTCGGGACGCTTAGGTTCGGCCATGGCCTGGGCGGACAGCAGCACGGAGGCGGCCAGGGTCAGGGTGAGGGTGCGCAAGGTGGTGCTCATCGACGTCTTCCTTTTGTTGTTATTTCAGAAGCTGACAGGCGGACACGGCTCAGGCTCGCCAGGGCGGCGATCGTTCGGAGAGGGGGTACGGGAGCACGTGGAGCTGCGCGAGGGCGAGCATGGATGTCGTTCCGCTTGTTATTGTTGTTGGCCAACCAGGGGTGGCGCTTGGGCAAGCATCATGCGGTTCTGGGACCGCTACCTTTCACTCTAGACCGCCAAGCTTTCAACAGCCTTTCAGATGCGAAAGGCGGCGATAGTGGGGTTCCGGCTGCAGGCCAGCCGGCCGGTATCCGGTAAACTCGGATTTTTTGAGCGGGAGCTGTCAGCGTGCGCATCCTATTGGTCGAAGATCATCCGCCACTGGCCGAAAGCGTCGCCCAGGCGCTCAAGAATGCCGGACTCAACGTCGATCTGCTCAACGATGGCGTGGCCGCCGACCTGGCCCTGCAGAGCGAAAGCTATGCCCTGGCCATTCTCGACGTCGGCCTGCCGCGCATGGATGGCTTCGAGGTGCTGGCGCGCCTGCGCGAGCGCGGCGATCGCCTGCCGGTACTGATGCTCACCGCCCGCGGCGAGGTCAAGGATCGGGTACAGGGGCTCAACCTAGGCGCCGACGACTACCTGGCCAAGCCCTTCGAACTCACCGAACTGGAAGCCCGGGTCAAGGCCCTGCTGCGCCGCAGTGTGCTGGGCGGCGATCGCCAGCAGCGCTGCGGCCCGCTGATCTATGACCTCAACACCTCGCGCTTCACCCTGGGCGAGGAGGCGCTGTCGCTCACCTCGCGCGAGCACGCCGTGCTGGCCGCGCTCATCGCCCGCCCCGGACGGGTCATGAGCAAGGAGCAACTGGCCGCCCAGGTCTTCGGCCTGGACGAGGAAGCCAGTCCCGAGGCCATCGAGATCTATGTCCACCGCCTGCGCAAGAAGCTGGAAGCTGGCGCGGTACGCATCGTCACCTTCCGTGGCCTGGGCTATCTGCTGGAAGAGCAGCATGGCTGAAGTGGCGAAGGCGGCCGGCAGTCTGCGTGGGCGACTGCTGCTGCGACTGGTCGTGCTCCTGGCGGTGATCCTGGCGGTCAGCAGCCTGGCCGCCTATCTCAATGGCCGGCGGCTGGCCGACGTGGCCTATGACCGGACGCTGCTGGCCTCGGCCCGTACCATCGCCGCCGGCCTGTCGGCCACCAATGGCACCCTGCGCGCCGACGTGCCCTACATCGCCCTGGACAACTTCGCCTACGACAACGTCGGGCGCATCTTCTACCAGGTACTGGATACCCGCGGCCGGCTGATCTCCGGCTACGAAGAGATTCCGCCGCCGCCAGCGGACGCTCCGCTGACCCGCGACTATCCGGCCCTGGCGCGCTTCTACAACAGCACCTATCGCGGCAAGGACGTACGGGTGGTGAGCCTGGCCCAGCCGGTCAGCCAGCCGGATCTCACCGGCATGGCCGAGATCCGCGTCGCCGAGACCGCCGAAGCCCGCGAGGAGGTGGCCCGCAGTCTGCTCACCGACACCCTGATCCGCCTCGGACTGATGGGGCTGGGTGCCATCCTGCTGGTGTGGATGGCAGTAGGGGCCGCCCTGCGCCCGCTGGAGCGCCTGCGCCAGGCGGTGGAAGAGCGGGGCGTCGACGACCTGCGGCCGCTGCCCGAGGTGCGGGCGCCCCAGGAGTTGCTGCCGCTGGTGCATGCCCTGGAGGGCTTCACCCTGCGCCTGCGGCGGCTCTTCGAGCGTCAGGCGGACTTCATCGCCAATGCCGCCCACGAATTGCGCACCCCGCTGGCGGCGATCAAGGCGCGGGTCGAACTGGGCCTGCGCGAGCGCGAGCCCCAGGCCTGGTACGCCACCCTGGAAGAGACCCGCGCCAGCACCGATCGCCTGGCGCGCCTGGCCAACCAGCTGCTGTCACTGGCGCGGATCGAGAGCGGCGCCCAGGCCATCGCCGAAGGCGGCGCCGAACGCCTGGAGCTCAGCGATCTGGCCAGGGAACTGGCCATGGTGCTGGCCCCCCTGGCCCATGCCAAGGGCGTCGCCCTGGCCTTCGAGCCCTTCGCCAAGGCGCCGGTGATCGGCGAGCCGACACTGCTCAACGAGCTGCTCTGCAATCTGGTGGAAAACGCCCTGGCCCATAGCCAGTCAGGTGGCAACATCGTGGTGCGGGTGCTGGCCCCGGCGGTGCTGGAAGTCGAGGATGACGGCCCCGGCATTCCGGCCAATGCGCGGGCCAAGGTCTTCGAGCGCTTTCAGCGTCTGGATCCGCAATCCGGGGGCGCCGGTCTGGGACTAGCCATCGTCGGTGAGATCTGCGCTGCCCACCGGGCGCGCATCCAGTTGCTGGACGGCGCGCTCGGCGGGCTAAGGGTACGGGTCGAATTTCCCGCCGAGGAAGCCTAGGCTCAACCGAGCAGGGTGCGCGACTGTTCCACCGCGTCCCAGAAGGACTGATCCTGGGCCGGATCCGGCTGGTTGTTCAGCCCCAGGCGGATACCGGCGGGCAGCGTCTGGACCGCGATCTCCTGCTGACCCTGGCGCTGCGCGTGCAGCTGGGTCGCGACCTGCACGATATCGGCGTAGTCGGCCGCCGCGGGCTGCCGCTCCAGTGCCAGATATTCCCGCGGTACGCAGGCGATGTCGGCCGGGAAATCCCAGACCTTGAGAATGCGTTCGCCGATCTGCGGATGAATGCGCGCCGTCACCTGGTCGAGGGTGATGGCGTTGGCCAGCAGGTCTTCCTGTTCTTCGGCATAGGTGAGGATCGGCAGCACGCCGATCTGGTGCACCAGGCCGGCGAGCAGGGCGCGGTCGGCCATCAGCCGCGTGTACTTCTTGCACAGCGCATGGCTGATGGCGGCGATCTCGGTGCCCTGGCTCCAGACCTCGCGCATCTTGCGATCCACGGCGTCGCTGGTGGCCTGGAACATCTGCTGCATGGCCAAGCCCGTGGCCAGATTTGCCGTGTAGTTGATACCCAGGCGCCCGACCGCCATCTGCAGGTCGGTGATCTCCTTGCTGGTGCGCAGGAGCGGGCTGTTGACCACCTTGATCAGGCGCGCCGTCAGGGCGGCGTCCATGGCGATCACCCGGCTCAGCTCGGCAACGCCCACGTTGGGGTCTTCGGCCGCTTCTCTGACCTTCAGTGCCACCTCGGGAAGGGTGGGCAGCACCACGCGATCGGTGTCTATCGCGTGGAGAAGATCCTGGACAACTTTTTCGGCAAGAGGAGTCATGACGTACCTGTGTGAGGAGCGGATAAAGGCGATCCCAACCTTCAGCGCTTTATTTCACGATCGCTATCGAGTGAGTAGGGCAAATCGAGTAAACGGCAGTTTGGCCCGTCCGAGCTGCCCACCGAGACACGTCCGTCCTCGGCGGCATCGCCCTGCAGCACCGCCAGGAATTCGCAACCCGCTGGGCTGGCCGCGGCCAGCACCACCTCGCCCACGCTGCTGCCATGCACCGGCGAGAACAGCTCGGTACCCACGGCAGGGGGCTGCTCGCTGCTGGCGAGGCGATAGAGGCGCCGCTTGAGCTTGCCCAGGTACTGCATGCGCGCGACGATCTCCTGGCCGGTGTAGCAACCCTTGCGAAAGCTCACGCCATCCAGCGCCTGCAGATTGATCATCTGCGGGACGAACAGCTCGCGGGTCGCGCCGAACACCTGGCCCACGCCAGCCCGTACCTGGGCCAGCAGCCATTCGTCGAGTGCCACCTCCGGCAGCGCCGGCGCCGCTGCGTCGGCCGCGCGCCAGGTCTCTACCCGGCTATCCTCCAACCGCAGGGCGAAGCCGCCCTCGAGCGGCGCCACGGCATTGGCCTGCTCGCCCAGCGCCACGTCGGGATAGGCGCTGGCGAAGCCGGCGGCCGAAAGTCCCAGCCGTTGCCATTGCGCGCTTTCGTCGGTCAGCACCGACTTGGAGAAGACCGCATATTTCTTCAGATCGGTCAGCAGCGGCTCGACCAGCTCCGCGGCCATCGCCAGCAGATAGCCGTCGGCCTGCTTGACGATGCGGAAGCTGGAGACCAGCCGTCCCTTGGGCGTGCAGCGCCCTCCCAGGCCGGCCTGGTCGTCAGCGAGATAGTTGAGGTTGCAGGTGACCTGCCCCTGGAGAAACTTGGTCGCATCGACCCCGCGGATGGCCAGGACGCCTTCGTGGGTCAAGCGGCAGAAATACGGCGAGTCGGCCATTGCGGCTGCAGCTCCGTGTCGAGTGAAGCCGCTCATCATAGGCTCGCCCGGGGGGAATGTCAGGCGCACTGCGCGGCGGGGCGCTTCGGGCTTATACTGCGCCGATTGTCGCAGGAGTCCCCATGAGTACCGAAGCTACCGAACTCAACAGATTGTACTGGCACAGCCGTCGCGGCATGCTGGAACTGGATGTATTGCTGGTTCCCTTCGTTAAGGAGGTCTATGCCTCCCTGGGCGCGGAAGACCAGGCCCGCTACCGCAAGCTGCTCGAGTGCGAGGATCAGGACATGTTCCACTGGTTCATGCAGCGCGGTGAACCGGAAGACGCCGATCTGCAGATCATCGTGCGCATGATCCTGGACCGTGTCCAGCCGGCTTGAGCCTTTCGAATGTCGCTGGAGCGCCTCCGCCGGCCTCCTGCGACTGCATGCCCTGGCCGCGTTCGCCGCGGGGATCTGTCCCTGGCTTGCGGCCATTCCCTGGACGCTCAAGCCACTCCTGACGCTGCTGGTGCTCTGGTCCTGGCACCGGGTGCGCCAGCGCCAGCTCCAGCAGCGCTGTCCAGAGGTGCCGCGCGGTTTGCGCCATGGCGCAGAAGGCTGGCAGCTCTGGTCGCCGGCGACCGGCTGGCAGGCCATCCAGCTGCGCCCGGACAGCCTGGCCCTGCCGCGGCTGGTGGTCCTGCGCTATCGGCTGCCAGCGGCGAGACGTACCCGCAGTCTCTGCATCGCCCGCGACAGCCTCGCCGCGGACGCCCATCGCCGCCTGAGAGTCAGACTTCGCTTCGCTCCGCGCCGGTTCGCGGCACCAGAATAGTGTCCCGGGCGCTGCTGGCGAGTTGTGGATAGTCCAGGGTGAAGTGCAGACCGCGACTCTCCTGGCGGGTGAGAGCGCTTTCGATGATCAGCTCCGCCACCTGCGCCAGGTTGCGCAATTCGATCAGGTCGCGACTGACCTTGTAGTTGCTGTAGAACTCGTCGATCTCGTCCATCAGCAGGCGAATGCGATGGCGGGCGCGCACCAGCCGCTTGGTGGTGCGCACGATGCCGACATAGTCCCACATGAAGCGCCGCAACTCGTCCCAGTTGTGGGCGATCACCACGTCTTCGTCCGAGTCCGTCACCTGGCTGGCGTCCCAGTCGGGCAGGTCGCGCGGCATGCCGATCTCGGCCGCTTGCGCCTGGATGTCCAGCGCCGCCGAGCGGGCATAGACGAAGCACTCCAGCAGCGAATTGCTGGCCATGCGATTGGCACCGTGCAGACCGGTACAGCTGGTTTCGCCAATGGCATAGAGGCCGCCGAGGTCCGCGCGCCCGTGCTGGTCGACGCGCACCCCGCCGCAGGTGTAGTGCGCGGCCGGCACCACCGGGATCGGATCCCGGGTGATGTCGATGCCCAGTTCCAGGCAGCGGCGATAGACCGTGGGAAAGTGCTCCTGCACGAAGTCCGCCGGCTTGTGGCTGATGTCGAGAAAGACGCAATCGATGCCCAGGCGCTTCATCTCGTGGTCGATGGCGCGCGCCACCACGTCGCGTGGGGCGAGATCGGCGCGGGGGTCGAAGCGCGGCATGAAGCGTTCACCATCCAGCAGGCGCAGCACGGCGCCTTCGCCACGCAGGGCTTCGGTGATCAGAAAACTGCGCGCATGGGGGTGATAGAGGCAGGTGGGGTGGAACTGGTTGAATTCCAGGTTGGCCACCGAACAGCCGGCGCGCCAGGCCATGGCGATGCCGTCGCCGCTGGCGCTGTCCTGATTGGTGCTATAGAGGTAGGCCTTGCTGGCGCCGCCGGTGGCCAGCACCGTGAAGCGCGCGTGCAGGGTATCGACCTGGCCGCTGGTCCGGTCGAGCACATAGGCGCCCAGGCAACGCGCGCCCGGCCGGCCGAGCTTTTCCGTGGTGATCAGATCCACCGCCACCCGCTGACTGAGCAACTGGATGTTGGGCCGGCCTTCGGCGGTGCGCAGCAGGGTGTCGAAGATGGCCATGCCGGTGGCATCGGCCGCGTGGATGATGCGCCGGTGGCTGTGGCCGCCTTCGCGGGTCAGGTGAAAGCCCAGGCCGCCCTTGCCGGCGTCCTGCTCGCGGGTGAAGGGCACGCCCTGGTCGATCAGCCACTGCATGGCCTCGCGACTGTGCTCGACGGTGAAGCGCACGGCGCCTTCGTCACACAGCCCGGCGCCCGCTATTAGGGTATCCTGCACGTGCGCCTCGACGGTGTCGCCTTCGTCCAGTACGGCGGCGACGCCACCCTGCGCCCAGTAGGTCGAACCATGCGCCAGTTCGCCCTTGCTCAAGACCGCGATGGACAGCGTCGCCGGTAGATTGAGCGCGAGCGTCAGGCCCGCGGCGCCACTGCCGATTACCAGGACATCGAATTCCAGATGACGCGCCATGACGTTTCCTTCTCACCGGGACGGCGAGTATAGGAACAAGGCGGCTGACGGCATAGCCATCGGATGGATCGGCAGGGAACTCGCGGGCGTCAGGCGGGGTCTATGTACAGATAATTGCTCATCCGTGCGGCCGGAATGCCAAGACGAGAATGGGCCATCTGCCAAAGCTAATTCAGTGACACCCAGGAGCGATCAGCAGCCATCTTAGTGCTCGCTCATCAACTGCTGTGGAGGGGAGAACTTTCGTGCAACAGCCCAGTCTAGCAGCGCGCGTCGATAGTGAAAGCAAGGACGATACCGAGCTGCAAGCCAAGGACAGCAAGCAAGCCCTGCCCACCCAGGAGCAGGATCAACAACTGGTCGAGCGCGTACAGCGCGGCGACAAGCGTGCTTTCGATCTGCTGGTGCTCAAGTATCAGCACAAGATTCTCGGTCTGATCGTGCGTTTCGTCCACGATACCCAGGAAGCCCAGGACGTCGCTCAGGAGGCTTTCATCAAAGCCTATCGCGCGCTCGGGAACTTCCGTGGCGATAGTGCTTTCTACACCTGGCTCTATCGCATCGCCATCAACACGGCAAAGAACCATCTGGTTGCCCGGGGTCGTCGTCCACCGGACAGCGACGTCAGTGCCGAAGATGCGGAATTTTATGAAGGCGACCATGCTCTAAAGGATATCGAGTCCCCAGAGCGGTCCCTTTTGCGGGATGAGATCGAGGCCACCGTGCATCGGACCATCCAGCAGCTCCCGGAAGATCTGCGCACCGCGCTGACCCTTCGTGAGTTCGAAGGCCTCAGCTACGAGGACATTGCGAACGTCATGCAATGTCCGGTGGGAACGGTCCGGTCTCGGATTTTCCGAGCTCGGGAAGCGATAGACAAAGCATTGCAGCCCCTGCTGCGTGATGCATAGACAGCGGCGACAGCTTTTAGAGAGGTAATACGTATGAGTCGTGAAGCCCTGCTGGAATCCCTGTCCGCTGTTATGGATAACGAAGCGGACGAATTCGAAACCCGGCGTGTCATCGCCGAGGTCAGCAAGGACCCGGAATTGCGCGCCACCTGGTCGCGCTACGCCATGGTCAGCGCCGTGATTCGCGGTGAGCCCATGCTGCCGAATCTGGATATCGCCAAAGGCGTCACCACCACGCTGGAGCGTGATGAGGCCGTCGCAGCACCGGCAGCGCCCGTCGTTGCTCAGGCGCGCAAGAGTGGCTGGTCGAGCGTGGGTCGTGTCGCGGTCGCCGCGTCCGTGACCTTCGCCGTACTGGCAGGCGTGCGGATGTACAACCAGTCCGACGTCTCCACCCAAGGTCTGGCCCAGCAGGCGCCGAGCCAGCTGACCGTGCCGCAACCCGCGCGTAGCCCGGCCGTGCTGGCCAGCTTCAGCGAAGAAAGCACCAAGGCGAATGCCGAAGCCAAGGCTGACAAGCCGATGGCAGGTGAAAAGCAGGAAGCCCCTGCCCAGCGTTGATTCGCTGGCTTCACCTCGAAACGGCGTCCGGACTCTGTTCCGGGCGCCGTTTTTTTTGCCTGCCGGATGTCCGGATGGGGCGCAAAATGCTTCGAAAGCTATCGTTCAGCAAGGCCGTGCTATTTCTGCTGCCAGTCGTCTCTGACTGTGCCGCCGTTGCGGAACAGACAGGTCGCCAGCGATGTGTTCAAGTCATTGGATAGAGTGGAGCTGCACGCGCATGCGCAATCTAAAGCATTACACGGCCGCCCTGATGGGGCTCTGGCTGATGGGACTGACGGCCATGGCTCGGGCCGATCTGCCGGATTTCACCGGCCTGGTCGAGGCGGCATCTCCAGCGGTCGTCAACATCAGCACCCGCCAGAAAATTCCCGAAGGTCGTGGCGCCGGCGCCATGACCATGCCCGATCTGGAAGGCCTGCCGCCGGGCATCCGTGAATTCTTCGAGCGCAGCATCCCGCAGATGCCGCGCGGTCCCCGCGGCAAGCAGGAGCAGGCCCAGTCTCTCGGCTCGGGCTTCATCATCTCGCCCGATGGCTACATTCTGACCAATAACCATGTGGTCGCCGATGCCGACGAGATCCTGGTACGGCTGTCCGACCGCAGTGATCACACCGCCAAGCTGATCGGCGCGGATCCCCGTACCGACGTGGCCCTGCTGAAAATCGACGCCAAGGACCTGCCCACCCTCAAGCTGGGCAATTCCGATCAGCTCAAGGTCGGTGAATGGGTCCTGGCCATAGGTTCGCCCTTCGGCTTCGATCACTCGGTCACCGCCGGTATCGTGAGCGCCAAGGGTCGCAGCCTGCCCAACGAAAGCTATGTGCCCTTCATCCAGACCGACGTGGCCATCAACCCGGGCAACTCCGGAGGTCCGCTGTTCAACCTCAAGGGTGAGGTAGTCGGGATCAACTCGCAGATCTTTACCCGCTCCGGTGGCTTCATGGGGCTGTCCTTCGCCATTCCGATCGACGTCGCCATGAACGTGGCCAATCAGTTGAAGACCGAAGGCAAGGTCAGCCGCGGCTGGCTGGGCGTGGTCATTCAGGAAGTGGACAAGGATCTCGCCGAATCCTTCGGCCTGGATCGTCCGGCCGGCGCCCTGGTCGCCCAGACCCTGGACGACGGTCCTGCAGCCAAGAGCGGCATCAAGGTCGGCGACGTCATCCTCTCGGTCAATGGCCAGAAGATCGAGGAATCCGCCGACCTGCCGCACCTGATCGGCAATCTCAAGCCGGGTGCCAAGGCCGACATGGAGATCATCCGTGAAGGCAAGCGGCAAAACCTGAGCGTCACCGTGGGCGACATGCCCAAGGACGACCAGGCCGCTTCCGGTGGCGAGCGTGGCTCCGATCGGGCCAGCAATCGCCTGGGCATCGCCGTGGCCAACCTGACCGCCGAGCAGAAGAAGACCCTGGACATCCAGGGCGGCGTGGTCATCAACAAGCTCAGTGGCGACGGTCCTGCCGCGGCCATCGGCCTGCGTCCGGGCGACGTCATCACCCACCTCAACAATCAGCCCATCGAATCCGCCGCCGCCTTCGAGAAGATCACCTCGGCACTGCCGGCAGGGCGCTCCATCTCTATGCGCGTGGTGCGTGAGGGTCGCGCCAGCTTCATCACCTTCAAACTGCCGGGCAAGTAACGGCAGGGGACGAAGCAAGGGGCAGGCGACTGCCCCTTCTTTTTGTCCGCTCGAACGGCGCGAGTCCCCTTGTTTGCCGCATTCAGGTAAACTCCCCCGCTATTTTCCCGGCGGATGTTCCGCTGCTGGCTATTCGAGTGCTGATTCGTGAGTGATCTGAGCCATATCCGCAATTTCTCCATCATCGCCCACATCGATCACGGCAAGTCGACGCTTGCGGATCGGTTCATCCAGATCTGTGGTGGTTTGAGCGACCGAGAAATGGAGGCCCAGGTCCTGGATTCCATGGATCTCGAGCGCGAGCGCGGCATCACCATCAAGGCCCACAGCGTCACGCTGTACTACAAGGCCCAGGACGGCAAGACCTACCAGCTCAACTTCATCGACACCCCCGGCCACGTCGACTTCACCTATGAAGTCAGCCGTTCGCTGGCCGCCTGCGAAGGCGCGCTGCTGGTGGTGGATGCGGGGCAGGGCGTGGAAGCCCAGTCGGTCGCCAACTGCTACACCGCCATCGAGCAGGGCCTCGAGGTCATGCCGGTGCTGAACAAGATGGACCTGCCCCAGGCCGAGCCGGACAAGGTCAAGGCCGAGATCGAGCACATCATCGGCATCGACGCCACCGACGCCGTGCCCTGCAGTGCCAAGAGCGGCATGGGCGTACCCGATGTCCTCGAGCAACTGGTCAAGGTCATTCCACCGCCCGAGGGCGAGATCGACGCGCCCCTGCAGGCGCTGATCATCGACTCCTGGTTCGACAACTATCTGGGCGTCGTCTCGCTGGTGCGCGTCAAGCACGGGCGGGTCAAGAAGGGCGACAAGATCCTGGTCAAGTCCACCGGCAAGGTGCACCAGGTCGACAGCGTCGGCGTCTTCTCGCCCAAGCACACCGAGACGGTCGATCTCAAGGCGGGCGAGGTGGGCTTCATCATCGCCGGCATCAAGGAAATCCTCGGCGCCCCGGTCGGCGACACCCTGACCCTCAGCGCCACCCCGGACGTGGCCATGCTGCCGGGCTTCCAGCGGGTCAAGCCGCAGGTCTACGCCGGTCTCTTCCCGGTCAGCTCCGACGACTTCGAGGACTTCCGCGAAGCCCTGCAGAAGCTGACCCTCAACGATGCGGCCCTGCAATACGAGCCGGAAAGCTCGGAGGCCCTCGGCTTCGGCTTCCGCATCGGCTTCCTCGGCATGCTGCACATGGAGATCATCCAGGAGCGCCTGGAGCGCGAATATGATCTCGACCTCATCACCACCGCGCCGACCGTGGTGTTCGAGGTGGTGCTCAAGGATGGCAGCATCATCTATGTCGACAACCCGTCCAAGCTGCCGGACCTGGCCTCCGTCGCCGAGATGCGCGAGCCCATCGTGCGCGCCAACATCCTGGTACCCCAGGAGCACCTGGGCAACGTCATCACCCTGTGCATCGAGAAGCGTGGCGTCCAGCGCGACATGCAGTTCCTCAGCAGCCAGGTGCAGGTCAGCTACGACCTGCCGATGAACGAGGTGGTCCTGGACTTCTTCGACCGCCTCAAGTCGGTGAGCCGTGGCTATGCGTCGCTGGACTACAGCTTCGATCGCTTCGAAGCCGCCAGCCTGGTCAAGCTCGACGTCCTCATCAACGGCGAGAAGGTCGATGCCCTGGCGCTGATCGTCCATCGCGACAAGGCGCACTACAAGGGTCGCGCCCTGACCGAGAAGATGAAGGAGCTGATCCCGCGGCAGATGTTCGACGTGGCGATCCAGGCGGCCATCGGCGGTCAGATCGTGGCCCGGACCACGGTCAAGGCGCTGCGCAAGAACGTTCTGGCCAAGTGCTACGGCGGTGACGTGTCCCGTAAGCGCAAGCTGCTGGAAAAGCAGAAGGCGGGCAAGAAGCGCATGAAGCAGGTTGGTAGCGTAGAGATTCCTCAAGAGGCCTTCCTGGCCGTGCTCAAGGTGGATAGCTGAAGCCCATGTCCTGGAACTTCCCTCTGTTGCTGGTTCTCGCGGTCGCCGTCTGCGGCGCCCTGGCACTCATCGATCTGCTGGTGCTCGCACCGCGTCGTCGCAAGGCGATCCAGACCTACGGGCAGCAGGTCAGCGAGCCTGATCCCGCGGTACTGGAGCAGTTGAACAAGGAACCGGCGCTGGTCGAGTACGGGAAGTCGTTCTTTCCCGTCCTGGCCATCGTGCTGATCCTGAGATCCTTCCTGGTGGAGCCGTTCCAGATTCCTTCGGGCTCCATGAAGCCGACCCTGGAAGTGGGCGACTTCATCCTGGTGAACAAATTCGCCTACGGCATCCGCCTGCCGGTGATCGACCTCAAGGTCATCCCGATCGGTGATCCGCAGCGTGGCGACGTCATGGTGTTCCGCTATCCCAGCGATCCCAGCGTCAACTACATCAAGCGCGTCATCGGGGTGCCGGGCGATACCATCCGCTATACCAGCGACAAGCAGCTGTACATCAACGGCCAGCGCGTCAGCGAGGAACTGGTGGGTGACGAGCCGGGTTCCCTGGGCAGCGTCAAGCTGTTCAAGGAGCAGCTCGGCAAGGCCGAGCACCTGATCCGCGAAGAGATGACCCGATACCGCATGGAGCCCGACCACGAATGGAAGGTGCCGGCCGGTCACTACTTCATGATGGGTGACAACCGCGACAACTCCAACGACAGTCGCTACTGGGACGATCCCAGCATTCCCCGTGACCTGCTCGGCATGGTTCCCGACCGCAACATCGTCGGCAAGGCCTTCGCCGTCTGGCTGAGCTGGCCGGAGCCCAAGCTGCAGAGCATGCCCACCCTGTCTCGCGTAGGTATCATCAGATGAATGAACGCAGAGTGTCTGGTCGTCCGTCGCGTCAGCAGGGGCTGTCGTTTCTCGGTGGTCTGCTCGCACTCTGCGTCATCGCCTTCCTGGCCAGTACGGCCATGAAGCTCGTGCCGCATTACCTGGACTACAATGCTCTGACCAAGGTCATCGAATCCATCGGCGACAACCCCGATAACCAGATTCGCAGCGTGTCCGACGTCTACAGCTACGTGGGGAAGGGTATGCAGGTGAACGACATCCGTGATCTCGATCTGCAAAAGGCCATGCGCGTCGAAGCCGACGGCAACCACCTGCAGATCCACCTCGACTATGAAAAACGTGAACACCTGATCCGCAACATCGATCTGGTCGTTCGTTTCAATCGTGATTTCCGTATAAATCTCCCGTGACATTATCTCTAGATCGCCTCGAGCGTCGGCTGGGTTATACCTTCAAGGACCCGGACCTGATGCTGCTCGCCCTCACGCACCGCAGCTTTGCCGGTCGCAACAACGAACGCCTCGAATTCCTCGGCGACGCCATCCTCAACTTCATCATCGGCGAAGCCCTCTACGATCATTTCCCCCAGGCCCGCGAAGGCCAGCTGTCCCGCCTGCGCGCCAAGCTGGTGAAAGGCGAGACCCTGGCCTTGCTGGCGCGCAGCTTCGAGCTGGGTGACTACCTGCGCCTGGGGTCCGGTGAGCTGAAGAGCGGCGGCTTCCGCCGCGAATCCATCCTTGCCGATGCCATGGAAGCCCTGATCGGCGGCATCTATCTGGATGCCGGCATGGATGCGGCCAAGGATCGGGTCATGGCCTGGCTCGGCCCGCAACTGCGCGAACTGACGCCAGTGGATACCAACAAGGATCCCAAGACCCGCCTGCAGGAGTTTCTCCAGGCGCGGGCGTGCGACCTGCCGCGCTACGAGGTGGTCGCCATCGAAGGAGAGCCCCATTGCCGGGTCTTCTTTGTCGAATGCGAGATCGCCATGCTCAACGAAAAGACGACGGGGCAGGGCGCCAGTCGCCGTATCGCCGAACAGATAGCCGCCTCGGCGGCCTTGATCGCCCTGGGCGTGGAGAATGGTCATGAATGATGAGCTGAAGGCATCGCGGTGCGGCTACGTCGCCATCGTCGGCCGTCCCAACGTCGGCAAGTCCACGCTGCTCAACCATATCCTCGGGCAGAAGCTGGCCATTACCTCGCGCAAGCCGCAGACCACCCGGCACAACATGCTCGGCATCAAGACCGAGGGTGAGGTGCAGACCATCTATGTGGATACCCCCGGTCTGCACAAGGAAAACCAGAAGGCGCTCAACCGCTTCATGAACAAGACGGCCGTCACCGCCCTGCGCGATGTGGACGTCGTGGTGTTCGTGGTCGATCGTACCCGCTGGACCGACGAAGACCAGATGGTGCTGGAGCGGGTACGCTTCGTGAAGTGCCCGGTGCTGCTCGCCGTCAACAAGCTGGATCGTCTGGAAGACAAGGCCGACATGCTGCCGCACCTGCAATGGCTGCAGGAGCGATTGCCGGAAGCCACGCTCATTCCGATCTCTGCCCAGCACGGCCACAATCTCGACGCCCTCGAAGAGCTGGTCGCCGAGCGCCTGCCGGAGGGCGAGCACTTCTTCCCCGAAGACCAGATCACTGACCGATCCAGTCGTTTCCTCGCGGCCGAGCTGATCCGCGAAAAGATCATGCGTCAGCTGGGGGCCGAGTTGCCCTACCAGGTCGCCGTCGAGATCGAGGAATTCAAGTACGACAACGGGGTGCTGCACATTCATGGCCTGATCCTGGTCGAGCGCGATGGCCAGAAGAAGATTCTCATCGGCCAGGCCGGCGAGCGCATCAAGCGCATCGGCCAGGAAGCCCGCCAGGACATGGAAACCCTGTTCGACGCCAAGGTCATGCTCAACCTCTGGGTCAAGGTCAAAGGCGGCTGGTCCGATGACGAGCGCGCCCTGCGCTCTCTGGGTTATTCCGACCTCTAGCGATGCAGGCGTCCGAGCCGCTGTTCGTCCTGCATGCGCGTCCCTATCGGGAAAGCAGTGCGCTGGTGGACGTGTTCGGCGCCTTCGGCCGGGTCCGTACGGTGTTGCGCGCGGCCCGCTCCCGCTCCGGAAGTCTGGCCAGGCCCTTCATTCCCCTCGAGGCTCAGCTCAGTGGGCGAGGGGAGCTGAAGAATCTGCAAAAGGTGGCGGCCCTGGCGCCGCCCTATCTGCTCCAGGGGCAGGCGCTGTTCAGCGGCTTCTATCTGAATGAGTTGCTGGTCCGGCTACTGCCCGCCGAAGATCCCTATCCCGCGCTTTTCGAACTCTATGGTCTGACCCTGGCGGCCCTCGCCCAGGGGCGACCGGTCGAGCCCCTGCTGCGTACCTTCGAGTGGCGCCTGCTCGACCTGCTGGGCTACGGCTTCTCGCTGGCGCTGGCGCTGGATGGCCAGGCCATCGACGCCCAGCGCCTCTATCGCTTCATTCCGGACCAGGGCTTCGAAGCCGTTGACGAAGTTCGCCCGGGCTGTCTGGCCGGCGCGGAAATTCTGGCACTGGAGCGTGGCGAGTGGGACGATCCCACCGTAGTCCGCGCTGCCAAGCGCCTGATGCGCCAGGCCCTGGCGCCGCACCTGGGCAGCAAACCCCTGATGAGTCGCGAATTGTTCGCCAAGCCAAGTGAATAAGCCATGAAAGAGTTCAGTCGTGTTCTGTTGGGCGTCAACATCGATCATGTCGCCACCCTGCGCCAGGCCCGGGGTACCCGCTATCCCGATCCGGTCAAGGCGGCGCTGGATGCCGAGGAGGCAGGGGCGGATGGCATCACCCTGCACCTGCGCGAGGATCGTCGCCATATCCAGGAGCGGGATGTCCGCCTGCTGCGCGACCTCCTGCAGACTCGCATGAATCTCGAAGTCGCCCTGACCCCCGAGATGCTGGCCTTCGCCCAGGAGATCCGGCCCGAGCACGTCTGCCTGGTGCCCGAGCGCCGGGAAGAGCTGACCACCGAAGGTGGCCTGGATGTGCTGGGTCAGGTGCAGCGCATCCGTGCCGCCATCGCCGCACTGCCCGCTTCCGAGGTGTCCCTCTTTATAGATCCCGATCTGCAGCAGATCCAGGCGGCCAAGGACAGCGGTGCTCCGGTGATCGAGTTGCACACCGGTCGCTATGCCGAAGCCGAGACCCAGGAAGAGCAGGCCCATGAGCTGCAGCGCCTGGCCAGGGCGGTGGAATTCGCCACCGGCCTCGGGCTGGTGGTCAATGCCGGTCATGGCCTGCACTACCATAATGTCCAGCCCATCGCGGCGCTGCCGGGTATCAACGAGCTGAACATCGGCCATGCCATCGTCGCCCAGGCGGTCTTCGTCGGCTTCAAGCAGGCTGTCAGGGACATGGCCGAATTGATCCGCTGCAACTCAGTCGTAAAATAACTGTTGACCTGTTCTGAAACTCCCCTATAATGCGCCCCACTTCCGGCGCAGACGCTGAAGCGGCTTGAAAATCAAGCATTTAGGTCTGGGTCGGGCGAGGGGTCCACGGATTCTTCGCCATTTGGCTCTCACCTCAGGGTGGCAACGAAATGAAGCGGAGGGGTTGACAGCGTCTCAGGATGCTGTAGGATTCGCCTCCCGCTGCCGAGATTGGTTAGACCGGTCAGGCAAGCGCAAGTGGTTGAGTTGAAACGAAAAAGTTCAAATCAACGCTTGACAGGATGTGGGGACAGCGTAGAATGCGCGCCTCGGTTAGCGACACGGTCGCAACCAACTGCTCTTTAACAAGTTGAATCAAGCAATTCGTGTGGGTGCTTGTGAG
>NZ_SLYS01000020.1:0-43933 GCF_004341115.1 Pseudomonas sp. JUb52
GGGCGTAAAGGAACGACGTTGCTTGGTCATCAGACACCTCTCTATGGCGAGCATTCTCGCCCTAAATGGGTGTCCGGAATCAGTAGACCACTACACGCTGAGCGCAGCGAAGCCTAATAGGCACCCACCACCCTCACCCCGACCCTCTCCCTGAGGGAGAGGGGGCGGTTCCGCGCGGAGTCAGCGCCCTGCGTAGGGTGGACAACGGCGCAGCCTTGTCCACGAAGTACCACACACCCGTAGGTTGGCGCTGAGCGCAGCGAAGCCTAATGGGCACCCACCACCCTCACCCCAACCCTATCCCAAAGGGAGAGGGGGCAGCTCCTCACTCCACCGCCGGCCGCGCGAAGATGCGGGTCACGGCATCGAGGTGCGCAGCCATGGCCTGGCGGGCGGCGTCGGGGTCGTGGGCTTCCAGGGCTTCGAGGATGGCCAGGTGCTCCTGCTGGGAGCGGTCGGGCATGTCTTCGGGGGTGTAGCGGCGCTGCAGCAGCTGGAACATGCTGCCGTAGCGATGGCCGAGCAGATGGCGCAGCAGCAGCGCATAGGCCGGATTGCCGCTGGCCTGGGCGATGCGGATATGGAACAGCCGGTCGCCGGGATGGGTGGTCGACCCCAGGCGATTGTCCTCGACGTTGCGCCCATAGGCCGCGCGGATGCCGGCCAGTTCGCTGGCGCTGGCATGCATTGCGGCCAGGGCGGCAGCCTCCGGTTCCACTAGGCGGCGCGCCTGCAGCAGGGCGAAGGGCGGGATCTCGGCGTCCAGATCCAGCGCCAGGCTCAACTCCGGATCCATCTCCGCCCACTGGCCGCGCCCGGCCAGCTCCAGCACCGGGGTGTCCGGCGGCGGCGGGGCGCTGGGCGCGCAGACCCGCACGCCATCGCCGACGCGCACGTCCACCAGGCCGATCACCTCCAGGGCGATCAGCGCCTCGCGCACCGAGGCGCGACTCACCCCCAGCTGCTTGGCCAATTCGCGCTCGGCGGGCAGGCAACTGCCCGGCGGATATTCGCCGCCGTCGATGAGGGCGCGCAGCTGGTCGGCGATCTGCCGGTAAAGCCGTGGTTTTTCAATCACCTGAAGGGGCATGGCGGTCTCGTCTCATGCAGGTCGCGCAGTCTGCCGCGAAAAAATCCTTGCCTGAGAGCCTAGCAGGGTCTAAACAATAGGACCAATGGCCTGACCATTGACCGCTGGCGGTCAGGCGACTCACAACAATAATCAGCCAAGAGGTCTCCCGCATGAGTCATGCAGGCAAACGCGTCCTGGTCACCGCCGCCGGCCAGGGGATCGGCCGGGCCACCGCCCTCGCCTTCCACCGCGCCGGTGCCGAGGTCATCGCCACCGACATCAATGCCGCCGCCCTGGACAGCCTCGAAGGGCTGCGTACCCGGGTGCTCGACGTCACCGATGCGGCGGCGGTTACCGCCTTGGTCGCCGACCTGGGCAGCCTGGACGTCCTGTTCAATTGCGCCGGCTACGTCCACGCCGGCAGCATTCTCGATTGCGACGAAGACGCCTGGCGCTTCTCCTTCGAACTCAACGCCACCGCCATGTACCGCATGATCCGCGCCGTGCTGCCCGGCATGCTGGCCCAGGGCGGCGGCTGCATCATCAACATGGCCTCGATCGCCTCCAGCCTCAAGGGCGTGGCCAATCGCTGCGCCTATGGCGCCAGCAAGGCGGCGGTGATCGGCCTGACCAAGTCGGTGGCCGCCGACTATGTCGGCCAGGGCATCCGCTGCAACGCCATCTGCCCCGGCACCGTGGATTCCCCCTCGCTGCACCAGCGCATCGCCGACCAGGCCGCCCGCGAAGGCCGCAGCGAAGCCGAGGTGCAGGCCGCCTTCGCCGCCCGCCAGCCGATGGGCCGCGTGGGTCGGCCGGAGGAGATCGCCGCCCTCGCCCTGTATCTTGCCTCCGACGCCGCCGCCTTCGTCACTGGGACCGCCCAGGTGATCGATGGTGGCTGGAGCGTCTGACGCCGTTTTTCGTCCGCACCCTTTTCCCCTCATAGGAGCTCCGATGAAACTCTTGCGCTACGGCCCCCAGGGCCAGGAAAAACCCGGTCTGCTGGATGCCCAGGGCCGGCTTCGCGATCTCTCCGGCCAGGTGGCCGATCTCGCTGGCGAGGCGCTCGGCGCCGAATCCCTGGCCCGGCTGCGTCAGCTGGACCCGGACAGCCTGCCACTGGTGGACGGCACCCCGCGCCTGGGCCCCTGCGTGGGCCGGGTCGGCAAGTTCATCTGCATCGGCCTCAACTACGCCGACCACGCCGCCGAATCCGGTCTGGACGTGCCCAAGGAGCCGGTGGTGTTCAACAAGTGGACCAGCGCCATCTGCGGGCCCAACGACGCCGTGCAGATCCCCCGCGACTCGACCAAGACCGACTGGGAAGTGGAGCTGGGCGTGGTGATCGGCAAGGCCGGGCGCTACATCGACGAAGCCAACGCCTTGGACCATGTGGCTGGCTATTGCGTGGTCAACGACGTCTCCGAGCGCGAGTGGCAACTCGAACGCGGCGGCACCTGGGACAAGGGCAAGGGCTTCGACACCTTCGGCCCGCTCGGCCCCTGGCTGGTGACCGCCGACGAGGTGGCCGATCCGCAGAACCTCGACCTCTGGCTGGAGGTGGACGGCCACCGCTACCAGAACGGCAACACCCGCACCATGATCTTCACGGTGGCGCAGATCATCGCCTACCTCAGCCGCTGCATGAGCCTGCAACCGGGCGACGTCATCTCCACCGGCACGCCGCCGGGCGTGGGCATGGGCGTCAAGCCGCAGTCGGTGTACCTCAAGCCCGGGCAGGAAATGCGCCTGGGCATCCGGGGCCTGGGCGAGCAGCACCAGCGCACCGTCGCCGCCGACTAGGGCAAGCCACCCCCCAAACCTAGCAAACCTCCGTGCCCGCTTTTCATCGAGCGGGCACGGGCCGGGTTCGCTCAGCCCGCGAAACCCCTCGAGGACAGCGCCATGCCAACAACAATTACCGGCCTGCAGATCGAAGACATCCGCTTTCCCACCAGCCAGGCGCTGGATGGCTCCGATGCCATGAATCCGGATCCGGACTACTCCGCCGCGTACGTCATCCTGCAGACCGACCAGCCGGGGCTGGAGGGTCACGGCCTCACCTTCACCATCGGCCGCGGCAACGAGATCTGCTGCGCCGCCCTGCGCGCCCTAGAGCCGCGGGTGCAAGGCCTGACCCTGGAGTGGATCCAGGAAGACCCGGGCCGTTTCTGGCGCCACATTACCGGCGACAGCCAGCTGCGCTGGATTGGCCCGGACAAGGGCGCCATCCACCTCGCCACCGGCGCGGTGGTCAACGCCGCCTGGGACCTCTGGGCGCGCGCCGTGGGTAAGCCGGTCTGGCGCCTGGTGGCGGAGATGAGCCCCGAGGAGCTGGTGCGCTGTATCGACTTCCGCTATCTCACCGACTGCATCACTCCCGAGGAAGCCCTGGCCCTGCTGCGCCAGCGCGCCGAGGGCAAGGCCGAGCGCCTGCAGCGCCTCGAAGCCGAGGGCTATCCCTGCTACACCACCTCGGCCGGCTGGCTCGGCTATCCCGACGACAAGCTGCGCCGCCTCTGCCAGGAGGCCATCGACGCCGGCTTCTCCCACATCAAGCTCAAGGTCGGTCGCGATCTCGCCGACGACATCCGCCGGGTGCGCATCGCCCGCGAGGTGATCGGCCCCGAGCGCCATTTGATGATCGACGCCAACCAGGTGTGGGAAGTCGGCGAGGCCATCGACTGGGTGCGCGAGCTGGCCTTCGCCCAGCCCTGGTTCATCGAGGAACCCACCAGCCCCGACGACGTGGAGGGCCATCGCGCCATCCGCGAGGCGGTGACGCCGGTCAAGGTGGCCACCGGCGAGATGTGCCAGAACCGCATCCTCTTCAAGCAATTTATCATGCGCGGCGGCCTGGACGTGGTGCAGCTCGACGCCTGCCGCCTGGGCGGCCTCAACGAGGTGCTGGCGGTGCAGCTGATGGCCGCCAAGTACGACCTGCCGGTCTGCCCCCATGCCGGCGGCGTGGGCCTCTGCGAATACGTGCAGCACCTGGCAATGATCGACTACCTCTGCGTCGCCGGCACCCATGAGGGCCGGGTGGTGGAATACGTCGACCACCTCCACGAACACTTCGAAGACCCCTGCCGGGTGCGCGGCGCCGCCTACCTGGCACCCCAGGCGCCGGGGTTCTCCATCGCCATCAAGGCCGCTTCCCGGGCGCGCTATCGCCATGCCGGAGGGCAGCCGTCATGAGCCCGCGCCTGGATGCTCACCAGCACTTCTGGCGCTACCGGCCGGCCGAATTCGCCTGGATCGACGGGCGCATGCCCGGGCTGCAACGCGACCATCTGCCGGCCGACCTGGAGCCGCACCTGCAGCGCGCCGGCTTCGACGGCTGCATCGCCGTGCAGGCGCGCACCCTGGAAGAGGAGACGGACTTTCTGCTCGACCTCGCCGCCCGGACGCCCTGGGTGCAGGCGGTGGTCGGCTGGACCGATTTGCGCGCCGCCGACCTGGTGGCGCGCCTGGAACACCGCCAGGGCAGTCGCCACCTGCGCGGCTTTCGCCATCCGGTGCAGGACGAGGCCGATCCCGGCGCCTGGCTGGCCGATGCCGCCGCCAACCGGGGCGTCGCCACCCTGCAGCGGCACGGCTATCTCTATGAGCTGCTGATCCATGCCGAGACCCTGCCCGCCGCCACCGCCTTCGCCGCCCGTCATGACCATGGCGTGCTGGTGCTGGACCACCTGGGCAAGCCGCCGGGCCGGGTCGCGCCCGCCGACTATGCCCGGCTGCTGGCGCCCCTGGCGCGGCTGCCCCATGTGCATTGCAAGCTGTCCGGGCTGGTCACCGAGGCCGACTGGCAGGGCTGGCAGGCGGAGCAGTTGCTGCCCTATGCCCGTATCGCCCTGGAGGCCTTCGGGCCGGAGCGCCTGCTGTTCGGCTCCGACTGGCCGGTCTGCACCCTGGCCGCGAGCTACGCCGAGGTGGTCGACCTGGCCGAGCAGGCGCTGCTGGAGCTCACGAGCAGTGAACGCGCCGCGGTCTTTGGCGGCAACGCGGCCCGCCTCTATGGCCTGGGCACCCAGCCACGGGAGGCGGTGGCATGAATCTGCACCTGACTGACAAGGTATTTCTGGTCACCGGCGGCGGCTCCGGCATCGGCGCTGCCATCTCCCTGGCCCTGGCCGCTGAGGGCGCCCTCCCGGTGATCCTCGCCCGCGAACCGCCGGAGGCCAGCTTCGCCGCGCAACTGGCCGAACGGCAACCCAGGGCGCGGGCCTTCACCGTGGAGCTGTGCGACGAAGCCGCCTGCAAGCGGACCGTGGCTGCCGTGCAGGACGCCTATGGGCGCATCGATGGACTGGTCAACAACGCCGGAGTCAACGATGGCGTCAGTCTCAGCGCCGGTCGCGCTGCCTTCGTCGCCTCCCTGGAACGCAACCTGGTGCATTACTATCACCTGGCGCACCTCTGCCTGCCGGCATTGCGCGCCAGCACCGGTGCCATCGTCAACATCGCCTCCAAGACCGCCCTCTCCGGCCAGGGCGACACCAGCGGCTACACCGCGGCCAAGGGCGGCGTGCTGGCCCTGACCCGCGAGTGGGCCGCCTCGCTGCTGGACGACGGCATCCGCGTCAACGCGGTGATCCCCGCCGAGGTCATGACCCCGCTCTACGAACGCTGGCTGCAGGGCTTTCCCGACCCGGCCGCCAAACTCGCCGCCATCACCGCGCGCATCCCCCTCGGCCGCCGCATGACCACCCCGGAGGAGATCGCCGACACCGTGGCCTTCCTGCTCTCGCCACGCTCCAGCCATACCACCGGGCAATGGCTGAGCGTAGATGGCGGCTATCTGCATCTGGATCGGGCGTTGACGTGAGGGAATGAGGCGGAGGAGCAGGAAGGCGCGGGAAGGCGCTCTCACCCCAGCCCTCTCCCGGCGGGAGAGGGGGCGGTATCGGCGTTAGCGATAAGATCATCCGTACGTGGAAAACGCTGCGCGGTTTTCCATCCTACCCATCCGCCGTAGGTTGGCGAGAGCGAGCTCTCGTAGGGTGGACAACGGCGCAGCCTTGTCCACGCGCCCAGGCACCCAATCCGCTAGCGCTTCGGACTCAACGGACTGTCGTCCAGATCCTCGCGCTCTTCGGTGGTGGTGGTATTCGCCGAATCCGGCACATCGCCGTATTCGTCGTAGTCGTGGGGGGTCTGCTTGTCTTCCGCGGGTTCGGGATTCATGGGGTACTCCGATCATAGAGGCACCCTTGGTGGAGTCCACCGCCCCCGCTGGCGTTCCCGCTAGACCAGCGCCACCAGACGTTCGGCCACCCGGTCGAAGGGTTCGATGCTGCGCTGGGCCCGGCACAGCGGGATCACGCCCTGCACCGCCGCCACCAGCAGCGTCGCCAGCCCCGTGGCCGCTTGCTCCGAATGGCCATGCTCGACCAGCGCCACCTGCAGCCGGGCCTCCCAGCGGCGATAGATGCCCGCCGCCGCGTCCAGCTCGCGCTGGGCGATCTCGTCCACCGGCTCTTCCACCGCCACCGCCATCACCGGGCAGCCGACGCGAAAGTCCGAGTCCAGCAGGATGTCGCGCCAGAGCCGCAAAAAGCCCTGGATTCCCGCCAGCGCCCCGGTCTGCAGCTGGCGCTCCAGATCGCGACTGACCTGGGCGCCGGCCAGCTCCACCGCCTCCACCACCAGCTGGTGCTTGCCGCCGGGGAAGTGATGATAGGTGGACCCCAGCGGCGCCTCGGCGCGCTTGATGGTCTCGCGGATGCTGGTGGCATTGAGGCCGTGTTGCGCCAGCATGGCCGAAGCGGCTACCACTACCCGTTCCCGCACCGTCGACTGTTCGGTCATCCATTCTCCTTGCTATGACAGCTGTCATAATCTACCGTCGGGGCATTATAACAACTGTCATAGGGACCACCCCATGCCCAGCGACGCCCTCGTCGAGGAATTGATCACCGCGGACAGTTATCGCCTCAGCACCAGTCGCTATCCCGCCCAGGGGCCGCTGCAGGGACGGCTGATCGTCGCCGGCGCCACCGCCGTGCCCCAGGGCTTCTATCGGCGTTTCGCCCAGCACGCCGCGGCCCGTGGCTTCGAGACCCTGACCCTGGACTATCGCGGCGTCGGTCGCTCGGCACCGGCTTCGCTCAAGGGCTTTCGCATGGACCTGCTGGACTGGGCGCGCCAGGACCTCGCCGCCGCGGTGGACAGCATGGCCCAGGGCGACGTCCCCCTCTACCTGGTCGGCCACTCCTATGGCGGCCATGCCTTCGGCCTCCTGCCCAACCATGCCAAGGTGGCCGGCTTCTATGTGTTCGGCACCAGCGCCGGCTGGTACGGCTACATGCCGCCGCTGGAAGGACTCAAGGTGCTGACCATGTGGAAACTGGTCCTGCCGGTGCTGACCTGGTGGAAGGGCTACTGCCCCTGGAGCGCCCTGGGCCTGGGCGAAGACCTGCCCCGCGACGTCTATCGCCAGTGGCGCCACTGGTGCAGCTATCCCCACTACTTCTTCGACGACCCCGCCATGCGTGGCATCGAAGCCGGCTACGCCGCGGTGCGCACCCCCATCGTCGCGGCCAACGCCCTGGACGACCTCTGGGCCACCCCGCAATCGCGCGATGCCTTCATGCAGGCCTATCGCAACGTCGATCTCCAGCGCGAAGACCTCGACCCCCGCCAGCACGGCGGCGCCATCGGGCACATGGGTTATTTCCGCGCCAACGCCCAGCCGCTGTGGGACCGCGCCCTGGACTGGTTCACCACCCTGCCCCGGGCACCTGGGCTGAACTAGGTTGCAAACCGACCGCCTGCTCGGCGCGTCTGTCGCTTTTCCAAAAGCTCTCCGTCGTTTCCGGACAGTCATCCCGCTGCCCCAGGTCCCATTGTGGCGGCACGAATAACAAGGAGTAACACCCGTGCTGATCGGCGTCCCTAAGGAAACCGGTGCGGGGGAGACGCGCGTGGCCGCGACCCCCGAGACCCTCAAGAAACTGATCGGCCAGGGCCACCGGGTGGTGGTGCAGCAGGGCGCCGGTGACGGCGCCAGCCTGCCCGACGCGGCCTATGCCGCCATAGGTGCCCAGCTGGGCGATGCCGCGGCGGCCCTGGGCGCCGACCTGGTGCTCAAGGTGGCGGCGCCCTCGCCCAGCGAGTTGGCGCTGATGAAACCTGGCGCCGTGCTTATCGGCATGCTCAATCCCTTCGCCCAGGATTCCCTGGAGCAGCTCAATGCCCAGGGCCTCACCGCCTTCGCCCTGGAGGCGGCGCCGCGCACCTCTCGCGCCCAGAGCCTGGACGTGCTCTCCTCCCAGGCCAACATCGCCGGCTACAAGGCGGTGATGCTGGCGGCCGACCACTATCCGCGCTTCATGCCCATGCTGATGACCGCTGCCGGCACGGTAAAGGCCGCGCGGGTGCTGATCCTCGGCGCCGGGGTGGCCGGGCTGCAGGCCATCGCCACCGCCAAGCGCCTCGGCGCGGTGATCGAGGCCTCGGACGTGCGTCCGGCGGTGAAGGAGCAGATCGAATCCCTCGGCGCCAAGTTCGTCGACGTGCCCTTCGAGACCGAGGAGGAGCGCCAGTGCGCCGAAGGCGTCGGCGGCTATGCGCGGCCCATGCCGGCCTCCTGGATGGAGCGCCAGGCCCGGGCCGTGCACGAACGCGCCAAGCAGGCCGACATCGTCATCACCACCGCGCTGATCCCCGGCCGCCGCGCTCCCACCCTCCTGCACGAGGCCACCGTGGCCGAGATGAAGCCGGGCTCGGTGGTCATCGACCTGGCCGCGAGCCAGGGCGGCAACTGCCCGCTCACCGAGCTGGACCGGGTGGTGGTCAAGCACGGCGTCACCCTGGTGGGCTACGGCAACCTGGCCGCCCGCGTCCCGGCGGACGCCTCGGCGCTCTATGCCCGCAACCTGCTGGACTTTCTCAAGCTGGTGCTCAAGGACGGGGCCTTCCACCTCGCCCTGGACGACGACATCGTCGCCGCCTGCCTGATGTGCCACGGCGGCGAATTGCGCCGCAAGAACGCCTGACGCCTGCCCGGCCCTCTCTCTAAAGGACTGCCCCCATGGATCTGATTTCCGACGGCATCTACAACCTGATCATCTTCGTGCTGGCCATCTATGTCGGCTACCACGTGGTCTGGAACGTCACCCCCGCGCTGCACACCCCGCTGATGGCGGTGACCAACGCCATCTCCGCCATCGTCATCGTGGGCGCCATGCTCGCCGCCGCCCTCACCGTCACCCCGCTGGGCAAGCTCATGGGCACCCTGGCCGTGGCCCTGGCGGCGGTCAACGTCTTCGGCGGCTTCCTGGTCACCCGCCGCATGCTGGAGATGTTCAAGAAGAAGGCCCCCAAGGCCCCGGCGGAGAAGCCCTGACATGAGCATGAACCTCATCACCCTGCTCTACCTCGTCGCCTCGGTGTGTTTCATCCAGGCGCTCAAGGGTCTCTCCCACCCCACCACCTCGCGTCGCGGCAACGCCTTCGGCATGGCCGGCATGACCCTCGCCGTGCTCACCACCCTGGCGCTGATCCACAAGCTCGGCAGCGAACTGGCGGTGCAGGGCATTGGCTACGTCATCGTCGGCCTGCTGGTGGGCGGCAGCGCCGGTGCCTACATGGCCAAGCGCGTGGAAATGACCAAGATGCCCGAGCTGGTGGCCTTCATGCACAGCATGATCGGCCTGGCCGCGGTGTTCATCGCCATCGCCGCCGTGGTCGAGCCGCAATCCCTGGGCATCGTCGCCGTCTATGGCCAGCCGATCCCCAGCGGCAACCGACTGGAGCTGTTCCTGGGTGCGGCCATCGGCGCCATCACCTTTTCCGGCTCGGTGATCGCCTTCGGCAAGCTCTCCGGCAAATACAAGTTCCGCCTGTTCCAGGGCGCCCCGGTACAGTTCGCCGGCCAGCACATCCTCAACCTGGTGATCGGCCTCGCCATCCTCGCCCTGGGCCTGATGTTCACCTTCAGCGGCAACCTCGGCGCCTTCGCCGTGCTGGTGGCCCTGGCCTTCGTCATCGGCGTGCTGATCATCATCCCCATCGGCGGCGCCGACATGCCGGTGGTGGTCTCCATGCTCAACAGCTACTCCGGCTGGGCCGCCGCCGGCATCGGCTTCTCGCTGAACAACTCCATGCTGATCATCGCCGGGTCGCTGGTGGGGTCGAGCGGCGCCATCCTCTCCTACATCATGTGCAAGGCGATGAACCGCTCCTTCTTCAACGTCATCCTCGGCGGCTTCGGCGGCGCGACGGAAGCCGCGGCCAGCGGCGGCAGCGGCGAGCAGCGCCCGGTCAAATCCGGCTCGGCGGACGACGCCGCCTTCCTGCTCGGCAACGCCGACAGCGTCATCATCGTCCCCGGCTACGGCCTGGCCGTGGCCCGCGCCCAGCACGCCCTCAAGGAGCTGACCGAAAAGCTGGTGCATAACGGGGTGACGGTGAAATACGCCATCCACCCGGTGGCCGGCCGCATGCCTGGCCATATGAACGTGCTCCTGGCCGAAGCCGAGGTGCCCTACGACCAGGTGTTCGAGATGGACAACATCAACTCCGAATTCGGCCAGGCCGACGTGGTGCTGGTGCTCGGCGCCAACGACGTGGTCAACCCGGCGGCCAAGAACGACCCCAAGTCGCCCATCGCCGGCATGCCCATCCTCGAAGCCTTCAAGGCCAAGACGATCATCGTCAACAAGAGATCCATGGCCAGCGGCTACGCGGGTCTCGATAACGAACTCTTCTACCTGGACAAGACCCTGATGGTCTTTGGCGACGCCAAGAAGGTCATCGAGGAGATGGTCAAGGCGGTGGATTAAGTCGTAGCCCCTCGCGACCGCTTGAGTGGTCGCGAGGGGCCGTTCGTTGGCACCCCATAAGACATACGTTTCTCTCTCGAAGCCTCCAGGCTTACGCACTCAACGCAAGGTTGTTCACGCAAGGATCAGCATCGCTCCTTCGACCGATTGCGCCTTCAGCCTTACTAATCAGATTATTCCTCAGCGCCTCACCTATCCCCTACCTCCCATCGAACGCCCACGCTCCGGGCCCTCCCGCCCCTCACAAGGACCGTCCCCATGCCAACCTCCCGCTCCCTCATGGTCGCGTTGCTGCTGGCCAACACCGGTGCCACCTGGGCCGAGTCGAATACGGCCAACGTTCAGCAGAACGGCGGCTTCAATGTGGTGAACCTGAACCAAGGCAGCGAGCTGTCGGCGCGCAACCAGGCGGATATCCAGCAGAGCGGCAGCTTTCTCAATGCCCAGGTCACCCAGCAGAACGCTGCCGACGACCGCGTGCGGGTGGTGCAGACCAATGCCAGGAGCGCGGTCGAGGTCAATCAGGTGTGGGGATCGCAGCGCCTGGTGGATATCGAGCAGCGCGATGGCGGCTATGACCGGGTGCAGGTCGATCAGGGACCGGGCAGCGGCAACGCGACGGTGGTGCGCCAGAGCGGCTTGCGGCAGGAAACCTCTGTCCATCAGGACGGTGGCTACCACCGCATCGACATCGAGCAGAGCAGCTACGCCGCGGGCCAGAACACCCTGACGGTCCGCCAGGATGGACTCAACGGCAAGCTGGACCTGGCTCAGCACGGTGACCGCCAGGACCTGCAGGTGACCAGCGTCGGCCTGCGCAATGAGGCCTGGGTGAGTCAGAACGGCGAGGACTCGACCACGATCGCCGAGCAACGCGGCAACGACAACTACATCGGCTTCAAGCAAGGCGGCGAGCGGGTGAATTCCAAGGTGGTGCAGGAGGGCAACGGCAACGATGCCCGGGTCCGGCACTCCAGCAGCTATTCGCGACCCAGTACCGTCGACATCGCCCAGCGCGGCGATCTCAACCGCGCGGACGTGAATGTCTATGGCATGGGCAGCCAGGTGACCCTGGCGCAGACCGGAAACAGCAATGGCGCCTCTGCCACCGTCTCCGGCGAGGGTAATCAGCTGGATCTGGCGTCCAACGGCGACGGCAATGGCATCTCTGCCTATTACCTGGGCAGCGACGGCCAGTTGAAGGTCGATCAGCAGGGCGACAACCTCGGGGTGACGGCCTACGTGACCGGCAATGCCTCCAGCATCAGCGTCGCCCAGAGCGGCAGCCAGCACACCGCCGACCTGACCCAGAACACCACGGGCAATGCCATTAACCTGACCCAGAGCGGCTTTTCCATCCACGCCGTTATCAGCCAGTAGTCAGGCATCAGCGGGGCCCCTCCAGCAGCGGCTGAAGGGGCCACCGTCCCTCTCGCTCAATCTTTGCCTCACGCGGCCGCTATCCTTGAGATGTACCTTTCAAGGAGTCCGCGATGTCCAGCACACTGTCGGTGAATGGCATCGGCCACGGCATCTTGCGCGCACCCACGCTCAGGCTGGGTGGCGCGACGGCTAAGCCCACCGCCGAGGAAGAGGCGGCCAAGGTCGAGCAATCCAAGAAGCCCAAGGGCATCGGCAAGCCCAATCCGCTGAACCAGATCAAGGACCAGGCCGAAGCCGACGCTGCCCCTGCCAGCGAGAAGGGCAGCACCGGCAACAAGACCCTGGATACCCTGCAGAAGGCCATCGACATGGCCAAGCGGCAACTGGAGCTGGCGCAGAAGCAGTTGCGCGCAGTGGAGGCCCGGAGCAAGGGCGACACCAAGGCCGAGCAGGAAGCCAGCCAGGCTGCGCGCGAAGCCGCCCAGGCCAATGTCGCCGCCGCCAGCGAAGCCCTGACGACGGCCTATGCCGCCTATACCGAAGCCCTGAAGAAGGCCGGCGAAAGTACCGGTGGTGTGAGCGCCCGGGCGTGATGCTGGCCCCGTGACCCGACCGCCCGGACTACCCTCGGATGCCTGTCACGATCTGGAGGGCGTATTCACATGGCAGCCAAACTCATGGGCAAGACCGCCCTGGTCACCGGAGCCGCCCAAGGCATAGGCGCCGCCATCGCCCGGGCCTTCGCGGCGGAAGGTGCCTTCGTCTATGTCACCGACCTCAACGCCCAGCTCGGGCGCGCCGTCGCGGCCGAGCTGGGCGCCTGCGCCTGCTACCTGCCCCTGGATGTGCGCCTGGAAGCCGACTGGCAACGGGTGACCGGGCAGATCCTCGCGGAGCGCGGTCGGCTGGGTGTGCTGGTGAACAACGCCGGGATCACCGGCTTCGAGCAGGGCGTGGTCGCCCACGATCCGGAACACGCCCGGCTCGAAGACTGGCACGCGGTGCATCGCACCAACCTCGATGGCGTCTTTCTCGGCTGCAAGCATGGCATCCGCGCCATGCGTCCGGCCGGGGCCGGGTCCATCATCAATATCTCGTCGCGCTCCGGATTAGTGGGTATCCCTGGCGCGGCGGCCTATGCCTCGTCCAAGGCAGCGGTGCGCAATCACAGCAAGACGGTGGCACTCTATTGCGCGGAACAGGGCCTCGCCATCCGCTGCAATTCGATCCACCCCGCCGCCATCCTCACACCGATGTGGGAGCCCGTGCTGGGCGACGGTCCGGATCGCGCGGCGCGCATGGCGGCGCTGGTGCGGGACACGCCATTGCGGCGCTTTGGCCACCCCGAGGAGGTGGCGGCCGTGGCGCTGCTGCTGGCGTCCGACGAAGCCGCCTACATGACTGGCAGCGAGCTGAATCTGGATGGCGGCCTGCTGGCCGGTTCGGCGGTGACGCCTGCGGTGGTCGATTCGCCTTAGGTTCTGCGCGAAAAATGCCTACGCTCGGTGATACTTCGTTGAAAAGGCTTCGGAATGCTCATGTACCACTCGTAAACTCGTTCGCGAGCCCGGTCCGCTTCCTCAACCTTTTTCGCGGGGCCGCCCAGGCCTCGCCAGACCTTCGCTCGGCGACTTTTCGTACAGAACCTAGCCCTTCACCTTGAAGCTCAGCCGCAACTCGGTCCCGCGCTCGCCGGCGCGGGACCATTGGGCGTGGGCGCCGATCTGGCCGGCGAGGCCCTCGATGAGCTTCATGCCGGTGCCGGAGCCGGGTTTGCGGGCGGTGGTCTGCAGCGGCAGGCCCTTGCCGTCGTCCTGGATGCGCACGCGCCAGGTGTCTTCCTCGGCGATGTCGATGTCCACGGCCAGCAGTCCGCCCTCGCCATCGAAGGCGTACTTGAGGCTATTGGAGGCGAATTCGGTCAGGATCATGCCCAGGGGCACGGCGGTGTCCGGGTCCAGGTCGACGTCGGCGATGCCGATCTGCAGGCGCACCTGGCCGGAGTGCTCCTGGTGCAGGTGGCAGAGATTCTCCAGTAGCTGCATCACGAAGGGCCGCAGGCGCAGCTGCTGGGCGGTGTCGGCCGCATAGAGCTGTTCGTGAACCAGGCGGAGGGCGTCGATGCGCGCGCCGATGCCCTGCAGCTCCTGGCGTGCCTCATCGGACTGTGCCGCGCGAGATCTCAGCCAGACCAGCCCGGCGATGATGGCGATGTGGTTCTTGATGCGGTGCTGCATTTCCTGCATCAGCCGGGTGTTGGCCTGCAGGGCGTCATTGAGATCGCTGGTCTTGAGCAGGCGGTCGATCACCGGGCCGAGGATGGTGGCGTAGGTGCGCAGGAATTCCACGTCTTCTTCGCCGAAGTCCCGCGGCTCGCGGGCATCGACCTGCAGCAGGCCATAGGGCCGTCCACCGGGCAGGAAGATCGGCACGTTCACCAGCGCCTGGACACCGTGCTCACGCAGGAAGTCGGGCAGGTCGAAGCGGTCTTCCTTATGGATGTCCGGGGTGATGACCGGGCGGCTGACCTTGATCGAATAGGCTTCGGAGGAGCGCTCGCCGAGGGACACCTTGGCCTGGCCCACCACGCCCGGATTCCAACCGACGCCCGCCCGCACCAGCGCCTGGTGCTCGCCGCGCTCGATCTCCAGTACCTTGGACAGCTCGGTGCCGAGGGCATCGCCCACCAGGTGGCAGGCGCGCATGAGGATCTCGTCCAGATCCTCGCAGCGCAGGGCGAAGTCGCCAAAGTCGGCCAGCAGCTTCTGCCGCTGGGTCTGGGCCTGGACCCGCTGATGGTCATTCATGGGGCTTTCCTTCTGGCATGGGCAAGGCACTGGGCAACGGCTTCAGTCGGTGCTGACCTGGGCCGCCCAGCGTCGCTAGTCGTCCGGATAGATCTCGTCCGCCGTGATGGCCGGCAGGCTGCCGATGGCGCGCAACTCGTTGATGGCGTCGCGAATCACTTCGTAGAGCAGCGCCGTGTTGCGCACCAGGGTCTGGTTGAGGGTGCGCGACACCCGCGCCGGCCGGGCGGGATCGATGAGGGTGATCAGCAGGTTGTCACCCTGGGACTGAATCTCGTGCTTGATGGGCGGGTCCAGCGCCGCCAGCTGGCTTTTCAGTGCTTGCATGCCGTCTATCCACAGGAGGTCGTTTCTGAATAGTCGGACTGGAAACAACGATCAGGCGTTCAGTGCGTCGAGGATGACGCACTGAACGCCTGGCGCAGCGCCTCAGAGCGGCGTGTCTTCCTCGCGATAGATCCGCAGCCCGCGCGCCTGGTAGTTGGCCAGTGCCGCCGGGTGATCCAGGGTGCAGGTGTGCACCCAGACGCGCTCGGTGCCCGTCCAATCCCAGGCGGAACGGAGTGCATGGCTAAGCAGCGGACCGCCGAAGCCGAGGCCCATGAAGGCGGCGGCCAGGCCGAAGTAGCGGATCTCGACGTTGCGGCCATCCGGGCGGTACAGCTCGTAGTACCCGGCGATGGCGCCCCGGTGATAGGCGACCCAGGTGCGATGGCCTTCCTGCTCCACCTGTTCGCGCCACTGGGCGTCGCTCCAGCCGTTCAGATCGGTCCAGTCCCAGGCCTGGCCGACCAGGGCATAGAGAAAGCGATTGAATTCGGGTTGCGGCACCTCGCACTCGACGATCTGCAGGTCGGGCCGTGGCGGCTTCTCGCGCAACTCGGTCGAGGCCGTCATTTCGAGGTAGAAGGTGGTGCAGGTCCGGTCCATCGCCAAGACTCCCTGGGAAAGGTCAGACCCGATTGTGACCAGAGCAGCGGGGGTGGTGCCAGTCTGATTGCGACGCCCGCGGAAAGCGGATCGCCGCAGGTGTCGTGGCTACCCGGCTACCACGGCCCCGGCTGCCCGACCGCGCCAGGCCAGCGCCAGGGTCATCAGCAGGCCCAGGGCGGCCATGCCGGCGCCGGCCAGGGAGATCGTCGGATAGCCCAGACCGGCGTCGATCACCGCGCCGCCCAGGGCCGCGCCGAGGGCATTGCCCAGGTTGAAGGCGCCGATGTTGACCGCCGAGGCCAGGTTGGGGGCGTCCTTGGCGGCTTCCATCACGCGCATCTGCAGCGGCGGCACCAGGGCGAAGCTGGCGATGCCCCAGACGAGGATGGCCACGGCGGCCGCCAGCGGCCAGCGCATCAGCACACTAAAGGCCAGCAGCACCACGATGAGCACGCCCAGGGAGGCGATCAGGGTGCGGTCAATGGATTTGTCCGCCGCCTTGCCGCCCCAGAGATTGCCCAGGGTCAGGCCGACGCCGAACAGCACCAGCATGGCGGTGATGAAGGCCGTGGAGCCATGGGTCTCGCGGGCGAGGATCGGCGCGATATAGGTGAAGACGGTGAACATGGCACCGGAACCGACCACGGTCAGCCCCAGGGCGGCCAGCACCGGCGGACGACCCAGCACACGGATCTCGGCCAGTACCCCGTCGCTCGGCGGCAGGGCCACGTTGGGCAGGGCGAACCAGAGCGCGGCCATGGTCAGCAGGCCGAGACCGGCAATGCCCCAGAAGGCCTGGCGCCAGCCGAGCAGTTCACCGAACCAGGTGGCCAGAGGCACCCCGCCGATGGTCGCCAGGGTCAGCCCCATGAACATGGCGGCGACCGCCCCGGCGCGCTTGTCCGGGGCGACTACGCTGGCCGCCACCAGGGCGCCGACGCCAAAGAAGGCGCCATGGTTGAGCGAGGTCACCACCCGGGCGATCAGCAGGCTGGTGTAGTCGGTCGCCAGCGCCGACATCAGGTTACCGAGGGTGAAGATGGCCATCAGGCCGATCAGCAGATGACGGCGCGGAATGCGGCCGGTGGTCAGGGTCATCAGGGGCGCGCCGATCAGCACGCCCAGGGCATAGGCGCTGATCAGCAGGCCCGCCGCCGGAATGGACACGCCAAGATCGGCGGCGATGCCCGGCAGCATGCCCATGGGCGCGAATTCGGTGACGCCGATGCCGAAGGCACCGGTGGCCAGGGCCAGCAGGGGTGGATTGATACGCATGGGAAAGTCTCCTTATCTATGCGGCGAATGCTAAGCTCCCCGCTCAAGCGCCGGTAGACGGCGGTTCTGGCATGCACCTTTGCCCTGGAGTCACAAGTGGATCTGAATGGTCGCTCGGGAGAGATGGCGGTGTTCGCCCAGGTGGTGGAGGCCGGCAGCCTGTCCGCCGCCGCCAGAGCCCTGCGCCTGACGCCTTCGGCGGTGAGTCGCTCCATCGCCCGTACCGAGCAGCGCCTCGGCACGCGACTGCTGTTGCGCACGACCCGGGCCATCACCCTCACGGCCGAGGGCGAGGCCTATCTGCGCGCGGCGCGACGGATCCTGGCGGACCTGGCCGAGGTGGAAGACGCCATCGCCGACCAGGGCGTACCGCGCGGGCGCCTGCGCGTCAGCGCCGCCCTCGGCCATGGCCGCATGACCATGGTGCCGCTGGTGGCGGCCTTCAGCGCCCGCTATCCGGACATCGTCGTGGACCTGGCGCTGGGCGACGAGGTGGTGGACATCCTCGCCGGCCAGGCCGACGTGGCGATCCGCTTCGGCCAGCTGGCCGACAGCCCCCTGAGCGCCCGCCCCATCGGCGTCACCGGGCAGGTGGTGGTGGCCTCGCCGGCCTATCTCGCCCGCCACGGCACGCCCCAGGTGCCGGAAGATCTGCTCGAGCACAACTGCCTGAGATTCAACTTCCGCCGCGCCCTGCCCGACTGGCCCTTCGTGCGTGATGGCCACGCCTTCGCCCTGAAGATCAGCGGCAACATCGAGTGCAACAGCGGCGAGGCCTTGGCGCTGCTGGCCCGCGAAGGCGCCGGTATCGCCCGTATCGGGGAATTCAGCGTGGCCGACGACCTGCGCAGCGGCGCCCTGGTGCCGTTGCTGGAGGCCTGGAATCCGGGCGATCTGGAACCCATCCACGCGGTCTTCGTCGGCGGCTCGACCATGCCGGCGCGGGTACGGGTGTTCGTGGATTTTCTGGTGGAGCGGCTGGGCAACTGACGCCTCAGGCGAAGCGCCCGTCCCGCTTGAAACGCTCCGTGGCTTCGATCAGGGCACTGGTGGTACCCGGCTCCGTAGGCGCGTGCCCGGCGTCGTTGACGATCTTGAGCACCGAACCGGACCAGGCCTTGTGCAGCCGGTAGGCGGAGTTCGGCGTGGCGATCATGTCGTGGCCGCCCTGGACCAGGCAGCAGGGCAATTGGCGGATGCGCGCCAAGCCCTGGATCAACTGGTCTTCTTCGAGAAAGAGCTGATGCTTGAAGTACCAGGCGTCGAGCACGGCCATACCCAGGGTGGTCTGCTCGTCGGCGGCCTGCGCCTCCACGCCTTCCGGATCGTGACGCAGCAGGGAGCAGCTGGCCGAGTAGCGCACCCAGGCCCGGGCGGCGTCCAGGCGCGCCTGCGGGTCTGCGCCGAGCAGACGTTCGAGGTAGGCGTCCAGGACAGCATCGCGCCGCTCTTCTGGAATCCAGCTGACGAAATCCTCGTAGGCACGGGGGAAGAAGCGGCGCATGCCGTGCAGGTACCAGTGCACCTCGTCGGCGGTGCCGAGAAAGATGCCGCGCAGCAGGAAACCCAGGCAGCGCTCGGGGTGGGCCTCGCCATAGGCCAGCGCCAGGGTGGTGCCCCAGGAGCCGGCGGTGAGCAGCCAGCGCTCGATACCCAGGTGCTCGCGCAACCGTTCGAGGTCATCGATGAGGTGCTGGGTGGTGTTGTCGCGGGTCTCGGCCAGGGGGGTGGATCTCAGCGCGCCGCGCTGATCGAACAGCACGATGCGGTAGTGGTCCGGATCCCAGAAGCGCCTCTTACTGGGCTCGGCCCCCTCGCCCGGTCCGCCGTGCAGGTAGACCACCGGCACGCCCTGGGGATTGCCGCATTCCTCCCAGTAGAGTTCGTGCAACGCGCTCACCCGCAGCCGACCGCTGCGGTTGGGCTGCTCGATTTCCGGAAAGAGCTGGTAGGTGACGGCGCAGGGGGCATCCATGGTCATTTCTCAGGCGGGCTTCGAGGTAGCTGAGCCAACGCCAGACGCCCGAGTTCCAGCCGAAGCGGAGCCCGGAAGCGGCTGCAAGCCGCACCCGCTCCAGGCAGCACGAACATCACCGGTAGGCTTGCGGGGCTCACGCCGGGTTCTTTAGAGGTAACTGGGTGCGCAGCGTAACCGGCCGCTGCCCGTTGGTCGGGAAGGGACCGCCGCGAACCTTGGGGAACTCCGCCGAGCATCCCTGCCCTAATCCCCCCACGCCTGCTTTCGTGGCGCCCCTTCGCTGACTCGAAACGCTGCAATCGTTCGCTTCGCTGACCAGAGGGCGCCCTCTGCCGGCTTCTTTCGTGTCTTGCCAGGATCTCGCTCTACCATGTCCGCTTCCGCTTCCCCCGCCCTCGATTCCGACCAGAAGGCTTCGGCCCGCCGGCTGATCTTCATTACCGTGCTGGTCGCCACCATGGGCGCCCTGGCCTTCGGCTACGACACCGGCATCATCGCCGGCGCCCTGCCCTTCATGACCCTGCCACCCGACCAGGGCGGCCTGGGCCTCAATGCATACACCGAGGGGCTGGTCACCGCCGCCCTGATCGTCGGCGCCGCCTTCGGCTCGCTGGCGGCGGGTTATCTCGCCGACCGTTATGGCCGCCGCACCACCCTGCGCCTGCTGTCGATCCTCTTCGTCGTGGGCGCCCTGGGCACCGCGGTGGCGCCCTCGGTGGAACTGATGGTGGTCGCGCGCTTCGTGCTCGGCCTGGCGGTGGGCGGCGGTTCGGCCACGGTGCCGGTGTTCATCGCCGAGATCGCCGGCCCCAAGCGCCGCGGGCGCCTGGTGAGTCGCAACGAACTGATGATCGTCAGCGGCCAGCTGCTGGCCTATGTGCTCAGCGCCCTGCTTGCCTGGCTGGTGCACGACAACGGCATCTGGCGCTACATGCTGGCCATCGCCATGGTGCCGGGCATCCTGCTGTTCGCCGGTACCTTTCTCTTGCCCACTTCGCCGCGCTGGCTGGCGGCCAAGGGCCGTATCGAAGAAGCCGAGGCCGTGCTGGAACGCCTGCGCGACACTTCCGAGGAGGTGCAGCGCGAGGTCGAGGAGATGCGCGAGAGCGAGGAGCAGGCCAGGCACCGCCCGCCGCTGCGCGAGCTGCTCGCCCAGGGCTGGGTGGTCAAGTTGCTCCTGCTGGGCACGGGCCTGGGCTTCGTCGCCCAGTTCACCGGGGTCAACGCCTTCATGTACTACACGCCGATCATCCTCAAGAGCACCGGCATGGGCACCAGTGCGGCCCTCACCGCCACCATCGGCAACGGCGTGGTCTCGGTGATCGCCACCCTGCTCGGCATCTGGGCCATCGGCCGCGCCGGGCGCCGCACCCTGCTGCTGAGCGGCCTGGTGATCGTGGTGCTGGCCCAACTGGCGCTGGGCAGCGTGCTGCTGTGGCTGCCGCAGGACCTTACCCAGAGCTACCTGGCGCTGGCCTGCATCCTGGTGTTCCTGCTGTTCATGCAGATGTGCATCGCCCCGGTGTACTGGCTGCTGATGTCCGAGCTGTTTCCCAATCAGGTCCGCGGCCTGCTGACCGGGGTGGCGGTGGCCGTGCAGTGGCTGTGCAACGCCACCGTGGCCTTCAGCTTTCCGGTGGCCCTGGAAGCCATCGGCAACTACACCTTCTATGTATTCGCTGCCATAAACCTGGGCTCGTTGTTGTTCGTCTATTTCTGCCTGCCGGAAACCCGCGGCAAGTCTCTGGAAGAAATCGAACGCCAGCTGAAAAAAGAGCTATAGCGGGTCGTTAGCCGACCGATCGGCGATTTTCCGGCTTGCTACGGACCAGATGGAATAATTTCTCATCCCGTATCAAGTCGGACTTTTCCAGGCCGATGCAGAGTGAAGGCATGTCGCCGTCACTCTTCGCGCCGGGGCGCGAGCGGGGCTTTCGATGAACATCAAACAGAAACTCACGTCGCTTTTCGCAGTAACCGCCTGCCTCCCGGTGATCCTGGTGGCAGGCGTGGTCATCATGAATGCGCGCAGCCAGGCCACCGTCGATTTTCTCGATGGCAGCGGGCGCGAAATTCGGCAGATTGATCGCAATATCCAGCAGTTCTTTACTGGCATCCAGCAGAACGTCGACTTCCTGGCCAAGGAGCCGGCGCTCCTGACACTGGAAGGCCTGAAGAACTACCAGGGCGCGGATGCCGCCCAGCAGCCGCAGACAGAAGCCGGCCAACAGGCGGTGACTTACTTCACCCGCTTCGCCAAGACCCACCCCACTACCGCCTACCTGTCGATCGGTCTGACCGATGGCAGCTACGCCAGCTGGCCGGACGACGCCAAGCTGGCCAACTACGATCCGCGCGTGCGGCCCTGGTACCAGACCGCCATGAACAATCCGGGCAAGGTGGTGCGCACTCCGGCCTACTACTGGGCCCAGGACGATGTCTCCCTGATGGGCGTGGTACGGACCATGGAAGACGCCAGCGGCAAGGTACACGGAGTAGTGGGCCTGGACATCTCGCTCAAGCAGCTCACCGATCTGGTCAAGAGCATCACCCTGGGCCAGAGCGGCTACCTGATGCTGGTGGAAGAGAATGGCAACGTGCTGGTCGACCCGCGCGACCCCAAGCACAACTTCAAGCAGCTCAAGGAGCTGGGTGACGCCTACCAGGCCCTCAACGGCATCCAGAGCGGCCTTGGCGAGGTCACGCTCAATGGCACCGACTACATGGTCAACGTCTACCAGGCCAAGGACCTGGGCTGGAAATTCATCGGCCTGATCGAACGCAGCGAAGTCATGGGCAAGGCCACCACCCTTACCTGGCAGATCGCAGGCATCACCGCCGTGCTGGCGCTGCTGTTCGCCGTGCTCGGCGCCGCCTTTGCCGGCATGATCGTGCGACCGATCCGTGGCGTCTCCGCCGGTCTGGAATCCATCGCCCAGGGTGAAGGCGACCTGACCAAGAGCCTGAACGTACAAGGCAAGGACGAAACCGCCACCCTGGCCGGCTGGTTCAACCAGTTCCTCGCCAGCATCCGCCAGCTGGTGCAGCGCATCGGCCAGGCGTCCAACGACCTGCAGCAGGCATCGCAGACCACCACCCAGGCCGCGGTCAGCATGAACGAGGTGGCCGGCCGGCAGCGCGGGGCCGTGGAAATGGTCTCCACCGCCTTCAATGAGATGGTCGCCACCTCCAACGAAGTGGCGCGCTCCTGCAGCCAGGCCGCCGCTTCCGCCGATGCCGGTCATCACAAGGTGCAGGAAGGCTACGGCCAGATCGAAAAGGCCACCGGCAACGTCAACCGCCTGAGCGGCAGCCTGGCCCAGTCGGCCCAGGCCATGGCGGTGCTGGAGCAGGACAGCCACAACATCAACACCATCCTCGACACCATCCGCGGTATCGCCGAACAGACCAACCTGCTGGCGCTCAACGCCGCCATCGAAGCGGCGCGCGCCGGTGAACAGGGGCGTGGCTTCGCGGTGGTGGCCGACGAGGTACGGGCCCTGGCCAAGCGCACCGCCGACTCCACCGGCGAGATCGACGGCCTGCTCGGCAACCTGGCGCGCAAGACCCAGGAGGTCACCCGTCAGATCGAGACCAGCCTGGAGCTGTCGCAGACCAGCGTGGCCTCCATCAGCGAGGCGCGAGGCAGTTTCGAAGGCATCCGCCAGTCGGTGGACGAGATCCGCGACCAGGCCCTGCAGATCGCCGCGGCGGCCGAGGAACAGCACCAGGTGGCTGAAGACATCAACCGCCATATCGCCCAGATCCACGACGATGCCCAGCAGGTGGAAGGCCTGGCCCAGTCCACCACCCGCGACTCCTCGCGCCTGTCGCAGCTGTCGGGCGAACTGGATGGCCTAGTACGGCGCTTCAAGGCCTGATGGCCGTCGGGTGGTAGCAGAAGCCCCGCGGGTGATCCCCGTGGGGCTTTTTTATTGGCGGGCGTTCGGGGACCCGTGGATAAGGCTGCGCCCTTATCCACCCTACGAACGTTGAACCTCTCGATACGCCGAACCGCCCCCTCTCCCCCTGGGAGAGGGCTGGGGTGAGGGTGCCTAGAGCAAAACCGTAGCGTGGAAAACGGTGCAGCCTTTTCCACTGCCGGATCGCCCCCCCTCAAGCCCCCGACGGCGAGCCCTGGTCCCGATCGCCACGCAGGCTGCTGTGGGCCGCCTGGCAGATCTCGCGCAGGCCGCTCTTGAGGCCTTCTTCGAGAGTGGGGTGATAGAACGGCATGTCCAGCAGCGAGCTGGCGGTCTCGCCGTGGATCAGCGCCAGCACCAGCAGATGGCCAATATGGTCCATGCCCGGTCCGACCATGGCCGCGCCGGTCAGCTTGCCGGTATCCGGTTCGGCATAGAAGCGGGCGATGCCCTGGTTGCGCGCCTCGACCCGGGCGCGGCCCTGGTCGTGGTAGGAAGAGGTGCCGATCAGAGTGCCCTTGTCAGGCGGACTGCCCAGCACCGCCACCGGCGGATCGGTGAAGATCAGCGAAAACAGCGGCGACCTCGGCGTGGGCCGCACCTCGGGATAGCAGGCAGCATTGTGCCCGGCGATGGCGCCCTCGTCGGAGGCCTCGTGGAGGATCGGCCGGTCATGGTCGGCATCGCCGGCGATAAAGATCGACGAGGCGCCACACTGCATCGTCTCGGGGTCGTAGACCGGGGTGCCATGGTCGTCCAGCTCGAGGCCGGTGGTCTCCAGCCCCAGGCCCTTCAGCCGCGGCGGTCGCCCGGCGGCCACCAGCACATAATCGAAGTCGCCCTCGCCGCTTGCCGCACCGGACCAGGACAGTCGCACGCCTTCGCCCTCCCGCCGGGCATCCACCTCAACGTTCAGGTACAGGGTCAGGTCCTGCTCCAGGATCTTGCGCAACTCGGCCTTGACCTCCAGGTCCTCCAGCGCGCCCAGGCCATCGTCCTGGCCGAACAGGGTGACGGCCACGCCGAGGCGGGCCATGGCCTGGGCCAGTTCCAGGCCCACCGGGCCGGTGCCGATCACGGCCAGGGAGCGCGGCAGATCGGGCAGTTCGAAGATCGTCTCATTGGTCAGCGCCCGCTCGCCCAGGGCGTCGAAGGGTTCGGGTACCAGGGGGTAGGAGCCGGTGGCGATGATCACGCTGCGGGCGCTGATCGTCTTACCATTGCTGAGTTGCAAGCGATCCGGCGCCACGAAACGCGCCGTCGCCTGCTGGGCCACGCCCTCGGGCAACTTGGCGAAACCCTCCTTGGTGGCGGCGACGAAATGATCGCGCTCACGCCGCACCCGCGCCATGACCGCCGCGCCATCGACGCTGACACTGCCCACCGCGATGCCAAAGGTGCCGGCGCGGCGGACGGCGTGATGAGCCTCCCCGGCGACGATGAGCAGCTTGGAGGGCATGCAGCCCACGGAGGCACAGGTGGTGCCAGCCCAGCGGTCGTCGATCAGCAGGGTGCGCGCGCCCTGGCGCCGGGCGGCGCGTTCGGCGGCAAGGCCCGCGGTTCCGGCCCCGATCACGGCGACATCGCAGTCGAGATCGGCGGGGGTCGTAGCGGCTGCAGGGTCACTCATCTCATCACCTGACGTTGCGAAGGGTTACCCGACTCGCGCCAGGGCTCTAGCAAGGGACCCCAAGCGCAGCGTTGAGGTTGCATCCCCAAGGCGTGACCCACTTCGACAAAAAACCGACAATTCTTGTCAGGACCGTCAAATTCCATGCCACTCGTCACCTTATACTGGCGAACTGGAACCATTGGGGTGTCCTATCCTCAATTAGCCAACTTAAATGGACGCAGGCATTCACATGGAACGTGACATCAGCAAGATTCCGCTCATCAACGATTGGTCCTACCTGATCGCTCTGGAAACCGGCCTGTTCACCCGGGGTGAACTCAGCGGCGCGGTGCTCAAGGCCCTCAACGATCAGGCCCGCCTGCTCTCCCGTCGCTACCTGGTGCAGAAGTCCAAGCTGGACGTACGCAAGCTCACACCCGCCGAGACCGAGATCCTCGATACCCTCAGCGATACCGCCGCCAGTCTGCGTCGCCGGCAGCGATTGCCGCACAACATCGTCAAGAGCCTCAGGGCCGGTGGTTTGATCGCCGCCGTCGAGCGCAGCGTCTGCGCCTCGGGCATCCTGCAGTGCCACAACGGCTTCTATGAAGACGGCCTGGAGCCGGGCGCCTTCGAACGGATCGTCATGCGGCATCCGCACGAATTCGGCGATCACGCCCGCCAGAGCGCCACCCTCTATTTCGCCCAGGAACCCTTCCCTCTGGAGCAGCCGCAAGAAGCGCACGACCAGCCGCTGCAGGCCAGCGCCTGATGCACGGAGCGCGCACAGCGAAAGGGGCGGCCGGGAGGCCCCAGACCCCATTCGCCTGCGCGCGCCTCGTTGCCTCCGTCGCCCTTCGCGGTATCGCTTTCCCGGAGTCCTGGCGCATGACGCCCGCGTTCGTCCCGCTCAGCCCCCCATAGCGCCCCTGCCCTCGCCGGCCGGCCGATCTTGCTGATCGCGTCGGCTGTCGCCCTTTCGTTGCCGGCCCAGCCGGCAGCGGCCTTTGCCTGCGCGCGTCTTATGACGGGCGTCTCTGCCGATGCCGTTCGCGTCGCCGCCCAGCGGGAATCCGCTCCCGGGCGGTGGCCGCGGCATGGGCCACGGCTGCGAGGAGCAGACATGACTACCGCCCACGTCCCCCAGGGACGCAACAACTTCGATTTCCTGAGATTCGCCGCGGCTTCCACCGTGGTGATCGGCCACGGCTTCTGGCTCTCGGGACATATCGGCGCCGAGCCGATCCTCAACTTCACCGGCTTCACCGACGCGGCCAACATCGCCGTCTATGTGTTCTTCGTGATCAGCGGCTTCCTGATCACGGCGTCCTTCCAGCGCAGTCGCAATCCCCTGGACTTTCTGCTCAAGCGCGCCCTGCGGATCTTTCCCGCGCTGATCGTCTCGGTGCTGTTCTCGGTGCTGGTGGTGGGCTGGCTGGCCACCAGCCGGGAAACGAGCGCCTACTTCAGCGATCGCCAGACCCTGGGCTTCTTCAAGAATATCCTCTTGATGACGCGCTTCGAGCTGCCCGGCGTCTTCAACGGCAATCCCTTTCCTGACACGGTGAACGGCAGCTACTGGACCCTGCCCTACGAGGTGTTCATGTACCTGTCGCTGCTGATCATCGGGGTGCTGGGGCTGCTGACCCGCTCGGTGGTCATGGCCACCCTGGTGGTGCTGGTACTGGGCAACTTCCTGCTGCTGCCGCAGATGGGCATCGCCAGCTTCGTGCTGCACAAGGTGTTCAGCCTGGGCATGTTCTTTTTCGCCGGCGCCCTGCTGCAGCTCGCGGGACCGCGCATACCCTGGCGCCTGGATATCGCCCTGGCGCTCTGCCTGCTATCGCTGGCGGCCATCGTCTGGCATGTCCTGCCGGTGATCCACCTGGTTTCGCTGGCCTATGTGATCATCTACCTGGCCCAGGTGCAGGTACCGGTGCTACACGGGTTCGGCCGCTTCGGCGACTATTCCTACGGCCTCTACCTGTTCAACTTCCCGGTCCAGCAACTGCTCATGCACTGGTTTCCCGACAGCTTCTCGCTGCCCGGCTTCCTGTTGGTTAGCTATGTCCTGACCCTGGGCTTCGCGGTGCTCTCCTGGCACCTGATCGAGGCGCCGGCGCTGAGACTCAAGCCGCGGCGCCAGGCACCGACCGCACCGGCCTGAACCGGGGCAGCCGGTCGTCTCAGCCGAGGCGACCGGCCAGGGCGAAACCGGCCAGGGTCAGCAGCAGCGAGCCCAGTACATGGACGGTGACGGTAAGCGCCGCCCAGCCCAGGCGACCGCTCTGCAGCAGGTTCACCACCTCGGCGGAAAAGGTCGAGAAGGTGGTGAAGCCGCCGCAGAAGCCGGTCACCAGCAGCAGCTTCCACTGGGGGTCCACCCCTGGATAGCGGGAGAAGAAGCCCAGGGCGAGGCCGATCACGAAGCCGCCGACCAGGTTGACCAGCAGCGTGCCCATGGGCAGCAGTGGAAACAGCGCATTGAGGCGCAGGCCGACCCACCAGCGGCAGGCGCTGCCCACGGCACCACCAAACATCACCGCAAACAGCGCATAGGGCATCACAGGTCCTCGTTAACGACGACGGGCGGCCAGGAGCAGGACGGCAACGCCGGCTAGGGCTGACAGCAACGACCCCAGCAGCACGCCGATCTTGACCTCGTCGACCAGGAAGGGCGCACCCGGAAAGGCCAGGGCGCCGATGAACAGACTCATGGTAAAGCCAATGCCACAGAGCAGCGCCACGCCATAGAGCTGCAGCCAGCTGGCGCCCTCGGGCAGCCGCGCCAGACCGCTGCGGATGGCCAGCACCGCCATCAGCGAGATGCCCAGCTGCTTACCGAGAAACAGCCCCAGGGCCACGCCCAGGGGGACCGGATCCAGCAGATTGCCGGGCGTCATGCCGGCCAAGGAGACCCCCGCATTGGCGAAGCCGAACACGGGCACGATCAGGAAGGCCACCCAGGGATGCAGCGCGGACTCCAGCTTGAGCAGTGGCGAGGCGTCGTCGGCCTCGGTATCGCCCAAGGGAATGAACAGCGCCAGGATCACCCCGGCCAGGGTCGCATGGATGCCCGAACGCAGCATGCAGAACCACAGCAGCGCCCCCACCAGCAGATAGGGCAGCAGGGCGGTGACCTTGAGGCGATTGAGCACGAACAGCACCGCCACCAGGCCGGCCGCGGCCAGCAGCATGGTGGTGGAGAGCTCGCTGGTATAGAACAGCGCGATGATCAGCACGGCGCCCAGGTCATCGAGGATCGCCAGCGCCGAGAGAAACACCTTGAGCGACGGCGGCACCCGCGAACCCAGCAGCGACAGCACGCCGAGGGCGAAGGCGATGTCGGTGGCCGCGGGAATCGCCCAGCCCGAGAGGGTCTGGGAATCGTGGCGATTGACCAGGACATAGAGCAGCGCCGGCACCAGCATGCCGCCCAGGGCCGCAAGGCCCGGCAGGGCACGATCGCCCCAGCTGGCGAGTTGGCCGACCGCCATCTCGCGCTTGATCTCCAGCCCCACCAGCAGGAAGAAGACGGCCATCAGGCCGTCGTTGATCCAGTGACCGAGGGACAGACCACCCACATACCAGTGCAGACTGGCGAAGTAGCCCTCGGCCAGCGGCGAGTTGGCGACGATGATGGCGATGGCCGCGGCGATCATCAGCACGACACCGCTGGCCGCTTCGGCCGCGACGAAGCGATTGAGATAGGCCAGGGCCTTGGCCGGGGAAACTGGGGTTGGCATGGGCAGCAGCACTCCGCGCGGCGGCCCGACCTGCGCTCAGTTCAACCTGTCCTACCGCGTGAATGCGGCGACACCCAGCCCCCGATGTTACTACGGCCGCTCGGTCCGTCGCAGCAGAAAATCCTCAGCCGGCCGCGCCCGCTCTAGGCTCTGGGCTGGCCGCCAGCCCACAGGTGCAGGGCCTTTTCCGGCCTTGCCAGGCGCCGTCACTCGGGGGACCATCAGCGCCCTCGTTCTGCCCAGCCGCTGCTTTCCCATGTCCCAGGAACCCCTTACGCCGTCGCCCTCGCCTTCCCGCTCCGCCCGCCTGGTCCAGGGCCTGCGCGCCTTCTGGCCCGCGCCTCTGGCCATCGACGGGCGGGAGCGCCTGCGTGCCAGCGTCGGTGCCGGCCTCGGCATCCTGCTCGCGGCCCTGCTCGCCGCCTGGTGGCTGGAAGGCCAGCCGGTTCACCAGCACGGCGCCCTGGCGCTGGCCCTGGTGGCACCGCTGGGCGCCAGCGCCGTGCTGGTGTTCGCCCTGCCCGCCAGCCCCTTGGCGCAGCCCTGGTCGGTGGTGGGCGGCAATACCCTGTCGGCGCTGATCGGCATCGCCTGCGCCCTGTGGATTCCCGAAGCCAACCTGGCCGCCGCCATGGCGGTCGCCCTGGCCATCGCCGTCATGTTCACCCTGCGCTGCCTGCACCCACCGGGTGGCGCCTCGGCGCTGCTGATGGTGCTGATCGGCGCGCAGGACTTCAGCTATGCCTGGAGTCCGGTGGCGCTGGATTCGCTGTTGCTGGTGAGTGCCGGCCTGCTCTACAACAACCTGACCCGCCGCCCCTGGCCCCATGTGCCGCGCCCGGCCGAGCCGAGCAGCGAGACGCGTCTGCAGCGCGCCGACCTGGACGCCGTGCTGGCGCGCTACAACCAGGTGCTGGACATCAGCCGCGACGACCTCGCCGAATTGCTCGAACAGGTGGAGGCGCGCGCTTACCAGCGCAAGATGGGCGAGTTGCGCTGCGCCGACGTCATGAGTCACGAACCGGTGACGGCCCGCGCCGAGATGCCGCTGCAGCAAGCCTGGGCGCTGATGCGCGCCCGGCGCATCAAGGCGCTGCCGGTGGTGGATCGCCAGGGCCATCTGCTGGGTATCGTCACCGTCGCCGACTTCATGCGGCAGATCGATCTGGACGTCCACGAAGGCCTCGGCTGGCGCCTGAGATCGCTGGTCCGACCGCGCACGCGCCAGGAGGAAAACAGCGTCGGCCACATCATGACCCGCACCGTGCGGGTGGCCAGCGCCGACCGCCTGCTGATCGATCTGGTGCCGGTGTTTTCCGAGAACGGCCACCGCCACATCCCCATCATCGACGGCTCGCGCCGCCTGGTGGGCATCATCACCCAGTCGGATCTGATCCGCGCGCTGTACCAGGCGGTACGGGCCTGACCGCAGCGAGCCGCCCTCGGCTGGGGTTCTGCAGCGAACCTCGCCGCGTTTTCGTCGTCTCAAAGGCACTGTCGCCCATTCCGGGCGACCTGCCAGGAATGTTCGGATGAAAACCGGTCCCGCTCGTGCCTCTTCGTTCTCCGCGCCTCGTGCGCTGCTCGCCAGCCTGGTCTTGGGCGGCGGTCTGCTGCTCGCGGGCTGCGCCGGCAACCCGCCGACCGCGCAGATGGCCGTGACCCAGTCCGCCGTCAACGAAGCCGTGAGCGGCGGCGGCAACCGGTTCGCCCCCATCGAGACCAAGTCGGCCCAGGACAAGTGGACCCAGGCCCAGGCGGCCCTGTCCAACGAGAAATACGACGAGGCCAAGCGCCTGGCCGAGCAGGCCGAGTGGGATGCCCGTCTGGCGACCCGCAAGACCCAGGCCGCCAAGGCCCAGGCGGCGCTGCAGGATGCCCAGAACAGCATCCAGCAGATCCGTGAGGAAGGTCAGATCAACCTCCAGCTGCAACAGAATCTACAGAAAAAGGTGCAGCAGTAAGGCTGCCCGCTCTCTTGAAGGACGAAACCATGCGTAAACGTTTTCTGCTCCCGCTGATGTCGGCGCTGACCCTCACCCTGGCCGCCTGCGCCACCCCGCCCAACCCCAACCTGGAAAAGGCGCGCAACGACTACGCCGCCCTCGAATCCCAGCCCCAGGCCACCCAGCTGGCGGCGCTGGAAACCAAGGACGCCGGCACCTGGCTGGCCAAGGCCGACAAGGCCTACAAGGACGGTGAGAACGAGCGCACCGTCGACCAGCTGGCCTACCTGACCCAGCAACGCATCCAGACCGCCATGCAGACCATCAAGCTGCGCATGGCCGAAGCCGAGCTAAAGAAGGTCGACGCCGAACGCGGCGAGGCCCGCCTCAACACCCGCACCCAGCAGCTGCAGCAACTGCAGAAGGCGATCAAGTAAGGTCCAGGGCGCAGGTCCCCTGGCGGGAATCCTGCGCCCCCTGCCGTGGTCCTCTACTGACCCGCGAGCGTCCTGCTCGCCACAGTCCGGAGGATTTCTCATGCACGCCATACGCCTACGCAAACCCGGTGGTCTGGACCAGCTGGAGCCCTGCGAACTGCCCGATCCCGGGCAGCCGGGGGCTGGCGAGATCCGGGTGCGGATCAAGGCCAGCTCGCTGAATTTCCATGACCTGGGCGTGGTGCTGGGCAAGATGCCGACCGCCGATGGGCGCATTCCCATGTCCGATGGCGCCGGGGTGGTCGAGGCGGTGGGCGCGGGGGTCAGCGAATTCGCCGTGGGCGATCACGTGGTCTCGACCTTCTTTCCCCACTGGCTGGACGGCGAGCCGCCCATCGATGACTTTTCCACCACGCCCGGCGATGGCGTCGACGGCTTCGCCTGCGAGGTGGTAGTACGCCCGGCTACCGCCTTCACCCGCGCGCCCAAGGGCTACAGCCATGCCGAGGCGGCGACCCTGACCACCGCCGGGCTGACCGCCTGGCGCGCCCTGGTGGTGGACGGTGGCCTCAAGGCCGGTGACAGCGTGCTGGTCATGGGGACCGGCGGCGTCTCCATCTTCGCCCTGCAGATGGCCAAGGCCATGGGCGCTACGGTGATCGCCACCTCGTCCTCGGACGAAAAGCTGCAGCGCGCCTATGCCCTGGGCGCCGATCACCTGATCAACTACCGTGAAGAGCCGGAATGGGGCGCCAAGGTACAGGCCATCACCGGCGGCCGTGGCGTCGACATCGTGGTGGAGGTGGGCGGTCCGGCGACCCTGGCGCAATCCATCCAGGCCGCGCGCATCCATGGGCACCTGGCGCTGATCGGGGTGCTCACCGGCGTCGAGGGCCAGGTCCCCACCGCCAACCTGATGCGCCGTCACCAGCGACTGCAGGGTTTGATCGTCGGCAGTCGTCGCCATCAGCAGGAGATGATTCGCGCCCTGGAAAGCACCGGGATTAAGCCGGTCATCGATCGCAGCTACCCGCTGAACGAGATCGCCACGGCCTTCGCCTTCCAGAAGGACGGCAGCCATTTCGGCAAGATCGTCCTGGAGTTCTGATAATAGTCAGACGAAAGCCAGACTGAGCCCAGCAGGCCTCTGCTAGACTTCCGGAATCGTCTCATCGCGTTCCGGAAGTCCCGATGACCTCGCCTGATCCCCTCCCCTATCTCGTCGTCATCGAAGACAACGGGCTGCTCGCCGAACTGCTGAGCAATCACCTCGAAGAGCGACTGGGCTGGACCTGTGTTCGCTTCGACAACGCCGACGATGCTCTGGTGCATCTGCTCCAGCAGCAGCAAAGCCCTGGGCTGGTGATCACCGACCACCTGATGCCCGGCCAGCTGCGTGGCGGCGAACTGGCGGAGATGCTGCTGCAGCGCTGGCCCGCGCTGCCCATGGTGATCACCTCGGGCTACGGCTACGAGATCACCACGGCGCTGCCCGAGCAGGTGATCTTCCTGCAGAAGCCCTGGACGCTGGACGAGGTGGATTCGGCGGTACGCCTGGCACGGGCGCGCCAGGCGGCGGGCTAGACACCCAGCTGGCCGCAGGCCTTGAGCAACTGGTCGATGGTCCAGGGCTTGGGCAGGAACAGCGCCCGCTCCTCGCGCTCGGCGTACTGCTGGCCGGTATAGCCGGAGGACACCAGGATCGGCAATTGTGGAAAGCGCTGACGCACCTGTTTGGCCAGGGCGAGTCCGTCCAGCCGACCCGGCATGCGCACGTCGGTGAACAGGAGATCGGGCGGTAAGGGATCGGACTCGAGCCAACCCCAGGCGGCGTCGGCGGTATCGAAGGACTGGACGGCATAACCTTCCATCTCGAACACCTCCGTCGCCAGCGATCTCAGCACCGGATCGTCTTCGACGACCAGCACGGTGGTAACAGCAGCGGAAGAAACTACATCGGTCATGGCAACGCTACTTCATTAGTACGACTAAATAGACCGAAATTTCTCGAATTGGATCACAAGGCTCGGATGGGCGGCTGGCAGCCGGGTGCCGGCACTTGTCTGATGCCGTAACGGCTACTTAATTCCCTGTCTGTCGGAAAAAGGTGCTGGCAGATCGCTAGCCATCGCCCGACTCTCTTACTCTAAGGCTCTCGCCGGACGTCACCGCCGTCCGCTTCCGCTGCTCACGCGTTCGAACGACCCCATGGCTGAATCCGCTCTCTCCCACGCTGAACTCCAGGCCGAAGTCCGTCGCCTCCGCGCCGCGCTCGACCAGTGCACCGCGCTGCCGCCCCAGGACGCCCAGCGGCGTCTGGCGATCTTTGATGGTGCCATCGATTTCGCCATGATCGTGCTCGATCCGGACGGGGTGATCACCGACTGGAACAGCGGCGCCGAACGCCTGCTGGGCTGGACCGCCGCAGAGATTCGCGGCGCGCCGGTCGAGCGCTTCTTCACCCCCGAAGACAACCAGATCGGCCGGGCCGCGCTGGAAATGCGGCTGGCGCTGCAGGACGGTCGCGCCGAAGACGAACGCTGGCACCTGCGACGCGACGGCACCCGCTTCTGGGCCAGCGGCGAGATGCATCCGCTGCACGACGACGCCGGCCGCCATACCGGCTTCGTCAAGATCCTGCGCGACCGTACGCCCCAGCATCTGGCCGGCCAGGCCCTGCGTGATAGCCAGCGCCACGTGGGCGAGGTGCAGCAGAAACTGGCGGAAAGCGAGCGCTATTGGCGCGGTCTGTTCGAGCAACTGGACGAGGGCTTCATCCTCGGCACCATTCTGCGCGATGAGCAAGGCCGCGGCTGCGACTGGCGCTATGACCAGGTCAACCGAGCCTCGTGCACGCACTTCGGCCTGAGCGCGGAGCAGGCGATCGGCCAGACCGCCCGCACCCTGTTTCCCGAACTCGAAGACCTCTGGGTGGAGGATTTCACCCGGGTGGTGGATACCGGCCAGTCGTTCAGCTACGTGCGGCAATTCCAGGCCAACGGGCGCTGGTACGAAGGTCATGCGCACAAGGCCGGCGCGGAGAGCTTCCTGGTGCTGTTCCTGGATGTCACCGAACGCGAGCAGGCCGCCCAGGCCACTCGCGAAGAAGAGCGCTATCGCCGCGCCCTGGCAGAGCTGGGTGAAGGCTTCAGCCAGCTGAACGACATCGAGGCTGTCACCGAACTCGCCTGCGCCACCCTGGGCACCCTCCTGGATGCCCAGCGGGTGGGCTATGGTCTGGTGGACGCCGAGGCCGAGACCATCACCGTGGAGCGCGACTGGACCCTCCCGGGCGCCGGCAGCCTGAGGGGCACCCTGAATTTCCGCGACTACGGCCGCTATATCGAAGACTTCAGGCGCGGCGAGACCGTGGTCGTCGAGGATGTGCGCGAGGATGATCGCACCTGCCAGAACCTCGCCGCTCTGCAACGGCTGGACACCCGCGCCTTCGTCAGCGTCCCGCTGTTCGAACACGGTCACTTCGTCGCCTTGCTCTACGTCAGCGCCAGCCAAGCGCGGTGCTGGACGCCGGCCGAATTGCAATTCATCCGCGAGGTCGCCGGTCGCACCCGCTCGGCGACGGCGCGGCTGACCGCGGAGCGGGCCCTGCGCGACAGCGAACTCAATCTGCGGCTGGTGGCCGACACCCTGCCCTGCCTGATCGCCTTCGTCGATCGCGAGCTGATCTATCGCTTCGCCAACATCGAGGCGCCCAAGTGGTTCAAGGACGCCCCGGAAAGCATCCTGGGTCGCAGCATGGCCGAGGTCTTCGCGCCGGAGCTGTTCGCGGCCCGGCGTCCGGCCATCCAGGCCGCCCTGGACGGCACCCCGGCGCGGCTGGACCTGCCCTGGGCCTGGCCGGACGGCCGCCGACGCATCGCCGACATCCACTATCGTCCGCGGCGCGATGCGCGCGGGGCGGTGGACGGCTTCTATGTCTTCGCCCAGGACGTCACCGCCCAGCGCGACGCCCAGACGCTGATCCAGGCGCAGAATCTCAGCCTCAGCCAGGAGGTCCAGGCGCGCACCGCCGAGCGTGACCGGCTCTGGGCGCTCAGCGAGGATCTGCTGCTGACCGCCGATTTTAACGGGCAGCTCCTGCGGGTGAGTCCGTCCTGGTCGCGCGGCCTGGGCTATTCCGAAGCCGAGTTGCTCAGCCGCCCCTACCGGGAACTCATCCATCCCGACGATCTGCCAGGTGTGCTGGTGGCACTGGACGAACTGCGCCGCAGCGGCCTGCCGGCGCGGGTGGAAAATCGCGTCCTGGCGGCGGACGGCAGCTGGCGCTGGCTGTCCTGGACGCTGTCGATGGACACCGAACAGGATCGCCTCACCGGCGCCGGGCGCGACATCACCCGGGAAAGGGACGCCGCGGAGACCCAGGCGCTGCTGGAAGAGCAGTTGCGCCAGTCGCAGAAGATGGAAGCGGTCGGCCAGCTCACCGGCGGCTTGGCCCATGATTTCAACAACCTGCTCGCCGGCATCGTCGGCAGTCTGGATCTGCTCACGGTGCGCATCGGCCAGGGCCGGCTGAACAATCTCGAGCGCTACACCACCGCCGCCCAGGGCGCCGCCATCCGCGCCGCCGCCCTGACCCACCGGCTGCTGGCCTTTTCCCGCCGGCAGACGCTGGATCCCAAGCCCACCGACGTCAATCGCCTGGTGGCCGGCATGGAAGACCTGATCCGTCGCACGGTGGGTCCGGCCATCCAGATCGAGGTGGTGGCCAGCAGCGAGCTGTGGTCGACCCTGGTCGATCCGCCGCAACTGGAAAACGCCCTGCTCAACCTCTGCATCAATGCCCGCGACGCCATGCCCGAGGGCGGTCGCATCTTCATCGAGACCGCCAACCGGGCGCTGGATGCGCGCATGGCCCGGGTCCGCGACCTGGAAGCGGGCGAATACATCGCCCTCTCGGTGACCGACAACGGCTGCGGCATGCCGCCCGAGGTGATCGCCAAGGCCTTCGATCCCTTCTTCACCACCAAGCCGATCGGGGTGGGCACAGGGCTGGGCCTGTCGATGATCTACGGTTTCGTGCGCCAGTCCGGCGGCCAGGCGCGCATCCATTCCCAGGTCGATCAGGGCACCAGCGTCACCCTCTTCCTGCCACGCCATCGCGAAGCGGCCACCGGCGTCGACCTCGCCGCCAGCCAGCCGAGCCTGCCGCGCCAGGGTCACGGCGAGACGGTGCTGGTGGTGGATGACGAACCCACGGTACGGATGCTGGTGGTGGAGGTGCTGGAGGAACTGGGCTACGCCGCCCTGGAAGCGGCGGATGCCAGCTCCGGCTTGCGCCTGCTGGAATCCGACGTGCGCATCGACCTGCTGATCAGCGACGTCGGCCTGCCCGGCGGCATGAACGGCCGCCAGATGGCCGACGCCGCCCGCCAGCGCCGCCCGGGCCTCAAGGTGCTGTTCATCACCGGCTACGCCGAGAACGCCGTGGTCGGCAATGGCCACCTGGAGCCCGGCATGCATGTGATGACCAAGCCCTTCGCCATGGACGCCCTGGCGGTGCGCATCCGCGATTTGATCGAAGGGACCTGAGGTCAGCGTCCGAGTGGATCCCCCCTCACCCCAGCCCTCTCCCGGAGGGAGAGGGGGCGGTTGGGAGGCGTGGGTTGATAGCGGCTTTAACCTTATCCACGCTCGATCTGAAGGTTCCAGTGGAAAACGCTGCGCCAGGACATCGGCTGGATCGCGGCCATGGGCCGCTCCTACGGGAAGCGGTCGCGCCAGGCTTGACCACCCCCTCTCCCCCTGGGAGAGGGCTGGGGTGAGGGCGCTCCAGCGCAGAGGTATCCCCTCCGTTGGGCTTCGCTGCGCTCAACCCAACCTACGCGGTCGATCTCGGCCGTAGGGTGGATAACGGCGCAGCCTTATCCACGGATGGCGGGAAGGTTCGCCCAGTAGAAAACGCTGCGCGGTTTTCCACGCTACGCCAGGACATCGGCTGGATCGCGACTATGGCCGCTCCTACGGGAAGCGGTCGCGCCAGGCTCGACCACCCCCTCTCCCCCTGGGAGAGGGTTGGGGTGAGGGCGCTCCAGCGCAGAGGTATCCCTCCGTTGGGCTTCGCTGCGCTCAACCCAACCTACGCGGTCGATCTCGGCCGTAGGGTGGATAACGGCGCAGCCTTATCCACGAATGGAGCCGGGGCTTGCCCAGTGGAAACGCTGCGCGGTTTTCCACGCTACGCCAGGACATCGGCTGGATCGCGGCCATGGGCCGCTCCTACGGGAAGCGGTCGCGCCAGGCTTGACCGCCCCCTCTCCCTCTGGGAGAGGGCTGGGGTGAGGGCGCTCCAGCGCGGAGGTATCCCTCCGTTGGGCTTCGCTGCGCTCAACCCAACCTACTCTGCCGGTACCCGTACCCAGCCTTCCATCAGGCGCCGGGCGCTGCGGCTCATGCTGGCCTTTTCCACCTGCCAGACGCCGCCGACCTCGCGCGCCCGGGCGCCAACCGCCACAGTGCCGGCGGTATGGCCTATGCGGACCTGGCGGCCGTCCAGGTCGCCGGTCAGGGTATGGACCAGGGTCCCCGGCAGCGCCGCGGCCACCGCCACGGCGACCGCGCCGGTACCGGGGATAGCGTGGTGCAGCTTGCCCATGGAGATCATCCGCGCGATGACGTCGAGCTCCTCGGCCTGGACCTGCTTGCCACCCGCCACCCGGTAGGTCTGGGGTGGAGCGATCAGGCACAGCTTGGGCGTATGTGGCCGCTCCGCCGTGGCCTGGGCGACGGTCGCGGCCAGCCCCATGGCCACCGCGCCCGCCGCGCGCAGGGCCTCCAGGCGCGCCAGCAGCGGCCCATCGCCGTTGACCTGCGCCTGGGTTTCGGTGCCGCTCAGGCCCAGGGTCTCGGCGCGCACGAAGACGGTGGGATTGCCGGCATTGAGCAGGGTCACCGGCAGCCGGCCCAGTCCCGGGACGTCCAGTTCGTCGACCGCCCGCCCGGTGGGCAGCACACTGCCGTCGCTGCCCGCCGGATCGAGAAAGTCGAGCACCACCTCGGCGGCCGGAAAGGCCACGCCGTCGAAGCGAAAATCGCCCTCCTCCTGCACCTCGCCATTGGCCACGGGAACGTGGGCGAGGATGCGCTTGCCCAGATTGGCCTGCCAGATGCGCACCCTGGCCAGACCGTCGCGCGGCGCCTGGACCAGGCCCTCGCTGATGGCGAAGGGGCCGACGGCAGCGCTGAGATTTCCGCAGTTGCCCGACCAGTCGATCACCGGTACCTCGATGGCCGGGGCGCCGAACAGATAGTCGACGTCACAGTCCGGGCGGCAGGACGGCGCGATCACCACCACCTTGCTGGTGCTGGAGGTGGCCCCGCCCAGGCCGTCGATCTGCTTGCCGTAGGGATCGGGGCTGCCGATCACCCGCAGCAGCAGCGCATCGCGCGCCGGACCGGCCGGCGGCAGGTCGCGGGCATGAAAGAACACGCCCTTGCTGGAACCGCCACGCATGTAGACGGCGGGGATACGCAGTTGCGGCATTAGAGGTCTCCGTCAGGTGCCTAGGCGAGATAGCGGCCGAACCAGCCCAGGGTGCGGTCCCAGGCCAGGCGCGCGGCGGCTTCGTCGTAGCGCGGGGTGGAATCGTTGTGGAAGCCATGGTTGGTGCCGGCATAGCGATGCACCTCATAGGTCTTGCCGGCCGCCTGGAGCGCCGCTTCGTAGGCGGCGGCGCCCTCGTTGATGCGCGGATCGTTCTCGGCGTAGTGGATCAGCAGCGGCGCCTTGATCGCAGCCACCTCCTCGGCGCGCGGCTGACGTCCATAGAAGGGCACGGCGGCAGCCAGTTCCGGGTAGGCCACGGCGGCCGCGTTGGCCACCCCGCCGCCATAGCAGAAGCCGGTGATGCCGACCTTGCCGGTGCTGAATTCGTGGCCCATCAGGGTTTCCACGGCGGCGAAGAAATCGTTCATCAGCTTTTCCGGATCGACCTGCTGCTGCAGTTCGCGACCCTTGTCGTCGTTGCCGGGATAGCCGCCCATGGCGGTCAGGCCATCCGGCGCCAGGGCCAGGTAGCCGGCCTTGGCCAGGCGCCGGGCGACGTCTTCGATATAGGGATTGAGGCCGCGATTCTCGTGGACCACCACCACCGCCGGCACCTTGCCGCTGGCCTTGGCCGGGCGCACCAGATAGCCACGGACGCGGCCATGGCCCTTGGGCGAGGGGTAGTAGACGTATTCGGCGACGATGTCCGGATCGGTGAACTCGACCTGGGTGGCCAGGGCATAGTTGGGGGTCAGGGCCGCCAGCACCCCGGTGGCCGACAGCCCCAGCACCGCGGCGCAGGCGCCGGCGCGGTCGAGGAAGTCGCGGCGGCTGATGCGACCGTGCACATAGAAGTCGTAGAGCTCGAGCAGTTCGGGCGAGAAATCCTTGGCGGTGAGACGAGTCATCGCGGCGCTCCTCTGGCGGGAAACGGGGCCGCCGGCCCGGTTGGGCGGGCGCCCCGATGGCTCCCGAGTGTGCCGCGAATCGTCTGACTAAGCTACCGTCCGCGCGCCCTCAACCGGACGCCTGCAGCTCCTGCAGGATGGCGATCAGCGCCTCGAAACTGACCGGCTTGTTCAGATGCCGGGCGAAACCTGCCGCCCGCGCCTTGTCGATGTCCAGCGGGGTGCCGTAGCCGGACAGCGCCACCGCCGGCGTGCCGACATTGCGATCGCCCGCCCGTATCTGACGCAGGAATTTGTGGCCGTCCATTTCCGGCATGCCGATGTCGGAGAGGATGACGTCGAAATCCTGCGCCTGGGCCAGCGCCAGGCCGCTCTGGGAGTCGGTCGCGGCGGTGACCAGGATGCCCTCCTCTTCGAGCAGCAGTTGCAGGGTCTCGACGATATCGGGGGAATCGTCCACCAGCAGCACCCGCAGCCCGACAACGGAATGGCCTTCCGCCTGCGCCTCGTCCAGCTGGCGTTCGTCGTCCTGGCACAGCGGCAGCCAGACGCTGAAGCGCGCGCCCAGGCCAAGGCCCTCGGAATGGGCTTCGATGCGCCCGCCATGGGCCTCCACCAGCTGCTTGACCAGTGCCAGGCCGATGCCCAGGCCATGCTGGGCGCGAGCGGTGTATTTCATTTCCGCCTGGCCGAACATGTCGAACACCCGCGGCAGGAAATCCGCTGCTATGCCCTGCCCGGTATCGGTGACATCCAGCCGCGCCTCGTCGCCGTCCACCCCCAGGCTGATCTCCACCTGGCCGCCGGCCGGGGTGAACTTGATGGCGTTGTTGAGCAGATTCCAGACGATCTGGCCAATGCGGGTGGCATCCGCCTGGACATGCAACGGCGTCTCCGGCAGCCGGGTGCAACTCACCTCCACCTCGCCTGCCAGCGGACAAATCACGTCGGCGATCTCGCGCAGCTGCTGGGCCAGGTCCAGACTCCGGCGCTCCAGCTTGAGCTTGCCAGTACGGATGCGCGACAGGTCGAGCAGGTCGTCGATGATCTGCGCCTGGCTGCGCACCGCGCGCTGAATGGCCTCGGTGGCACGGCGCGCCAGGGGTACCTCGCGCAGCACCGGCGAACGGGTCAGCAGCTCGCTGTTGAGCTGGATGAGATTGAGCGGGTGCTTGAGTTCATGGGACATCACCGCGAAGAACTCGTCCTTGAGCTTGCCCAACGCCTGACTCTGGGCCAGATGGTTGGCCGTTTCACTGGCGCGTACGTGATCGGCGGTGGCATCCCGGGCGATCTTGGCATAGCCCTCACCGCCAGAGGCGTTGCTCATACGGCTGAGCACCCCGGTGCAGTACAACCGGCTGCCGTCCTTGCGTCTCAGCCAGCGTTCGTCGTGGGCGACGCCCGCTTCCCGGGCCTGGCGCATCTCGGCGTCCGGTACCTGGGCGGCGACGTCTTCCGGGGTGAAGATCAGGCCCATTGGCTGGCCCAGGGCCTCGCGCTCGCTGTAGCCGAACAGCCGGGTGGCCCCGCCGTTCCAGCTGTTGATGATGCCGGCGGCATCCAGGGTGACGATGGCGTAGTCCTGGATGTTCTGCGCCACCAGGCGCATGTTTTCCTCGCCGGCGCGGGCGCGATCCTGGGCCAGGCGCCGGTCGGTGATGTCGATGAAGGTCAGCACCGCACCCTCGATGCGATCCTCGGCGGTGCGATAGGGCAGCAGTCGCGCCAGGTACCAGCGCTCGTCCTGGCTGCGCACCTCGCGCTCGATCAGCCGGAGCGATTCGAATACCTGGTTGGCGTCGACGGCCAGCTCGGGGTAGTCCAGCCGATGGGTGATGTCGAGCAGCGAACGCCCGGTATCGCTGACGATCATGTTGAAGATGCTCACTGCGCGCGGGGTGAATCTCTTGATGCGCATGCCGCGATCGACGAACACCGTGGCGATGTCGGTGGAGGTGATGAGGTTCTGCAGATCGTCGTTGATCTTGCCGGTTTCCTCGATCTTGGACTTGAGCTCGTAGTTGACGGTGATCAGTTCCTCGTTGATCGATTGCAGTTCTTCCTTGCTGGTCTCCAGTTCCTCGGTGGCCGACCGCAATTCCTCGTTGATCGCCTGCAGCTCCTCGTTGGACGCCTTGAGCTCCTCGGTGGAGGTCTCGGACTGCTCGATGGTCAGCTGCAGCTGCTCCTTGGTGCGCTGCAGCTCGGCCTCCAGCTGGGTGAGCACGCTGTCCTTGGCCTCGGTGTGATCGCCGCCGGCGTCGGTGCTCATGACGTCTTCGACTTCGTCGAAGAGCACCAGCATGTAGTCGGTACTGGTGTCGCTGTCGCGGAAGGGGCGCACCACCATGTTGATGTAGTAGCTGCGGTCGTCGCGCTGGATATGCACGCGACGCGCCTCAACGCTCTTGTTGCTCTGCAACGCCTGGAACAGCGCCGTACGCAGCTCCAGGCGCAGTTCCTCCAGCACCAGCGCTGGCAGGCTGTAGCTGGGCTCGCCGCCGACGTAGCGCAGAAAGCGCCCGGCCCGCTCGGACATGTGCACGATATTGGATTCGCGGTCGACGATGATGCTCGGCGGCGCGTACTGCTCCAGCACCCGCTGATGCACCTCGGCGAAGGAGACCTTCTTGCGCCGGCCGACCTGATGCGGCGGCAGGCGCACGCTGTGCATGCCCGGATTGAGGTTGAGCAGCGGCGTGGGCCGCACCACGCTGGTGGTGTGCTTGGCGCGGTAGATGCGGTTCTTCTTGTCCACCGTGGCGAACAGGCTGCTCTGCACGTCGGCCGACTCGGAGCTGCCGAGGAACAGGTAGCCACCCGGCTTGAGGGCGAAATGGAAGGTGTGCAGGATCTCGGCCTGCACCTCGCGATCCAGATAGATCAGCAGGTTGCGGCAGCTGATGAGATCCAGGCGGGAAAACGGCGGATCGCTGAGCAGGTTGTGCTGGGCGAACAGCACCTTTTCGCGCAGCTCCTTTTTCACCCGGTACTGATTCTGCTCCTTGAGCAGGTGCTGGCGCAGGCGCGCGGGGGCGACGTCGGTGACGATGGAGCCCGGATAGACGCCATGCCGGGCCACCGCCAGGGCGTGCTCGTCGAGATCGGTGGCGAACACCTGCAGCCGGGCGCCGGACTGGCGCAACTCGGCCTGTTCGATCAGCAGCATGGCCAGCGAATAGGCTTCCTCGCCACTGGAACAGGCGGCGCTCCAGACGCGCAGTTCCTGGTCGTCTTCGTTGACCGGCAGGTGCTCGAACAACTCCGGAATGACATCGCGTTCCAGGGCCTCGAAGGCCTCGCGATCGCGAAAGAAGTTGGTCACGCCGATGAGCATGTCCTTGAGCAGCGCCGGCGTCTCTTCCGGATGCTCATGGAGAAAGCCGGCATAGGCCGGCATGTCGGCGATGGCGTTGACCTGCATGCGCCGCTCCACCCGGCGCAGCACCGTGGCGGTCTTGTACTGCTTGAAATTGTGTCCGGTGCGGGTGCGCAGCAGGGTGAGGATGTCGCGCAGCGCCAGCTGCATGGCCTTGCTGGACGGCCCGGGCACCCGGGACTCATAGTCCAGCTGGCGCAATTCGCTCTGGCTCAGGCTGCTGATGGTGGTGGCCAGTTCCAGCAGCTTCTGCGGCATCTCCACCACGGGCAGGATGAAATCCACGGCGCCCGCGGCGATGGCGCTGCTGGGCATGGAATCGAATTCGGCATCTTCCGGCGCCTGGGCCAGGGTCACCCCGCCCTGCTCCTTGATCCGCCCCAGGCCCACGGCACCATCGGCGCCATTGCCCGAGAGGACGATGGCCACGGCATGGGTCCGGTGCACATCGGCCAGGGTGCGAAAGAACAGATCCACCGCCACATGATCGCCCTGGGGGCGTTCCGATGGGCTGAGGCGCAGATAGCCATCGTTCATGGTCAGGTCATGGCCTGGCGGAATCACATAGACCTGCTTGGCCTGGATGGGCACCGGCTGGGTGACTTGCTGCACCGGCAGGCGGGTGGCGCGCTGCAGAATCTGGTCAAGGTTGCTCTGGTGTTCCCGCGACAGGTGCATCACTACCACGAAGGCCATGCCGCAGTCGGCCGGCAGGGCTTCGAAGAAGCGCAGCAGGGCCTGGATCCCCCCGGCGGAAGCCCCGATCCCTACCACCGGAAACGGCAGATCACTGGGGGTCAGGTGCTTGGAACTGTTGGGTTTGGCCACATCTGCCTGGTTGCTCATCTATCCGCCGTCAGAAAATCCGCAAGAAATCGTGATCGCCGCACCTGCACCGATCCAGCCAGCCCCTCCTCCCTTTCACCCGGAAAAGGCCTGCCGCCGGCCGAGTATAACGAGCGCACGCCAAAGGGGCGGCCCTCATCCTGCCGCAAGAAGGCGTAGATCGAGGTGTACCGCCTGAATGGGACTGACGAGCGTCGGGCAAGTGCGAGCGAAACGCGGGAAAGGGTCGGGGTGAGGGTGTCCCACGCTCGGCCATTGGCTACACCGGAAAATACGCGTGGATGAGGCTGCGCCGTCATCCACCCTTGTATCTCGACTACAGCCTCCTCAGGAGGTCATAGTCCCCGACTGATCATCGGGGGAGGATGGCAAGCCGCGTCCACCCTTAAGCCT
>NZ_SLYS01000021.1:0-43681 GCF_004341115.1 Pseudomonas sp. JUb52
GCGTAAAGGAACGACGTTGCTTGGTCATCAGACACCTCTCTATGGCGAGCATTCTCGCCCTAAATGGGTGTCCGGAATCAGTAGACCACTACAGAACGTGCTTGGAGGGCATTGAGATTGACTGAGTCCAGGTGCGTAGCCTGATGCGTGAGCTGGGTCTCGTTTCCGAGCTTACAGGTACAAGCGCTCAACCTTGACCCTGCCAGCCAGCGGCGGCGGTCGGTACCCATAAGGCGCGCTGCCGCATGTTGATCGACGACGACCTGAGCTTCCGCTTCAATGACCTGCTTCCCATCGGTGGAGCAGTTAAGGGCGAGGAAAGACGCTGGCAGCGATCATTTTCAGCATCTGCAAGGTCTTGCGCCAGGCGGCGGACAACCCCCGCATGTCCCAGCGCCAGCTAACGTGGTTGGCCAAGCTGTTCGGGGCCGAGCAGGACGATACTTAATCGTGACGCACCGCCGCGGAATCAGCAGGCTTAAGCAGCTAGACAACCGCCGTGTAGAGCACAACCATTCGGCCAGGTGTTGAGGTGTGTGCTGGTGCGCGGCGGGTCGGAAGGCGGGTCAACCTACGCGCGGCAATGGTGGGCTGGCCTTTAGACAGTCGTACGACACAAGATGACGCACCTTTGGCGCATGCTTCAATTCTCAAAAGGGAATTGGAATGCATCATGCTGAAACGCCGTCCAGAATCACGCATCTCGTCTCATGGCCCGCATAGCGACGATACGTGCGAGCTATCTATTAAGTGGGCCTACATGATGCTGTTAGATCTTGGTGGGCGCCGAAACTTTATCCAACGGCATGGTTTAAACGAAGATAGCGTGGCGGCAGAGCTAGGTCTTCAGGATCTTATTGACGAAGATGACTTTGATGCCGGCATGGCGCTGCGCCGACTTCGAAAGGAGCGCAAGGCATTCGATCAAGCCTATCCGGTGGTGAGTTATCCCGATCGCCTGGTACGGAACCTGAAAGCTCTCGCAAGCCTGATTGGGCTCGATGATATCGATCAGCGTCTACTTGGCTTTTGCGTGATGCTGCATAGCGACCCCATCTTAAGCGATGCCGCAGACTTAGTCGGCGCGCTCGGCTTCAACCGCATGCTCAAAAGCCTGTCTGTGCTTCTCGACGTTCCGCAGAAGCGCCTGCAGCCTTATCTATCCAAGGATGGCCGCCTGATGCGTTCGGGCTTGGTCGAAATCAGCGTTGAAAATGCTATTCACGCCACTCTGTCGCATCGGCTTGCCATTAGCAGTCCCGAATTTGTGGGTGCATTGCGCTTTAGCACGGGCACTGCCACTGAGCTGTTTAAACATGCCTTTCGACCTGCTCCGCCAGCCGAGCTCCAAGAAAACGACTTCCCACATGTCGGCGCTTCGCTGGCCATCGCCACACGGTATCTCACCAAGGCTCTGCTGTCCCGCCGCAGCGGAGTAAACATTTTGCTTTACGGCCCACCGGGTACTGGCAAGACGCAGCTGAGCCGGCTGCTAGCTGAAGCGATGGGTGCCACTTTGTACGAGGTCGCATGCAGCGATAGCGATGGTGACCCTATCATGCCCCGGCAACGCCTAAGTGCGCTGCGCTCTGCGATGTGCGTACTGCGGAGCCAGCGCGCGATGGTTGTGCTGGACGAAATCGAAGATATCTTCGAGGCTCAGCCTATCCCGTTTGCCAAATCCAATAAGAGTCAGAAGGGCTGGATCAACCGAGCGCTGGAGGAAAACCCCGTGCCTTGCTTCTGGCTCAGCAACAGTATTGATGCTCTGGATATCGCATACATTCGCCGCTTCGATTTGGTCATCGAACTGCCAAACCCGCCCCGAGCCCAGCGTGAGCGCATCATTAGAAAAGTCAGCGCAGGTAAACTGAGCAGCGCAATGGTTGAGAACCTCGCTGCGCACCAGGACATGACGCCAGCGGTCGTTGCCCGGGCGCTGCGCATTGGCCAGACCCTGCATCCACGCAGTGGCAGGGCGTTGGAAGAGACCGTTCGGTTACTCGCAAACGCCACGCTCAAGGCTCAAGGTTTTCGCAGGCTCGATAGTATCGAGTCCAGCCCGCTCCCTCAGCTCTACTCGACAAGTCTGATAAACACAGATATCGATCTAGACGAGCTAGTCAAAGGCTTGGACAGCAATGCCGCAGCCCGACTGTGTTTTTATGGCCCGCCTGGCACCGGTAAGTCCGCTTTCGGCTTGTGGCTGGCTCGACAGCTCGATCGGCCCCTGATGGTTCAGCGCGTATCTGATCTGGTGACCCCCTATGTAGGGGAGACGGAAAAGAACCTTGCCCAAGCGTTTGCTAGTGCCGATGCCGAACAAGCCGTCTTGCTGTTCGATGAGGTAGACAGCTTCCTCCAAGACCGCAAGAAGGCGCGGCAGAGCTGGGAGATCACTGCGGTTAACGAGATGCTGACGCAGATGGAGAGCTACCGTGGCCTGTTTATCGCTTCTACCAATCTCATGCATGATCTAGACGAGGCATCGATGCGGCGCTTCGATCTTAAAGTCCATTTCGGCTATTTAAAACCGCGGCAAATCGAAACGTTGTTCGCATCACACTTGGATCTGCAGAAGCTCAAGGATCCGGATGGTTCGGCATTGCGAATGCTCCAGGCAGCTAACAATCTCACTGCCGGGGATTTCGCATTGGTAGCGCGGCGATCACGGTTCAAGCCTTTTAGCCGAGCAAACGAGCTTGCTAAGGCACTATTGGCCGAGTGCCGACTAAAGAGCAGCCCCAGCCGGCCGATAGGTTTTGTGCATTGAGAAGCAAGCCTCTTTATGGTGTCAAATTGCTACCATTTAGTTAAAGCATCATGCTTTACCACAGAGTAAATTCCAAAAGGTCGCCCGCTTTGCCTTCCGCCTCGACACGCAGTGCATTGAACCGGCAATGGGAGCTGCTGCGGCTTCTCCCCTCAAAAGCCCCAGGCATCACTTGCGCTGAGCTCGTTATCAGGCTTGATTCGGCTGGTTTCAAAGCCAGCAAGCGCACCGTAGAACGGGACCTTAACGATTTATCCCGCCAGTTCCCTCTTCAATGCAACGACAAGGGCATCCCTTATGGATGGCACTGGGCACCGGGCGCCAGTGTGGATCTGCCTGGCATTAGCTTAAGCGAAGCCGTAAGCCTAGTCTTGGTGGAGGAGAGTATCCGTAAGCTTCTCCCGTCGAGCATGCTCAGAGCGCTGGAGCCTCGCTTTGGGCATGCCAGATGCAAGCTGGAAAGACTTGCGAGCGAAACACAGGCAGCACGCTGGCCGGAGAAAGTGGCGAGCGTACATCCGAATATGAACCTAATCTCGCCACAGATACCCGAGGTCGTCATTGAGCGCCTCCATGAAGCATTGCTTACCGAAAGGCAGGTACGCTGTAGCTACTACTCTGCACACAACGACAAGCTTCGAGAATTGATCCTCAACCCTTTGGCAGTTGTTCAGCGTGGTCCAGTGTCGTATCTGATCGGAACCGCCGAGCCCTATCGGGACATAAGGCAATACGCCGTGCATCGTTTCCAGGACGTTGAGTTGCTTGCCGTACCTGCTTCCGGCGCTGATGCGTTCAGTCTGGATGATTACTTGAAGAGCGATGCGTTGTCCTTCGGCCGACTGGAAAGCATTCAGTTGGTGGCACACGTCACCGAGGGACTAGCGCGACTGATCCGAGAAACACCCCTGGGACCAGACATGACCCTCAATCCCACCGCAGACGGATTCCAGCTCCGGGTCGGAGTCCGTGATACTTGGCAACTGCGTTGGTGGATCTTGTCGATGGGCGACGACATTTTGGTGCAGAGTCCCGAGTCACTCCGTGACGCAATTGCGCAAAAACTGAACGCAGCAGCCAGTCAGTACGATACGTCATACATGATCAACCCGTAATGCTTGGAGCGGCACGCCTAAGTGAAATGTAAGTGAAGGGAGGGGTGGCTTTGAGCTTTGGTCGAATTAAGGAAATATCCAAAAGATATCAAAATAGAGTTAACTCTTTTGAGGCGAAGCATGAGGAACTCCTGCGCATCTTTAAAAATACGCCGTTGAGTAACGACATGGCGGCTTATGAGGAGGCAGTGGAAGAGGCTTATGGGTTGAATGTGCAGGCGGGATGGATTTCTGATTACGGAGAATTCGATCAGTCGGATTACTTTGATCTGCTTATTAAGCAGGATTACAGGGGTAGATCGATCAATAAACTCAAGGATATCCCCGTTGAGCTAAAGGGAAATTTTCCGGATTTCGATGAAGAAGACTTCGCTAGCTATCTGGCAGAGCTAAGGCAGGACTGCCGGTGTGCATACGATGAAATGGCCGAGGTATATGTTGGTTTAGAGAACAGCTTGTCCTCATCCGATTTTCTAGACATGGTTTGGTCTGTGCATGAGGAGATGACCGAACAAAATAGCCTTCAACTTGGCGCGCTTGTCGATAATCTTTGTGATCTATGGGAAGAGTACGTAGGGCTCGCGAAGAGCCTTTTATGCATGGCACATGATTTTGGCGACCTTGATAGAGATCCCAGTTTGATGCGTGCCCTGCTTTTTGATGAGTGATATTTGGAATGCGAGCATGAAAGATTGTTTGGTTTCGGTTTCCGATCACGTTTTTTTTAACGTGGTGACATCTGCGCTTGAGGCTTATAAATTGGCCCACGTTACTGATGGTGGATCCTGTTCTCACGTGGAGACCTTCGGGCATTTATGGGGGTACGCTACGAAAGACGTGCTGGGACTAGCTACTGTATATCGTCTGGTTTGGTCGGACACGTCAACCGCCGTTAAAAGATCAAAGGATTCGGTTACGTTTGACGACGAGGCCTACCAGCTGAAGGAACGTTTTATAGATAGCTTTTTTCCGGAAGTTTCTTATATGGGTGATTTTCACAGCCATCCATATAGCCTAGAGGATGACAAGATCAAAACCGAACTCGAGTTGGAGCGAAAAAAACTTTACCAATTCTCTAAGCCAGACTTCGACTCTGTGCGCCAACTGCAAAATGACGGAGCGAACTACAGAGTCGGCTTGGTTGCGACAGTCTACAGTCGTGACAAGAAAGTAAACAGATCCACAGCTTGGTTAGATGATCAAAGCTGTTTGAGGTTTCAATATGATGAATTGACAATATGGCTGAAGGCTTATGTCTGGTCTGGTGATGCTATTGATGGCTTCCGGAGAAAGACAGATAAAATGGTTCGCCTCATTTGCCCTGCAGTAGGAGCTGTATAATTCTGGAGCAAAGACGCCGTTGCATCGTTTCCAGGATGTTGAGTTGCTTCCATACCTGCCTTCGGCTGAAACCTTCAGCCTGGATGGTTACTTTAAGAGCGATGCGTTGTCTTCGGCCAACTGGACACGAAAAAACTGCTAGCCTCCAGGTTCGCTTCATGCATTCGTTTGAACCATATCGCACAGCGAAGCGTTGACGCATATGGGAAAGGTGTATTCCCAAAAAGAAGAAGCCGACCGGCAGTCCAATAAACTCTGTCTCTTGCTAACGCCAGTGCTGCAGGTACAAGTAGCTAATCGGAGCGAAAATTTAATGCCGCATCCAGAGGGTGACACATGTCGGTGCATATCAGACTTGCTCGCACGGCAAGCGAGGAGGCTCCGGACCAATGGCGTATCGTCATCTGACGCACCAGCGTCTCGGGCGACAGTGCGACAACGAAAGCTGGCTATTGCTGTGGATGGAGTTTCCCGGAGCCTTCAACAGTAAGGAGCTCGTTGCGGCAGCTCCAAGAAACGTCACGAGCTCATCTGTTGCATGGGTCGAATCGTGCGCGACCCATGATGTCGTCATCGAGCGCAAGAATGTTCGCTCTTACGAATGAAGTGTCAATCGTGAGAAATCAAGAAAATACTGCGGCCAAAAAGTGATCTGATTACGGCAGCATGCTGTGCTCTCGCTTACCGTTTCAAACACATAAGATCGTGGAGTGCGGCCTGGCTGCGAACCTTGGCGAGCTGCTTAGGGATAGGTAGATCCGAACCCCATAATTTGCAGGAGCAACTGGTTGGGGACGCGTCCCGAGTGCTTCCAGGATCCAAGGGGAGCGGCAAGCCGGTGCTTCTCTGGTGATGGGGCATAGCTATGAAAACTGATGGAACTTACGAAATCCGGGCTGCGTTGTCGGAGCGCGATAGCCCGACAACAAGGGCGCTTAGGTATTTCGAGTGCGAAAGCTGCGGTTACGAACGCCGGATGATGATTGGGGAAACGCCGCACAGGACTGTCACGATTGAATTGAGCGTCGAAGGCTATCTTCTGAGCAAAGAATATCTGCATCCTGAGGGACTCGGCGAACGACCTGCCGACAAGGCGCTGCGGACCCCGGATCGGGCACGCTGCCCTGTGTGTCTCCTCGACAGCGTTCGCATATGTGGCTATGCCGATGTTTGCTAGCCCGAATCCAGCACAACTTAAAGCCACAGCTATAGGTCGGGTAAAACTGGCTGTTTCTAGGGGCGGGTTCCCGACAGTCAGTCGATCAGGTTTCAAGTCGTAACCATGTCGGATTACAGTGACGAGTTTTTTTTGCAGCTCTGTATCGCGGGCTAGGCGTATATCACTGAGGGAAGCGTTATGCAGGATGCTGAGTCGTTGAAGCCGGGCTTCATGATCGTTCACGGAAATCGTTTGGACGATCTGCGTGAGCTAGCTGTGAATTGGATGCAGCGCTACCCGTTAGCCCCGCTGGAAAATGAAGTCGTACTGGTACACAGCAACGGCATTGCTCAGTGGCTGAAGCTGGCGTTGGCCGACGATCCAGTTAATGGTGGCTGCGGTATCGCAGCAGCACTCGATGTCCAACTTCCTGCGCGTTTCCTTTGGCAGGCCTACAGGTCTGTATTGGGGACCGAGACCACGCCAGAGTCCTCGCCGCTGGACAAGGCGGCACTGAGTTGGCGACTCATGCGCTTGCTACCTCAAGTGCTAAGCAAAACCAATTTCAGCAGCTTGCGGCGATTTCTTCAGGAGGATGGTGATCAGCGCAAGCTCCATCAGCTTTCCGAGCGGCTGGCGGACCTGTTTGATCAGTATCAGGTCTACCGCGCCGATTGGCTGGGGGACTGGGCGGCCGGGCGTGATCAGCTAAAGCATGTCAACGGCGGTGTGAAGCCGCTGGGTCCCGACAACCTGTGGCAAGCGGAGCTGTGGCGTGAAGTTTTGGCGGATGTTGGCGAAGGCGCTCTTGAACAGAGCCGTGCCGGCGTTCACAAGCGTTTTGTCGCACGTCTGCGTAACGCAGGAGAGGCCCCGAATGGTTTACCTCGGCGTGTAGTGGTATTTGGCATTTCGTCCATGCCGGCGCAGGCTCTCGAAGCCTTGGCCATACTCTCACGCTACAGCCAGGTGCTGCTGTGTGTGCACAACCCTTGTCGCCATCACTGGGGCGACATCGTTGCTGACAAGGACTTGCTGGGCCATGTCTATCGCCGTCAGCCAAGCAGAAGTACTTCTATGGCGGCGAGCCAACATGGCCAGCCATTGCTTGCCGCTTGGGGTAAGCAAGGTCGCGACTACATCAATTTGCTCGACCACTATGACGAGCCGACTAGTTATCGACACCTATTCGAAGGCCTGAACGGCGGACGTATCGACCTGTTCAATGACGAGCCACCTTCAAGCCTGCTAGGTCAATTGCAAAGCGACATTCTTGAATTGCGTCCTTTGGCTGAAACCCGCGAAGTATGGGGCCCTGTCGAGGTTGCACAGGATCGTTCGGTACGCTTTCACGTGGTCCACAGTGCGCAACGTGAAGTGGAAGTGCTGCACGATCAGTTGCTTGCTCGCTTCAGTGCCAATCCTGAGCTAAGCCCGCGTGATGTGATTGTGATGGTGCCGGACATCAATGCGTATGCACCGCATATTGAGGCCGTGTTCGGTCAGGTGCCGCGTCATGATCCTCGTTATCTGCCCTTTACCCTGGCCGACCAGGGGCAGCGTGGCCGCCAGCCATTGCTGATCGCCCTCGAGCACTTGCTCAAACTGCCCCATAGCCGCTTCGCCGTCAGCGATATTCTCGACCTGCTGGATGTGCCGGCGCTGCGGGCGCGCTTCGGCATCAAGGAAGCGGATGTGCCGATCCTACAGCGCTGGATCGATGGTGCTGGTGTGCGCTGGGGACTCAATGCGCAACATCGCGAGAGCCTGGACATGCCCGCAGGCCTTGAGCAAAACACCTGGCGTTTCGGGATGCGCCGCATGCTGCTGGGCTACGCAGCCGGCCGAGGGCCCGAGCTGAATGGCATCGAGCCTTACGATGAAGTGTCCGGGCTGGAGGCGGCATTGGCAGGGCCTTTGTTGACCCTGCTCGATCACTTGCAAGTCGCCCGCGAAGACCTGCAGCAGCCAGCCACACCGGTGCTCTGGGTCGAGCGCCTGCAATCGCTGTTGAAGGTGTTCTTCCGTCCGGTGGGGGATGGCGAAGAACTACTGGTCAACCAGTTGCTCCAAGTGCTCGATGACTGGCTTCACACCTGTGAGTCCGCACATTTCAACGAGCCTTTGCCGCTGAGCGTGATGCATGAAACCTGGCTATCCGGCATCGAGGATAGCGGCTTGTCGCAACGTTTTCTCGCCGGTGCGGTGAACTTCTGCACGTTGATGCCGATGCGTGCGATTCCTTTCAAAGTGGTGTGCCTGCTGGGCATGAACGATGGCGATTATCCGCGCCAACAGTCGCCCGTCGATTTCGACCTTATGCGCAACGATTACCGTCCCGGCGATCGCTCGCGCCGCGAAGATGATCGCTACTTGTTACTGGAGGCCTTGTTGTCGGCCCAGGAACAGCTGTATGTCAGTTGGGTTGGCCGCAACATCCGCGACAACAGTGAGCGTGTACCTTCGGTATTGATCGGGCAACTGCGTGATCACCTGTCCAGCGGCTGGCGCTTGGCGCAGCCTGGCAAATTGCTGCATGCCTTGACCCAGGAACACCCGCTACAGCCTTTCAGCGCCGCCTACTTTGCCGACAAGCCGGGGCCGGACGGGCTGTACACTTACTCTCACGAATGGCGTGAGGTGCATGATTCGCCAGATCCGCAGCCTTCGGAAAACCTGTTGCCAGCACTCGCCCAAGACACGCCTTTAACCCTGCGCCAACTGGCCGGGTTTGTGCGCGACCCCGTCGGGGCGTTCTTCCAGCAACGGCTTAAGGTCAACTTCGACAATGACGAATTGACCAGCCGCGACGACGAAACCTTTCAGCTCGACGGCCTTGAGAACTGGCAGCACCAGGAACGGCTCAGCCAGGCGCTCAAGCGTTGGGTTGAAGAGGATTATCAGCCTGAAGGCGCCGGGGCTGAGCTTGATCTGCAGCTTCAGCGTTTGCTGCGCGAAGGCAAGTTGCCGTTGGGTGGCTTCGGCACGTTGAGCGCATCGGCCTTGGCCGAGCCGCTGCCGGATATGCTCGAGCGTTACCACGTGCAGTTGCAGGCGTGGCCGGAGGTCGAGGAGGGCCAAACCGCTGCAACGATGGCCGCTCATGAATCGGCCCCGGGATTGAGTGACTGGCTGGGCGGTATTCGCCGCAATGCCCAAGGTGAGCGTGCCTACTTGCAGCTGGACAGCAAGAAGCTGTGCAACGACGACAGTTGGCGCTGGCACAACCTGGTTCGTCCCTGGGTGCGCCATCTGGCGCTGCAGCTGAGTGAGCCGGGCTGCATCTCAATTCTGGTCAGTTTGAATGGGGACGTGGTGTTCCGGCCAATGGCCTCGCAAGAGGCGCAGACGCAGTTGAAGCCGCTGCTCGAGGCCTGGGTGGCGGGCATGCGTGAACCGCTGCCGGTCGCCTGTAAAAGCGCATTCGCCTGGCTCGAAGAAGCGAAGGAGGGCGGGGAAGACAACAACTCGGCGTTCGAAAAGGCCCGCGAGACGTTCGAGGGCGGGTATATGCGCTCTGGCGAGGCAGACAGCTCCTTCGCCTTGCGCCGTGCGTACGCGGATTTCGACCAACTGTGCGCCTCCGGTCATTTCACCTCATGGGCCAAGCGCCTATATGGCGGCCTGTTCAATCATCTTTCTTCGAGCCGCGCAGGGAGCGACCAATGAATCCGCTGACGCTGAACCCCCTCGACTTTCCTTTGCATGGCAGCCGACTGATTGAAGCGAGTGCCGGTACCGGCAAAACCTTTACGATCGCTTTGTTGTACGTGCGCCTTGTGCTGGGTCATGGAGGCGAGGCCGCCTTCAAGGATCAGCTGACACCTCCGCAGATTCTGGTCGTAACCTTTACTGATGCCGCTACTCAGGAACTGCGCGACCGTATTCGTGCGCGCTTGACCGAAGCGGCGCTGTGCTTCCTGGAGCCTGATCACCAACACGACAATTTGCTGGAGCAACTGCGTGCCGATTACCCGCCGCAGGAATGGCCCAATTGCGCGCGCCGGTTGCAACTGGCAGGTGAGTGGATGGACGAGGCGGCGGTCTCGACCATTCATGGCTGGTGCTATCGGATGTTGCGTGAGCACGCCTTCGACAGTGGCAGCCTGTTTACTCAAACACTGGAAACCGACCAGAGCGAACTGCTGGCGGAGGTGGTCAGGGATTATTGGCGTCGGCATTTCTATGCCTTGTCACCGGCGCTCTCCAAGGTGGTGGCCGATTGCTTCAAAACCCCGACTGATCTACAGAAAGCGCTCAGTCCTCTGCTATCGCGGGCAGACGCGGAGTTCCGGCAGGCAGGGGTATCGATCAGCGCTCCGGCACGATTGGATGCGCTTCTGCAGTCCCCTATCGATTGGGAGCAGCGATGTGTTGCGCTTGAGGACCGTGCCAGAGCTGAGTGGTCGCGAGATGTCGCCGGGATAAATACGCTGCTGCGTGATGTACGAACGAAGTTGAGCGGAAAATCCTATCCAACCAAGACTCCCGAAACTTTCGAGCAGCTACTTGGTGAAATCGCGAAATGGAGCTTGGGGGACGAAGCCTGTGCTCATGTTCGCAAGTGTGGGCAAACCCGGTTCAGTGTGAACAAAGGCGGCGTTGTCAGCGTGCACCCCGCTTTTCAGGCCATCGATACGTGGGTCGATCATCTGGAGTCAAAAACCGAGGTGCGCGCGCAACTGCTGCTGCATGCACTGCGTGAGGTGCAATATTCGTTCAATGCCGAGAAAGTGCGCAGGGCGCAAATCGGTTTCGACGACCTGCTCAATCGCCTTGACCGGGCCTTGCAAGGCCCGTCGGGCCCGCGTCTGGCCGAGACCATTCGCAAGCAGTATCCGGTCGCCCTGATCGATGAATTCCAAGACACTGACCCGGTTCAGTACCGGATTTTTGAAACCATTTACCGCATTCCCGACAACTTGGGTGACTGCGGCCTGTTCATGATTGGCGACCCGAAACAGGCGATCTATTCCTTTCGCGGTGCGGATATTTACACCTACCTTCAGGCGCGACAAGCCACGGCTGGCCGTCACTACACACTGGGAACCAACTATCGTTCCACCAAGGCGATGGTCGAGGCGGCAAACCATTGCTTCCGCTACGCCGAAGCTCAGCCTCGGGGTGCGTTTCGGTTTGCTACGCAAGATCAGGACAACCCGGTACCGTTCATCGGCGTCCATGCCAATGGGCGCGACGATGTGCTGCAGCTCATCGGTACGAATCAAAAGGCCCTCACGTTCTGGCAGCTGAAAACCGAGGGTGTGATCAATAACGCCACCTACTTGCGTAAAGCCGCTGAAGCTTCGGCGTCGGCGATTCAGGCCTGGCTTGATCCCGCTGCAACCCAGCGTTCCGGTTTACTGAAGGGCAACGGTGAATTCGTTGCTCTGAGGCCCGCCGATATCGCCATTCTGGTGCGCAATCGCAACGAGGCCGAAGCCATCCGTAAAGCCCTGGTCCATCGGCAACTGGCCAGCGTCTATCTCTCCGACAGAGACTCGGTCTTTGAAAGCGAAGAGGCCAAGGACCTTTTGTATATCTTGCGTGCGTGCGCTCAACCCGCCAGCGATCGGCTGTTGCGAGCGGCAATGGCGACCCGCAGCGTCGGGCTGACATGGCAGACCCTGGAGCAATTGAATCAGGATGAGCTGTTCTGGGAACAACAGGTTCTGCTGTTCAAGGATTTTCGCGTGTTGTGGCAGCAACAGGGCGTGCTGCCGATGCTGCGAAAACTGCTTGCCACGTTCAAGGTCCCGGCCCGTTTGCTTCTGGAAGACCAGGGGGAGCGTCGCCTGACCAACCTGTTGCATTTGGCCGAGTGGTTGCAGCGCAGCGCCGCCGAACTCGATGGCGAGCATGCGCTGATCCGTCATCTGGCCGAGCAGGTGGATGGCCAGAGCGAAGAAGAAATTCTGCGCCTGGAAAGCGATTCGGACCTGATCAAGGTCATCACCGTGCACAAATCCAAAGGCCTGGAATACCCCTTGGTGCTGCTGCCGTTCGCCTGTAGCGCAAGGGAGGTTGATGGCAAAAGCACAACACCGCCGATGTTTCACGACAACATGGATCTGGTCATCGAGCTGGCCAAAGGTAAACAGGCCGAGACGGCACAAGGGTGTGCCAACGATGAGCGCATAGGCGAAGAAATGCGCCTGCTTTACGTTGCCTTGACCCGAGCCCGTTACGCCACCTGGATCTGCGTAGCGCCCAAGGGATTTAAGACCGGAGGGAAATCGACAGATCTGCATAAGGCAGGCCTCGGTTACATGCTGGCGGGTGAGAAGCCGATAGCCCCAGAGAGTCTGCCCGGCGTGGTCGAGGCACTGGCCAGTGGCTGCCTTGACATTGAGGTATGCGCAGCGCCAGAACCATCGGAAAATGTCCACACGGCACCCACTTCACTACCGGTGGGCCCAGCCTTGCGGCCCTTGCACAAGCTCGCGGCAAATTGGTGGATTGCCAGTTACTCTGCCTTGGTCATTGCCGACGGATATGTCCTGATGGGGGCGGAGCCGGGTATCTGCCTGGAGCCGGCGACCGCGTTGGAAGCCAACTTGCAGGAAGAGGACGAAGCTGAAGCCTTGCCGGTAGGGGCCCCCGGGATTCACGGTTTCCCTCGGGGCGCAGGACCTGGCACCTTTCTCCATGGACTGTTCGAATGGGCCGGTCGCGAAGGTTTCGCCAAGACCGCTGGAGATCCGATCACCCTCCATAACACCGTTGCCCGACGCTGCAACCTGCGCGACTGGGAAACCTGGATCGAGCCACTGTCCGCCTGGCTGGGCAGGTATCTAAATGCACCGCTGCGGTTCAACGGTACCCAATGCAAACTCTCGACCCTGAGCACCTATCAGGTGGAGATGGAGTTCTGGTTTTCCAGCCGGTCGGTGAACGTTAAGCGCCTCGATGCACTGGTGCGTCAATACACGTTGTGTGGTGCACCGCGCCCAGTACTGGCTGCCAACGAGTTGAACGGCATGTTCAAAGGCTTCATCGACCTGACGTTTGAGCATCAAGGTCGCTACTACGTGGCGGACTACAAATCCAACTGGCTGGGCAGCAACGACCTGGCCTACGACGCCGAGGCGATGGTTGCGACGATGCTGGACAAGCGTTACGACCTGCAGCTGTGCCTGTACCTGCTGGCGTTGCATCGTCAGCTCAAGCTGCGTCTTCCTGCTTATGACTACGACCAGCACATGGGCGGGGCGGTGTACCTGTTCGTCCGTGGACACCAGGCGCCCACCCATGGTGTGCATTTCGAACGACCGCCACGGCAGTTGATTGAACAACTGGACCAACTCTTCATGGCCCAACACGCGGAGGTCAGCGCATGAGCCAGACCCTTAAGCAGCTGAGCAACAGCCAGCGCGCCATTGATCACCCGCCGTTGTTCGTTGGCGATGCCGACAGCAGCGAGCTGCTGCATCAACTCGACAATTGGGTGAGCCGAGGCTGGTTGCGCGCACTGGATCGCTCATTCGCCACCTTCATACTTGAACAGGATCCCCAGGCCCAGGCCAGTGTGTTGCTGGCCGCCGCGATGACCAGTTATCAACTGGGTCGCGGCCATACCTGCCTGGATCTGGTCGCTACCCTGCAAGCGCCTGACTTTGTGTTGTCGTTACCTCCTGAAGGGGAGGAGAGCGGCCAATCACCGTCGCAATGGTTGCTGGGCCTGGATGTCGCACAATGGCGCCGGGCGTTATGCTTGAGCACGATGGTGGAGGATCGGGACGAGCCGCAGCGATTTCCGGAGCGGCCGCTGGTGTTGACCGGACAGCGTCTGTACCTGCGTCGTTACTGGAACTATGAACGCAGCATTGCCCAGGCGCTGAGCGCCCGTTTGAGCGTGGGCGCGGTAACACCGGAAAAACTTTCCAGTCGGCTCGATGCCTTGTTCCCTGACACCTTCGAAGTTAACGGTGAACGCCGTAGCGACTGGCAAAAAATTGCCTGTGCTCTGGCGGCACGAGGTAACTTCAGCGTCATCACCGGCGGCCCCGGCACCGGCAAGACCACCTCGGTCGTGCGCTTGCTGGGGCTGTTGCAAACACCGGCCGTGGAGGAAGGGAAGCCGCTGCGAATTCGTCTCGCCGCCCCCACCGGCAAGGCAGCAGCACGCTTGTCCGAATCCATTGGTAAGGCCGTCCGTGCGCTGCCGGTCAGCGCCCCGGTGCAGGAGGCGATCCCGACGGATGTTTCCACATTACACCGTCTGTTGGGGAGTCGACCGGATTCGCGCAACTTCATTCACCACCGGGATAAGCCACTGGAGCTGGATGTATTGGTGGTCGATGAAGCGTCGATGATTGACCTGGAAATGATGGCTTGCCTGCTCGATGCCTTGCCTCGGCAGGCGCGCTTGATCCTGTTGGGTGACAAGGATCAGCTGGCATCGGTGGATGCAGGCTCCGTGTTGGGCGACCTTTGTCGCAACGCTGAAGCCGGCGGCTATAGCGAGCAAACAGTGGCCTGGCTGGAGGCCCACAGTGGCGAGTCGGTCAGCGCTCCGGGGTTGCAAACGGCAGTCGGTGCTGGCGATCCGCTGGCCCAGCAAACCGTCATGCTGCGCTACTCCCGACGCTTCGACGCCCAGCAGGGCATTGGGCGTCTGGCCAAACTGGTCAATGAGAAAAATGCCGACGAAGCACGAAGCCTGCTTGATCAGCAATTGCCTCAGCTGTTCAACCTCAAGTTGCGAGGCGAGCATGATGCCGCACTCACCGAGTTGATTATCAACGGCAAAGGCGATGCGCCTGGTTATCGCCATTACCTTGAGCAGCTACGAGACCAGCGTCCTGCGAAAGACACTCCCTGGGACAGTGCCCTCTGGGCCGGTTGGGCTGGCAAAGTATTGGGCGCATTTGATAAGTTCCGTCTGCTCTGTGCGCTGCGTCGCGGGCCTTGGGGAGTTGCGGGGCTAAATCAGCGAGTAGTCGCTGAATTGAGCCGCTGTGAACTGTTGTCGGCGGATCAAGGCTGGTACGAAGGGCGGCCAGTACTGGTCACCCGAAATGACTACAGTCTGAACTTGATGAATGGTGACATCGGCATCGCCCTATGGGTGTCTGGTCCCTCTGCAGAGCTGATGCTGCGCGTAGCTTTTCCAAGGAATGATGGTAGCGGCGGTATACGTTTCGTGATGCCGAGTCGTCTGGTGGAAGTCGAGACGGTCTTCGCCATGACCGTGCACAAGTCCCAAGGGTCTGAATTCAACCATACGGCGTTGGTGTTGCCCGACGCGTTGAACCCCGTGTTGACCAAGGAGCTGTTGTACACCGCCATCACCCGTGCCAAACGATGGTTCAGCCTGGTCGAAACCAGGCCAAGCGTGTTTGAAGGAGCGGTGAGTCGCAATGTGCAGCGTACCAGTGGGCTGGCGCTGCAATTGCAAGGCGAATTGGCAACACTCCAACACTCCAACGCACTTGAGCAGGTGAGACATTTTTAGCCCGTTGCTGGCTTCAACTGGGGCTCTACCATCACATTTTATAATTCATTGATGGTGGCATTTAGCTGGCGGTACGGCCACGCTATTCGATGACCGCTCGGTAAGTTTGAACTTATGCAATGAAGGTTTTTATCAAAAACGTATGGGCGAGGTCGCCCAAACAAAACAACAAGGGGCATGGGCTGTGGCGGTAGATCTGAGGGATGACGCAAATCTTAGGGCAGCCTGTGAAGCAGTACTGGCCCAGCATCGCGAGCTGGCTTGGTATCAGAACTGGCTGAAAAAGTTGTCGGAGTTCCTGCAAAGAGTTCAAGACGCCGATCAGGATGAGTTTTGTAGCCCTGAGTTTCAGGAGCGACTATGGGAGAGTGAGGACATCACTAAAACCGGCATGGGTACTGTCAACGTATCCGAGGTGGTGACCGATCCTAGCGTTGCCAAATGCCTTTGGAATATTCGGGTATCGCTTAAAGCTGCTGACACTCTCATCCATGAGCAAGTGCTCATGGAAGGCTGGCGGGAGCTGAACCAGCTAGTCGCTCCGCCCCTCGTGCGCCGAAATCCACGGCTCAAAAAGTATCGTTTATTCGCAGCGCTATGCCCGACCGAGCTGACTACGCTCGCTCACTATCCGAAATTGCGCAACTTGGCGTCATTAATAGGGGTAAGCGGCGCGGAGCAGGAAATTTCTCTCCACCGAGGTGTGCTTGAGCGCCTAGACGAAGTTCTGGGCAAACGGGATAAGACACTATCAACACCAATGCTGGAACGCATGACTCTGCCTTGGCTCCTGTACTTGAGATTCGTACAGGAGCACGAAGCTGAAGCTACCGCGATCGCTGATCTCAGCACGGGCCAGGAGCGCCTCAAACCTTTACCCGCGGAGCGCCGCCGCCGCGGGATGCTCGCCATTGGTGGTGGTGTCGCCACTATCAGGGCCATCATTGAGTTCGCCAAAGAGGGATGCAAACGAGAGGATCTGGTTGAGCACATGAGCTCGATCAACCCAAGTCACGCGCCTTCAAGCATCCGAACGCAACTTAACTCACTGATTGCAGAATGGGGTGTACTAAGAGCCCAAGGCGACGATATCCATCTAACACCACGAGGCGAAGGGCTGCTGGAGACAGGCGAGCCAGATGAGGTATCGGATTGGCTGCTGACCCGGGTGCTCGGGGTTGATCACATGCTCCATGCATTGCGTAACCGCCCGATGTCTGCCACTGCCTTGAATGATGTGTTGAGAAAGGTGAACCCCAGATGGACCAGCGACCGAGCCTTGACCAGTCTGACCTTCTGGCTGCGTGCTTTGCAATTGGTCGAAACCAGAGCTGACAAAATGCTGTATCTGACTGAGCTTGGCGATACCTGGGCAGCGCAGATCCACTGGGAGCCACAACCGCTTGCTCCAGAGATAGGGGCTTCTACCGGCAGCGTAGTGCCATCTAATGAAGAGTCCGCGCTGTTCGAGCGTCCCTCGCTGGAAGCCATCCAATATAGTTTCCCTAAAAGCATCGCCTTTCCGATCAGTTTGGTTGCGCGCCTTGATGCCGGTCTCTGGAGCCATCCGCGCCGCCATTTTGCTGTACTCACCGGGCTCAGCGGTGCCGGTAAGACGGTATTGGCTCGGGGATATGCTCTTGCGTTGCAAGATGGCCAAACCCACCGTTCTGAGGGCCTGCTTACTGTCCCGGTCCAGCCGGGTTGGCACGATCCATCTTGCCTGCTGGGTTACGTCAATCCATTAAATTGCGAGAGCTATGTACGTACGGCATTTGTCGACTTTCTGCTTCGGGCCAGTGCCAACTCCGGCCGCCCATATACGGTTGTGCTGGACGAAATGAATCTGTCTCACCCGGAGCAATACTTAGACCCCTGCTTTCGGCCATGGAAACAGGTGGTCACATTGAGCTCCATGCCCAAGACACTGACATCAGCGGTGTGCCGGCAACCATCACGTACCCGAGTAACCTTGTGATCATTGGCACCGTGAATATGGATGAAACGACACATGGTCTGAGCGACAAGGTGCTTGATCGGGCCGCAGTGATCGAGTTCTGGGATATTGATGTTGATGCGTTCCCCGGGTGGGAAACCAGCGCTTTGGCTGAGGCGAAAATTGCCAAAGTGCGCGATACCCTCAAGGGCTTGGTCAAGGCATTGCGCCCGGCACGCCTGCATTTCGGCTGGAGGACCATCCATGATGTCATTGGTTACATTGAGGAGGCCGAACGTCGCGGTGTAATCGATTTCAATGCAGCCTTGGATCAAGCCATCTACGCCAAAGTCTTGCCCAAACTACGCGGTGAAGACATACCTCGGGTCCAGGCCGCTTTTGCGGACACCAGCAGTCTGTTGCAGGAGATGAGGCTGGCAGACTCGGCAGCCAAGGTCGCCGAATTGCACGACGATCTGCGCTCTTTAGGTTCTGCCCGGTTCTGGCGCTGAAATATGGCGATCATCCGATGCATTGACAAACAGGGAAGCGCGTTCACTGTCGCCCCCAAAGGCTTGGTTTCTGGCTTCACGGAACGCGGCACCTATTATTTTGAGGTTATCCCAGGGTGGCGACTGTTTGTAGACGATGAGCCTTTGGAAACTTCGCGTCATGAGGCATTTAACGCTTGGCGATGGCAGCCGGGATTTTATGCAGGCAAAGTCATCGCTGAGTTAGTTGATTCGACTGGTAAAGTCGTAGCGACTTACCACTTTGATGTGGCTCCGGATCAAAACAAACTCGGCGAGACTTCGTTCGCAGCGATGCTCGACGAGCTTCTAACCTTCGATCTCCGTTTGCTTTTGGGCAATGAATACGCCCAGATAGAGGTTGGACGTGCAGGTCGAACCAGCGACCCACATCTGCAGTATGCAAGGCTGAAACGTTATGGACCGGAGCTGTTATCTGCGTTCGCCGAAGTCTTGCGCAAGCCGCTAACCTGGTTGCGCCGAGAGCGCATATTACGGCCAGCACATCAATTACGTCGTATTGATCGCCAGACCGTGCGCCGTGCCTTGCAAGACCCAGCGGCGACGGCGTTGCTCTATAACCTCGGCCGGGTGAGTGCCGATAGTGAGGTGCTGCACTTCGATGTGCCCAGTGTGCTCGAGAATCTCGATAACCCGGCCAACCAGGCATTGGCCGTTGTCCTGAGCGAAACCCTGCGACGCAGCCGACACGTCATTGCCGAATTGCAAAAGCTCATTGCTCATGAGCGCGACACGGGCGCTCGCTCTGCCCTGGCCCCTCGGCTTGGACGCCGTGTTGAGTTCCTCGAAGGCTTGCACAGCGCCCTCCGGAGGATTCAGCGCAAGGAACCCTTTTGTTCGCTGAGCCAGCCTTGTATTAGTGCTGCGGGACTCAACGCGATTTCCGCTCATCCTGTATATGCCCGGGCTTATCGATACGCTTGGTACGTGCTGCGCCCGGGAATTGATGGCAGTAGCGAGGGAGAACGTTTGTGGATCAGTCCGACGTGGGAGATCTACGAGCGTTGGTGCTACCTCCAAGTGGTCGGCATGATGAAGACGATCTATCCCGACTTGCAGTGGATTTATCGTTGGCCCGGCTCGCGCGTGGACGTCATACGTTGTGAAGGAAGGACTACCGACACACAGGTCGATGTCTGGCTACAGGTACGCTGCCCAGCTTTCGACCAACCACCCTCTCACGGTTTTTCCAGTATTTCCGGGGAACGCCGCCCCGACATTGTCGTCACTGTGAGTAGCCCGGCTGGGCGCTCATTCATTGTAATAGACGCCAAGTACCGTGTTGGACGCGAGTGGGTGTTGGAGGGTATGGAGTCTGCGCATCTGTACCGGGATTGCTTGCGTTGGGAAGGGCGAAAGCCGGATTTATCAGTATTGCTGGTACCCCGTGGAGGAGGTGCTCCATTGTTGGAAACGATGAAGTACCGGAAAGACAATGGTGTTGGCGTTGCGGTGCTGAGCGCTGAAAGGAACGGACTCCACGAGGTGCTACGGTCCTATTGGACGGGCTCCCCTGATTTAGAATCAGGGGAACATCCTATGGGTTCTGATCCTGGCTTCCACAGCCTCCGTTACGTGCCGCCGTGCGCAGACGAAGCTGATAGCCCAAGCCAGAGACGCAACTGACCAGCTCCGGTAATGTGTCACCAGCCGATCGGGTTCTATCCCATTTCCACGGACAGCTTGAAAAGGGCTAGCACCAGCATAGTCCACCCAATGTATCCTCTACTTGCTTGTAGTCGTGCTGCAGGATCTCCATTTTGCGTTCCATGCGGCAATGTCGAGAGCATTGTCGTCGCCGCTAGGCTTTTTCTTTCTCTCGGTGAGCATTCTGGTCGCGTCGCCGCCAGGATGGCAGATGGGCATTCAGAGCGTGAGTAATTCGGCCCGGATAGCGAAGGTTGCTGCGTTAGCTTTCTCAATTGGGAGCAGCTCGGATCCTTACCGACTTGCTCGGAAGAGCTGTCCCTTCAAATACTCTACTTGTCCCTTCTCAGCCCTCAGGCCAGCGGCCAGTTCAGCCTTCTCGCTCTCCAACCGCCGGATGATTTCGCCCAGGCTCTGTACCAGACTGCGCAGAACACTGAGCTCTGCCTTGTGCTGTTGTGTGTGAAGCCATTGCAACCAGAGTACGATTGACTGCACTAGTACTACACAAAATGAACCGCCCACTACCAGCCAAGCCATGCTAATCGCATCCATCGCTAATTCCTTCTGTCCTCTCGCCGTCAGCACGGCCAACAACTGAACAATATGTCGTGACTCAAGACACGTCGATATTGTTTGCATGAACAGGTAAACAAAGACAGCAGGTGTCTCCAACGGCTCAAGCGGGAATTAGCTGAGCTGTTTCTGTGGTGACGGCGCGATGAATGGGGGCAAGTAATGTACCGTCATTAAAATTTACATAACTAGAGGCGGCGTCCCGAGTCGCTCGTGGGGCCTCACGCTTGTAGTGCTGCTCGCTAAAGCCGCTTTTGTCCGGTTCCTGTTGAGAAGGCTAGCCAGCTGCTGATGTTGCTAGGATCGTTTCTAGCCTTTTGCCCAGAAGGCGCCAAGCCTCGGTTTTTTCCTTGGCATAGTCGTGATGCAGATAGTGCCGACGCACCTTGGATCCGCCCAGCAGGTGGTTCTGGCAGCGGTCGATGATCTCCAAGGTAATACCGAGCTCCTGCATCATTGTCGCGCCAGTGCGGCGCAGATCATGCGGCGTCCATTCACCTCTGGCTCCATTGCTCAGTACTAGCGAGTCGTCATGATGCCGGCCGGCCAGAGGCTTGCTGCGGTTCTTGAAACGGCACTGCCGATCTCCGATGAGTTTGCTGACCGTCTTAGTATCAACATGGCTTTGGCTGTCCTTGCTGGGAAAGCAGAACGGTGTATGGCCGGTCTCTTTTTGTAGGCGCTTGAATTGCGCTATGGCGAACGCTGACAGGAACACATGGTGATCCTGGCGTTTGCCTTTATGCCCTTTGGTAGCCTCGGCGGGGATGAACCAGGTGCCTTTCTTCAGGTCCAGGTAGCGCCACTCGGCCTTAAGCAGCTCGCCGATACGGCAGAGGGTGCTCAGGCAGATCCACAGAGCGCACTGGACGCGCGTGTTGACCGGGCGAATGCCCGAATACTTCTGGCCAGCGGGAAGCTCTTCGTAGTCTTTCTCTAGGCGTTCGAGGATGTCACGCAGCTCGCGAATCTCGTCGGGGGAGAGCAGGCGGTCGCGTTGTTCTTCATAATCGTGATCGAGCAGCTTGCTGACATCTATAAGGTCGGCTGGATTTCCGTCAGTCATCAGGCCTCGCCAGGGTTTTCGTTTCTCACCCCAGTGCAGCATCTGGCCAATGTCGTTGTTGCGGATGACGACGGTGCGATTCAGACCGCGGGCTTTGACTGAGCGCAGCACCGTGAGCAGATCCTTTTCGGTCAGGCTGCGCAGTGGTTTCTTGCCAATCAGCGGTAGGACATCTTTCTTGAAGCTGCGGATCAGTTCGGCATTGCCATCCTGGCGGGAGACGCCGTCGCGAATCCATTCATCAAACAGGTCGGTCACCGTCTTGTTCTCGGCAGCTTGGCGTTCGGCTTCGGCAATGGTCGCTGCGACTGCAGCTTGAGCTTCGATCTTGGCAGCTTTGCGGGCAGCGGTTGGATCGATGCCTTTTGCGGCGGTCGCTCTAACCTCATCACGTTCGGCACGAATCTGAGCAAGAGATTTCTTTGGCCAGCTGCCCAGACTTTGATCGCGTTTCAATCCGTCTTGTTTGAATTCGTAGCGAAACTGCACTGTTACACCACGGACGCCTGCGCGAACTCTGGCAACCAGCCCACTGTCCTCCCGAAGGATTCTGCCGTCATCGGCAGAAGTAAGTGCCTCAAGCTGCTTCGCCGTCAACTTTGCCACTCTCTACCCCTTGCTTAATCCGGTTGCCTTAGAATTTTACCCCACTTTTACCCCACCGAATCGCTTGGCTGGTGGTGGACAGCATTGTACGCTATGGGACGGCAGAATAGCCTGTAAGCCCCGTATTTGCTAGGATTCGTGAGTCCATTAGAGTCCGTGGTGATCTATAGGAATCCACCAAAAAAGCGCATGGGGTGCAAGGGGTCGAGTGTTCGAATCACTCCGTCCCGACCAAATCTGAAAAACCCGGTCACTGAAAGGTGGCCGGGTTTTTTATGCACGATCGTTTTTTGGTCATTTAAAATTTCTGCGCCTATGGCCTGGCGAAGGCCGGTACCAGGACGCTGGTGCTCGACCAGGGCGATGACGCCTTCCGTGCCTCGCGGGGTAACTTCGGCCTCGTCTGGGTGCAGGGCAAGGGATTCGATCGCCTCGAATATTCCCGCTGGACGCGGTCCTCGGCACTGGCCTGGGCCGGGCTGGCCGAGGATCTGCTGAAGGAGACGGACGTGGATGTCCGCCTGAAGCAGCCCGGCGGCTTTCACATGTGCTTTTCCGATCAGGAATTGGCGGAGCGGGAGGCGCGGCTGGTGGGTATGCAAGCCGGTCTAGGCGATTATCCCTTCGAGATGCTGGATCAGGCGGATCTGCGGGCACGCCTGCCCGGCATCGGTCCAAAGGTCGTCGGGGTCGCTATCGTTGCAGCGGCGGAGTGAGATTTAGCGCAGCATCTCGATTCAGGCGAGACGCTGCGCCTAAAAAAACGTAGGTTTAGCGAGCTGTAGTCAAGCCTACGACCCCTGCCTTCGGAGGGCAATGCGGTACAGGAATTTTAATCGCCACCGGTCGCTCTTAAATGCCGCAAAACGCCGTGAATCAAGGCTTTCAGCCAGCTGAGCTATTTGTAAAATACGACCTATTGCCGCACTTAAGGTCTACCAAGCATGGCACAAAGCAGAAATTTCCGATGGTCATTTTGGACCACTAGCCCAGACTTACTACCTGAAAAACATCATCGAACTGTCTACCGAGACTTGGCCACGACGCTGCTCCACGCGGTAGCGTCTTTCAGCTAAGAGCGCTTGCTGCTCTACCGTCCCAGATACCTATTTAGGCCGATGTTGGTAATGGCCGTGTGCTATGGATACCATCGCTGGCTAGCCCCGAAAGCGAGAGCAGATGTCGAATTTTAAAAATTCTCGAAAGGCTATCGTGCGTAGGTTGATGCGCTGCTTAGTCGACCGTCAGCTGGCACCTCGCGACTTTGCCCAACCCTTGCATGTCGTAGTTCCGCGTTGGGATGCCAAACTGGGCGACGCCATCATTTCTTCGTTTTTCTTTCGGGAAATTCGAAAGCTTGGTGCCCGGGTCACCGTGCTCACCGTTCGTGAATTGGTTGACCTGCATCGCCTCGATTTCGGTGTCGACCGAGTAATACCGGTTACATGCGCACCCACGCTAACTAGGATGGGACCACTGGTACGGGAATTGGGGCCTGTCGATGTGTTTGTCCACCTAGTAGGCCGTATCCAACCCATTGAGATGCTGTTCATACGCTTGATTAGGCCCGCTCGAGTCTACTCGCTGGATGATGCCCTGCACTGCGTTAATGGCAAGCTCGGTGAAGCCACCATGCAGCTCAATGTGGTCGAGCGCTACACCCGGGTTTTGCTTGATCTCGGAGCGACCCGCATCAACCACGACTATATTGTCCCGCTCCCCGAACAGTGGAGCGGTAGCTCTGTTGCGGACATTCTGGTCAACCCCTATGCCAGCCGACCTGATAAAAGTCTTAGCTTCTCCAGAGCGCTCTCATTGGTTCGTGCCTTGGCGGATGTTTGGCCGCAGCACCAGATCGGCATTCTGTGCAGTCCGGCCAGCCGTGCGGAGGCGCAACAGCTTGAGCGCGATATCGCCCGTAGCAATGTCCGGGCACTGTTCGAGCTGGACACGCCTCGCGCGGTTGCGGGGGCAATCCATCGAGCCCAGGTGGTTGTCAGCGTGGATACATCTATCGTGCACATAGCCGTCGGACTCAAGGCAGCATTGGTCGCGATCTATCCGGCTGGTAACTCTTCCAATCCATGGCTGCCGCCGCCCGCCCCCCATACTCGAGTTGTCTTCTGCCGCCATGAACCACGTCAATATCTATACGCCGGTGTGAAAAAAATTAATGAATTTAATGATTTAGATGTGATTCAATCGGTTACTGAACTGCTTGGGGAGCCTACCGCTGCTACCCTCATATTAGATGCCGATATCATTTCAGGCCTGGGTGTGGCTACTGGCACCCTAGCCCGTCAGCTACCCCTAATAAGTCGGTCTTTTCCAGAGGTCGCCGAGTGCCACCCGGGTACGCTGAACTTGCAATTGTCACGACCGCTGCGTTTGATCCATCCTCATCATCGCAGCAAGCCGCTGGCGTGGACTCCGAGCGGACGTACCAGGGAGGTGTTCGACTTGCTGCGCATTGAGTTGGAGTTTGACCACTTTGCTCAACGCGTGCCGGCCTGGCTGTACGTCGCCCATGGCTCGCCACACCGGCAGAACCTGATGGTGCATGAGGTGATCGCGACTCGCTTGGAGCTAGCTGGGGCCAAACGTTGTCGGATGCACCTGCCGGCGCATGCGGTGAGTCTGGCCTGATCCCTCAGCCACAACGTTCGATCAAGCGCTCACACTCCCCCAGCCAATAGTCACGCTCGGGTTCGATATGCAGGAATATGCGTGACAGCAGAGTACCCTCGGCAAGGAATTCCGCCACCGTCTCATCGCGTGTCGCTGTCCGCTTGAACCAAGTGTTGTACAGCTTGAGCAAGCTCACATCTCGCAGCAGGAAGTCGCTTGCTTCAATGTCTGTGCGCCTCATCACCGAGCAACTGTCGAAGTTGTACAGCGGTCTATAACCTGGGTCGCAGACCGAGGGCGCAATTGGCACCTGCTGGTGTGGCGACCTGGCGATAATGTCCTTGATCTGTCCTGGGTTGCCCCATGCATGTGTGGCCTCGGAAAGCCCCGTCGCCAGTGCCTCGGCAAGATGGATATTTCCCGGCTGGGAGGCGAACAGGCATTCGCTATGCCAGTGAAGGCGCTCGTCGAGTCCAGCAGGGAAGAGCAACGAAGTTGGATCGCGCAGCAGGATGCTGTCCGCGTCGATCCAAGCCCCTCCATGGCGGTGAACGTAGGCCATGCGAATGAAGTCGCTTTTGGCGACGATCGACTTGATCCCTTTGTCCATGCTGAAGGCTAGTGGCCCGAAGCGCCAATCCTTGCTGAGGACAGAGGCATCTATGCAATGCTCTAGGCTGTCCGAGGTTAGCAGGGTGAAATTATCACCCAGCGCCCGCTGCATGGATACTAGAGCTAAGGCAATCCACGGCGGCATGTTCTGACCCTCCGCCGTTTCCCAGTAGCTCACGAAGCTCACACACACAATGCTGGCCTGTCTGCCGTCACATCGCTACAGCGCAGCAGCCCAAGACCCTCAAGGTAATGCCGCAGTAGCGTCAGTGAGGGTATGCATTCGGTCTGACGCAGGAACTCGTTTCCCAGAGCCGCTTTGTACAACCGCATCCAGTTGGCCGCCGGGACTTGCTCTAGGAATGCCGGCAAGGCCTGGTAGTTGTTCGCTGAAAACAGTAGACGCAACGTACGCAGGATCGGTTGGTAATCCGCTGCTACAAGCAGGTCTGCCAATTTGTCGTCGAGATGATGGCTGATTTCCACCATATTTAGGCGCTCTTCGACGGTGGCATCTGCTAGGGCAACCCGAGGGTCAAGGGCAATTGGGTAGATCGCCTGGAACGAGCGGGCACCGGCTATCAGGGACTCACGAAATACTTTGTCGGCGGTCGATCCGGTCACTAGCACATCGTCGCCAAAGATGACGTGCACGCCGCTCCAGCGATAGAAGTTCTCCGCAGGTATCACATGGTCTTGGACAAGATTGACCCGCTCACGCTCTTCAGTACTAAGGCTTGCGTAGTTCTCACAAGGCGGGGCGATGCGCGGCAATTTGACGTTGATCAGGGTGGGCAGGCCCATATGGGCTAGCTTGACGTTTATCTCCTCCACCACGATGTCGTAGAGCACGTTGGCCGTCGAGGGCACGTTGCGCCAACCAGTGGTCATCAGGACCACATTGTCGTGGTGCGTCAGCGCGCTGGTGAACAATCCTGACCAGTGTGATGCTGGGTCATCCAGCTGCCGCTCCAGATAGTGGATAACTAGGTCGGCGAGAATGCGGATGTCCTCTGGGCTGCCGTATTTGGCACGGCTATAGATGGCCGTCAGCTCAGAGGCGCTTGCGCCACTGCTCATGTCGCGGAATCGGCCGGCGCCGTCGAGGGTCAGGCAGTTCACGGCATGACCGCCGAGTACGGCGACATAGCTGTCCATATCAATCAAGCCTTGTGTCATCAATCCGCCAGCGAATGCCCGCAGACCGCCATTCACATCCTCCGCCTGCGGCTGGGCTAATGCTTGGCGAAAGCGCGCTAGCTGTTCCCCTGCAGGCGTCGTGGCGAGTAGTTTCCAGTCATTCGATCGAGGGGTCATGGGGCAGTCCTTGTATGAATACCTGACGACGGGCTGAAAAAATCGAGAGGCATCTCGATGCGCCGACGGTTCTCGAAGTAGCTGATCCACTCCAAGCCAAGCGGGTACAGCTCATCTACTAAGGTGCGGATGCCGCCCCCCGCGTCCAGTGGGTCATGGGCGTCGGACCCTATCGTGAATGCAACGCCATGGGCGATCAGTTGGGGAAGCAGGATGCGTGATGGATAGTTCCAGACGCCTTTAACCTCATGAGTGGAGCCGGGTAATAGGCTCGATTTACGAACTCCCGATGCATTCAATTCGTAGGCCACGCCGTTGCGGGCGAAAAGTGGCAGCAGTGGTTCCATCCGACGCAGCACTACGTCTTCCGCCACTCCGCGCAACAGAGTGTCGGCGTGCCCGACTGCGTCGAAAAGCCCACACTCCAACAAGGCTTGCAGATGGGCGAAATAACGGTCGAGAAAGCCCGGGGAGGCTAGTCGCGGCAACTCCCAAACCTTAGCCATAGGCTCATCTGGCAACTCGACGTAGTGGATCGAACCGATGGCGAAATCCAACTCAAACCGTGCCAGCAAATCGCGGTTGTACGCATCAGCACCCGGCATATAGTCGAACTCCAGTCCGCGCAGGATCTTGATCTGCCCCTGGTGCTCCTGTCGTGCCCGCTCGATATCGGCGAAATAGCACTCAAGCTCCGCTTCCAGTAGACGATTATCGCTGTCCACCGGAAATGGCGCGTGGTCGGTGATGGTGAGGATCTTCACCCCGGCGGCGATCGAGGCCCGCACTAACTCGTCCACCGTCCCGACGGCGTGTTTGGAATAAAAGGTATGGCTATGGGAGTCGATCATGCCGGCACCATCCGTTCCAGCAGGCCATCGTGATTAGCCAGTTCCTTGACTAGCCAGTAAGGGTTATTCGCCTTGCGCAGGATCTTGTGTACCAGTTCGAGGTCGTCGAGACGGGCTAGCAGATCCTTCAGCGGTTGGCTGTAAAGGGCGCGAACCAAAGGCGTGTCACGTACATGAGTGGCCAATTGCTCCCAGCCGATCCGATCGAAGTGGATATTGCCCAGGCATTGGTGCTCGATGCCGTACAGGTAGACGTCACCATTTGGTTTCACGGTCAAATCCATGCCGTTGACGTGAGGGTGCGGATTGAGGCTGCCAAGAGTGAAACGCTTGTTGACCCGGGTCTCAATGGCGTCGATGTAGCCATGGAGGTCTAGGTAGCCTGGTGGCGTGTCGGCTGCCGGATGGACGAGATTCTTATAGTCGATGCCGAAGCGTTCCTCGCCGCTTACCAGCATATCCTCCAGGGCATTAACCCCAACGATCTCGACTTCGATGCCCCAGCAGGCCAGTTCTTCTCGGAGGTAATTGCGGGTGAAATCTCGATCCGTGTCGATCGAGCGGAACGAGAAGCTCAGCCCGGCTGGCTTGTGTCGCTTCAGGTAGTCCAGGCTGAAGCCATGAGCTCGCCATTTCACCTTGTCGATATGGTGGCTGTCAGAGCTCAGACGGATATTGCAGGTGTCGCCGCGGCTGAGCACGATGCGATTGGTAGTGTTATAGAACTCCGCCATCTTCTCGTGAGGAAAGAAGCCGCTTGTGATGAATTCGAAACGCTTGCCGCCTTGGGAAAGCTCAAGAATCTCGTAGAAGACTTTGGCGTTGTTGAGGGGTTCGCCTTCTCCGCTGATGGAGATGCGCTTGACGTCGGGATCGTTGATTAGCGTAGCGAGGTTTTCCCGGGCGAGGCTCGATAGCTCCATGCTCATCCCTGACTTATGCTTGTCGGCATACATGCAGAACGCACAACCAATGCCACAGATTTGCGTGATATCGATGTACAGCAGGTGGCCTTTCAGATCCATCTTTCTTGCCTCGTTGCTAGCCTGGGCGGGTGCGTAGGAGTGGTTGTTTATGACCGGAGATCGTCGGCCGCGTAGGGCCTCAGCGAGGCAGCAGAATTTGCAGTTGCGGGATCTGCACGGAGTCGCGATGGACCACTGCATGCAGTACTCGATCCTCTCGGACTGCAGCCATGTCCGGGTAATCGCTGTAGTGGTCGTTACTAATTACATAGGTCTTGACATCGAACTCTGCAGCGGCCAGCACCGAATGGTCGGCGGTGAGGGTGGGTGGCATAACCAGCACCCGGGCCTGCGGAAACATTGCTTGGAGTGCGTTGTCGCTCTTATTGAGCTCGCGGCGAATGCCGGGATCGAAGACCAAGGTCACGCCATAAGTCGTGGCCAGATGAGGTACAAGTGTCTTGAGTACTTCCGGACCTATGAAGCGTCGTTTCCCGCCCGCTTCGTTCAAGTAGCAAAGATTATTGCCATCTATCACCAAGTTACGGATTTCTTTTTCTAGCAGGCGAATGCTGTCACGTAGGCGGCGCTTGCGCTTTTCCTCTTCTCGTTCCAGTTTGCGCTGTTGGAATTGCCGATCCTTCAACACCCTGTCCGGACTGCGTTGCCCGACGCCAAAGCGGCTTTCACATTCGTCATGGACGATTCGTTTATCGAATGAGCTTTGCGCATTGCCCAACTGGTTGATGAAGCATTCGGCATCAATGATGTCCCGCTCCACCGCCCGCAACTGATCATGAGTAGCTTTCCAATTGCGATACACCTCTCCGGCCACTGCCTCCCAGTGGGCGCTGGCCTTTCTAACTTCGTCGGCGACGCCCTGCAGGCGTTGCACGTCGTTATCCAGTTGAGTGATGGTGGCCTTGGCCTGCAATGAGTCAAAGTCCTTATATCGCCGCGAGTTAACCATCAGGCGCAGGTGCTCCCGCTTGCTTTTATCTGGCCTGGATACCAAGTCCTCTTGCCGGCTCTTGAACTGCGCCAGCCGCTCCTGCAGGGTGCTTACCTTGCGCTCAGCCACGCGTCGTTCGCTGGAAAACCAGTGCAATGGCGACAAGCCTGCCTTGGCAACGCTCTTAGCGCTAATCAGCTCGGCGCGACTGGTCTCGATACTCTGCTCGACCTCGGCAAGTTGTTCCCGCGCTACGAGAGCATCCCGTTGCATTTGGATGAGCCTGGTATGGTTGCTCTCGTGGTCGAAGTGCTCAAACCACTCGAGGTCGGCACGCAGACGCTGGATGTCTATGGAGATCTTTACGATTTCCCCCTGGAGGGATACCAGCCGTTCGGCGTGATGGTTGCTGTACAAGATTCTAGTCCCTACTCAATCCGTTGATTCAGGCAGCATTCTGAGCGGCGCGGTTGCCAGAGGCATGCACGACTTTGGCCGCGAGTTGTAGCCCTACCACCGTGGCCGCGCCGGCGGCGAAGCAGATAACGTTGGTCAAGAGAAACTCGAGAGGGGACATCGTAGGATTCATGGACTCACTCCTTGGCCGTCTAAGTGGGCGTCAGGCGCCCAGATTTATCCCGCATTTGCCACAGAAATTAGCGCCGACAGTGACTACCGTATGGCAACCAGGACAGGTTGATTTGAGAAACATCTTCTGACGCATATGGCCTATCTGGATGACGCAGGGCACGGTGACGCGATACGCCGGGCTGGCTAGGTCGAACGCCGTCCAGATTCCGGTGATAGCCCAACCCACCGGGCCTGCCAGCACTGCTAGACCACGGCCCAAGGTGCTGGAACCTGCCAGCACGACACCACGCCCTACCAGGCTGCTCATGGTTGCGCTGGCGACCACCGCTGCCACGTTATAGGAAGCCAGGCCGGAACTGCCGAGTGAGGCTAAGAAAGCCGCCGATGCCCCCGGCCCCATGCCGGGGCGGTACTCCAATTCTCCCAAGGACCGGAACAATGTGCCTCGGTCTTCCTCGCTCATTCGTACTAGGGACTGAGTGAATACGTTGGTGATGATCTCCATTTCCATATCAGCGCAGCTGGCGCTAGTCTTGTTCTTCGCGCCAACGTGTCCGGCCACATCCGCCAGTAGCTCTCGGTATGGCACACCACTGCCACCGCGGAAGAGGTTGGCCAGTGAGTTGCCGCCAAAGCGGGTCAGTTCCTCGGCAATAATGGCCCCGGTTGACTCGTCAGCACCCCTGTCCTTAGCGGCCATCAGTTGACGACAGATCGAAGATGACAGGGAGATGCGGCCCTTGCCGCTGTCGGTGATTACATCTATCAGCAGCCCCATGTCGTCGGCGCTGGCACTCATCAGTACATCGGCAAGATCGGGGTCGTGAATGATCGGCATCCCAGCATTCCTTATTGCTTGCTAGAAGAAGGATCGTGGGGCGTGGCCTGGCTGACCCAGGCGCCCGCTATCGCGGCCAACCACTTACGTGGGCCGGATTGTGAGATTTCGCGCAGCATTAGCGCATCGAGCTTGAGACAGGCGCGTCTACGCCACTCGTCACGGGCGTTGGCTCGGGCAACCTCCGGCGAGGCACCAACAAACTTGGGGCGCTGATCCGGGTGTACCTTGCATTCGCGCAGGACCTTCTCCACAGGATTGACCGCCTGAAGCCGGTCTTCGGCTTCCAATTTTTGAGCAGCAGCTAGGTAATCGCCACTGTTGCCGATAGCGCTGGCCAGCAGTGCCCAGTCCTGGGGGCGCATCAATAGAAAAGCAGGTGGCACACCCAGAGCATCGGCAAGACGCTCGATAGTGCTGAGGTCTGGGTTGGCATCGCTACCTTGGCCTGGCGACTTCAGCGACCGCAGCGTGCTACGAGCAATCCCGGTTTGCTGCTGAATCTGTACTGCGGTCAAAGGCCCAGGAGTGTTGGCATAACGTTGCGTTTCCCGCTGCGCGCCTGCAACCGCGATAACGGCGCACAGATTGCGGCTAAACCATTGCCCGAGTGAAAACTGAGTGGACTGAGGAGTGAGGGTATTCATTGCCATCATCTCACGATTGGATGTTGGCACCTTAGCCGCGTTATCGACGTTTCGAAAGATCTAAGTGGAGCGTTGTGGCTCCATTTCTGTTGTGTAATGGAGTGCCTACGATCCATTTTCTACGCGTAGCTTTGCGTGTTGACCGTTAGAGTCACGCACTCTAGCTTGGGAAGCTATCTATAGAGAATCGATTGCAGTGCTCAAAGATGATCTCGTTGCTGCTGTTTCTTTTTGGCAAGCGGAAGCTCTGGCACGACATAATCAAATAATGACATGTGCCTCCCGTAGTTTCGGAAATGTTGATTTGTCCGCAGTCGAATAAGATTTGAAAGAACACTGATCCTATATACAGTGGAGTAACTGGATGGACCGCGAAGAGTTAGAGCAGTGGGTGCAGTTCAGGATTCTGAAGCGGTTCGACGTTTTAGTCGATTGCTCTTACCTGGAGACGCCCCTCCTCAAGAAGCTGGCAAAGAGACTGCCCCGCACCACCGGCGAAAATTTGACCTATGCCGCTTGGTGTGAGCAGGTGTTCGGCTTAGGGCTTCGCCCACGGGTTGCCATCAACAATAAGGAGGTTGTGGGCCAAACGCGCCTTAGCTCAATAGGGTTAGGATTGGCCAGCCAGCTTCGCCGCCAACAGCGTACCCTCAAGGAGTTACAATCCAAGCTGGATCAAAGCTTGGAGGAGCGGTCAGCTTCTCTTGAAGCTCCTCCCACTCCGCTACCCGCTATGGAGACTAGGGAATCATGGGGGTGGCGCAACTTTTACGCAGGCGGATGGCGGGGTTTGCGTCGCTTGCTAGGTAAGGTTGAGAATGTAGGAAATGCGCATATATTCGATTACCAAGGCGCGACCAATCGAGACTATAGGGTCGAGCTGATTGAGCTAGTCCGATCTGCGCTCGCTGATGCTGCGCAAGTAGGATTCGGTGTAAATGCAACGTTTTCAGCTGAGAAAGTCGAGGATGTCGCTATTGCGGCCAGAGTTTTCTATGACAGTCCGGGAGAGATGCTGAGGTATCCCGTGGGAAGCTTCGTTGTCAACGAGATGCCGACCGATATTTTGCACCTGACGGATAGCCTCCATCAGCAAGCGTTAGAAGAAGTACGCGATGAAAAATCCTCCCTTTTAGTGAATGTTTACGAGTTTGGAACCACAGCGGTGCAAGACGACGCGGCAGTGCAACACTTCATTCGCTACCTCCAGAAGCTCTTCCAGGCTTTGGCGAAGTCCGCTGATAGCGTTCCAAGGGGGGTTCTGCGCGAAAAGATTCTGCTAGGTCTTATGCTCTCGATCTCCGCGCCTAACTGCTCTCTCGAGCTATCTCAAGCGGACCTGAATTGGCACGCATGGCGATCACCGTATGACGATGATTGGAGCATCAGTGAAGAGCAAAAATTTGACCTGGATCCAGGAAGTATAGTGGATATGTTTATCGCCAAGTTGAGCCGCCAGCGTTTCTGACAAGCTTTGCCAAAGCTGTTAGTTACAATAGTGAGTCTTACGCCGCCAAAACTTAGATCTAGCATCTAAAACCGTCAATGAGGGCTCAGTGTATGTGGAAGGTGCGTGAAGCCAAACTGGTTTCAGGAATGAATGCGTTTTCTCTGCGCTTCCAGCCCGCGTTGCTAGAGTTCTAAAAAAAGCTATAGGCATGGTGCGTGCGAGGCGGCGCGGCACGGTTTAGGCACAGAATTGGTAGAACGATAAAAAAGGGCCCGTCGGAGGCTAATACGGTACAGGAATCTTGGTTGGCGGCAGGCGTTCAAAATTGTCTCTAGATGCCGTACGGCAAGGTTTCCGCCTTTTACTGCGCCTAGCAGTTTAAGGAAGATGGCAGCATCCAGATGTGGTTATCCTTGGCACAATAAACGAAATTTGAGATATCGCTTTTTTTAGTTGCTGGCCGCGCTTTAATGCGTCTTCCCATTGAGCCTGAGCTCCGCTCGCGGTCCGCAGCGAGCAAAGTAGTGCAATACTCTCACCGGTGGGCTTAGAGCGTTAACGGGTCTCAGGTGCGTTTTTGTCACCATCGGCGCGTGTGAAGCAAGGTTACAGTCGTCCCGCTTTTAAGCTCGCTAACCTATCGCAGGTCCTAGGCGCTCACATATGCTCAACCCAAGCATGGGGCTGGCCAAAAGTATCGGCGCATGGCCGACCCTACTCTGGCAAAAGGCAATGCCAACGTTGCAATTGCCGAATGGCCAGTTAGCTCATCCACACGATCAGGTATGCGAGGTGACCTACTAAGCACTAGGCGGCAGGCCGTACCCACATACTCCTCAAGGAGGTAGAGCGTGCCCCCGACCTCGACGCTCAGTTCCTGCACAACCTCTTAGGGAAGCCGAGCAGCACCGTCACCGTTCCAGTCTTCGAGCACCACATTGTGCTTCATCATGACTCTTAGAGCGGTTAACTGGATGTCCGCAGGGGGAGGCAGCGGAGCTGTTGCCAACGAAGTCCTGCGGCGCAGATTGAAAGCATAAAACTCTATCGCGGAATTTTGCAACCACCGCTTAGGAATGGCTGCTGTCACATTTCTGAGAAATCGCACTGGCTTTTCAAAAACCTAGGCTTATCCAACGATGCTTAGCGCAGGAATCGGTATTTGGCTAAGCAGCCAAATACCGATTCCTGCAAAGGCTGCGGCTCGGCCGCTCCAGCCGATCAATACGAAATTTCCGGACTCGGATGCCGGAAGCGGATTATAAGGCCTGTCCTCTGCTGAGGTCTGCTGACCCGAAATGGCGGCTTACAGTCCGTTGAGGCCTTCATTATCAGAAAACCCCAATCCAGCCTCGCTTGCGCTGATCCGAACGACGTGATTTCGGGGCTTGGAAAGGTTGGTGCTGACCTGCGAATTTCATCCTCAATTCCCAATGTGGGAGTTGAGTAAATTTTCAGTGCAGGCGTTAGCACAGCCGAGCATGCGGTTATCTTGGCATTTCGTATCTAATCGGGAGAACAACTGATGAGATGGTTGTTTGTGGTGATGCTTAGCGGAGGCGCAGGGCTTTGGCTAAGTAGCCAGTACCAATTTCCGCAATGGCTACTTTGGGCCTTGCTGACGCTAGGGACCGCGACGTGGTGTTTTGCTAAGTGGACGGAATGAAAGGATTCTAAAAAAGGACGTAATCATGATGGCGCGCGCTGATCGTGGTTGGATTGCATGGCATCTTCAAGCGGCAAAAACTCTACAGGTTTTAACTCAGAAGCTCTGATGAAATGGAATTCTTAATAGCTTAGGAAGAGGTCGTGATGCGTAAACGGCGTTCAGTAAAGAAACACTCGGTCCAGTTCAACCCAGAACATTACAAGAGGGTGCTGGAGCGGGCAATTGACGTCTTTGGTAACCGAGAACTAGCTGAGGAATGGCTTTGCCGACCTTGCAGGTACTTCAATAGTGAATCACCATCGGCAATCGTCGCTGATCCGGCAGGATTGCAAACTGTCGAGGCTTACTTGCAACGCATTGAGTATGGCGTGTATCACTAAAAGTGCAGTCGATGCCTGCCCAATATTTCGGCTCAATTTTCTACTTTGAGGAAAGTAACTAGCCGGTGCCGGTCGTTTGGGATGTATCGCACGCCGATGTTAGTACCGCTTGCTTCCCCGATCGATTATAACTATTCAGGCAGACCTTGCCCTCTTCTGATTCAACTGGGTGTGGCCCTTCAGTTAAGCGCTGCTTATTTTTTGATCTTGCTCATGATTCACAGCGTTAAAGCTGATCCAATTTCGCTTCCTTGCTAAGGCGAGACAAGAGTCGCCGCAGCGCTGTCAATGTGTTCAATCTGCTAGATCACCTTTGGATTCCACTCGGTTTTATCGCTTCTTGATCTGCAGCATGGTCTCTCGCACCTGGAATGGCAGTGCTTACTGAAGGTGTGCCACGAGGTGTCACTCCAAAACCAGTCATCTGGCAGCAACTAGGTTCGACTAGGTAGGCATCGAAAATCCGCGCATGCGCGGATCGTGTGCGCCCGCGATTAGGGGATTTGGCTCTCCCACTATGGAGGTGAACCCTTTGTAGAGCGGTAACCACATGAACCGAAAAGCGCTAATTTCTCTGGCCATAGAGCAAGGCCAATCCGGCCAAGTAGTTGGAGAAATCCTTGATGTCCTTTGTGCACATCCAGATCTGATCGACTTGCCACGTATGGTGGTAGGGCTGCTGCGCGCATTGCGTGTATCCGAGCTTGGTTCACCTATCAGAATAGGGAGCTGTGATCCGCTCGTGTGGCGAGAGACATGCCTGTGGATCGTCTCTCTGAGCAGACAGCCGCAAATCTCGGAGCGTTTGGGGAACCGCTTCTGGTTGGGGACACCACCCCCTACTCGAAACCCAGTCTTGAGCAGGGGGGTGACAAAGTATGGGTTCCCTTATGCAGCGCTGTGGCATGCGCCACGAGATACGGAGAATGCACCAGACTACGACCGCCTGGTCGCTCAGCTACTCGCGGCAACGCGGACCCCTAGGCAGTCGCCACTGTCCGCTCAGCGGTATGCCGCGTTTCTAGATTTGAGGTGGTTGTGCGAAACGCGTCATCTGATCATTCCCCCCAAACTGAGGGTTTGGGGGGATACAGCCAGCTTCGTGGCGGCATGTCGAGGTTTCTCAGCACCCGATTCTAGGTCGGAGAATGCAGATCGGTTCGCATCTATTACTCGATTGGTTCGTTACAGCCAGGGGGAGGAGCCGCCAACGAGATCAGGCGGCGGCGGTATCCGCGGCCGGCGCGGAAAACCGGTCGCTCTAGAATCAACGCATTTCATTGCTGAGGATCGCGATGGTTTTGCATTGGGCGATCCAGATGATCCTGACCAGTTGCCGGGTCATTATCAAATCCTCACCCAGCCCCCGACTACTGATACCGACATAGCTGAGTTAGCTCCAGATGAGTTGAGCCCTGTTGCTGAAATCTGGGTGCTGGACGACGCGTGTGCAGAGCGGCCATTTGTTGCTGATTTGCTCAGTCAGCGGAGCATCGAAAATCACATAATACGAAGTCGCCAGCAGTTGCCGTTCACATATACCCAATTCACTCTGACAGAGTTGAGGGATCTCCTGTTCGGCGCCAGTGATATGTTTGAGGAATGTCGGCGGGCGCTAACCCATAGCCAGAATAAGGTGCACCTTCAGCTGCGGATGGAAGCCATCCTAATGCTGCACATAAGCCTCTGGCTCGGACAGGCTCCATACCAAGTCGTTCAGCTAACGGTGGTTGATCGGGAAGCAAATTGCACCGACGGTATGTGCCTGTTGAGAGGGGCAGTCTCGCAGTTCTGTGTTCGTGTTCGTCACCCGGAATTGGTGGGAGATGAGCGTTGGCAGGCTAAATACGGATTTCGATCTTCACAGGCCCGGCTGCTACTGCCTGATCTGGCCGGAAGCTCTGCTTTGATAGCAGTGCTGTTGCGACATTTTCCTCGCACGTCAGATTATGTTTTTACCCGTCAGGCCGAAGAGCTGGTCGTAGAAGTCAGGAAGATTCTCTCGGTTCTAGGCAAGAGCGATCCCAGATACACCCTGAGCAAGGTCAGGAATTACTTGTTCTATCAGATCGCCGCGGACACTCAAGACGTAGCTATCGCTGGAATGCTGTCTGGCGTCCGCGTGCCTTCCGCACAAACGCCACAGTATTACCTGCAACCTAGGGCCAGCCATTTACAGCACATCTACCGTTCTTCTCTGGGACGCGTCCTACAACGTGTCTATGCCTGTGCTGGCTTAGCGTACCAATTGCCAGAAATGGATAAGGTCGATCAGCACGGAAGTGTGGGCGCCACGCACTGCCTATTGACCGAGACGATTGCATCCAATGTAAGAGCCATGGCGAACATCCTGCGTAAGAAGCCGTCATCGACTCTTGTTCACCAGATTACGTGGCATAACGTCTACACCCTATGGGTTGTGCAAATGTTCATGCTATCTACAGGCTGCCGGGCGATCAGCAACCCGTTGCGATTAGTCGACGAATTTGATTCGCTACTAAGGATTGGCGCTATAGCTGACAAGGACAACGGCGATCGGCACATGAGCCGGCTGGTCTGGGTGCCTGAAATGCTGCAACGGCAATTGGCCCACTACCTCGCACATTGCACGGCTATCTCGAAAGTGCTTCTCTCTGGCTCCTCGGAGGATCAAGAGCGATGGTCTCGCGGGTTCTTTCTCTCGCACAGTGATAGCGGAGTCCGCCGCATAGAGATCAGGCCCGCCACTCTTTACCTGTATATGGAGCAGGTGGCTGATTACATCCCACATCGGGTCAATGCTTACCGAAAATTTGTACGTACAGAGCTGTTCGAGCGTGGCTGTCCTGCAGAGGTCCTTGCTGCATTTATGGGGCACTGGCTGCGCGGAGAGGAGCCTCAAGACCCGTATTCATCGTTTTGTCCCGCAGCCTATGCCGGGGTGGTGGGTGATTGGATAACGCAACTGCTGAAAACACTGGGCTGGTACGTTCAGGGAAGTCGGTGGGGGCGATGAGATGACACGTCTGAGCGAGCAGGAGGTTGAGTATTTATGGTCTGCAGAACCTTATGAGCCGGACTGGAGAGGAATGGTTCGTGAGCGTTTGAGGCGAATCGCTGAAGAATGTGGAGTGCCACTGGGGCAGTGGTTACTGGGTGCATGTGCCATTCGAGACATCACTGTCGAGCATGTACGCGAGTTGGAGGCTCAATTAGGAACTGATCAGGCGTTGCGTAACATGCTGCGAAGCATTACCCAGCGGGTGCGGAACCACCTCCCCAGATTCCCACTGGCGCGCCTGGCCATCGCGGTTGAACGTCCCGCAAACCCGTTCAACCCAGATATGTACACCGCTGAGCGATTACGCCTCAGCCGTCAGTTGCTCAGGGCCTTGCAGATGGGTTACCGGCGCGATCTCGAGTCGCTCCATCCTCCACAGCGCGTCGGACTACTGCTGATGAGCGCTGCCTATAGCGGTGGGTTGCTAGATATCGCTCAGCTGGATGCTCTCGTTTCAGTACCCTTGGAGCGGATCGAATGGCTGGCGGGTGTGCCTGAGGTAAGGCTTCCTTTATCGCTTCGCGGCAAGCGAGAGGCCGAGCACAGACAGTGGTTCCCGGATCCGGCGACGCTGATGTTGATGTTTCGGTGCGCGGACGATCTTCGCTTATTGAAAGAGCAGCTGCAGCGTAGAGGGGGCACGCTCCGATGCGTTAACGCATTTTTGACGTCATCTGGGATGCCCGTTAAAGATCTCCCGGGCAGTCCGAGAGAACTACTGGAGCTGCTACGTATGCAGGTGCAGTTGCACCTGCCTCAGATGATAGTCAATTTTGCCTGCCGACAGATGTTCGTGTCCCATTCACTGCGCCCTTCCTCATGGGGAGAGATATTTGGGGTCGCCGGACTAGATGACCCTGCTAATGCTTATGGAAGAAGTGCTAGTGAGGAGGCTGAAATAGAGGAGGGGGCGGACGCGCCAGATTGGTTACTGGAGATATGTCAAAAGATTCGCTCGGAAAAATGCATTGAGGCACCCCAAGATGCCAGTGAGCTTCAGCTCTTAGTGACGGAGTGGGCAGGCTGCATGCTCTCTGGGGGCTCGGTATATGGAAACAGTATCGGCCGATCGACAGTCGCCCGCTATGTTCGACTGCTAGGGCAGGCGTTCGAACAGCTAGATGGTCTGACGGTATTCAGACTGGAGCCAGATGCACTGGAAAACATTTATGAAGGTTTGCTCGAGGCCCAGCCCAGCGATGGCAAGCGCCGGACTCTGGCTAGAGCAATTTATGAGTTTCATACGTTTCTGGAGCGCCATCACCATTATCCTCCCATCAGCCCCTTTGCAGTATTGGGTATCGGCCAAGACGTCTCAAGCGTTGATGCACGTATCCTCTCTGAAGATCAGTATCAGGCGGTTTTACGCGCTATTGCTACCTGCGGACTGGAGCTTCGAACACCGCATTTGGTGACAGCGGCCAAGTTGCTCCTCATCTTAGGATTCCGGCTAGGCTTGCGGCGTAACGAAGCCCTGAAGCTACGGCTATGCGATATACATTTTCCCTTGCTAGCAGCGGATTGCAGCGAACGCATTCACCAGCGTCAACCAAACATGCGCAAATTGTCTCTAACAGAGCTTGTTCATATGGACTTGCCCATTGACCTGCTCGTTCGACCTCACGCCCTGCGTGGCCTGAAAACACAAAACTCGGTCAGAAGGCTGCCCCTTGTGACGCTGCTGGAGCCTGATGAGCTTACTTTGTTGATGAGCTGGTGCCAGCAACGTCAGGCAGAGGAAGGTAAAAAGCCATTTTCGGAGTTTCTGCTCTGTATCCCAGAGTTGAGATCACAGTGGATAAGCGAAAGCACTTTAATGCCGGCATTACATGCCTGCATGCGTGCTGTGACGGGTGCGGACGTCATTCATTACCATCATCTGCGCCACTCATGCGCCACCTGGCTGATGCTCAAGCTGAGCGGTTTAGTTACCAATGTCACACCGAAGCTTATTTTCGATGATCTACCGCAGACCAGCCGGTGGCTGCAGGATCTAGAAAGATTGCGTGCTGGGCTAGCACCGCCCGGTGGCGGGCCAACACGGCGTGTTGCCCATATCGTCAGCGCCCTTCTCGGCCATAGCAGCCCGAAGGTGTCGCTTCTGCACTATGTTCACTGCCTGCCGCAGATGTTGGCACTAGCCTGGCAGTGGAACCCCAAAGCCTGGCTGTTTAGCGCTTACAATGTAGCTTCGATTGCACAGGTGAGTCTGCCTACGATGGAGGCGTCTTCGGAAGCTGAGCACCTTCTGAAGGTTATCGGTCGGGTCAGGTCTCTCAGAGCGCATAGGCGGACTCGAAAAGCTGTAATGCGTCCAGTCGCGCAGTTCGTTGAGCAAAACTGGGCGATAAAGCGAATTTGCCAAATCGAGTCCATGCTGGCCTATGCCTCCTATGCGGAGGAAGCCAATCAGCAGGTTAATCTGGATTGGCTGGAATTTTCTCCAGAGGATCGGGCCTTGATGCTTGAGCGGGCGCGTTATATACGAGATTTGGCACAGAACTCTTTGTCTAGTAATGCCAACAAGCACCGATTGCGTTCTTCGTTACACACCAATGCGCCATCGCTAGTGCCGATGCCGCCGCGCCATGGGGGACGAAATTCAGTAGCTGTTTACGCCCACTGTCTATACACGATCTTGGAAGGCGCCGAAGGCGATCGCGCTAATCGAGTTCTAGATGACTTTGTAGAGCGAAGCTGGTTCTCGGAAAGCACTCTGCGCTTTTACCGTAAGCGTGATGAGGACCAGGCACGGGACTACTTGTGGCTGCTGACTGCGCTAGGCATTCCTGCGCGGTCGATTGAGCTGATCGTTTATGACAGGCGAAAGCCGAGAGCGAGCAAAGCATATTGGCGCCGCGTGCTTGGAACCCCCCGGAAGCCAGTCGCGCTGCTCCAGCCGGAGAATACCGAGGTGGAGAATCTGCATTTAGGCATTCGCGCCACACTGGAGCTCCAAGATGGATTGCAGCAGAACAGGCATTCAGGCGCGGCCTTACGTTACCTGCTGCTGATGGCTTCTATCGACTGGCATTTTCGCGCCTGACCAGGTCCGGAGGACATTCAGCCTTCCGGATCATCCTGCAACTCTAGCAAGTCTCCCACTTGGCAGTTCAGGTACTGGCAGATCGCTTCGAGGTCCTTGAGCTCTACCCTCTGCGCGGTCTCGTGATACAGCCGCGTGAGGGTTCCGCGGTTGATCCCGGTGTCCCTGACTACGTCACTGATCTTCAGTTTCCGCTCGCCCAGTAAGCGAGACAAATGGCACTTGACCATCCTAATCTCCAAAAATGATCTGCAGAAGATCATTTTGTCCTTGCAAAGCTCAAAATGAGCGCTATATTGATCTGTAGGAGATCATTATGAGTATTCAGGAGCTCATAAGAATCCGCTGTCGTTCAATTTAGCAGAGAGGGCATAGCCATGTCTCACACATACCTGACTACCGAAGAGCTGGCCACGCGCATGAAGTACGACGCGCGCACCATCCGTAATCGCTTGAAAGACTCAGTCCTGCTCGAAGGGATTCACTACTTCCGTCCCTTTGGCGGCCGCAAGATCCTTTTCATCTGGGAAGCCGTCGAAGAAGACATGCAGAAATTCTCGCGGGCTTCTGGGTTGGTTCCGATGGCTGGTGGAGGTATTTGCCATGGGTAAGGTTCGCGCCCGTGCTGACAACGGGAAGTTGTTCTTCGACTTCACCTATTTGGATCAGCGGTGCCGCGAGCAGACTACGTTGCCTGATACGCCTGCTAACCGGAAAAAGCTGGAGAAGATCCTGGAGCGCATAGAGGCGGAATCACCCTCGGCTGCTTTGACTACGCCACCTACTTCCCTCAAAGCAGCAAGGTGCAAGAGATCAGTCGGCTGCAGGCTGGCTGTGCATCACTGAAAACACCACTTTTCAAGTATTTTGCCGAATTGTGGTTTGAGGAGATGAGGGTCGAATGGCGTGATACGCACGCCAAAACCGTGCGCCTTACCCTTGATAAGCACTTGCTGCCTGAGTTCGGCAAAAAAGAGGTCAGCGCCATCACCAAAGCAGAACTTCTGTCATTCCGCTCGGCACTCGGCAAAGTCCCCGGGCAGAAAGGTCAGAGTCTGACAGCGACGAGAATCAACCACATCATGACGCCATTGCGCATGATCCTTAGTGAGGCAGCTGACCGCTTCGAGTTTACCTCGCCATATCTCAACATCAAATCACTGAAAGTCCCCAAGACAGACGTGGAACCCTTCACCTTGGATGAGGTGCTGCAGATCCTCAGCACAGTGCGTGAGGACTTTCGTAACTACTACACCGTGCGCTTTTTCACAGGCATGCGGACGGCAGAAGTCGATGGTCTGCAATGGAAGTATGTCGACTTTCAGCGACGGCAGATTCTGATCCGTGAAACCTGGGTGGGCGGCAAGCTCGACTACACCAAGAACGACGGCTCACAGCGTGAGATCGATATGTCTGGGCCGGTTTACCAGGCGCTCCTCGGCCAGCGGGATAAAACCGGCAGCGGACAGTTTGTCTTTAGCACCCGCGAAGGTACGCCGCACGCATACCGCAACATCAACGACCGGGTTTGGTATCCGCTGCTGCGTCACCTGGGTTTGCGTAGGCGGCGTCCCTACCAAACCCGTCATACGGCCGCGACCCTCTGGCTTGCTGCAGGCGAAAACCCGGAGTGGATCGCCAGGCAGATGGGACATACCACCACCGAGATGCTGTTCCGTGTCTATTCGCGCTATGTCCCCAACCTGACTCGTCGCGATGGCAGCGCCTTCGACAACCTGATCAAAGCCAATCTCAACGCCTGGGGAGTTCCACCATGAAACTGATCAAACGTGCCAACGTGACCCCTCTGCATCCATCGATGGAGGCTCGCGAGCATAAGTACCTTAAGCATCTGGCTTCAGCCATGAGTCTCTACCTTGAGAACCCCCATGGCACTGAGCTTGTCTGCATCCTCGGCTCCGGCTACGAGAGGGATAATCGGCACGCCCTCGAAATCTGGATTGCCTACCACCGGAATGAAGTTTTCGAGACGCGCCTGCAGGGTCGAAGTCCCCTGCATCATCTGATCGAGAAGCTTGAGAACCTGTTGGTTAACTAAGTTCGGAAGGGGCCGAAAGGCTCCTTCATTGTTCGCCCTTGCTAGTGGCAAGACTGCTCCATTCACTCGCTAATCTTCGCTTGGTGGAGTCACCAGTCCCTGCCGGCTACACCTCAGCTTGTACATGTAGTCAGACATTTGAAGACCCGGATCGACGGATTGGTTTACTATCCATGGCGCGAACCAGAGCACATTTTTTCCTGCCTGCAGGCAGGCAAGAGGGAAGCCGGGGGTACAGGGACAGTGGTAAAGAAGCAAAGCGTATTGGCAAGCTGGGTGGGCGGGAATGATCTCAAGGCAGTTGAGGGCGGTGATGTTGGCGCTGATGGAAAATTGACCCACCCTGCCGATTGAAATTTGACCCAGGGCGGATTGCTGATTTTGTTACCAGCAACTGTGGATAAGTCTA
>NZ_SLYS01000022.1:0-41580 GCF_004341115.1 Pseudomonas sp. JUb52
GGGTGGAAACGGCTTGCCATCCTCCCCCGATGATCAGTCGGGGACTATGACCTCGCAAAGAGGCCTCAGTCGAGATACAAGGGTGGAAAACCGCGCAGCGTTTTCCACGCGGACGCTGAGCAATCTTCTCCCTGAGAGAGGGCAAGCCCCGTAGGTTGGGTTGAGACGGCTTCATCGTGGAAGCCCAACGCTGCCGGATACCTCACGTCGGGCTTCGCTGCGCTCAACCCAACCTACAGAATCATCTACTTCCTCGCCCTCGGAGAAAGAGCGAACCAAGATATGTAGGGTGGAAAACCGCGTAGCGTTTTCCACGCGGACGCTGAGCAATATTCTCTCTGAGAGAGGGCAAGCCCCGTAGGTTGGGTTGAGACGGCTTCATCGTCGAAGCCCAACGCTGCCGGATACCACACGTTGGGCTTCGCTGCGCTCAACCCAACCTACGGAATTATCTACCCCCTCTCCCTCGGGAAGAGGGCCGGGGTGAGGGCAAACCCCGGCACCCCAGCCAAAACCCTCAGAGCACCGGCATTCCGCCCGTAACCGGCAACATGGCGCCGGAGATGTAGCTGCCTTCGTCCGAGGCCAGCAGCACATAGGCAGGGGCCAGCTCCACCGGCTGGCCGGAGCGACCCAGGGGGGTGCTGGCGCCGAATTGCTCCGGTTCGTCGGGTTTCATGGTGCTGACGATCAGCGGCGTCCAGATCGGGCCGGGGGCCACGCTGTTGGCGCGGATGCCCTTGGCGCCGAGCAGTTGCGCCAGGCCCGCGGTGAAGTTGGCGATGGCGCCCTTGGTCGCCGAGTAGGCCAGCAGGGTCGGCGGGGCGATGTCGGCGTTGATCGAGGCGGTGTTGATGATGGAGCCGCCGCGCGGCATGTGCTTCACCGCCGCCTGGGTGATGCGGAACATGGCATGGATGTTCACGTTGAAGGTATGCACCCATTCCTCGTCGGGAATCTCGTCGAGGCTGTCGCGCACCTGCTGGAAGGCGGCGTTGTTGACCAGCACGTCGATGCGGCCAAAGGCCTCGACGGTCTTCTGCACCACGTCCAGGCAGGTCTGGCGGTCGATCAGATCGCCGGGCAGCAGGACGGCCTGGCGCCCGGCCTCGGTAACCAGGCGGGCGGTCTCCCGGGCATCCTCGTGCTCGTCCAGGTAGGCGATGGCGACATCGGCGCCCTCACGAGCGAAGGCGATGGCCACGGCGCGGCCGATACCGCTGTCGGCGCCGGTGATCAGCGCCGCCTTGCCCTTGAGGCGACCCGAGCCGCGATAGGTTTCGGCGCCGCTGTCGGGCAGCGGATCCATGCGCGCTTCGGAGCCGGGAAAGGTCTGGGGTTGGGGTTTCAGCGGGGGCTTGGGATAGTCGCTCATGGGGACTCCTTAAAGGTCAGTAAGCTTGTAGTTCAGGAAGAGAATTCGATACCCAGATCGGCCATGACCGCGGGGCCGTAGCCGGCAGCGGCCAGGGGCGCCTGGATGTCCTGATGCAGATCCGGCACGTAGCCGACCAGCAGGTCGGCCGGGCCGCTCAGGCGGATTTCGCCGAGCGCGGCCGGCAGCAGCAGGGATTCGGCGGCGCCGAGCATGCCGCTCCAGCCAGCCGACTCCAGCCGTACCGGACGCCCGACGTTGCTCAGCAGGCGGGCGCTGGAGAAGCGATAGTCCAGCGGCGGCGCCCCGGCGCCGGCCAGCCGCCAGCGTTCCAGGGCGAAGTGCCGGCAAGCCGTACACAGCAGGCGGTCGTGCCCATCGCCCAGGGGCAGGCGCAGCCCGGGGGTGACCCGCGGATCGGCATCCAGATCCAGTTCGTCCAGCAGCGCCTCGATACCTTCGCGCCAGTCGGCGTGGGGCAGCGGCTCGCCATCGGTCATGCGCCAGGGCATGGCCTGCTGCTGGATGTCCGAGGTTTGTTCGATCTCGTAGATCAGGGTGCCGGGACCGAAGCTGTGCAGGGTGCCGCCGGGGATGAAGAAGGTCTCACCAGCGCGCACCGGCAGGCGCCGCATGACGGCGTCGTAGTCCTGCCGCAGCAGGGCGTCGCGCACGCGCTCGCGACTCTGGCCGGGCTTGAGGCCCACCAGGGCGGTGGCGCCCGGTTCGGCCCAGAGGATGTGCCATGCCTCGGTCTTGCCGTTGGGCTGGCATTCCAGGCGGCGGGCGGTGGCGTCATCGGCGTGCAGGTGCACCGGCAGGCGGCCGCTGCCGTCGATGAACTTGGTCAGCAGGGGAAACCAGGGGCCCTGCCAGCCGGGCGCGACCAGTTGTTCGGGATAGGCCTGCACCACGTCATGCAGGCTCTGGCCGGCGAGGGGACCGTCGAGCACCGTGGCACTGCTGCCCGGTACGTCGCTGATTTCCCAAGTCTCGGCGATGCGGCCCGGGGGCAGGCCACGCTTACCGAGGCGCTCGGCGATCTCGTGACCGCCGAACACATGGGTGCGCAAGGGGGTGGAAAGGCGCAGGGGTTGGCCGAGCATCGGGGACTCCAGCGGCAAGAAAGGCGCCCCGGCCCGGGCCGGGGCAGAGAACACTCAGAGAATCGGCTTGCCGCCGGTTACGGCGATGCGCGCGCCCGAGGTGTAGCTGGATTCGTCGGAGGCCAGCATCACATAGACCGGCGCCAGTTCCACCGGCTGGCCGGGGCGGCCGAGCGGGGTGTTGCCGCCGAATTCCTTGACCTGCTCGGGCGGCATGGTGGCCGGGATCAGCGGGGTCCAGACAGGGCCGGGGGCCACGCTGTTGGCGCGGATGCCCTTTTCGCCAAGCAGTTGCGCCAGGCCCGCGGTGAAGTTGGCGATGGCGCCCTTGGTGGTGGCATAGGCCAACAGCGTTGGCCGCGGCATGTCCGAATTCACCGAGGTGGTGTTGATGATGGAGCCACCCTGGCCCATGTGCTTCACCGCGGCCTGGGTGATGCGAAACATGGCGGTGATGTTCACATCGAAGGTGTAGACCCACTCGTCGTCGGGAATCTCTTCCAGCGTCTCATGGGTCATCTGGAAGGCGGCGTTGTTGACCAGCACGTCGATACGGCCAAAGGCCGCCACGGTCTTGTCCACCACTGCCAGGCACTGCTCGCGCTTGGACAGGCAGCCCGGCAGCAGCAGGGCCTCGCGCCCGGCTTCGCGCACCAGGCGGGCGGTGTCCTCGGCGTCTTCGTGCTCGTTCAGGTAGCTGATGGCCACATCGGCGCCCTCGCGGGCGAAGGCGATGGCCACTGCACGGCCGATGCCGCTGTCGCCACCGGTGATCAGCGCCTTCTTGCCGGCCAGACGGCCAGAGCCCTTGTAGCTTTGCTCACCGCAATCCGGGACCGGATTCATGCGCGATTGCAGGCCGGGAACCTCTTGCTGCTGTTCCGGCATCGGGGCTTTGGGAAAATCGGTCATGGAGGAATCCTCGTCGCTGGTGACTTTTGCGGGTCTGTCAGTACCGACAGGCCACAAGCGGCGAGGGTTCGAGACCCGGGACGGGCGGTGTACCGGGCGCTAGCGCGGCGCTGGTTCGGCCCAGCGCGGCGGTACCGTGGGTTGCCAGGCGGCGAGGGCGTCTAGCAGGGCGGTTGGCGACTCCTCTACCTGCAGCATGGCGCGGTGCGGCGCGGCGACGAAGCCCTGGGCGACCAGGTGATCGAGGAAACCCTCCAGCTGGGCATAGAAGCCGTCGATCTCAAGCAGGCCCATGGGCTTGGCGTGATAGCCGAGCTGACCCCAGGTCCAGACCTCGAAGAGTTCTTCCAGGGTGCCCAGACCGCCGGGCAGGGCGATGAAGGCATCGGCCAGCTCGGCCATCCGCGCCTTGCGCGCGTGCATGCCGTCGACCACTTCCAGCCGAGTGCAACCGGTATGGCCCAGTTCGGCGGTCTTGAGACTCTGCGGAATGATGCCGATGACTTCGCCACCAGCCGCCAGGGCGGCATCGGCGACCACACCCATCAGGCCGACCTTGCCGCCGCCGTAGACCAGGGTGAGGCCACGCTCGGCGAGGGTACGCCCGAGGTGCGCGGCCGCTTCGGCGAAGACTGGCGAAGCGCCGGGCTTGGCACCACAGAAGACACAGACGGTTTTCAGCGACATGGGGACTCCTAGGCAGGCAAAACGCCTAGCCTAGCGGCCCGTCACCCGTGAGCAAAGCACCGTCATCGCGCGAGGAAAGCCTCTTCCGGCGCATTGCCACTGGCGGCCTGGGCATAGCTGGCGAACAACTCGTGCAGCAGGGCGGTAAGGGTCATGGCGGGCGTCCTTGGCTGGCGGGTGATGGAGGGATAGTACCCAGAGGTAAGGCCCAACGACCTGGCAAAGGTTTCGATGGGGACGATAGAGCGAAGCCGCTCCCTTGCCATGGCCGCTGGAACCCGCCACCCTCGCATCGGTCTGACTGGCGACTTTCACGCATCCGGAGGGTTCATGAAATCCAAGTTCTTTGCTGCGGCGCTGTTCGCCCTGGGTAGTACCGGCGTCTGGGCCGCCGACAGCTGTACCACCCAGATCGAAGCCGGCGACCAGATGACCTACAGCCGCGCTTCGATCCAGGTCCCGGCCTCGTGCAAGACCTTTACCGTGGAGCTGATCCACAGCGGCAGCCTGCCCAAGAACGTCATGGGCCATAACTGGGTGCTGACCCGCTCCACCGACGCCTCGGCCGTCGACGCCGCCGGCATGAACGCGGGCGAAGCCAAGGGCTATCTGCCCGAGGGCGACGAACGCATCATCGCCCATACCAAGATGTTGGGTGGTGGCGAGAAGGATTCGGTGACCTTCGATACCGGGGCCCTGGAAGCCGGCAAGGAATACACCTTCTTCTGCTCCTTCCCAGGGCATTTCGGCTCCATGCGCGGGGTGTTGCAGCGCGGGTAAGGGGAAGGTTGGGTTGTGGCGGTCGGCCGTCGCAATCCGACCTCTTGAGTCGGAGACGCCTGGAGATTGGGTTGAGCGTTAGCGAAGCCCAACGGCTTTGAAGTTGGTTGCCCTAGCTGTTTACCGGCATTGCTGCTGCCCCTATTTCGCCTGGCCGGCGACTCACTTTTCTTTGCTTGCGGATCGCCGCCCGGTGCAAAGAAAAGTAAGCAAAAGAAAGCAAACCCCACATTTTGGCCCTTCGCTGCGCTCCGAGTCCCCTTGCTCGGCGTCCTACCTCGCAACCCCCGCCACGACACCGGAACTCGGCCTCACTGACGGGGACGAGGTGCCAGCCTGAAGCTGTGGTGTTTAGATATTCGTAGCGTGGAAAACCGCGCAGCGTTTTCCGCTAGTGCGTAACGCTGATCCCTGTGGACAAGGCTTCGCCGTTGTCCACGCTACGGATTACGAACTCTTCGTACTTCTTCAACCAACACTTTCAGGCTGGCGAATCGCCCCGTTCAGGAGGGCGAACGCCAGTGTTGTGGAGTGGGTCGAGCCGCATGGATGCGGCGAGAGGCCTAACGGGCCATGGATGGCCCGTGTAGGCCGACCCCGGAGCGGCGCTGGCGTGAGCGAACCCGGAGCGAAGCGTAGGGCCGTATGGTGGGGCAAGCGTTTTTGGTTACTTTTGCCGCGACTGGCAAAAGTGACTCGCTCGGGAGAGCGAAACAAGAAGTGCCAGCAAAACTCGATAATCAGCTAGGACATCAAGATTGAAGGTTGACCCTAACACCGTTGGGCTTCGCTCTCGCTCAACCCAACCTACCAATGCCAGTCCTCACCCCTTCGCCAACTCCACCTCAATCGCCTCCACCAACCGCGGATCATCCGCCGTCACATCCGGCGCGAAGCGCCCCACCACCTCGCCATTGCGCCCGATCAGGAATTTCTCGAAATTCCACAGCACTTCGGGCTTGGGATTAGGGCTGCCGCCACGGCTCACCATGCGTTCACGGAAGGGACCGTCACCGGTCGCTTCGGGCTGGGCACGGGTGAGTTCGTCATAGAGCGGATGCTTGTCCTCACCCACCACGCTGAGCTTGGCGAACATAGGAAATTGCACGCCATAGGTGAGGGTGCAGAATTCCTTGATCTCGGCGTCGCTGCCGGGCTCCTGCTGCTTGAAGTTGTTGGCGGGAAAGCCGAGGACTTCCAGGCCGCGTTCGCGCTGGGCCTCATAGAGACGTTCCAGGCCCTCGTACTGGCTGGTCAGGCCGCACTTGGAGGCGACGTTCACCACCAGCAGCACCTTGCCCAGGTAGCGTTCCAGGGTCAGGGTTTCGCCATCGATGGATTGCAGCGGGAGTTTCATCAGGGTCGCGGTCATGGTCGGCTCCTCGGAAAGAAGCGACCAGCCTAGCGCAAAAACGCCGCCTCCATGGGCGGCGCCTGTCGGTCGGGCGGGGCTCAGCGCTTAAGCTTGACCACGTCGCCGGAAACGGTGGTGGTGTAGCCGTTCAGGACATAGGCCCAGAACCAGTTTTCCTGCACCTGGGCATTGATCAGGGCATCGCCGCCGCGGGACTTGATGGCGGCCTGCTGGGCGCGCACGAAGCGGTCGTTCTGCTGGACCGGGATGAAGCCCAGGATCATGAGACCGGTGGCCTTGCCCTCGCCATGACCGACGACGGTGTACTGCGACGGATCCAGATTCTGCGTCTTCATCGCGGTACCGGTGCAGCCGGCGACGGCGGCGGCGAGGGCGAAGGAAGCGGCGAGCTTGGCGAAACGTTGCATGGAGTCACTCCTTTTTGGGTTGGCAGCGTCGGGCATCGTTTCCCGACGGAGCGCACTCTAGCAGTGCAGGGCCCGGCGGAAATACCGTTCGCCCCGGCGATAGAACCGCTCCTCCCAAGGTCCCAGGGTTATCAGGTGATAGCGCCTCGATCTAAGCCCGGGCGGCGTGAACTGCTACCATCGCCCGCCTCTCGTCCGGCGGCCGCGCCGGGCGCCGTTTCGGAGACCTCGTGTGAATCTGCCTCTCGTCCTCAATCTCGTCGCCTTCGCCGTGCTGCTCGGTCTGCTGGCGCGTACCCGCAACACCGGCTGGAGCCTGGCCGTGCGCGTCTTCATCGGCCTCGCCCTGGGCGTGGCCTTCGGCCTGGTGCTGCAACTCCTCTACGGGCATGATGCCCCCGTGCTCAAGACCTCCATCGGCTGGTTCAACCTGGCCGGCAATGGCTACGTGCAGCTGCTGCAGATGAGCATCATGCCGCTGGTGTTCGCCTCCATCTTGGCCGCCGTGGCGCGGCTGCGCGAAGCCTCCTCCATGGGGCGCATCAGCCTGCTGACCCTGGGCACCCTGCTGTTCACCACCGCCATCGCCGCCCTGGTCGGGGTGCTGGTCACCTGGCTGTTCGGCCTCAGCGCCGAGGGCCTGGTGCAGGGCGCCCAGGAGACCGCGCGCCTGACTGCGCTGCAGAACAGCTATGTCGGCAAGGTGGCGGATCTGTCGGTGCCGCAGTTGCTGCTGTCCTTCATCCCGAAGAATCCCTTCGCCGATCTGTCCGGCGCCAATCCCACCTCCATCATCAGCGTGGTGATCTTCGCCGCCTTCCTCGGCGTCGCCGCCCTGCGCCTGCAGCGCGACGATCCGGTGCGCGGCGAGAAGGTGCTGGCCGGCATCGACGTGCTCCAGGCCTGGGTGATGAAGCTGGTGCGCCTGCTGCTGCAACTCACCCCCTACGGCGTGCTGGCGCTGATGACCAAGATGGTCGCCACCGCCAGCCCGCAGGACGTGCTCAAGCTGGGCACCTTCCTGATCGCCTCCTACCTGGGCCTGGGCATCCTCTTTGGCGTGCATGCACTGCTGCTGACCCTGAGCGGCCTGTCGCCGGCGCGCTTCTTTCCCAAGGTCTGGCCGGTGCTGAGCTTCGCCTTCACCAGCCGCTCCAGCGCGGCGACCATCCCGCTGAACATCGAGGCCCAGACCGAGCGCCTCGGCGTGCCGCCGGCCATCGCCAGCTTCGCCGCCTCCTTCGGTGCCACCATCGGCCAGAACGGCTGCGCCGGTCTCTATCCGGCGATGCTGGCGGTGATGGTCGCCCCGACCCTGGGTATCAACCCCTTCGATCCGCTGTGGATCGCCACCCTGGTCGGCATCGTCACCCTGAGTTCGGCGGGCGTGGCCGGCGTGGGCGGTGGCGCCACCTTCGCCGCCCTGATCGTGCTGCCGGCCCTCGGCCTGCCGGTCACCCTGGTGGCGCTGCTGGTGTCCATCGAACCCCTGATCGACATGGGTCGCACCGCCCTCAACGTCAACGGCTCCATGACCGCCGGCACCCTGACCGCACGTTGGATGGGCCAGCTGGACAAGGCCGCCTACGACCGCAACGACCGGGCCGAAGCGCCAGCGGCGCCGATCAGTCGCAGCTGAGTCCGTAGGTTGGGTTGAGCGAAAGCGAAGCCCAACATTCCCTGTGCCTGGTTAGAACAGGCCCCTTCTAGAACAGGAAATACCGCTGCGCCATCGGCAGCACCTCGGCCGGTTCGCACCAGAGCAGCTGGCCGTCGGCCTTGACCTGGTAGTTCTGCGGATCGACCTCGATGGTCGGCAGATAGCCGTTGTGGATGAGGTCGCTCTTCTGCGCGGTGCGGCAGCCCTTGACCACGCCGATGCGCTTCTTCAGCCCCAGTTGCTCCGGCACCCTGGCTTCGAAGGCGGCCTGGCTGATGAAGGTCAGGCTGGTGTCGTGGAGCATGCCGGCGTAGCTGCCGAACATGGGGCGGTAGTGCACCGGTTGCGGGGTAGGGATGGAGGCGTTGGCGTCGCCCATCAGACTCGCGGCGATGGCGCCGCCCTTGAGGATCAGCGTTGGCTTGACGCCAAAGAACGCCGGGCGCCAGAGCACCAGGTCGGCGAACTTGCCCACCTCGATGGAGCCCACCTCGTGGCTGATGCCATGGGTGATCGCCGGGTTGATGGTGTACTTGGCGATGTAGCGCTTGACCCGGAAGTTGTCGTTGCCGGCGCCGTCCTCGGGCAGCGGGCCGCGCTGCTTCTTCATCTTGTCGGCGGTCTGCCAGGTGCGGGTGATGACCTCGCCGACACGACCCATGGCCTGGCTGTCGGAGCTGATCATGGCGAAGGCGCCGAGATCGTGGAGGATGTCTTCAGCAGCGATGGTCTCCCGGCGGATGCGACTCTCGGCGAAGGCCACGTCCTCGGCGATGCTCGGGTCCAGGTGGTGGCAGACCATGAGCATGTCCAGGTGCTCGTCGATGGTGTTCTTGGTGAAGGGCCGCGTCGGGTTGGTGGAGCTGGGCAGCACGTTGGGGAAGCCGCAGGCCTTGATGATGTCCGGCGCATGGCCGCCCCCCGCGCCCTCGGTGTGATAGGTGTGGATGGTGCGACCCTTGAAGGCGCCCAGGGTGGTCTCGACGAAACCGGATTCGTTGAGGGTGTCGGTGTGGATGGCCACCTGGATGTCGAAGCGATCGGCCACCGCCAGGCAGTTGTCGATGGCGGCGGGGGTGGTGCCCCAGTCCTCGTGCAATTTCAAGCCGATGGCGCCGGCCCGGACCTGCTCTTCCAGCGGACCCGGCAGGCTGGCGTTGCCCTTGCCGGTGAAGCCGATGTTCATCGGGAAGGCGTCGGCGGCCTTGAGCATCTGCGCCATGTGCCAGGGACCGGGGGTCACGGTGGTGGCATAGGTGCCGGTGGCCGGCCCGGTGCCGCCGCCGATCATGGTGGTGGTGCCGCTCATGAGCGCCTCTTCGATCTGCTGTGGGCAGATGAAGTGGATGTGGGAGTCGATCCCGCCGGCGGTGAGGATCATGCCCTCGCCGGCGATGACCTCGGTGGCGGCGCCGATGGGCACGCTGACACTCGGCTGGATGTCCGGGTTGCCGGCCTTGCCGATGGCATGGATGCGGCCGTGCTTGAGGCCGACGTCGGCCTTGACGATGCCCCAGTGGTCGACGATCAGCGCATTGGTGATGACGGTATCCACCACCTCGGCCGCGAGCAGCTGGCTCTGGCCCATGCCGTCGCGGATGACCTTGCCGCCGCCGAACTTCACTTCTTCGCCGTAGACGGTGTGGTCTTCTTCGACCTCGATCCAGAGCTCGGTGTCGGCCAGGCGCACCCGGTCACCGGTGGTGGGGCCGAACATGTCGGCATAGGCTTGGCGGGAGATTTTCATAGGCGTGAATCCCGAATAAAGGTGGTTCGGTTTGCCCTCACCCCAGCCTTCTCCCAGAGGGAGAGGGGGAAGAGCGGGTGGCGTCCTGTTGTCTCGCAGGGAGTTGTCCCTGGGAGGCTAGGTGTTCTGGTTGGCCATCACCTCGACCCTCTCTCGGAGGGAGAGGGGGAAGGGCGCTCGATGTCTGCTTTTAGCCCCCTCTCCCTCTGGGAGAGGGTTGGGGTGAGGGGGCTCGCCGCTACAACTTCCCCATCACCCGCCCGGCGAAGCCGTAGACGGTACGCAGGCCGGCCAGCTCGACCAGTTCCACCTCGCGACTCTGGCCCGGCTCGAAGCGCACGGCGGTGCCGGCGGCGATGTTCAGGCGCATGCCGCGCGCCAGGGCGCGGTCGAACACCAGGGCGTCGTTGGTTTCGTGGAAATGGTAGTGCGAGCCCACCTGGATCGGCCGGTCGCCGCTGTTGGCGACGGTCAGGCTGAGGGTGCGGCGGCCGGCGTTGAGTTCGATGTCGCCGTCCTGGATCTGGTATTCGCCGGGGATCATGGGCGCTGCTCCAGCATCAGTTGCATGAAGGTGAGGTCGAGCCAGCGACCAAACTTGGTGCCGACCTGGGGCATCTGCCCGGTGGTGAGGAAGCCGAGGCGTTCGTGCAGTCGGATGGACGCCTGGTTGCCGCTCTCGATGGCGGCCACCATCACGTGCTTGTCGCAGGCGCGGGCGCGTTCGATGAGCACCGTCATCAGGCGCGGACCGATGCCCTGACCGCGCTGGTCGGGATGGATATAGACCGAGTGCTCGACGGTGTGGCGAAAGCCTTCGAAGGGGCGCCAGTCACCAAAGGAGGCGTAGCCCACCACCGTGCCCTCGGCATTCTCGGCGACCAGGATGGGGTAGCCCTGGGTGGCGCGCAGGTCGAACCAGGCCTGGCGGTTGGCCAGGTCCACCGGGGTCTCGTTCCAGATCGCCGTGGTGTTGCTGACGGCGTCGTTGTAGATGTGCAGCACGGCCGGCAGGTCGGCGGGTGTGGCGTCGCGGACGATCAGACTCATGGCGGCCTCCCTAGGCGATCGGCTGGTGGACGGTGACCAGCTTGGTGCCGTCGGGAAAGGTGGCTTCCACCTGGATCTCCGGAATCATCTCCGGAACGCCTTCCATCACTTGGTCGCGGGTCAGCAGGGTGGTGCCGTAGTGCATCAGCTCGGCCACGGTGCGACCGTCACGGGCGCCTTCGAGCAGGGCGGCGGAGATCAGCGCCATGGCTTCCGGGTAGTTGAGCTTCACCCCACGCGCCAGGCGGCGTTCGGCCACCAGGCCAGCGGTGAAGATGAGCAGTTTGTCTTTCTCGCGGGGCGTCAGGTCCATGGGTGTTCCGGTTGGCAGGTTCGGTCAAGGAAGGTCGATCATCGCGGCCGTGGGCCGTACCTACAAGAGCGCTGCGGCTTCAGGTGCTCCAGATCCGTGGCGGGACGGCGGCGCGGCCGAGCAGCGCCGGACGCAGCAGGCGCCAGACCTCGATCAGCCAGGCGCGGGCCTGCAGGCTTTCGGCGGCCAGGCAGCGGGCGACCACCAGGCCAGGCAACTGGGTCAGGTCGCCCCGCACCGGCAGGCCCAGTTCTCGGCAGCGTTCCAGGGTGTCGGCGTCCAGGGTGCCGGTGATCAAGAGCGTGGCGAACACCGGCTGACCGGCGAGGCCGATGGGCGAGTCGAGCAGGCGATCCGCACCGACCAGGCGTTGGCGCTCGTGCCACAGCGGGGTACCGTCGCGACGGATGTCCAGCTGCGCCTGGAATAGGCCTTCGGCAAAGCGCTCGGCACTGGCGGGACGACCCAGGGCGACGATGTCCCAGTAGCAGAGGCGGGCGTCACGCTCTAGCTCGATGCGGGTAGCGAGATGGGCCTGGGCACCGGAGAAGACGATGGTCTCCTGGGGCAACCACTCCAAGGTGGCGCCAGCGGCCACGCGCAGCTCGATCTGCTGGTGGGCCGCGCTGTCGGCGCGATACCACTTGGCCGCGCCGGGGCTGGTGAGCTGGGCCCAGGCGGACTCGCCGATGCTGACGTCGATGTCCAGCCGATCGCCCCCGGCGATGCCACCCGGTGGATGCACGATGATGTGCTGGCAGACCTCGGGGCCTTCCGCATGCAGGTGCTTCTGCACCCGCAAGGGGCCGAGGTGGCGGCGGGTGGTCGGTCGGGTCCAGTCGCCCTGGCGGGCATAGGCCAGCTCCAGGCGCGCCAGCCAGGCGGGGGTGAAAAGGGCAGGGGGCAGGGCAGAGGTCATCAGAGGGTCGTTGTTCGGGTTGGGGCCGTTTGGGGAGCGCCTTGCAAGAATCTGACCGGGCGGAGGTGGGTTGGGTGGGTGCTGGCGTTTGGAAGGTGCGGAGTGCCCTAGCTGATTACCGATTGTTCGGAGGGGGTTTGTTTCGCCCACCCAAGGCGAGTCGCCTTTGCCAGTTCGGCAGGTTGATGCTGAGCATAGCGAAGCCCAACAAGGCGGAGTTTGGCCAAGACACCTTGTTGGGCTCCGCTCAGCGCCAATCTACGCCTGCTGCCGCCACTGCCGCGGACTCACCTGAAACCACCGCCGAAACGCCCGTGAAAAGGCGCTCGTCTCGGAATAGCCCAGCAGCGGCGCCAGATCGGTGACCGGCAGCCGCTGCCGCAGGTAGTGCTGCGCCAGATCGCGGCGGACGCCCTCGACCAGGGTCGAGAAGCTCGCGCCCTGGTCGCGCAGGCGGCGTTGCAGCTGGCTGGTGGAAAGGTCCAGGCGCTGGGCGATGGACTCCAGGCTAGGTTCGCCCAGGGGCAGCGCCAGGCGCACCGAGGCGCGGACCTCTTCGAGCAATTCCAGCTGCGGCAGGCGCTGGCCGAGCTGGCGGATGGCGTCCTGCACCACCAGCAGGAGCAGCGGGTCGTGGTCGGGCATGGCGTGGCCGCGCAGGTCGGCCTTGGGCACCAGCATGGCGTTGCAGGGCTGGCCGAAGCTGACCGGGGCGTCGAACAGCCGACGGTGTTCGTGCCAGCCTTCGGGGCGCGGGTGCTCGAATTGCACCGCGCGTGGCGCCCAGGTCGGGCCGAGCACATGGCGCAAGAGGTTGAGCAGCATGCCCAGGGTCAACTCGGCATCCTGACGGCGGGCGACGATGGCGCCATGGCGTACCTGGTAGTCGAAGCGCCAGCAGTCACCGGCGTCCACCAGCTGGATCAGGGTGCTGTGCTGGTGGAAGGGAAAGGCGGCGGCGAAGTTCTGCAGGGCTGCCTCGGCAGTGGGCGAACAGAGCCCCACGTAGCCCAGCAGGCCGAGCATCTGCGGTTTGAATTGCCCGCCGTAGTGCAGGCCGAAATTGTCGCAGCCGGACTGGGCGGCGGCCTCTTCCAAGACCCGGCAGTAGTTGCCCAGCCCCAGGCTCAGGGTGGGGTGCTGCAGCTGTTCGGGGTCGATGCCGGCGGTGCCGAAGATGCGATCGACGTCGCCGCCGTGGCTGGTGATGACCGCGTCCAGTCCGCTGGCGGCGGCGGAGAGCACGCCAAGGTTGCGCGACGGTGAGGTCAGGGCGGCGAAGCCTGAGGCGGCCAGGGGCATGATGCAGGTCCAGGGAGGGGATCGGCATGAATGAAGCAAAGGCTGTGCCCCGGGGTGGAAAGCGGTCCTCCATTGGGGGCGGAACGCCGAGGGCTTCACGCTATTGGGGGTCTCGACGTGCCTCATCGCGGGGCGAGCGGTCGGACATCGCACCAGGGTGGTGCGGTCTCGGGTAGCACCCTGGGAAGAGGGGTAACGTCGACTTGACCCGAGGTCACAGCGACCGTACCGAGCGGTCAAGTCGCCACGCCCCCGAGCTGTTTAAGCTCGAAAAAGCCGGGCATCGCGGGATCGCGGTGACCCATTCGGATCACGTCGCTACAAGGGGAGTGGCCTGTCATGACCAACGAGAAACTCAAGCCGACCCTCGGCACCCTGCACCTCTGGGGCATCGCCGTGGGGCTGGTGATCTCCGGGGAATACTTCGGCTGGAGCTACGGCTGGGGCGTCGCCGGCACCCTGGGCTTCCTGGTCACCGCGCTGGTGGTGGCGGTGATGTACACCTGCTTCATCTTCAGCTTCACCGAACTGACCACCGCCATTCCCCACGCCGGTGGCCCCTTCGCCTACAGCCGGCGCGCCTTCGGCCCCACGGGCGGTACCATCGCCGGCATCGCCACCCTGATCGAATTCGTCTTCGCCCCGCCGGCCATCGCCATGGCCATCGGCGCCTACCTCAACGTGCAGTTTCCCACCCTCGATCCCAAGCTCTGCGCGGTGGCGGCCTATTTCATCTTCATGACCCTGAACATCCTCGGCGTGAGCATCGCCGCCACCTTCGAGCTGGTGGTCACGGTGCTGGCGGTGATCGAGCTGCTGATCTTCATGGGGGTGGTGGCGCCAGGCTTCAGCCTGACCAACTTCACCAGCGGCGGCTGGGCCGGCCAGGACCAGTTCTCCCTGGCCGCGGTGGGCGGCATGTTCGCTGCCATTCCCTTCGCCATCTGGTTCTTTCTCGCCATCGAGGGCGCGGCCATGGCCGCCGAGGAAGCCAAGGACCCGAAGCGGACCATTCCCAAGGCCTACATCGCCGGCATCCTCACCCTGGTGACCCTGGCCATCGGCGTGATGATCTTTGCCGGTGGCGTGGGCGACTGGCGCGCCCTGTCCAATATCAACGATCCGTTGCCCCAGGCCATGAAGGGCGTGGTGGGCGAGGGCTCGATGTGGCTGCACCTGCTGGTGGGCATCGGTCTGTTCGGCCTGGTGGCCAGCTTCCACGGCATCATCCTCGGCTATTCCCGGCAGTTCTTCGCCCTGGCTCGCGCTGGCTTCCTGCCCCATGGCCTGGCCAAGCTGTCGCGTTTCCAGACACCGCACCGCGCGGTGCTGGCCGGGGGTGTGGTGGGCATCGCCGCCATCTTCAGCGACGGCGTGATCAGCCTGCAGGGCCTGACCCTGACCGCCGCCATGATCACCATGAGCGTGTTCGGCGCCATCGTCATGTACATCATGAGCATGCTCAGCCTGTTCAAGCTGCGGCGCAGCGAGCCGAACCTGGAACGCACCTTCCGCGCCCCCGGCTATCCGGTGGTGCCGGCCATCGCGCTGGTATTGGCGGTGGTCTGCCTGATCGCCATGGTCTGGTACAACCCGGTGATCGCCAGTGTCTTCGTGGTGTTGATGGTGATAGGCGCGCTGGTCTGCGGTCTCAGCCGTAGACAGGGCGACATCGCGCCCGATGCCGCCTTTGGCGAGGCCTGAACAGCGCAACCCGAGGAGGTAGCATGAGCGGTTTCCAGCACAGCGTGGGTGGCCAGACCTGGCGCTTCGCCGATCTCAAGGAACTGCTGGCCAAGGCCACCCCGGCGCGTTCCGGGGATGTCCTGGCCGGGGTCGCCGCCGGCAGCGACGTGGAGCGGGTGGCGGCGCAGATGGCGCTGGCCGAGGTTCCGCTCAAGCACTTTCTCAGCGAGGCGGTGATCCCTTACGAGGCCGACGAGGTCACCCGGCTGATCCTGGATAGCCACGATGCCCAGGCCTTCGCCCCGGTCGCTCACCTCACCGTGGGCGGCTTCCGCGACTGGCTGCTGGGTCCGACGGCGGACGAGACCAGTCTCGCCGCCCTGGCGCCGGGGATGACCCCGGAAATGGTCGCCGCGGTGTCCAAGATCATGCGTATCCAGGACCTGATCCTGGTGGCGCAGAAGGTCCGGGTGGTGACCCGCTTTCGCAATACCATCGGCCTGCGCGGGCGGCTGTCGACCCGGCTACAGCCCAATCACCCCACCGACGATCCGGCCGGCATCGCCGCCAGCGTCCTCGACGGCCTGCTCTATGGCAACGGCGATGCGGTGATCGGCATCAATCCGGCCACCGACAGCACCAGCGGCATCTGCGAACTGCTGAAGATGCTCGACGCCGTGATCCAGCGCTACGAAATACCCACCCAGTCCTGCGTGCTGACCCACGTCACCACCAGCATCGCCGCCATTGAGCGGGGTGCGCCGGTGGACCTGGTGTTCCAGTCCATCGCCGGCACACAGGGCGCCAACGAAAGCTTCGGCATCAGCCTGGCACTGCTGCAGGAAGGCTACGAGGCCGGGCTGTCGCAACGCCGCGGCACCCTGGGCGACAACCTCATGTATTTCGAGACGGGGCAGGGCAGCGCCCTCTCTGCCGGCGCCCACCACGGCGTCGACCAGCAGACCTGCGAGGTGCGTGCCTACGCCGTGGCGCGGAAATTCAAGCCGCTGCTGGTCAACACCGTGGTCGGCTTCATCGGCCCCGAGTACCTCTACAACGGCAAGCAGATCATCCGCGCCGGGCTGGAAGATCACTTCTGCGGCAAGCTGCTCGGCGTGCCCATGGGCTGCGACATCTGCTACACCAACCATGCCGAGGCCGACCAGGACGACATGGACATGCTGCTGACCCTGCTGGGCGCGGCGGGCATCAACTTCATCATGGGCATCCCGGGGTCGGACGACGTGATGCTCAACTATCAGACCACCTCCTTTCACGACGCCCTCTATGCCCGCCAGGTGCTGGGCCTGCAGCCCGCCCCGGAATTCGCCGCCTGGCTCGACCGCCTGGGCATCCTGCGGCTGGAGGACGGCCGGTTCCGTCTCGGCGAAGGCTTGCCGGCGCCGTTCCAGCGGGCGCTGGCGCAGATTTGAAGGGCTTTTCCTAGGTTGGGTTGAGCATCAGCGAAGCCCAACGTTGCCCATCCAACCCGTGCCCGTCGGGCTTCGACGATGAAGCCGTCTCAACCCAAACTACCGAGGAGGTTGCCATGAAGGACTCCGACACCGCCCGCCCCGACCCCTGGGCCGAATTGCGTCGCCTCACCCCGGCACGCATCGCCCTCGGCCGTGCCGGCACCAGCCTGCCGACGTCGGCCCAGCTGGACTTCCAGGCCGCCCATGCCCAGGCCCGCGATGCGGTGCACCTGGCTTTCGATCATCAGGCGTTGCGCGAAGGCCTGGCCGCCCAGGGTCGCGAGAACCTGGTGCTCAAGAGCGCCGCGCCGGATCGCCACACCTATCTGCAACGTCCCGACCTGGGCCGCAGGCTGTCCGCGGAGTCCGCCCACGAACTCCAGGCCTATGCCGCCGAGCATCCCGAGGGCTTCGACGTCGCCGTGGTCATCGCCGATGGCCTCTCGGCCCTGGCGGTGCATCGCCATGCGCTGCCGTTCCTGGAGCGCCTGGCCGATCAGGCCGGGGCCGAGGGCTGGCGCTGGGCGCCGGTGACCCTGGTGGAACAGGGGCGGGTGGCGGTCGGCGACGAGATCGGCGGGCTGCTCAAGGCGCGCCTGTTGGTGATGCTGATCGGCGAGCGCCCCGGTCTGAGTTCGCCGGACAGCCTCGGCCTCTACTTCACCTACGGCCCAAGACCGGGCCTCAACGACGCCTATCGCAACTGCATCTCCAACGTACGCCTGGAAGGCCTCGCCTACGGCCTGGCAGCGCACAAGCTGCTCTACCTGATGCGCGAAGCGGATCGCCGCAAGCTCTCCGGCGTGCAACTCAAGGACGAAGCCGAGGTGCCGCTGCTGGAAGGTGCGCAGGACAACGCCCGGATCGGCAACTTCCTCACCGCGGGCTGATTGCCCGCCGTTCATCGGCGGTATCCCGCGCGGGGGTATCGCTTCGCTCAATTGACCGCCGTCCCGGCCGTAATACTGGCCATTCCCCCTGGCAACCTGCTGGAGCCGCCGTATGACTCTGATACCCACCCGCATCACCGGGCGCATGACCCTGGGCGTGCTTTGCCTGCTGGGGCTCACCGCCGTCGGCGTCTACGCCGTGATGGCCTTTGGTGGTAAACCGCAACTGGTGGCCGCCGGGACGGCCGCGGCCGAACAGTCGGCCACCGCCATCGCACGGCAACTCGCCCTGCAGCTGGCGCGTATCGAAGGGACCAGCGTGGCCCTGGCGGATCTGGGCGAGACGCTGCCCCATGACGAAGCCCTAGTGAAGGCCGTCCTGCCGAGGCTCATCGACAGCCACGGCGACCAGGCCATCGCCGGCGGAGGCCTCTGGCCGGAACCCGCCGCCTTCACCCCGGGGGTCGACCGCCGCAGCTTCTTCTGGGCTCGCAACGGCGCCGGCGGTCTGGAGTACTCGGACGACTACAATGCGCCCCAGACCTCGGCCTATCGCGACGAATCCTGGTATCGCGATGCCAAGGCGGCCACCGCGGGACGGTGCGTCTGGTCCGACGCCTACCAGGACCCGGTCAGCCAGGTCGCCATGACCACCTGCAGCGTGCCCTATCGCCAACAGAACGCCTTCGCCGGCGTGGCGACGCTGGACCTCAAGCTCGATGGTCTCGCCGCCTTCCTCGAACGCCAGGGTGGCGTGACCGGTGGCTATGCCTTCGCCGTCGATCGCAGTGGCAATCTGCTCTATTTCCCTGGGATCAAGGGTGCCAAGGGCCTGCCGACGCTGAACGACGTGATCGCGGGTGAGGCCTCGTTCAAGGCGGTGGCGGATGCCCTCGGCCAAACGGGCAACCGCACCCTGTACCTCCCTCACGACCGCCAGCTCGATGGCGCCGCTTACGTCACCCTGGTGCCGATGGATGCGACCGGCTGGCAGGTCGGTCTGGTCACGCCCGAAGCTCAGGTCACCGGCCTGGCCACGCGCCTGACCAGCCAGATGCTGCTCTTGCTGTTGCCGCTCCTGGCACTGCTGCTGGGCATAGCCTGGCTCGCCGGCCGGCGCCTGCTGGCCCAGCTGGAAGAGACCACCCTGCAGATCGAGCGCCTGGGCCAGGACGGTGCCAACGCGAGCGAACTGGACATCCGGCGTGCCGACGAAATCGGCCGCTTGCGCGGCGCGGTCAATCGCTACGCTGGCTCGCTGCGCGAGATGCTCCGCCGGATCGCCGCTGACGCCTCGCTGCTGCAGGGCCAGGCGACCGAGCTGGCGCAACTCTCCCATGGCCTGGCCGATCGGGCGGAAAAGCAGCGCGAAGACAACACCCTGCTGGCGACGGCCATCACCGAGATGTCGGCCAGCGCCGGCGAGGTGGCGCGCAACACCACCGACTGCTCGGACGTGGCCCGCGCTTCGCTCGGCACGGTGCACACCGGCCAAAGCCAGATGGCGCGCAACACCGACTCAATGCAGGGGCTGGCCCAGGAGATCGGTGGCGCTGCCACCGCCATCACCCGTCTGGGCGAGGACATCGAGCGGGTCGGCGGCGTGCTGGACGTGATCAAGTCGATCTCCGAACAGACCAACCTGCTGGCCCTCAACGCGGCCATCGAGGCGGCTCGCGCAGGTGAACAGGGACGTGGCTTCGCGGTGGTCGCCGACGAGGTGCGCACGCTGGCCGGGCGGACCCAGGCGTCCGCCAACGAAATCCAGGGGATGATCGCCAGCCTGCGCCAGGCGTCGAGCGCCGCCGTGGCCACCATGCAGGCCGGGGTGCAGCGTACCGAAGTCGCCGTCCGAGAGGCGACCGTCGTGGCCGGCACCCTGAGCGGGACCGTCGACAGCTTCGATGGCATCGTCGAGCGCGCCCAGCAGATCGCCGTGGCCGCCCAGGAGCAGAGCCACGTGACCCAGGAAATCAATGAACTGGCGGTGCGTATCCATGCGGCGAGCGAAGAGGGCGCCCGCGACGCCGGTGCCCTGCGTCAGCTTGGCCAGGAGATGCAGGGACTCTCGACCCGCCTCAGCGCCCTCAGTCAGGGCCAGCGCTAGTGCCGACGGCGGGCGTCGGGCACAGCGCCTTGCGCAGGAAATACCGCGCGAAGCCCGGCGGATAGTCCGCCAGCTCGCCGAATACCTCGTAGCCCAGGCGTTCGTAGAAGCCGCGGGCCTGGAATTCGTGAGTGTCGAGCCAGGCGCCGTGGCAGCCGCGGACCAGCGCCTCGGCCTCGGCGCGCCGCAGCAATTCGCGGCCGGCGCCCTGGCCGCGGGCGGCTTCCTCCACCGCCAGCAACTGCACATAGAGCCAGCCATAGCTGGTGTAGCCCCAGAGGCCGCCGAGGGCTTCGCCGCCGCGGGTCAGGCTGATGACCAGGGCCCGGTAACCGCTCGGGCCCGCCTGGCTGTCGTTGTAGCGCCTCAGCGGCGCCGCGATCGCCTGGCGCAGGTCTTCGCGTGCTTCGTCGGTCAGGTGGTAAACCAGGGGCGCTGCGGACATGGCGAAGGTCTCTGGAAGAGGTCTGTCCGAGCATAGCGCAGCAGCGCCGCGTGACCGCCCGGTTCTGCCGCTTTCGCGGGTACGACCTTGGGGTAGCATGGCCCTTTAGCCATTTCGCGAGGGAGCCATGGACATACGTGAAGGTCGCGCCCGGGTCGGCGCCCTCGAGCTGGCCTATGAGGACTGGGGCGATCCCGCCGATCCGGCGCTGCTGCTGATCATGGGCTTTGGCGCCCAGTTGCTGCTCTGGCCGGAAGGCTTCTGCGAGGCCCTGGTGCGCCGGGGCCTGCGGGTGATCCGTTTCGACAATCGCGACGTCGGCCAGTCCTCGCGGCTGAGCTGGCCGGGTGGACGGCCGCCTTCACTGTGGCCGGTGCTGGGGCGGGCGCAACTGGGCAAGCCCAGCGCGGTGCCCTATCGCCTGGAAGCCATGGCCGCCGATGCGGTCGGGCTGCTCGATCACCTGGGGCTGGAACGCGCCTTCGTACTGGGCGGCTCCATGGGCGGCATGATCGCCCAGATCCTCGCCGCCCAATGGCCTCAGCGGGTCGCGCGGCTGGGCATCCTGTTCTCGTCGACCAATCAGCCGCTGTTGCCGCCACCCTCGTTCAAGCTGCTGGGCAGCCTGCTGCTGCGGCCGCCGGCCGATCTGCCGGCGGAGGCGGCGCTCGCCCGGCAGAAGGCCCTGCTGCGCGGCATCGAGAGTCCGAGGTATCGCCAGAGCGAGGCCGATCTGGAACGACTGGTGCAGCGCATCCTGGCGCGCGGGGTGGATGTGGAGGGGGTGCAGCGGCAGTTGTTCGCCCTGCTCGGCAGCGGCGATCTGCGCGTCTTCGCCCGCCGCATCCAGGCGCCGACCCTGGTGGTGCACGGCGCGCGGGATCCCTTGCTGCGTCCGGCCTGTGGTCGCGCCGTGGCGCGGGCCATTCCCGGCGCCCGCTTCGAGCTGATACCGGACATGGCCCATGACCTGCCGGCACCGCTCTGGCCGAGGCTCAGCGAGTTGTTCGCCGAGTTCTTCCTGGCGGCCTAGGCCGGGCCGCCGGCGCGGGGTCTGAGCCCGTCGATGATCAGCGTCTCCAGGCCCTGCAGGACCTCGTCGAAGAACAGCGGATCCTTCAGCGTGCGACCGCACAGGGTCTGCACCTGCACGCGGAAGTCCGCATAGTGCTGGGTGATGGCCCAGATGCTGAAGATCAGGTGGTGCGGATCCACTGGAGCCAGCTTGCCGGCGGCGATCCAGGCGCGGATCACCCGGGTCTTCTCGTCCATCAGGTCGTGCAGGCTGCCCTGCAGTTCAGGGAGCAGCAGCGGTGCGCCCTGGACCATCTCCAGACAGAACAGCCGGGACTCGGCGGGATAGTCGCGGGACATCTCCAGCTTCTGGAGCAGATAGCCGCGCAGGGCGTCGAGGGGTTCCTGGTCTTCGCTGAAGGTGCGCAGGGGATTCAGCCAGGTCGCCAGCAGCTGACGCAGCACGGCGACATAGAGCTCTTCCTTGTTGCTGAAATAGTAGAGCAGGTTGGTCTTGGAGACGTCCGCCTGCAGCGCCACCTGATCCAGGCTGGCGCCGTGCAGACCGAAGCGGGAAAAGATATCGAGCGCCGCGCTGAGAATCTGGGCGCGCTTGGCTTCTATCTGGCGCTGCCGGCGCTGCTGGGCGGCAGGGCTGGGTTGGCGGGACTTGCGTGGCGGAAGATCACTGGCCTGACTCACGAACTGCTCCTTGGGCCTTCTTGGACATCTGACGCGGGCCGGCTGCAGGCGCGGTCGTTGAGCTTCGCACCGTCCTGGTGACGAATCATCGGCGGACCCCGAAGGGTAGCGCGTCAGTCTCCGAACTCTAGCATGACGCGCCAGCCTTCATGCCCCGGATTCGGGCGCCTTGCACAAACTAGGTGCTCTAATCTGGACCAAATGGTCCAGCTTTATTCTCGGATAGACCCCAAGTGTTTAATTGGCCTGAACTTTCAAGACTTGGCAAGCTTTCTGCTCCGATCCTGCAGCAACGGCGCATCTGGATGCGCTTCGATTCCTGACTGCGGGAGAGTGCGAGCGATGAACATCGGTGTCTTCATTCCCATCGGCAACAACGGCTGGCTGCTGTCGGAAAACGCGCCCCAGTACCGGCCTACCTTCGAGCTGAATCGCGAGATCGTGCAGTGCGCCGAGCACTACGGCTTCGACTTCGCCCTGTCCATGATCAAGCTGCGCGGCTTCGGTGGTAAGACCGAATTCTGGGACCACAACCTGGAGTCCTTCACCCTCATGGCCGGGCTGGCGGCGGTGACCTCGCGCATCAAGCTGTTCGCCACTGCCGCGACCCTGACCCTGCCGCCGGCCATCGTCGCGCGCATGGCCGCCACCATCGACTGCATCTCCGGCGGCCGCTTCGGCGTCAACCTGGTCACCGGCTGGCAGAAGCCCGAGTACAGCCAGATGGGGCTCTGGCCGGGCGATGAGTTCTTTGCCAGTCGCTATCAATACCTCGGTGAATACGCCCAGGTGCTGCGCGATCTCTGGGGCACCGGCCAATCGGACTTCCAGGGCACGCACTTCCGGATGGAAGATTGCCGGGTGAGTCCGCGTCCCCAGGCACCCATGGAGATCGTCTGCGCCGGGGCGAGCGATGCCGGCCTGGCGTTCGCCGCCGAACATGCCGACTACAGCTTCGTCTTCGGCAAGGGCGTCAACACGCCCAAGGCCTTCGCCCCGGCGGTAGAACGGCTACAGGCGGCCACCGCCAAGACCGGGCGCGAGGTCTCCTCCATCGCCCTGTTCATGATCATCGCCGCCGAGACCGACGAGGCCGCTCGCGCCAAGTGGGAGCACTACAAGGCCGGCGCCGACGAAGAGGCCATCGCCTGGCTGGGCGCCCAGGCCGCCGCCGACACCAAGTCCGGCAGCGACACCAACGTGCGCCAGATGGCCGATCCGACCTCGGCGGTGAACATCAACATGGGCACCCTGGTGGGCTCCTTCGCCAGCGTGGCGCGGATGCTCGACGAGATCGCCGAGGTACCCGGGGCCAGCGGGGTGCTGCTGACCTTCGATGACTTCGTCCAGGGCGTGACCGACTTCGGCGAGCGCATCCAGCCGCTGATGCAGAGCCGCCGTCACGTCGAGCTGTTCAAGGAGAGTGCCTGATGAACGCTGTGGAAACCCTGGCGGGCTATGCCCTGCCTGCGAATGACGCCGAAGCCGTGACGCTGCCGGCGCGTCCCGAACCGCTGCGGCTCAAGGCCAGTGAGACGGCTTTGATTGTGGTGGACATGCAGAACGCCTATGCCAGCAAGGGCGGCTATCTGGATCTGGCCGGCTTTGACGTCTCGGCCACCGGCCCGGTGATCGAAAACGTCGCCGCCGTGGTGGGGACCGCCCGCACTGCGGGCATGCAGGTGGTCTGGCTCCAGAATGGCTGGGACCCGGAATATCGCGAGGCGGGCGGGCCGGGTTCGCCCAACTGGCACAAGTCCAACGCCCTCAAGACCATGCGCAAGCGACCTGAATTGCAGGGGCAGCTGCTGGCTAAGGGGGGCTGGGACTATGCCCTGGTGGACCGGCTGCAGCCGGCGGCCGCCGACCTGGTGGTGCCCAAGACCCGCTATAGCGGCTTCTACAACACCCACCTGGACAGCCTGCTGCGCGCCCGTGGCATCCGCAACCTGGTGTTCGTCGGCGTCGCCACCAACGTCTGCGTGGAGTCGACCCTGAGGGATGGCTTCTTCCTCGAATACTTCGGCGTCTGTCTGCACGACGCCTGCCACCAGGCCGGGCCCCGTTCGGCCCACGAGGCCGCGCTGTTCAACATCGAGACCTTCTTCGGCTGGGTCGCCAGCTGCGCCGATTTCCACACCACCTTCGCCAAGGACTGAGCCACCATGCCCAAGCAAGCCGTGATCCCCGCCGGTACCGGTACCCCCATCGCCCCCTTCGTGCCTGGCAGCCTGGCCGATGGGGTACTCTATGTCTCCGGCACTCTGCCGTTCGATGCCCAGAACAACGTGGTCCACGTCGGCGACGCCGCGGCCCAGGCACGCCATGTGCTCACCACCATCCAGGGCGTGGTGGAGGCGGCCGGCGGCACCATGGCCGACGTCACCTTCAACATGATCATGCTCACCGACTGGGCCAACTACGCCGCCATCAATGCGGTGTACGCCGAATTCTTTCCCGGCGAGAAGCCGGCGCGCTACTGCATCCAGTGCGGCCTGGTAAAGCCGGATGCGCTGATCGAGATCGCCAGCATCGCCCATGTCGGCTAGGCCGCGCTCCGTCTAGCCCCCTCTCCCCCTGGGAGAGGGCTGGGGTGAGGGAAGCCTCAACCACCCAACCTTCAAGGACCGCCCATGCACTTCGAACTCCATGGCCGCCAGGATCCGGCGGCCGAGACCCTGCTGCTCAGCTCCGGGCTGGGCGGCGCCGGGGCCTTCTGGGCGCCGCAGCTGGCGACCCTCGGCGAAAGATTCCGGGTGGTGGTCTATGACCAGACCGGCACCGGCAGGAGCCCGGCCGAGTTGCCGGCGGACTACCGCATCCAGCATATGGCCGAGGACCTGCTGGCGCTGGCCGATCGCCTGGAACTCGACCGCTGCCTGTTCATGGGCCATGCCCTGGGCGGTCTGGTGGGCCTGCAGGCCAGTCTGCTGCGCCCGGGCCTGATCCGCCGCCAGGTGCTGGTCAATGCCTGGAGTCGGCCCAATCCGCACACCAGGCGCTGCTTCGCCCTGCGTCAACGGCTGCTGCGCGACAGCGGCGCCGCGGCCTATGTCCAGGCCCAGGCGATCTTTCTCTATCCGGCTACCTGGATCGCCGATCACGGTGAGCGCCTGGCCGCCGACGAGGCCCATGCCCTGGCGCACTTCCCCGGCGAGGCCAATGTCCTGCGGCGCATCGGTGCCCTGCTGGCTTTCGACGTGGACGCCGAACTGGCGCGGATCGAGGTGCCGACCCTGGTGCTGGCCAACCGCGACGATGTGCTGGTGCCCTGGACCTCGTCCCAGCGCCTGGCCACGGGCCTGCCCCGGGCCAGCTTCGAATTGCTGGAGTGGGGCGGCCATGCCTCCAGCGTCACCGACCCCGCCACCTTCGACCGGGTGGTGCTCGACTATCTCAGCCAATCTTCCGAGGAATAGCGCCATGTCCGTTGCCCATGCCTTGCCGCCTGCCACGACGCCCGCCGCCCCGGTCGAACGCGACCTCTTCCGTGAGCCATGGCGCGCCTGGGCGCCGCGGTCAATCTGGTCACCACCGATGGTCCGGCCGGCCCGGCCGGCTTTACCGCCACCGCCGTATGCAGCGTTAGCGACAGCCCGGCGACCCTGCTGGTCTGCCTCAACCGCGGCGCCTCGGTGCATCCGGCCTTCAGCGCCAACGGCGTGCTCTGCGTCAACGTCCTGGCCGCCGGCCAGCAGGCGCTGGCCAACCTCTTCGGCGGCAAGACCGCCATGGCCGAACGCTTCGCCGCGGCGCGCTGGACCCGCCTCGCCACCGGTGCGCCGGTGCTGGACGGCGCCCTGGTGGCCTGCGATTGCCGCATCGCCGGGGTGCAGTCGGTGGGCAGCCACGACCTGTTGCTCTGCGAGGTGCTGGGGGTGGCCGAGCCCGGTGGCGAAGGCGGATTGCTGTACTTCGACCGGCGTTATCACGAGCTGGGTTAGTTGGGGCTGTTGGGCTTCGACAGTGAAGCTGTCTCAACCCAACCTTGCGTGGGGGTTGGAGCTGCCGTAGGTCGGGTTGAGCGTTAGCGAAGCCCAACGCCTGAGAACCCTCCCGGCAATACCCTGAAGGCACGGAAGCGCTCCTTGAGATTGCCGGGGCGGGCGCCCTGCCAGAGCAGCTGCCAGCCCGGCGGTACCGCCACGGCTTGGTGCCATTCGTCCTGCACCACCAGCACCTGGCAAGGCACCTGCCGCAGAGCGGTCCGCTCCAGCGGAGGATAGCCGGCATAGACGTGCAGCATGGAGCGTTCCGACTCGCCCAGGCCGTAGCTGGCTACGCAATCCGTCCGTGGCAGCGCCCGCTGCAGCTCGGTGAACGGCCGGGCATAGCTGTTGCCCAGGTCGACCCAGGGCAGCCAGAGACTGTTGGCCAGACTCCAGCTCACGGTGAGGCCGACGAACCAGAGACTGCCGGGTGCCAGGCGTCTGTGCAGCCCTAGCGCCAGGCCCCAGCCGAGCAGCGCCAGCGCGGCAAGGGTCCAGGCCAGCAGGCCTACCGGCAGTCGTTCAGCGAGCGGCAGATGATCCCGGACCAGCGCTGGCCAGGGCAGCGGCCAGCGCAGCGCTAGGCCGAAACCGCCCAGGGCCAGCAAGGCGATGACCGGCGTCCAGAAAGCCAGACCGAGGGTGCGCCCGAGGGCGGCGAGCACGGGTGGTGGCTGCAGCCGCGCCGCCAGCAGCGCCAGCGCCGGAAACAGCGGCAGCAGATAGAGGCTGCGGAACACCGCCGACTTGAGCAGCACCGCCAGGCAGACGACCGCATAGAGCACCACCGTGGCCAGTCCCGGATGCCGACCCAGCCGCTTCAGCGGGCTGCCGCCACGGCGATACAGCTGCCAGAGCGTGGCACCCAGCAGGATCAACCCGGTGGGAAAGGACAGCGCCAGCAGATCCGCCAGGCTGGAGGCCAGGCCATCGGTATCGCTGTTGCGCGCTTCCAGGCCAAAGAAGCGGCCAATGTTGTTGGTCCACAGCCAGGTATGGAACAGCTCCGGCGCCCGGTGCCAGAGCAGCGCCGGCCAGATCAGCAGCCAGGGCAGGGCGGCCAGGCTGGCGGCGAGCAGCCAGTGCCGTCCTTCCGGCTCGACCAGTCGCCGCGGCCAGCAGAGCGCACAGAGCAGTCCGGTGAGGCCCAGCACCCCGGGGACCAGCAGGCCCTTGCTCATGAAGGCGATGCCCAGACCGCTGCCGAACAGTAGGCCACGGCGCCAGGGATGGCGGTTGTCGTGCAACTGCGCGGCCAGCCCGGCAAGGCCTAGGGTGGCACCGGCCAGTTGCGGCACGTCGGCGATCAGCAGATGACTGTGCTGCACCACCCCGAGCATGCCCAGCAGGGCGAGCACGGCCTCGCGCAGGCGGCCGGGCAGCAGCCGCTCGGTCAGCCAGGCGAGGGCGGCCAGGGTCACCAGCATCCAGCCCAGTACCGCCAGCCGCGCGCCGTCGGGCGCACTCAGCCAGGGCGTGGCCAGTCGCGCGGTCAAGGCGCCGGTCCAGTACATCAGCGGCGGCTTTTCCATGAAGGGCGCGGTGCCGACCCGAGGGACCAGCCAGTCCGGGGTGGTGAGGAAATTCCACACCATGCCGAAGGAATAGGGTTCGTCGGCCTTCCACAGACCACGACCGAATAGGCCAGCGAGCAGGTAGGCGGCCAGGCAGCCGAGCAGCAAGGCCCGCTCCAGCTGTGCGGCTCTGGGGGAGGCGGTGGAAGAGGAGGGGAGCACGGCAGGGACTCTTGGCGGAATCCTGCCGGTATACGGGAGTTGGCTTAGAGGGGGCTTAAGAGGTTAGCGGGGGATGATTGCCATGGGGCCAATCGCGGCCGCTCCTGCAGGCTCGGATTGGGTCTGTAGGAGCGGCCCATGGCCGCGATTGCTGTTGGTGTCTCGGCTAATTATTGAGGTCTGTTGATAGCTCTTGTTTCGCCTGGCCGGCGACTCACTTTTCTTTGCTTGCGGATCGCCGCCCGGTGCAAAGAAAAGTATGCAAAAGAAAGCACCCCCGACAGTTCGGCCCTCCGCTGCGCTCCGGGTCCCCTCGCTCCGGCGCCGCTCGGGGGGCACGGCACGAAGGGGCTTCCTGCCCCTTGCGCCTCGCTCGGCGTCCTGCCTCGCAACCCCTGCACTCGGCCTCACTGGCGGGGACGGGGCGCAAGCGTGAATCTTGGGTGTTCACAGGATCTGTAACGTGTAAAGCCGCAGAGCGTTTTCCCCTGGCAGCCCTTAACTGCCGAAGCAACTGTCTTTATCGCGGCCATGGGCCGCTCCTACAGTAGCCGGATATCTCGTAGGAGCGGTCGCTACGGCGCACCGGCATGGCCGCGATTCCAGTAGAGTCAAGGCGTAGCGTGTAAAACCGCGTAGCATTTTCCAATGGCGAGCACTGACACCATCAGTGGACAAGGCTCCGCCGTTGTCCACGCTACGAAGCGCTTGGGCAACACTTTCAGGCTGGCGAATCGCCCCGTTCAGGAGGGCGAGCGCCAGTGTTGTTGAGTGGGTCGAGCCGCATGGATGCGGCGAGAGGTCCAGCGGGCCATGGACGGCCCATCTGGACCGACCCCGGAACGGCGCTGGCGTGAGCGGACCCGCAGCGCAGCGAGGGCCGGATGTCCGGGGCAAGCGTTTTTGGTTACTTTTGCCGCGATTGGCAAAAGTGACTCGCCCGGGTGGGTGAAACAAGAGCCATCAGAGCACTCAATAAGCAGCCGGGCACCTATAAAGCCAAGGTTGCAGCTCCGTAATGTTGGGCTTCGCTCCGCTCAACCCAACCTACGAAGCCCTCTGCCAAGCCTCAGACCAGGTGCTGCAACCGCTCCACCAACTGCGCATGCAACTTCGGATCACCGCAGGCGAGGATGGCGCCGCCCTGCTGGGCATCGCCGCCGTCCCAGGCGGTCATGCGGCCGCCGGCGCCTTCAATGATGGGGATCAGCGCCTGGACGTCGTAGGGCTGCAGGCCCGCCTCGATGATGACGTCGACGAAGCCCGAGGCCAGCATGCAGTAGGCGTAGCAGTCGCCGCCGAAGCGGGCCAGCTGCACCTCGGCGGCCACGGCGTCGAAGGCGGCCAGGCGCTCGGGGGTGTCGAAGATGTCGCGGCTGGTGCACATCAGCCGGGCCTGGGCCAGGCTGGCGCAGGGGCGGGTGCGCAGGGCCGCGCCGTTGCGCCAGGCGCCGGCCGGGGTGCCCAGGTAGCGTTCGCCGGTGAAGGGCTGGTTCATCACCCCGATCACCGGGCGGCTGCCGTCGTTGAGCGCCACCAGGGTGCCCCACAGCGGCAGGCCGGTGATGAAGGCGCGGGTGCCGTCGATGGGGTCGAGCACCCAGCTCAGGGGACTGCTGCCGGCGACGTTTTCCTCTTCCTCGCCCAGGATGCCGTGATCCGGGTGCTCGGCCTGGATGAGTTCGCGCATGGCTCGTTCGGCGGCCTTGTCGGCGATGGTCACCGGGTCGTAGCGACGCCCGGCGACGGCGGCGTCGCCCTTGTCGTCCACCGCCAGCTGGGCGCGAAAGTAGGGCTGGATGGCCACGGCGGCGGCATCGGCCAGGCGCTCGGCGAAGCGTTCGTAGTAGGAAATCTCGGCAGCGGTCAGGCTCATGCTCATTTCACCAGGCGGGCGTCGAGGCTGTTCTGCGCCAGGCGCCGGGCCTGTTCCTGGGTCATGCCCAGGCCTTCGTGCAGGGCCATGAAGTTCTCGGTGACGTAGCCGCCGAAGTAGGCCGGGTCGTCGGAGTTGACGGTGACCTTGAGGCCGCGGTCGAGCATCTTGAGGATGGTGTGCTGGCTCATGTCGTCGAACACGCAGAGCTTGGTGTTGGACAGCGGGCAGACGGTGAGCGGGATCTGCTGGTCGGCCAGGCGAGCCATCAGGCGCTCGTCCTCGAAGGCGCGCACGCCGTGGTCGATCCGCACCACGCCGAGTTGGTCGAGGGCTTCCCAGATGTACTCCGGCGGACCTTCCTCGCCGGCATGGGCGACGGCCGGAAAGCCTTCGGCACGGGCACGGGCGAAGACGCGCTTGAACTTGCTCGGCGGATGACCCTTTTCCGAACTGTCCAGGCCGACGGCGACGAAGTGGTCGCGGAACGGCAGCGCCTGATCCAGGGTGGCCTGGGCGGCGTCTTCGGACAGGTGCCGTAGGAAGCTCAGGATCAGCCCGCTGGTCACGCCCAGCTGCTTCTCACCGTCGCTCAGCGCCTGGGTGATGCCGCGCACCACCACCTCGAAGGGAATGCCGCGATCGGTGTGGGTCTGGGGATCGAAGAAGGGTTCGGTGTGGATGACGTTCTGTTCCTTGCACTTGAGCAGATAGGCCCAGGTCAGGTCGTAGAAGTCCTGCTCGGTGCGCAGCACGTCGGCACCGGCGTAATAGAGGTCGAGGAATTCCTGCAGATTGCCGAAGTTGTAGGCGGCGCGCAGGGCTTCGACATCGCCCCAGGGCAGGGCGACGCCATGGCGCTCGGCCAGCTTGAACAGCAACTCGGGCTCCAGAGTGCCTTCCAGGTGCAGGTGCAGTTCGGCCTTGGGCAGGGCGTTGAGCCAGTCGTACATGGGATCCTCGGGATAGCTTGAATCAGGAAAAGATGGACGATTGTCGCACGCTTTGCCCGGTTTTCCGCAGCCGTCCGGGTTCCCGCTGACCGATGTACGGTGGCATCGTCGGTCAGAAATTCCCAGCATTCCACGCTTTGGGCCAGCAAAAGGCCATAACGCCTGCATCGGGTCTGGATCTGACTACAATCGGGACGCATGGCTCCAAACACCACGCGTGAGGTATCCGTGCAGACCGTTCAGGATCATGTTGGCGGCAAGAACAACAATCTCAATCTGATTCGCATGATCGCGGCGCTCGCCGTGGTCTTCAGTCACAGCTTCGCCATCTCCAGTGGCACCCCCACGGCGGAGCCCGGACGCGAGAGCCTGGGCATGACCCTGGGCGACATCGCGGTCGACATCTTCTTCATCACCAGCGGTTTCCTGGTCACCAAGAGCCTGCTCAGCCGGGCCGACATCATCGATTTCGTCTGGGGTCGCGCGCTGCGGGTGGTACCGGGGCTACTGGTGATGCTGGTGCTGACGGTGCTTGGCCTCGGCGCCTGGCTGACCCGGGCGCCCCTGCAGGATTATCTGAGCGATCCCCAGACCTGGTTCTATCTGTTCAAGAACACCGGCCTGATCGCCGGCGCCGAATTCGATCTGCCCGGGCTGTTCGAGGGCAATCCCCTGCAGGCCATCGTCAATGGCTCGCTGTGGACGCTGCCCTTCGAGGTAGGCATGTACGGCGCCCTGGCGTTGCTCTGGCTGGCCGTGCTCTGGCTGCGCCTGGACAGCCGCCACTTCCAGCGCGCCATCCTGCTGTTCGCCGTGGGCGCCGCCCTGTTCAAGCTGTTCGCCCACTACTTCTTCGCCAGCGAATCCCATCTGCTGCGGCTGTTCCAGATGTTCTTTCTCGGTGGCGCCTTCTATGTGCTGCGCGCCTACATCCCGCTATCGCGCGCGCTCTTCGTCGCCGCCGTGGCGCTGCTGGCGGTGGCCACGCCCGACCGTGACAGCTTCTTTCTGGTCTATAACCTGGTGCTGGGCTACGTACTGCTCTATCTCGCCTTCGTGCCGGCCGGGCGCATCCGCGCCTTCAACGAGGTGGGCGACTATTCCTATGGCCTCTACATCTACTCCTTTCCGGTGCAGCAGACCCTGGCGGCGGTGATCCCCGGCATCGAGGCCTGGACCATGGTGATCCTTTCCATCGGCATCACCCTCCCGCTGGCGGTGGTGTCCTGGTACCTGGTCGAGCGTCACGCCCTGGGCTATCGCCAGGCCTGCGCCACCGGCACCAAGGCGGTGTGGAAGCGCCTGGCGCCGCGCGCCCGGGTCGGCTAAGGGACCGCCGCGCGGGCGATCAGGGCAGGGGCGTATCGAGGTGCGAGCGTTTTGCCGTCTATGGCGGTCGTAACAAGGCATTGCTCAACCAAGGACGCCCCTCTCCATGCTCGCCGCCCTCAAAGACGAAACCCTGCTGCTGGTCGCCATCGGTGCCACGGTGCTGGCCTATGTGTTCGAACACGCGCTGCTCGGCGGTGGCCAGACCCTTGCGCTGGTCGCCGCCGGCGGCCTGATCGCCGCCATCATCTGCGCGGCCATGCGCGTCGCCCACCACGCCGAATTGCTCGCGGAAAAGGTCGGCGATCCCTACGGCACCATGATCCTGACCCTTTCCGCCGTGCTGGTGGAGGTGATCATCCTGGCGATCATGATGAGCCACGACCACTCACCGACCCTGGCCCGCGACACCATCTACGCCGCGGTGATGCTGGACATGAACGGCATCATCGGCCTCGCGGCGCTGCTCGGCGGCCTCAAGCACGGCGAGCAGCCCTACAACGACGATTCCAGCCGCAGCTACGGCGTGATGATCATGACCGCGGTGAGCATCTCCATGCTGGTGCCGGAATTCATCCCCACGGCCCAGTGGCACGTCTATTCCTTCTTCACCATCGGCGCCATGGCGCTGCTCTATGCGCTGTTCCTGCGCATGCAGACCGGTCCACACAGCTACTTCTTCAGCTACAACTACCCTGAGAAGAAGCGCAAGCGCCCGGCCGTGGAAGGGCAGGGCGAGGCAGGCGGCCATGGCGAGAGCAGCTCGGCGCTGTCCATCGGCCTCTTGATCGTCGGCATCGTCGCCACCGGGGCCCTGGCCGAGGTGATGTCCAAGTCGCTGGATACCGGCCTGGAAGGCCTGGCCGTGCCGGCCCTGGTGCCTGCCCTGGTGGTGGCGGTGATCTCCGCCAGTCCGGAGATCCTCACGGCCCTGCGCGCGGCCATGGCCAATCGCATGCAGTCGGTGATCAACATCGCCCTGGGCGCCAGTCTGTCCACCGTCATCCTTACCGTACCGGTGGTGGAAGCCATCGCCCTGTTCAATGGCCAGCCCATCCAGATGGCCATGACCCCGGTGCAGACGGTGATGATGGCCGTGACGCTGATCGTCGCCGCCATCAACCTCAACGACGGCGAGACCAACGCCATCGAGGGCATGACCCACTTCGTGCTGTTCGGCACCTTCATCATGCTGACCATCCTCGGTCTCTAGGGACGCGCCATGATCGACAGCGAGGTCATCAGCAACTACGGCTACGGTGCCGCCGTGCTGGGCGCCCTGATCGAGGGCGATGGCGTGGCTATCCTGGCCGGCATCGCCGCCCGCCACGGCTATCTGCTGTTTCCACTCACGGCGGTCTGCGTGGCCCTGGGCGGCTTCATCGGTGACCAGACGCTGTTCTTTCTGGGGCGGCGCTACGGCGATCGCATCCTCGGTCGTTTCAAGCGCCAGCAGGCACGCATCGACTGGCTGCGCAGCCGTATCCATCGCCACGAGGCGCTGTGGATCATCGGCATCCGCTTCGCCTACGGCTTCCGCCTCATCGGCCCGCTGCTGATCGGCGCCAGCGGGGTGCGCCCGCGGCGTTTCCTGATCTTCAACGTCATCGGCGCGCTGCTCTGGGGCTTCGTCATGACCGGCATCGGTTATGCGGTGGGCGAGATCCTGCGGGACTTCTTCGCCGAGCATCATGTGTCGAAGCGCTGGCTGATCGCGGCGGCGATCTGCGTGGCGGTGCTGTTCATCGGCGCCCGCGCCATCCTGCGGCGGCGGGAGGGGGTGTAGGGGAGGGTGGCGTAGGTTGGGTTGAGCGGAGCGAGGCCCAACACTTGGCTCTAGCTGATTATCGAGTGCTTTGATGGTTTTGGTTTCGCCCACCCGGGCGAGTCACTTTTGTCAGTCGCGACAAAAGTAACCAAAAGCGCTTGCCCCACCATCCGGCCCTTCGCTGCGCTGCGGGTCCGCTCACGCCAGCGCCGTTCCGGGGTCGGTCCAGATGGGCCGTCCATGGCCCACTGGACCTCTCGCCGCATCCATGCGGCTCGACCCACTCCACGACACTGGCGCTCGCCCTCCTGAACGGGGCGATTCGCGCGCCTGATGCGTTGGGTGCAAACCCGTAGGGTGGACAACGGCGCAGCCTTGTCCACGCGATAGGCGTTACTCCCTCAGTGGAAAACGCTGCGCGGTTTTCCACGCTACAGATACTGGAAATACCCAACTTTCAGGCTAGCGTCCCGTCCCCGTCAGTGAGGCCGAATGTAGGTGTCGCGCAGGGGGATGCGAGGCAGGACGCCGAGCAAGGCGCGAGGGGCAGGAGGCCCCTTCGTGCCGTGCCCCCGGAGCGGCGCCGGAGCGAGGGGACCCGGAGCGCAGCGGAGGGCCGAAACGTGGGGTGTGCTTTCTTTTGCTTACTTTTCTTTGCACAAGCAAAGAAAAGTAAGTCGCCGGCCAGGCGAAACAAGGGCTACAAGCAAAACTCAGCAACTAGCCGGAGCATCCAGGCGCCCAACATCCAAGTCCGCAACGTTGGGCTTCGCTCCGCTCAACCCAACCTACCGCCAACCCCTTGTCCAATGAAAAAGGCGCCCTGAGGCGCCTTTTTCAAACCAAACCAACCCCAAGTCAGACCTTGACGATCCAACCCTCCGGCGCCGGCTTGTCGCCGGTCTGGATGCCGGTCAGTTCTTCGTACAGCTTGCGCGTCACCGGGCCGACTTCGGTCAGGCTGTGGAAGACGTGCAGCTTCTCGCCGTACTGGATGCCGCCGATGGGGGTGATGACCGCTGCGGTGCCGCAGGCGCCGGCTTCGACGAACTGGTCGAGCTGGTCGATATGGACGTCGCCCTCGACCACTTCCAGGTTCAGCCGCTCGCGGGCCAGGTCCATCAGCGACATGCGGGTCACGCCCGGCAGCACCGACTCGGAGCGCGGGGTGACGAACTTGCCGTCGCCGGTGATGGCGAAGAAGTTGGCCGAGCCGACTTCCTCGATCTTGCGATGGGTCAGGGGATCCAGGTAGATGCAGTCGGCGAAGCCTTCGGCCTTGGCCTGGGCGCCGGGCATCAGGCTGGCGGCGTAGTTGCCACCGACCTTGGCGGCGCCGGTGCCCTGGGGCGCGGCGCGGTCGTAGCCGGAGATGACAAAGTTGTGCGGGGTCATGCCGCCCTTGAAGTAGGCGCCGACCGGGATGCCGAACACCACGAAGTGGAATTCGGGGGCGGTGCGCACGCCGATGTTGTCACCCACGCCGATGACGAAGGGGCGCAGGTAGAAGGCGCCACCGGTGCCGTACGGCGGGATCCAGGCCTCGTTGGCCTTGACCACCTGCTGGCAGGCGTCGATGAACATCTCGGTGGGGACCGGCGGCATCAGCAGGCGGGCGCAGCTCTTGTGCATGCGCGCGGCGTTGCGGTCGGGGCGGAACAGGTTGATGGAGCCGTCCTGGCAGCGATAGGCCTTGAGGCCTTCGAAGCACTGCTGGCCGTAGTGGATGGCCGTGGAGCCTTCGCTGATGTGCAGCTGGTTGTCGCGAGTCAGCTCGCCGGGTCCCCAGCTGCCGTTGCGATAGGTGGCGATATAGCGGAAGTCGGTCTTGATGTAGTCGAAACCGAGGGTCTTCCAATCGATGTCCGCAGCGCTCATAGATCCTCGCAGTGCTCTCCGGCGGCTTGGCCGGTCGTTTCGTGGTCGGGCCGTACGCCTCGCCGGCGACGGTTCAAGGGGGTGGACGAGGCGGGCTCGTCGCTAGACTGTGAAAGATACCGCTTATCCGGACCGGCCGGGGGCACCTTTCAGCCAATCGGGTCTCCAAAGTCTGAAGCTGGCCCTTTGCCGCCTCGGCCTGCTGCCTCAGGCTAGACGCCGGGGTCATCACCAGGAGCTCGTTTTGAAAACAATGATGGCGTTGCTGGGTGCCTTGACCCTGCCAACGCTCACGGCGCAGGCCGCCGGTATCTTCACCGATGGATTCGACACGGCGCTCAATCGCCGGGTCATCGAATGGCGGGGCGCGCCCTCGCCGGAAGGTATCGTCTTCAGCGTGATCGCCAGCCAGTTCAAAACCAGTGCCGGCAATGCCACCACCGATTTTCGCACCCAGCTGTCCACCTTTGGCGACAAGGTGCGCTTCCATGGCTGCAGCGCCAGTCGCTGGGAGATGAACAACCAGATCTATCTGCCGCTCAAGGGCCAGTACCGCATGGCCGGGCTGGACGAGCGCTATGGCGAATACTTCGTCGCCCAGCCCACCCGCCAGGACCTGGAGTGGGTGGCCATGAACACCCGCGTCCACTATCGCCTCTGCCGCCTGCGCGAGACCCTGTCCGCCGAGGACCTCCAGGGCCTGCGCTGGGTGTTGCAGGCGGCGGAGGCCCACTAGCCTGGACTAGTCGAAGCGGGTGATGACGGTCACCCCGGTGCCTTCGAACTTGTCCATGTGCATCAGCGCCGCGCCGGATTCGGCCAGGCTGATCTCGCGGCCGATCAGTTTCTCCGGCGCCAGGGTGCCCTGGCGCAGCATGGCCATCAGCACGTCGTAGCGATGGGCCTGCATGCCGTGGCTGCCGAGGATCTCCAGTTCCCGGGCGATCACCAGGTTCATCGGCAGCGCCGGGGTCGCCTGGTCACCCAGCAGCAGTCCGACCTGGACGTGCCTGCCGCGCTTGCGCAGACAGGCGATGGAATTGCAGCAGGTGATTGGATGGCCGAGGGCGTCGAGGGAGAGGTGCGCACCGCCGCCGGTCAGTTCCTGCACCGCTTCGGGCACGCTGGCCACCTGGGTGGCATCGATCGTCGCCACCGCGCCGAGGCGACGCGCCAGGGCCAGCTTGTCGGCGGTGATGTCGATGGCCACCACCTGGGCGCCCAGGGCGCGGGCGATCATGATCGCCGAGAGGCCGACGCCACCGCAGCCGTGCACCGCGACCCACTGGCCGGCGCTGACCCGGCCCTGATCGACCACCGCGCGAAAGGCCGTCACGAAACGGCAGCCCAGGCTGGCCGCGGTGGCGAAGTCCAGTTGCTCGGGCAGGGCGACCAGATTGAGATCGGCCTGGTGGATGCCGACGTACTGGGCAAAGGACCCCCAGTGGGTGAAGCCGGGCTGGAACTGATGATCGCAGACCTGCTGGTGACCGGCATGGCACTGCGGACAGGCGCCGCAGCCACCGACGAAGGGCACCGTCACCCGGTCGCCGACGCGCCAGAGGGTCACGTCCCTGCCTACCGCCTCCACCACGCCGGCCAGTTCGTGGCCCGGCACATGGGGCAATTCGATGTCGCTGTCATGGCCGACCCAGCCGTGCCAGTCGCTGCGGCAGACGCCGGTGGCCATGACCCTGAGCACCACGCCGTGGGCTTCGGGGGTGGGGTCCGGCACCGTGCACAGGCGGGGTGTCGCGGAAAAGGCTTCGTAGACGACGGCTTTCATGGCGGGGCCTCGGGCGGGATGACGACTCCAGTATGGCAAGTCGCGCAGCGTTAGCCTGTCTGCCAGCCGGTACCTTGCCGCTCGGCTAGCCCGCCAGCGCCTGCAGACCCTGCCAGGTGGCCGGTGCCTCCCCGGCCAGCGCCTGCACCAGGGCGGCCTTGAGTCGGCAATCGGGCAGGGCGCGATGGGTTTCCTGCACCACGACGCCCTGCTGGCGGGCGGCCATGGCCAGGGACTTGCGGCGCCAGCCATCCTGGCTGCGGCTGTCCAGACTGGGCTCCTGCCAGAAGTGCGCATAGAGCTGCATCAGGCAGTGCAGGCGGGTGCCATCCACCAGTTGCACCGGCGGCGTCTCGCGCTCCAGTTCCGGCGGCAGGGCCTGGCCGTGGAGGCGGGCATTGTGGGCCAGCAGGCGATAGTCGAAGGCCATGCCATAGGCCAGCACGGTGCGGCCCCGCAGCAGCGGCCAGAGGGAGGCGAACACCTCGGGAAAGCGCGGCGCCTGGGCCAGGTGGGCGTCGGTCAGACCATGGATCAGGGTCGCCTCGCGCGGTACGGCGATGCCTGGGCGGACCAGGGTATCGAGCAGCACCCGGCCACTGAGGGTCATGACCGCCACCTCGATCAGCTGGGCATCCTCGCCCAGGCCGGTCGCCTCGGTATCCAGCACCAGGACGTCCTGTTCCAGCCAGCGACGCGCCTGCTCGCGCACGCGCGCTTGCTGGGCGTTGTAGCGGGGTGCGGCAGCGGTGGGAAACGACGACGACAACGGATTCATGACACGGCCTGACAACTGAAAGCTAGGGTGCGCCCAGGCGCCGAACAGTCGGCTCTACGACGGGTGTGGGCATTCGATGCAAGATCATCGCCACAGGACACAGGCCATTCGGCGGGGGCGACGAGCGGACCATCGGGCGCGCCGAGGTCGCCTGTACCGGCTGGCCTTGCGAGAATGGGCCTTTCATCCATGTCGAGGAGCGCCACCGCTTTGGCCGCCGTCCAGGGTTTCTTGCTGACACGCCTCTGGCGCGAGACTTCCACCGGGATGGAGCTGGTGTTCTGGTTCGCCACCGACCGCGGTCCGCACCAGCTGCGGGTGCCGGGGCAACAGGCGGTGGCCTTCGCCCCGGCCGCGCGACGGGCGGACATCGAGCGCCTGCTGCCGGCCGGGGTGGAGATCCGCGAGCTGGCGCTGCAGGACTTCCAGCGGCGCCCCGTCCTGGGGCTCTATGCGTCGCGCTATCGCACCCTGCGCGAACTGGAGCAGCGCCTCCCCGCCGCCGGCATCGACGTCTACGAGACGGATATCGCCCCGGCGGATCGCTTTCTCATGGAGCGCTTCATCACCGCGCCGGTGACGCTGCCCACCGCCGAGGGCGCGCCCCTGCGGCCGGATCCCAACTATCGTCCCACGCTGCGCACCCTGTCGCTGGACATCGAGACCAGCGAGCGCGGCGAGCTCTACAGCATCGGCCTGCACGGCTGCGGCCAGCGCCAGGTGTACATGCTCGGCCCGCCTACCGGGGAAGACGCCGCGGTGGACTTCGACCTGGAATACGTCGCCGACCGCGCCACCCTGCTCGAACGCCTCAACGCCTGGATGGCGCGTCATGATCCCGACGTCATCATCGGCTGGAGCGTGCTGCAGTTCGACATCCGCGTGCTCCACGAGCACGCGCGCAAACTGGGCGTGCCCCTGCACCTGGGCCGGGGCGCCGTGGAGGACGATCGCTACGAACCCGGCGGCCAGGGCCGGCCCTTCCACGCCCTGCTGGCCGGACGGCCGATCATCGACGGGGTGGAGGCGCTCAAGTCGGCGACCTGGGTGTTTCCCTCCTACAGCCTGGAGAACGTCAGCCGCACCCTGCTGGGCGAGGGCAAGGCCATCGACAATCCCCACGACCGCATGGCCTCCATCAATCGCATGTTCGCCGGCGAGAAGAGCGCCCTGGCGCGCTACAACCTGGTGGACTGCGAGTTGGTCACGCGCATCTTCGCCAAGACCGGCCTGCTGCGCTTCCTGCTGGAGCGGGCCAGCGTCACCGGCTTGCCGCTGGAGCGTCATGGCGCCTCCATCGCCGCCTTCTACCACCTCTATCTGCCGCTGATGCACCGCCAGGGTTTCGTCGCGCCCAATCTCGGCGCCCAGCCGCCCGAGGCCAGCCCCGGCGGCTTCGTCATGGATTCGCGGCCCGGGCTCTATGACTCGGTGCTGGTGCTGGACTACAAGAGTCTCTATCCCTCGCTGATCCGTACCTTTCTCATCGATCCGGTGGGCCTGGTGGAGGGCCTGGCGCTGCCCGAGGCGGAGACGGTGCCGGGCTTTCGCGGCGCGCGCTTCCATCGCACCCGGCACTGCCTGCCGGAGATGGTGGCGCGGGTCTGGGAAGGGCGCGACGCCGCCAAGCGCGCCGGCAACGCGCCCCTGGCCCAGGCGCTGAAGATCATCATGAACAGCTTCTATGGCGTGCTGGGTACCCCGCACTGCCGCTTCTTCGATCACCGCCTGGCCTCATCCATCACCCTGCGCGGCCATGCGGTGATGCACCAGACCCGCGAGCTGATCGAGGCGCGTGGCCATCGGGTGATCTATGGCGACACCGATTCCACCTTCGTCTGGCTCGGCCGCGCTCACGAAGAGGCCGAGGCCGAGCGCATCGGTCGCGACCTGGTGGCGGCGGTCAACGCCCACTGGCGCGCGCAGCTGCAGGCCGAGCTGGGGCTGGAAAGCCACCTGGAGCTGCAATACGAGACCCATTTTTCCCGATTTCTCATGCCCACCATCCGCGGCGCGGAGGAGGGCAGCAAGAAGAGATACGCCGGCTTGCGACCCGGGACGGACGGTCAGCCGGAACTGGTGTTCAAGGGCCTGGAGACGGTGCGCAGCGACTGGTCGCCACTGGCCCAGCGCTTCCAGCGCGAGCTCTACCTGCGCATCTTCACCGGCGAGCCCCACGAGGACTATGTGCGCGACTTCGTCGCCCGCACCCGCGCCGGCGACTTCGACGACCTGCTGGTCTATCGCAAGCGCCTGCGTCGGCCGCTGGAGGAATACCAGAGCAACCTCTCGCCCCAGGTCCGTGCGGCGCGCCTGCTGGAGGCGGATGGCGCCCGCCTGGGCCGCCGCAGCCGCTTTCGCCGCGGCGGCTGGATCAGCTACCTGATCACCACCGCCGGCGCCGAACCGGTCGAGCTGCCCCATGCGCCGCCGGACTACGACCACTATGTGCAGCGCCAGCTGGCCCCGGTGGCCGACGCCATCCTGCCCTTCGTCGGCGACCGCTTCGACCGGCTGTTGGATCAACAGATGGGGTTGTTCTGATGCATGCGGCTGACAATGGACTGGATGCAGCCGGTTTTATCCGCCAGGTGCCGGAGTTGCCCTTCCAGCACGAGTACCAGGCGGTGCTGACCGCCGTCTGCAGTCAGTTACCAGCTTTGCTGGGCGCGCATCTGGTCGCGCTCTATGTCTATGGCAGCGTGGCCGAAGGTCGTGCCCGACCGGCGCAGTCTGATCTGGATCTTACGTTGATCCTGAGCGATGCCTGCCCGAGCACCCAGGTGAACGAGCTGGAGCATCTGCGGCGCACGCTGGAGCTTGGCTACCCTGAAGTCAGCAAGATCGATTTTGACCTCGGGCGCCGAGCCGAGGCCCTCGCCTCAGCCAATCGCCTCAGTTGGGGGTTCTGGCTCAAGCATCATTGTCGCTGGCTGTGGGGCGAGGATCTGGCGCGGCGTTTTACCCCCTTCAAGCCGGACGCGGCCATCGCTCGAGCGGTGAATGGCACTGTAATACCTGTGTTGGAGGGGTATCTGCATACCCTGGTCACGGGCACGCTGCCCGTTGAGCGGTTGCGCCTGCAACGAGAGGCGGCGCGGCGGCTGCTGCGCGCGTTGCTGGTGCTGCGTCGGCCCGACGAGATCGACTGGCCCTGGACGCTGGAAGAGCATCGGACGCGGGCCTTGCGGCTGTATCCCGAGCAAGGGGTCGCAATCGAGTTCTTCTATACCGAGGCCTTGCAACCTCAGGCAGCCGCTGCCGAATTCCGCCAGCGACTGGCCGCTTTCCTTGGCTGGTTCGCCCAACAGCAGAGATCACCGGAACCCTAGTGCAAGCGGGCTTCCTGACGTGGCCAACTCGTGCCGCCTGGAGCACTCTCACCCCAGCCCTCTCCCGCAGGCGGGAGAGGGGGCGGATCGGCGTGGGGGGTGGGTTCGGCGTAGATACCGTCTTCGCCCTTCAGTGTGCAATGGCTAAAGCAGGGTCGAAAGGCTTGCCCGATTTGAGCACGCCATAGGCGATGGTCAGCAGC
>NZ_SLYS01000023.1:0-35958 GCF_004341115.1 Pseudomonas sp. JUb52
GGCTGAGCCGCAGGCTGGAAGACGGGAAGTTTCGGCCCCTACGGATGCCCGGAAAACCTTAGCGTACGATTTTTTCCTAATTCTGCGGGCACCCCTTGATGTACCTCTCGCGAGCTTTGCACACGTAAGGACACGCGAATATCCCGCTCCGCTAGATCAAATTCCGCCAGCGCCCGAGGCGTGAAGGTATTGCCGACCACGGGATGCACCGCAATGGCCAGCCTTCCAGTACCGGATTGCTTCAGGCTCTTGATCCGGTGCTCGATGGCATCCATGCCCACGAACAGCTTATCGTCCACCATCAGGGCGTGCGCTTCCTCGGTTGCGACCAGCCGGCCACCCGTTCGGTGAAAGAGCTGGATTCAGTCGCTCCGACCATTCCCTTGTTTCTGGTTGCCCCAAGTGGTACTAAAAACAGCCTCAAAAGCCCGCCCAGTGCGGGCTTTGTTGTTTCTGGTGGTTCCATGTAGTCTCTGGTCATTCCACCGCACCGTGTATGCCGATGTGTATGCCGCGGGAAAATTCGAACCAAAGGCATACAAGGATGAAGCGCCAGGACATCAAGCGTCGCTCCCTCTCCGATACCACCCTCTCCAGCCTCGAGCCTGAAGCCGCTGTCTACCGCGAGCAGGATGGCAACGGCCTGTACTTCCGCGTCAAACCCAACGGCCAGAAAAGCTGGGAGCTTCGCTACAACAAGCCCGACGGCAAATGGTCTTGGCTTGGCCTGGGCGCCTACCCTGCCGTGACCGGTGCCGCCGCCGCACCAAGGCTGCGGAGCTGAAAGCCGAGGCCGCCAGCGGCAAGAGCCCTATGGTGACCAAACGTGAGCGCAAGGCCGCCGAGGCGCTGGCCGCAACCAACACCTTCGAGAAGCTGGCTCGCGAGTGGTATGACGCTCGCAAGCCGCGCTGGGAGGAAGGCACCGCCCGACGAATCATCGGCGCCCTCGAGCTGCATGTCTTCCCGGCCTACGGGCCGCGTCCCTTCACCGACATCATGCCCATCGAGTGGATGGAGTTTTTAAGGGGCATGGAGCGCAAAGGCATCATCGACCAGATGGGCAACGTGCGCCGCTTCTGCAAGGAGATCTACGACCTTGCCAGGGTCACCGGGCGGGCCACGCACAACCCGCTTGAAGGGCTGCACCGGTTCTTGCAGACCAAGCCGGCCAAGAACTACGCCCACGTCTCGCCGCCGCGTCCGCTGCGATGTTCGCAAGCGACGAGGGCCGCGCCTGGCTACAGCTGGCAGGACGTCAGCAGGCACGGCACCTCCGCGCAGTCCTAGGCGAAGGGATGGTCGCTAGCAGCGATTGCGAGCAAGCGGCCCGAGGACGCTTCGAACGTTTGCTGGCAAAGCTGGTGGACGCGGCTGGGATCGGGCTCGAGCCGGCCGACACAGATCCGCACGAACAGGCGCTGCAGGTGCTTCCCGCCGTAGCCTACGAACTCACGGGCCAGGAAGCATCGAGTCCCACAATGCTCGCCCGGAAGCGGGCCAACCTACTTGTGCTGCTCGAGGAGAAAGGCCAGCAGCGCACCGCCTAGCTCTTCCTGGCCAGCGACAGGCCGCCTACGGGCGGCCTTTCTCATTCGACGTCATTCGCCACACCTGCCATTGGAGGAGCAGCAAGCAGCTACCGAAGCGCGATGTTCAGGCTCAGCGATGACAGCTAGCGCCTTACTTCCGCAGCATGAAGGCGCAGGGTTATCTTGCATTGAAGCGGGTCGTGCCTCCTGTGGCCGTGCAACCTGCCCTTCCGCACCACGGCGCCATGCGCCGTAGGCTTCACGACTAACCTGCCAAGCCGAGTGCAGGAACAGCGCGGCGATGGCAAGGCCGACCAGGACGTCTGGCCAGAGGCTGCCAGTGACAGCCACCAGGACGGCGGCCAGCACCACGCTGGTATTGGCGACCAGATCGTTCCGTGAGCAGATCCAGGTGGACCTCATGTTGAGATCGTCCGCCCGATGGCTGTACAGCAGATAGAAGCAGTAGGTGTTGGCCAAGAGTGCAACAAGTCCGACAGTGCCCATCCAGTCAGCCTGGGGCACCTCCTGCAAGATCACCTTGCGCACCGCGTCCGCAATCACCAGCACGCCGAACAGCAGCATGAAGCCACCTTTCACCAGGGCAGCACCAGCGCGTGCTCTATCGCTCCGATGCAACACGAACAGCGTCAGGGCATAGACCGAGGCATCGCCGAACATGTCCAGGGAATCCGCTAGCAGCGCCGTCGAGCCGGCCAGCCAACCGGCAGTGAACTCCACCCCGAACATGACAGCATTGACCGTCAGCACGATGTAGAGGACTCGACTCTGCCGACTCCGCAGCTGAGCCAGCTCACCAGCCTTGTTTTCGCAGCAACTGTCCATGGCAACCTCTCTGCAACACTCAGGATTTGGCTTAGGCTGAGGGTTATAGTCACTATAAGGTCAATGCCATGAACGCTTCTGCCTACACCATCGGTCAGCTAGCGAAGGCCACGGATACCAAGACCGTCACCATCCGCTACTACGAAAAAGAAGGCTTGCTGCCGACCTCGATGCGCTCAGCATCTGGCTACCGGCTGTACGGCCCGGCCGAACGGGATCGGCTGCTCTTCGTCAGACGTGCCCGCACCCTGGGCTTCAGCCTTGAAGAAGTCCGTGAGCTACTCGGCCTGGCGGATCGGCAGCAGGCGCCTTGCGATGCCGTGGATAGTCTGGTTGCAGAACACCTACGACAGGTGCGGCAGCGCCTTGCCGACCTGCAAGCCCTAGAGGGCGAATTGCAACGTCTATTGGCGTGCTGCCACGGCGGGACCATATCGGAATGCCGGATCATCGAATCCTTGGCTGGCGTCTCGAAAGCAGAGGGTTTGGCGGTGCCCTGACGGCGGCCGACAAGCGTTGCGTTCCCAGGTGAACGCCACCGGCCACCACAGCCTTATCACCTGGCGCGCGCTGTTGTCCTCCCGCCACACCTGCGGGCTAAATGTGTCGGTTTTTCTGCACCCCTGCAGGACGAACGTTTCCACATGGGACGTGGCTTAGACTATTGTTTGATAGGCAACGAAAAACCTGCAAAACCCTGCACCACCATGGGATTTTCCGTCGCCGCTCACCAAAGCGGATTCAATCTGCACGATGATGAGCGCCTCGATGAAGCAACCGTATAGGCAGCTATCTAGGATAGACCTAACAGTTATCGAGAGGTACCAACGGCCCTAATATTGGCATAGCAAGGGATCAGAATGGGACGCATCATCGAATTCCCCTTTGAAGATAGGTTTATACCGCTAGCAGAGAAGAGCCTATTTGAAGATGAAAACTGCTTTTCAATTATTATTGGAAGAAATGGTACAGGAAAAAGCAGACTCTTAAGCGAAATCGTCTCTAATTACTCAAAAATGATTGACGAGAAAAGCACTTATTTTTTTCGTGCCAATGACTTTATTCCATCAAAGATTTTGGCCGTATCAACTAGCCCTTTTGATAAATTCCCCAGCGTACCCAGGAGCAAAACTACTAGCTTCCGCTCAATATATTCTTATATTGGCATGCGCAGCTCCGGCATGTATGCGACGAATGCCATGGCCTTGATGTCATCAGCCACCAAAGGACTAATAAACAAGTATCTAGAGTCTGAGAGACACGAAAATTTAAACGAAATATTCAGACTATTGAAAATTGAGGCAAAACTAAGCTTTGTTTTCAAATTAAACATAAACAGAAAAATTGCTATAAAGGATCCCGAAAACCCGGATCAAAGATACTTTGTCGACTACGAAGATGTAGGGATATTGCTTACGGACACCCGTGGCAACGCAATAGACGATAGTTTTGAAGAAATACTTGAAGATCGCATATTTGAAAACTTTAGATCTTTACCGCAAGAGATAAAAAACGACATAGCACATGCTCTGAATTACACAATGGAAAGGCTGGACACCAAGAGAGACAGCCTATTCAAACTAGACTTTGACTATATAAGCAGATACCGAGAAGGATTTATTGACAAGCATTTCGCTATGGCTGTGCTAACTTTGCTAAATCACAACATAGTAAAACTTTTTGATTTAAAAATCTGGAAAGAACACGAGCCCGGTGACACTCGAGAATTGTCCCTAAGAAGGGCCAGTGAAGTGACCCCCGAAAGTTAGACATCGGGATCGAGCTTCATCGATCGAGTTACTCAAAGCAAGGGGGCTCTCCCAGCAAGGGCATCACCGCCGACGGCCATCCAGCGCATGACTGTTCATGGAAAACAAGTCGTTGCCTCCATTCCTACCTGCTTTTTGCGATAGCTCGTTGCGACCTATCCGTTCTCGACTAGCCTGATATAGCGTGATGTCGACTGAGGGCTAGAAGATGGATAGCTTACGAGAGCGCTTGGAAGCCCTGGACCCACCGGTGAAATCATTTTTGGATTGGCGCGCTGACGGCTGGCTCGTGTGCTTGGTGGATCCCTCGGTGCCCGCGATGGTATCCCGCGTCATCGAGTGGTCAATCATGAAAGATATTGGCCAGACCAATATGATCATCCTGCATGCGGTCAATGAGTTGCGGCGCAAAGGGTCGCATCTCCCACTTGAGGCCGATACGGCTCTCTTGGCAAGCCGAATGTGAGCGCCCTAGGCCCAGAAGAAAAAGGCCAGAACTCCCGTGCTGGCCTTGGCTCAATGCCTTGGGGGCTGACCGAGCCCAAAGCCTAAGTATAGATTGATCAGAAAATCGCGCGACGCAGATGGCGGCGTGCTAACTGGCGGAGATGTAGGCCTATTTAGACGCTTCTGACTTTCTGGGATTTAGCTGCAATAGACGGGCCTGAAACTGTTTCTCGGCCTCTAGGGCTGCACTGTAGTGGTCCACTCACCCCGGACACCTTTTTAGGCGAAGATGATCGCCACACAGAGGTGTTCCATGAGCAAACAACGTCGTTCTTTTACGCCCGAGTTCAAGCGCGAGGCCGCAGGTTTGGTACTGGATCAGGGCTACAGCTGTATCGATGCAGCCCGTTCGCTTGGGCTGGTCGAGTCGGCACTACGCCGATGGGTCAATCAACTGCAGGCAGAGCGCGGCGGAGTCACACCGGCGAGCAAGGCCCTTACGCCCGAGCAGCAGAAGATCCAGGAGCTGGAAGCGCGGATCAATCGCTTGGAGCGGGAGAAATCGATCCTAAAAAAGGCTACCGCGCTCTTGATGGCCGAGGAACACGAGCGCTCGCGTTGATCGATCAGTTTCGCAGCGAAGCGCCTGTCGAACTGCTGTGCTCGGTATTTGAAGTCACCCGCTCGTGCTACTACGCCTACCGTCGCAGGCAGCGCTCACCGGACATTGCCCGGCTAGCGTTGCGGGTGCGAGTGGGCGAACTCTTTACCCAGAGTCGCCGCGCGGCTGGCAGCCGAAGCCTCACGCATCAACTGCGTGAAGAAGGCATCGTGATTGGGCGATTCAAGGTGCGTGCGCTGATGAGCGAGATGGGCTTGGTCAGCAAGCAGCCTGGCGCGCCTGTCTGCAGACGGAAAACCGAAGAACGGCCAGACATACCCAACAGACTGGAGAGAACCTTCGAGACTTCGTCACCGAACCAGGTGTGGTGTGGCGATATCACCTATGTCTGGGCGCAGGGTCGCTGGCATTACGTCGCGGTAGTCATGGACTTGTTTGCCCGTCGCGTCGTGGGCTGGGCGTTTTCCGCCACGCCTGATGCTGATTTGGTCATCCAGGCCTTGGACAGGGCTTACGAGCAGCGCGGTCGGCCTCGAGAGGTGCTCTTTCACAGCGACCAGGGGAGCCAATATGGCAGTCGACGCTTTCGCCAGCGGCTTTGGCGCTACCGCTTCAACCAGAGCATGAGTAGACGAGGTAACTGCCTGGACAACTCACCCATGGAGCGGCTGTTCCGTAGCCTCAAGACGGAATGGATACCAACCCAGGGTTACCTGAGTGCTACGCAGGCACAACAGGACATCGGTCGGTTCCTGATGCAACGCTACAACTGGCAACGGCCGCATCAGTTCAATGGCGGGCTACCGCCCGCCATTGCCGAGGAACGACTTAAACCAGTGTCCGGGATTAGTTGACCACTACACACCTACACTTCATGCCGTGAGCAGGCGGGCTTACGTCCCCAGTGGCAGTGTTGTGTCAGGGTGCAGTCTACGCAAGGTGACTACCGGCGCTCAGCCTAGATAGCTACCAAAAGTCATAAAAAGATGAGAGCAGTGCAATCCCAATCACTAGGTTTCCTAGTACCAAGACAGCAGTAGCTAGACGGCTGTCGGGATCTCTCACCAGGCCGAGCCCTGCGTGGCTCGGGTCGAGGGGCTCCTTTCCGTGAGAGTCTCATCCTCGTCCGGCCGCTCAGCCAGGTAACGCTTTCCAAGCCCACTGATCACTTGCTCCCTGGAGCAGGCATCAGCGCATATTTGGTCCTTGAGCGTGATGCTCAGATTAGGGTGAAGCATGTTACCTAAGCGGAGTTCTTTGTCGCCGATAGTCATAGTCGTCTCGATATAGCATGGATTCTCAGGCGGTAAAGGCTTTGGGTAGACACAGCTTGTGCATGGGGAGTGCAGCCCTACGGATTCAAAAGTGCTCAGCTTGTGAACACGATCGGCGAAGCTGTCGAGACAGCTGCGGTGAGTGATCACCTTCTATGCCTAAACGTGACCTGACTGAGGGTCATCAGTGGACGGGCCCGTTCTGACTCGACCCACAAGATCTGTAGCGCTATCATCTAAGAAAGCGATGATCGCGATAACCATAATGGCCGCATGCCAGCAAGCCTGCTGATAGATGCCACCAATCCTGCTTCCCCTACCTAATGATCGTGCAGCCTTTGCCATGGCGGGCTTTGTCGCTTACAGGGATCAGGCGCTTGATTTGAAGAGGCTTGAACTGCACTTTCGGCAAGCGCTTGCCTATCTGTCCGCCTTGAACGATGTGCAAGCCATCGTCGCAGAAAATCTTCACGCGTTCGCCCCGGTGCTCGACAGGCTCTGCCGCTAACCCTTTCGTCGTTTGGGTTCGCTCGATTTGCTGTGAAGCCGCTTTTTTCTTGATCATCCATCTCACCTGAGAGCTACTGCCGTGCTCGATCACACGCTTCCGTATCTGCCTGACAGTGAGATGGTCACCGCCTTGCGCGAGCATGACTGGTCCGCTACTCCGCTGGGGAGGCTCGAGGATTGGCCTGCGTCCTTGCAATCCAGTGCTGCCCTGATGATCAGCACGGCTAGCCCGATGTTCATTGTGTGGGGAGATAGCCTTACCTATCTCTACAACGACGCCTGTGCGCCTATTCTCGGTTTGCGCCATCCGGCTGCCTTTGGCCAGAGCTTCCGAGACGCTTGGCCGGAGGTTTGGCCGGAGCTTGCGCCCTTGGTCGCGCGTGCCTACGGCGGCGACGCCTTTACGCAGAGTGATCTTCCATTGCGTCTCGAGCGCCTGGGCTACGCCGAAGACGCCTTTTTCACCTATTTCTGGACTCCTATTCGTCTGGATGACGGTACGGTAGGCGGCTTTCTAGGCGGCTGCATTGAAACGACGAGGCCGGTTCAGCAGCAACAAGCATTGGAGAGCGCCAACCAGCAGCTCTGCCTGCAGATCCAGACCGGCCAGGAGGAGCGAGATCGGCTCAAGTCACGTGATTTTCTGAACGTATTCAAGGATCGCATCCGGGATCTGGATGACCCGCTCGACATGGCGGCCATGGCCGCTCAGGTGATGGGAGCGCGGCTTGATCTTCAAGCCGCGGCCTATGCGGTCATGGATGAGGACGGCGTCTATGTCCACGTTGAGCGGGACTGGACGGCTGGAAGCGGCACGCGCTTGGCCGGCCGCTACCTCTTCGAGGAGTACGGCTCCTATGTGGAGGATCTGCGCCGGGGTCAGACTGTGGTCATCGATGACGTGGCGTTGGATCCTCGCACTCACGATCAGGTCACTCAGTTCTCGGCCATCAACGTCCAGAGCTTGATTAACTTTCCGATGATGGAGCGCGGCCGCTTTGTCGCCGCGTTTTTTGTCGTGTGCGCACATCCCCGGCAGTGGCGAGAGGATGAGATTGCCTTCGTCAGGGATATCGCTGAGCTCACGCGCTACGCCGTCGAGCGCCGACGGGCCGAGCAGCGCTTGCAGGCGTTGAATGCGACGCTGGAACAACAGGTGGTGCACCGAACCCGCGAGCGTAACCGGGTCTGGGAAACCACCAACGACCTCATGGGTAGCGCGACCGTGTCAGGCTACCTCAAGATCGTAAACCCGGCCTGGCAGCAGCTGCTGGGGTGGAGCGAGAGCGAGCTATTAAGTCGTCCCTTCATCGATTTTGTAGATCCCGAGGATCACCCTGGCGCGCTACAGGTATTAGAGCGTCTGGCTCAAGGCGAGACCATCACGGGCTTCGTAGACCGCGTCATCACCCGTGAGGGTGAGCGGCGCACCATCATGTGGACCGCTGCGCCAGACCCTGGTACCGAGCTATTTCACTTTGTCGGCCGCGACCTGACTGACCAGCGTGAGATCGAAGAAGCCCTGCGTCAGGCGCAAAAGATGGAGGCAGTCGGCCAGCTGACGGGTGGATTGGCTCACGACTTCAACAACCTGTTGGCCGGCATCTCAGGATCACTGGAACTGATGGCCGCGCGGATCAGCCAAGGCCGCGTCAATGAGCTGGATCGGTATCTCACAGCCGCCCAGGGCGCCACGAAGCGCGCCGCGGCGCTGACTCATCGCCTGCTCGCCTTTTCGCGTCGGCAGACGCTCGCCCCCAAACCGACCGATATCAATCAGCTGGTCAGCGGTATGCTCGACCTCATTCAGCGTACGGTCGGGCCCGCTATCGAGGTGCAAAGCGTCGGCACCTGCGGGCTGTGGCCGGCGCTGGTTGATGCGTCGCAGCTAGAAAATGCCCTGCTCAACCTCTGTATCAATGCGCGGGATGCCATGCCCAGCGGTGGCAAGATCACCATCGAAACGGGCAATCGCTGGATTGATCAACGCGGTGGCCAAATGCACGACATTCCGGCCGGTCAGTACCTGTCGCTGTGTGTTTCGGACAATGGCTCGGGCATGTCCAAGGCTACTATGGCCAAAGCCTTCGACCCCTTCTTTACCACCAAGCCGTTGGGCATGGGGACGGGGCTGGGCCTATCGATGATCTATGGATTCGCCAAACAATCTGGAGGCCAGGTTCGCCTCTACTCCGAGGAAGGCGATGGCACCATGGTCTGCATCTACCTGCCTAGGTATGTCGGCAAAGCTGATGTTGACGTCATAGCAGGTCATCTCGGCGAGCGTGAGACCGCGAGTACGGGTGAAACCGTATTGGTGGTAGACGATGAGCCCACGGTGCGCATGCTGGTTACAGAGGTACTGGAGGAGTTGGGCTACGTCGTGATTGAAGCCGCCGACAGTATCTCCGGACTCAAGGTGCTGGAGTCGGATGTGCGCATTGATTTGCTGGTGTCCGACGTCGGCCTGCCGGGTGGCATGAATGGCCGGCAAATGGCCGATGCTGCACGGACCAGTCGACCTGATCTCAAGGTCCTGTTCATCACCGGCTTTGCCGAGAATGCGCTATTCAACAACGGCCAATTGGAACCGGGCATGTCGGTGCTGACCAAGCCCTTCGCTATGGACGTCTTGGCCGCGCGCATGCGGGAGCTCATCGGGACGCCGCCATGATGCAGATGCCGTCGAGTAAAGACAGTGGCATTGGCAACCCCTAATAATCATCTTAATCTGACCGCGTTCAGGCGATATTGCGCTTGAGCTGCCCCGTCAAGCATGCCGGTATCAGGCTTCGCAGCGCTGCCGGTTGGTGCACCTTCAACTTTAGCCGTCACTCGCTGACAAGGCGCTTTCTTTGGCTTCGGATCGAAACGCTCTCTCTCTCGACGAATTGCGTCGGGAAAATGCTGACTTGCGCAAGCGGCTCGATCGCGCCGAGCGCTCCAGTCGTCTTGTACTCGACAGCGCGCTGGACTACGCCATCGTCGTGGGTGATATGACCGGCAGAATCACGGACTGGAGCGCCGGCGCTCACCAGATTCTGGGGTGGTCACGGGACGAGATGCTGGGGAAATCCATGCACCGGTTCTTCACCGCTGAAGACCGCGATATGGGGGTGCCAGAGCGAGAGATTGGCCTAGCGATCAGTCAGGGACGAGCCATTGATGATCGCTGGCACCTGCGCGCCGATGGCGAGTGCTTCTGGGCCAGTGGCTTGATGATGCCCATGTGGGACGAGGGGCATCTCGTGGGTGTAGTGAAAGTCATCCGTGACCTGACGGATCGGGTCGAAGCGGAGCAGCGCCGGCAACTGCACACGGAACAGCTGGCTCAGCAATTCCAGCAGCTCGCAGAGAGCATCCCTCAACTGGTGTGGATCTCGGACGTCCAGGGCCGCGACCTCTATTTCAACCCTCAATGGGAGACATTCTCCGGCCTTTCGACCGAGCAATTGGTCAACAATGGCTGGCACTCACTTATCGCTGAGGAAGCGCGACAGCACATCGTTGCTGAGCGCGCACAGGCGATGGCTGACGAGCGCGACTGGGAGGCCACCTTCCAGATGCAGACCGTAGGTGAGGGGCCACACTGGTGCCTGTGCCGTGCCTTGCCCATCCGCAACCTAGAGGGAGAAGTCATCCGCTGGTTCTCGAGCTGTACAGACGTCGATGCGATACAGAGCCGCTCCACTCGTTTCGAGCAGGACGCCGTAGCGCTACGGTCCGTCAACGTCAGCCAGGAAGTCGCACTGGATCGAACACGCCAAGATTTGAGCGATGAACGACATACCCGCGAGTCCGCCGAGGATCAGGTGCGCCAGCTTCAAAAGATGGAAGCGGTCGGCCAACTCACCGGGGGTATCGCCCACGACTTCAACAACATGCTGACCGTCATCATGGGCGGCTTGAACATGCTGCAAGCCCGGTTACAGCGGGGCGACACCCAGGTGGATCGCTATGCTTATCTGGCCTTGGAAGGTACTACCCGCGCTGCGGAACTCACGCATCGGCTGCTGGCCTTTTCTCGTCAGCAAGTCTTGTCGCCGGAGCCGGTCGATCTCAATCGATTGGTCACCGGCCTCTCAGGTATGTTGCAGCGAACCCTGGGCAGTGCCTACCAGGTGGAATTCGTCCGGCACGCCGGGTTGTGGCTGACACAGGCCGATATCGGTAGCCTGGAGCAAGCCATCCTCAACCTGTGCGTGAACGCCCGGGATGCCATGGAAGACGGCGGCCGCATCACCGTTGAGACCGGCAACGTCTACATCGACGACTACTATGCAGGCCAGCACCAAATCGAGCCGGGCGAGTATGTCCTGGTGGCCGTGACGGATACCGGAAGTGGGATTGATGAGACGACGCTTAAGCGGGTGTTCGAACCTTACTTCACCACCAAGGACGTAGGCCGAGGCACAGGACTCGGGCTCTCGCAGGTTTATGGATTCGTCAAACAATCACTGGGCCACATCAAGCTCTACAGCGAGCTTGGGCATGGCACCGCGGTCAAGATCTACTTGCCGCGCTATCGGGGTGATGCCAAACCTACCGAGCGTTACGCTACTTCGACCGATGTCATTCCGGTCGCCCAGGAAGGCGAGCTGATCCTTGTGGTGGAAGACGATCCGCGGGTGCGCGTCATATCGGTCGAGTCCCTGATGGAGCTGGGTTATCAGGTGCTTGATGCCGACAGCGGCGCGATGGCGCTCAACCTGCTCACCCAGCATCCGGAGATCTCCTTGGTGTTTACCGATGTTGTCATGCCCGAGATGACGGGGCGTCAATTGGCCGATCAGATCGGCCTGTCGCAACCCTCTATGCGGGTGCTCTACACCACGGGCTACACCCGTAATGCCATCGTCCACAACGGGACGTTGGATCAGGGGGTCGCCCTGCTGCCCAAGCCCTTTACGCTGCGGGATCTGGCCGTCAAAGTCAGACAGGTGCTCGATAATTGACCATCCGTCAACTTCAAGCAACGGCACCAGCATCGGACGGTCTACCAGGCGTTGCCATCCAATATGTCGGCTGTAGCCTTCAAGTGATCAATTTTGCTCCCACTTCAGATTTTGGTCGTCGACGACGAACCGCTTTTGCTATTGCTTCTGTCAGAAATCGTCTCCGATATGGGCGCCACCGCCGTAACGGCTGACCGTGCCGACCATGGCTTGTCTTACCTAGAACAGCATGCCGGTGAGATCGCCTTGGTTGTCACTGACGTCATGATGCCCGGGCGGCTCAACGGCTTTGACTTGGCGCAGATCGTAGCGGACCGTTGGCCTGCGCTGCCGGTGGTGCTCACGTCCGGTTATAGCGGTACTGAGCATCACAGCCTGGCCCCTAACGCAGCCTTTATCGCCAAGCCCTGGACCTACCAGCAGATCGAAGAGGTCATTCGAGAGCGGTTGTCAGCAGCGTAGGTGCCGTTGATACCAGCAACACCGGTGATGAGGTAAGTCCTCAAGGCACCTGTTAAAATGAGCGTTTGACCTCACCCTTGAGCAGCTGATGCTGAACCTTACGGCTATACGTGTTGTGGTGGTGGAGGACAATCTGACGCTGGGTCAGATTCTGGATGATTTCCTGAAAGAGAACGGCGCGACGCTCCACCACTTCGCCAGCGGCGATGATGCTCTCGTTGCTGTCCTAGGCGGCCTGCGTCCTGACTTGCTCATTACCGATCACCTGATGCCTGGACAGCTTAAAGGGGCAGAGCTTGCCCAGATGCTCTTGAGCCGCTGGCCGGACATGCCGACGATCATCACGACAGGTTATGAGTACTCGGTGAGTGCCGAGCTTCCCGCCCACGTCGTCTTTCTGCAAAAGCCTTGGCTGTACGAAGATCTCGAGAGAGCGATACGGCAAGCGCTCCACTAGCTACAGTCATCGCGGGCTGCCGCTTTTGCCTTGCGGTATCCGACGGGACTGCGGCCTCCCAGTAACAGCTTGATGCGCTCGTGATTGTAGTAGTGGATATAGTCTCGAATTGCCGCCGCTAACTGTTGCACTGTGGCAAATTTTGCGCAGTGAAAGAGCTCGGATTTCAGCACTGCGAAGAAGCTTTCCATCGCTGCATTGTCGAGACAATTGCCTCGCCTGGACATGCTCTGGGTAATGCCATGCTGGCGAATCGTCTGTTGGTAGGCAGGGTATTGATAGTGGCAACCCTGATCGGAGTGAATCAGCGGTTTCTCGTCAGGTCGAAGCGTTTTTATTCCGCTCTTCAACATTCGCAAGACCATATTGAACGTCGCGCGCTCACTTATCTCATAAGCCACGATTTCTCTATTGAATAGGTCAAGGATCGGCGACAGGTAAAGCCGATCTTGATTGACGCGAAACTCGGTAATATCAGTCGCCCATCGCTGATTGGGCTGCGGTGCGGTGAAGCGCCGCTCTAGAAGGTTGGGGGCAACGTAGGACTCAGGCCCTGTGAAGGGGCGGTAACGACGACGTCGCAACGTGCACTTCAAAGACATTTCGCCCATCAAACGTTGTACCGCTTTGTGATTGATCTGCTGCCCTTCGTTGCGTAATGCCTGGGTGATTCGACGATAGCCATAGCGACCCCGATGACAGACGAACATCGCTCGGATGCTCTCCTTGCGCGCATGCTGTTTGTCCGGTTGGCGTGCAACGTTGAGGTGGTAGTAAAAGCTGCTTCGAGGAAGCCCTGCCCCTTTGAGAAGCGCATCAAGCGGATACCGTGACCGTAGCTCCTGCACGATAAGTGCCTTCTGCCGATTGTCCAAATCGCTGTCTTTGAGACCCAGGCTCATGGCCTTGCGCAGGAAAACGTTTTTCACCTGCAGATAGGCCACCTGCCTTTCCAGCTCTAGGACGGGGCTTGCGACGTTGGACTTGAAAGCGGATGGATCTGGAGTGGGAGAAAGGGGCAAGGCATCACCTCTACGTTTGCTGGCCAACCCCTCGATACCATACTGCTGCCACGCGTTGACCCAGCGCTGCATTTGGGAGCGATTGAGGTTGAACCGCTCGCTTGCCCGTCGGATGGATAGCCCTTCGACGATCTGCCGTACAACCTCAATCTTAAAATCGACATTGTGGTACCGATAGCGCTGCTGTAGACCTACTTTTCCGTGACTGGCGTAGGTGCCAATCCACCCCTTTACCTGTACCACGCTGACGCGGTGCTCTTTGGCAAGTTGGCCGTAGGTGCGGTCTCCCCTTTGATACTGGGCGACGATCTTCATTTTGAAAGGAAGGGAATACTTGGGCATGGGCACCTCCAAGGTGGTGTCCAGCTTTCGGGGGTCACTTCACAGCTCCGGCGAACAATGCATGCTCGTAATGACACTAGGCATTGCCGGACAGATCGAACATCGATCCTTGATATTAATAGATGAGCCGGAGATCAGCTTACATCCAGCTTGGCAGGAACAGTTCATAAAAACTCTAACGACTGTTTTCTCTCAATACAAAGAGTGCCATTTCATAATAGCAACGCATTCACCCCAGATTGTTTCTCGACTTTCTGCCGAAAACTGCTTCATAACAGTGATTGACGAAAACAAACTCCATCGATCAAATGATTACCTAGAAAAATCCGCAGATTATCAGCTGGCAGAGCTTTTTGACGCACCTGGGATAATGAACGAGTACATCACCAGATTAGCGTTTTCATTGCTCACAAAAATCAGATCGGAAAAAACCATATCCGACCAGATAAAAGCCGAGATGAGAAAGCTACAGACAATGCAGCGCAAACTGGAAGCAGCGGATCCAAATTTTGAGCTGATCAACACTGTTGTGGATGTGTGCCAATACTATGCCACTGATAAATAACCATTATATTTTAGACGATGAGGATAAACAGATAATTAGCGATTTAGTCGCACAAGAGGGACACAACCATAAAGACTGGTCTAAAGATGAGCTAATGAAGTTACGCAGTAAAGTCCGTGAATTTTACCGTCTTGAGCAGAAAGGAGTATGTCCTTACTGCAAGGGAACTTTGTCCGTAACTGCCGCAGGAAACGCGACTGTGGAGCACATATTGCCAAAATCGAAGCATGTAGCGTTTCTATTTGAACCCAAAAATCTATGTGTTATCTGCGCAGACTGCAATCTTGCAAAAAATGATAAAGCCATTCTAAACGAGGAAGAAACGGAAACTCTTAACGGGGATGCTACAAATTATCCAAAATCCTCTGAGCGTTTCAAAATTGTTCATCCGTCGATAGACGAATACGACGAGCATATAAAGGTACATCGAAACAAGCTTTACTCCGACAAAACTGACAAGGGCTGGTTTACAATCGGCATCTGTAAGCTTAACAGATACACCAGAAAATTCGGGTTTGAGCCTGAAGCATTATCAGACTACGCACTATTCGAGCAACTACAAAAGTTCAAGGATGGAAGTGAGGCGGAACGCGATGAAGTAATGAGAAAGCTCAGAGCATTAATCCCCACAAACACGTAAGCCCTGTAAAATTGAATGACCATAACAGACAATGAGGATTGTGATATTTAGCAAATTCTTATTAATCAGCAATCATACTGCGGAGTTACTCCCGACGCTCATTTCAAATTAAGCCACCAAAGAGTCACACAGAAATTCTCTAGCTTATAATAAACTTAATTAATTATTAAAATTTGTCTTTAGTCGTTGTGGACCACAGAAGCAATGGCTGTCACTCGAATAGACCGCAAGCAGCCACGTTCTAACAAAGATTCGGTTCCTTCCACGAAAAGAAAAGACCTTGGAACCATCAGATCCAGCTCAGCTTATCAGCAACCGTGTATGCCTACTTGTATGCCTCGCCACCCGACGCCCAGCCAAGAGCAGTCATTAAGCGGCCTTCAAGGTTAAGTGTTGACGTAGTCGCTGTTTCTAACTTGCGAATCGCCTGGCTGACAGCGGGCTGGCTTACGCTCAATACCCGTGCCGCCTTGCTGGTGCTGCCAGCGTTCTCGATTAACTTTATTACACCTATCTAAACCTCTTATATTAAAGCCATAGTGTCAGTATAACTTAATCTCAAGCGACACTCGTATCACATAGTCACCAGCTATTCGATGCTACTTCATAGCTTTCTGAATACATGCCACAGCTATCTATACAACTTTAAGAGACCGTACTGAGCATGTGATACTTATAGAAAATGCCGACATTAGTCCGATGACCGTACCCATAGTATGATCGAGACGATGGATCAGTATCAGCTAATAGGCAATCTTTAGACACCCTATTTCATCTGCCTCCGAAGAATCAAAAGATGTGCAGATTGATAACCGAAGCCACTCAATTATCAGTTTTTTTGTTAAGCTTTGTATTCTCTTTTTCTGTTAATGCTCGATGATAAGCACGATCTCTATCAACCCTACCTTGGTCCGCGCGGAATTGCTCGTTTCGTTGTATCGACCGCTCTGCGCCATCAGCAGCGTACAGCAAGCTAGATACGGAAAAAAGGAGCGTTACAAAAGCCATTTTTGCTAAAATCATAATTTAAGCCCTTAGGTTTTAACTCTGAAAACCAAACCACTTCAACTGACTCTAGGTTAAGTTGAGGGAGAATTTACAAGATTATCAGCCTTCGACAGGCTAATTAATAACCAGAGGCACAGCCAGCAAAACTGGCTGTAGCCGTCAACGAATCAATGACCTCAACTTTTTAAATATCTAATTCGTATTATCCTGAAACCGCGCATCAACAACATGAAACCTTTCAGACTTGAATGGCACCCGAACCCTCCCATCGGCCCCACTACTAAGTAAACGATTTACACGCTCGGCATCAGCGGGAATGCTTGGATAGCGACTACTAGCAACGTTAGCCGCCGAGACAAAAGAAGAAAAAATAAGCAAAGAACCTAAGACCGCCTGTTTATATCTCACAACGGCACCTCTATCATTTGAGTTAGTCGAAATCCAAAACCTTGACCTTACTTTACCTAGAACGCATATCGAGAGAATGACGTTGCAATTACAAAACTGTTATGAATGAGAACTCGATATTAAGATTACAAAATTGTAATTTAGCAGCAATCGTCCTGAAAGGATTACTCTTTGAAAATCACAGGACTAACAAAAAATACATCAGTATCGACCTGCCTCACCCCAAAGGAGCACCGTCTTGCAAACCAACGTTATAAAGACCTTAATAATTCCATTTATTTTTATACCGCAGGTAGTGAGTGCGAATTCAGCTTCAGAAAACTCTGGAGGCTTCTTAGAAGATAGCTCACTTTCAATTATGAATCGGAACTATTACTTCAATAGGGATTTTAGAAAGGGCCAAGCAAACTCTGCAGGCAACGGCTACTCTGAAACTTGGGCGCATGGTCTATTAGCCTTTTATAGATCAGGATATACACAAGGTACCGTAGGCGTTGGGGTAGACGCAGTTGGGCTTCTTGGCCTACGTTTAGACAGCGGAAGGGGCCGAACGGGCCAGGGCGGTAGCGTTAACTTGCTTCCCGCAGACGCGAACGGTGATCCCACGACCGAGTACTCCAAATTACTTGGCGCCGTAAAGTTGAAATTCTTAGATACTGAGGTAAAGCTTGGCGACGTATTCCCTACTACACCTGTTGTGCATTTTGGCGACTCACGCCTACTTCCACAAAGCTTTAAAGGCATTACCGCAACGAACAACAGCTTCGACGCCATAACTATTAATGGCGGGCGTTTACACGCCATGAGCCAGCCGCAGCAAAGCGAGACGGGAAGTGATTTTGTAACCTTCTATGCTGGTCAAGTGAAGTCGTCTTACCTTTCTTACCTCGGCGGTGAGTACAAGATAAATGAGTACCTCACAAGCAGCCTCTATACAAGCAAGTTAGATAATTCCTGGCGCCAATACTATTTTGGATCCATCGCCAGCTATCCTATTAACGATAATCTAGCTCTAACAGCGGGGTTAAACTTCTATAGATCGGTCGACGACGGTAGAAAGTTTCTTGGGGAGTTTTCCACAAATATCTGGAGTGTTAGCAGTGGCATTGTAGCGGGTGCGCACTCTATAACCATGAGCTACCAGCAAAACAACGGGGACAACGATTTCGACTACCTGAGACAATCTGACTCAATTTACCTTAACAACTCCATTCAGTATAGTGACTTCAACTCCCCGAAAGAGCAGTCAGTTCTTTTACGCTATGATATAAACCTTGCGCAGTATGGGATTCCTGGGCTAACTCTGATGGCCCGATATGGGAAGGGCTGGAATGCGGACTACTCGAACGCAAACTCCGTATATATGCGGCGTGACGAGAATGGTCTACCATTACAAAACCAACATCGCTGGGAGCGTGATATAGAGGCGCGCTATGTAGTGCAGAGCGGACCTGCGAAAGATCTATCATTCCGGTTGAGACAAGCTACCACGCGCGCAAGCAAGTTTGAGTCAGACCTAGATGAAATCAGGATCATTACCGAATACCCCCTCTCCCTGCTTTAATTGAAATTTATTTACGTACATCTTTGTTCTCCTTTGGTTAGGGTGTACGTCTTAGGGTGCCAATTGGCACCCTTTTTTTGGGTCTAATTTCTGGGAATAGCCGCGCAGCTATGATAGTTAACCTATCGCCCAACTGAATCGCCTCTAGTTTCGTAGACACCTCCAAGCTTCATAATGACGCCCATTAGGAGGTGCTATGAGCGACCAACGTTACCCCGAAGAATTCAAAATCGAAGCGGTCAAGCTAGTGACCGAGCGTGGCCTCCCCGTTACTGAGGTAGCGGCGCGGTTGGGCATGTCGGTGCATAGCCTGTATGCCTGGATCATGCGCTACGGCAAGCCCTAAGAACAGCGGCAGCAAAAAGACGATCAGCATGCCGAATTGCGTCGTTTGCGCGCCGAACTCAAGCGGGTGACCGAAGAGCGAGACATTTTTAAAAGGCCGCCGCGTACTTTGCCAAGGAGTCCGGCTGGAGTAGGCCTTCATCAGCTAGCTGTCGGTGGAGTACCCGGTGCGACGTCTCTGCCAGACGCTCCAGGTGCATCCCAGCGGTTACTACGCCAGGCTGGCCGAGCCGAAATCCGTACGCGCCAAGGAAGATCAGCTCCTGCGCGGATTGATCAAGCATGCCTGGTTGGAAAACGGTGGAGTTTACGGCTACCGCAGGGTCCACAACGATCTGCGTGAGCTGGGGGAGTCCTGTTGCCGGCACTGTGTGGCTCGCCTGATACGGGAAGAAGGGCTGCGCTCGCAGACCGGCTATCGTCAGCGCCCCGGCTACTACGGCGGCAGGCCGACGGTGGCCTCGCCCAATCGCCTGGAGCGGCAGTTCGACGTCGGTGAACCGAACAAAGTCTGGGTCACCGACATCATCTACATCCGTACCTATGAGGGTTGGTTGTACTTGGCGGTGGTGCTGGATCTGCTTTCACGCCAGGTAATTGGCTGGTCGATGAAACCACAGATGTGCAGCGACTTGGCCATTGATGCGTTGCTAATGGCGGTGTGGCGGCGCAAGCCCAAGCAGGAAGTGATGATTCACTCTGACCTTGGCAGCCAGTTCAGCAGTTCGGACTGGCAGATTTTCCTCAAGGCCAACAGCCTGATCAGCAGCATGAGTCGACGCGGCAACTGCCACGACAACGCGGTGGAGGAAAGCTTTTTCCAGTTGCTGAAGCGCCAACGCATCCGACGAGAAACCTACGGCACCCGCGAAGAAGCCCGTAGTAATGTGTACGATTACATCGAGATGTCTTATAACCCTAAACGATGGCACGGCAGCGCTAGGCAGCTATCGCCATAGAGTTTGAGAAACGCTATTTCCAGAGCTTGGAGAGTGTCTAGGAAAGCGGGGCCGATTCACATCGGCGCCATCGATGCAGCCGGTGCCTAACTGCCGCTACTCATGTCGATTAAAATTTTTGGTTCGCCAAGCCTGTACAATCGAATTTTTATGCGCATCGCCCCCCTTGTGATGATGGAGATCTGCTTCGTGTCTTCACGCGGCTCAAGCCGCGGCAGATATCAAAAATCTGACGCTACACTTCGATGGGTGCTTCTATGTCCTAATTAATACGACGCGAGCGCGGCACTAGCAGGTCAGTACGTTGGGGCCTATTGACCAACCAGACGGACGGAACGAAGTGAGATCGGAGATGCTTCCTTGCCGTTTAGCATTCTTGATCAGCTGCAACACTGTGCCTCTCATGCTCGTATGTCCCTAGCGCTATCTAGTTGGCCACCCTGCCTGTCCTTGAGCCTAGGCATTCGAGTACGGTACTTCTGCTTAAAAACTTACCATACCCTCAGTCAGAGCCTAAAAAGCCACAAGCGACAAAATGCCAATTTTGGCTGTTAAAATTAGTCGGTCTTTTTAATTGTATCTTGCTTACCTGACTGATTGACCTCCTCCGCCACCATCTCATGCGTCTCTCGATGCTGCTGGAGCGCCGCTTGGCGCTCTCGAAAATTTTCGTTGTGCGAGATCGAGCGCTCGCTGCCGTCTGCGGCATAGCTGAGGTTCGCAACAACGAGGGTGGCGGCAAACAGGGCAGTTTTAAGGAACGTCATGGTGTTTCTCCTTCTAGGGTGCAGTGTGGGTATGAGAGCCACTCTAGAGGGGCGCGGCTAACGCCAGGATGAGCCGCGCATTACAATCCTGTCATCCTTCCCCGGGCTGTTCGCGACGGCGCAGGACACTGTGGTAGAGCGCGGGCAGGACCAGCAACGTCAGGGCGGTGGAAGACAGGATGCCGCCGATCACCACGGTCGCCAGCGGCCGTTGTACCTCTGCGCCGGTGCCCGTCGCCAGGGCCATGGGAATGAAGCCCAGCGAGGCCACCAGCGCAGTCATCAGCACCGGCCGCAGGCGGACCAGCGCCCCCTCGCGCACGGCGATGTCCAGCGGCTTGCCCTCCTCCAGCAGGCCACGGATGAAGGAGATCATCACCAGGCCATTGAGCACCGCGACGCCCGACAGCGCGATGAAACCCACGCCTGCCGAGATCGACAGGGGAATGTCCCGCAACCACAACGCCAGCACTCCGCCCGTCAAGGCGAAGGGAATACCGGTAAAGACCACGAGGCCGTCGCGCAGATTGCCGAACATCATGAACAGCAGCACGAACACCAGCAGCAAGGCCACCGGCACCACGAGTTGCAGGCGGGCGGCGGCAGCCTGCAACTGCTCGAATTGGCCACCCCAACTGGTCCAGTAGCCTGCGGGAATCCGTACCTGGTCCGTAATGGCGGCGGTGGCATCCGCCACGAAGCTACCCAGGTCCCGATCGCGAACATTGGCACTGACGATCACCAGGCGCTTGCCGTCTTCACGGCTGATCTGATTCGGCCCCAGCACCGTTTCCAGGCGCGCCACATCGGCCAGGGGAATGAACTCGACGCGGCCTTCCACCGCTGGCAATGGAATGGGCAGGCGCGCCAGCACCGCCGGATCGCTGCGCAGCGTTTCCGGGAGGCGGATCATCAGATCGAAGCGGCGATCACCCTCGAAAAGCGTGCCGGCCTTGCGTCCGCCGAGCGCCGTGGCAATCACATCCTGGATGTCACCGACATTGAGGCCATAACGCGCGGCTCGCTCACGATCGATCTGCACGCTCAGCAGCGGCAACCCCCCGGTCTGCTCCACCTTCACCTCGGCGGCGCCGGTGACCTTCTGCAACACCCTGGCAATCTCCGCAGCGGTCTTGTTCAGCACCGCCATGTCGTCGCCGAAGACCTTGACCGCCACATCGCTGCGCACGCCGGAAATCAGCTCGTTGAATCTCAGCTGGATCGGTTGCGACAACTCGTAATTGCTACCGGGTACACGCGCCGCCGCTGCTTCCAGCTCGGCCATCAGCTGCTCGCGGGACTTGCCTGGATCAGGCCACTGTGCCTGCGGCTTGAGCATCACGTAGCTGTCGGAGATGTTCGGCGGCATCGGATCTGCGGCGATCTCCGCGGTCCCGGTCCTCGCGAATACCCGCTCCACCTCGGGTACCTGATCCAGGATGGAGCGCTCCAGGCGTTGCTGCATGTCCACCGATTGCCCCAGGCCGGTACCGGGCACCCTGAGCGCCTGCAGCGCGAAATCACCCTCGCTCAAGCTAGGTACGAATTCACTGCCCAGGCGCAGCGCCAGCAGCACCGTCAGCACCACGCTCAGGCCAGCGCCGGCGAACACCAGTGGCCGCCGACGCATGGCTGCATCCAACGCGACGGCATAGCCGCGCCGCGCCGCGCTCATCAGTCGATTGTCCTTTTCCTGCACGCGACCCGTGACGAACAGCGCCACGGCCGCCGGGACGAAGGTGATGGACAGCAGCATGGCACCCAGCAAGGCGATCACCACGGTAAAGGCCATGGGATGGAACATCTTGCCTTCCACACCCGTCAGGGCGAACACCGGCAGATAGACCACCATGATGATCAGCTGCCCGAAGATCAGCGGTCTGCGCGCCTCGCGGGCGGCGGCGAACACTTCCTGGAAGCGCTCCCTTCGATCGAGTACCCGACCGTGCCGTTCCTGGGCATGAGCCAGCCGGCGAATGGCATTCTCCACGATCACCACGGCGCCATCGACGATGATGCCGAAGTCGAGCGCACCCAGACTCATCAGGTTGGCGCTGACCCGATTCGCGGCCATGCCGCTGAAGGTGAAGAGCATCGACAGCGGGATCACCAGCGCGGTGATCAGCGCCGCGCGCAGATTGCCGAGGAAGACGAAGAGCACGGCGATGACCAGCAGCGCACCCTCCACCAGATTCTTGCGTACCGTGGCGATCGCCTTGTCCACCAGCGTGGTGCGGTCGTACACGGCGACCGCCTGCACGCCTTCCGGCAGGTTGCGGTTGATCTGCGCCAGGCGCCCAGCCACCGCCAGGGCCACCTCGCGGCTGTTCTCGCCCACCCGCATGAAGACGGTGCCGAGCACCGCCTCTTCGCCATTCTCGGTAGCCGCCCCGGACCGCAACTCCTGCCCTACCCCGACCGTGGCCACATCCCGGACCCGTACCGGGGTACCGTCCACCGTCGCCAGCACGATGGTGGCGATGTCCTCGACGGAGGCGAGCTGCCCCGGTACCCGAATCACCAGCTGCTCCCCGGCGCGCTCGATGAAACCGGCGCCGACATTGGCGTTGTTCCGCTCCAGCGCCACCGCCAGTTGTTCCAGGGTGATGCGATAGCCGGCCAGGCGCTTGGGATCGGGCGCGATCTGATACTCCTTGGCGTAGCCGCCAATGGTGTTGACTTCCGCCACCCCGGGTACGGTACGCAACTGGGGTTTGACGATCCAGTCCTGGATCTCGCGCAGATCGGTGAGCGTATAGGCTTCGCCGTCAGCCCGGCGCGCCTGAGGCGCGGCCTTCACTGTCCAGAGGAAGATTTCCCCGAGCCCGGTGGACAGCGGCCCCAGATTGACCTCCACGCCCTCCGGCAGGGCTTCGCGCGCCCCCTGGAGGCGCTCGCTCACCTGCTGGCGAGCGAAGAACAGATCCGTCCCATCGGCGAAAATGACGCTGATCTGAGCAAAGCCCGAGCGCGACAACGACCGGGTCCGCTCCAGCCCGGGCAGGCCGGCCATGGCCGTTTCCAGCGGATAGGTAACCCGCTGTTCGACCTCCAGCGGCGAAGCGCCCGGTACTTCCGCGTTGATCTGTACCTGGACGTTGGTGATGTCCGGCACCGCATCGATGGGCAGGTGGCGATAGCTGTAGATCCCCAGGGCGGCGATGCCGAGCGTGGCGAGCAGCACCAGCCAGCGCTGCTCGATGGCGAAGCGAAGAATACGTTCGAACATGATGCGCCCTTAGTGGGAGTGCTCGGCCGAGCCCTTGCCCAGTTCCGACTTGAGAATGAAGCTGCCGCGGTCGGCCACTACCTGGCCGGCGCTCAAGCCCTGACGAATCTCGGTGCGCTCACCGTCCCGCACCCCGGTGACCACGGGGGTCGCCTGAAATCCGTCCGCCGTCCGGACGAACACCACGGGGCGATCCTCCACGACATGCACGGCGCCACTGGGCACGCCGAGTACCTTGGCCTTGCGCTCGTCAGCGAGCCGTACCGTGACGAACAGACCCGGGCGCCAGGCGCCGGCCGGATTGGCCAGGGTGACGCGGGCGGTCGCCGCCCGGGTCTGCTCGCCCAGCAGATTGCCGACATGCGCCACGGTGCCCTCGGTGCGACTGTCCAGCTCTCCTGCAACCACCTCCACCTGTCGGCCAACGGTCACTCGATCGAGGTCACGCGCCGGAACGGCGAACGTCGCCCACACGCGGGACAGGTCGGTGAGCGTGAACAGGTTGCTGGCTTCGTCCACTCGCTCGCCGAGGACCAGGTGCTTCTCCACCACCACGCCGTCGAAGGGTGCGCGCAACTCATAGCGACTACCGCCCTGAGCGGAGGCCGCGCCACCCAGAGCCTGAGCTTTCTGGCGGGCGTTGCGGACGGCGATCTCGGCTTCCTGCAGCGTCTGCCGCGCCTGCAGCAGATCCTGCTCAGCACTGATCCGCTCCTGCCAGAGGCTCTGCTCGCGGGCATAGAGGGTGCGCGCCAGCTGCAAACGCTGCTGTGCGGTCGCCAACTCGCTGCGCACCTCGGACAGCTGCTCGCTGGCGATGACCGCCAGCACCTGTCCCTTGCGCACCCGGTCCCCGAGATTGGCCTTCACCTCCTCGACGATGCCGGGGGTGCGAGACACCACGTGAGCGGTACGATCCTCATCGAAGCGAATTTCTCCGGGGAGACTCAAGGACGCGCCCACGCTGACCGGTGTGACCACCTGGGTCTCGATACCGGCCGCGCGAATCTGCTCCGCGCTCAGCTCGATCTCGCCTTCGGCATGCGTCTCTTCGCCCTCGCCATGGGCGCCCTCGTCTGCTGCCTGGCCGTCCTTTTCTGCGGCCAGAGCCGCGTGCGACGGGGCCGTTACCGCCTTGGCAGCGGCCGCCTTCGCCGGGGGTGCAGCGGATTCGGGATGGTCGTGGCCGGCACCCGCCTGCAGCGTACCGAACGGCAGCCCACTGCCGATTACCGCGATCAGCAGCGGCCGCAGCAGTCTCGGCCTGAATGAAATCATGGTCATGCAAGAACTCCGCACCCGGTTCGTTACCGGGATCTGTAGCGTCATGGGGAGGTGAAGAGCGGGCCATGGAGGCGTTCGAGGCGAGCCCAGGCAGCGATCTGCGCCCGCTGGGCGAGCAGGTACTGCCCCCGCGCCGCAATGAGGGCGCGCTGGGCTTCCAGCACATCCAACTGGGCGAAACGTCCCAGCGAGAAGCCGCGCGTGAGGTCATCGACCGTGCGCTGGCCCGCCGGCATCACCCGGTTGCGCAAGTCGTCGACGTCCGCTGCCGCGCTACGCCAGTCGCGCAGCGCCTGAAGGGTCTCGGCCTGAATCTGCAGCTCGGTCGCTCGCTGTAGATCCCGGGCCTGGTCGGCGCGGCTGGAGGCGGCGAGCAGGTTGCCCTGGTTGCGATCGAAGAGCGGTAGCGGGAGCGAGAAGCCCACCAGATTCACCCGCTCCCCCTCGAGCTCGTCGTATTGGCTGCCCAGGCTCACCCGCACGTCCGGATAGCGCTGGCTGCGCTGCAGATCGACGTCGGCATCCCCGGCGGCTACCTGCTGCCGCGCCTTGAGCATCGCCGGTGTCTGGCGGATCGCCTGCAGCAGCCGGGCTTCGCCGGGAGGTTCGGGCAGACGATCCAGGTCACCGACCGGCTCACCGAGTTCGATCACTGAGACACCCAGTTGGCGGGCAAGACTTACCCGCGCGTTGTCACGCTGCTGCAGTGCGCGTCTCAGCTCCAGCCGCTGGGTGACCTGTTCCACCTCCGCGCGGGTACCCGATACCGGTGAAAGCTTGCCCGCTCGAATCTGCGCCCCCGAGCTGTCCAGGCTGCGCTGGGCCAGCGCCTGCGATTGCTTGGCGAGCCGCACCGCTTCTTCTGCCAAGAGCAACTCGTAAAAGCCCTGGATGATGTCCGCACGGAGGGCATAACGGCGCGCCTCGAGGTCCGCGTCGACCACGCCAGCGTTGGCCTCGGCCACCGCCACCCGTGCGGCGCGCTTGCCGCCCAGCTCAAAGGGCTGGGTGAGCGTGATGCTACGGGTCTGACTGGCAGAGCGAGTGTCCTCGACCTCGAAGGCGAGTTCCGGGTTGGGCAGGAGGCCTGCCTGCTGCCGTGCACCTGCGGCCGCGGCGGTCTCCTGGCGGGCCGCCAGGTAGTCGGGATTGTCGCGCAGGGCCTGGGCCAGCGCCTGCTCCAGGGTCAGCGCTGAGGCCTGGGCCGATCCGCCGGCGAGCAGCAGGCCCAGCCCCAGCACCATCAGGTGCCATAGGGCGGGATGTCGACAAGAAAAGAATAGCGGCACGACAGCGGCTCCTGTGCAGAAGGCGCGACGCTCGAAGGGAGCGACGCTCGATAGCGAAGCCGACTCTAGGGAGCGCCACCTATCGCTCCGGTGACACCAACATTACAAAGCTGCAAGGAAGTTGCCGCCGGGCAAGGATAGCGGCAGGCTTGGTCGCTTGACCCTCTACTGGCTACAGGCTGCAGCCTGCGTCGCCCTCTCGACACGACCGACACCGACGATGCGCTTACTGATAGTGGAAGACGAAGCCCGGGCTGCGGATTATCTGCAGCAGGGCCTCACGGAGAATGGCTATGTGGTCGATCGGGCCGCGACCGGAATCGATGGCTTGCATCTGGCCCTCCAGCAGGACTACGACCTGATCCTGCTGGACATCAATCTGCCGACGATGGATGGCCTGGAAGTCCTGGAATTGCTGCGCCGACGCAAGCAGACCCGGGTGATGCTGCTGACGGGGCAGAGCCGCACCAGCGAACGCGTCCGTGGACTGGACGCCGGCGCTGACGACTATCTGACCAAGCCTTTCGAATTTCCGGAGTTGCTCGCCCGCATCCGCGCGCTGCTCAGGCGCGGCGAGACGCGAGTGCTCAGCGAGACCCTGCAACTGGCCGACCTCGAACTGCATCCCTTTCGCCATCGGGCCTTTCGCGGCGACCAACGCATCGACCTGACCAGCAAGGAATTTGCGCTGCTTCATCTGCTCATGCAGCGCCAGGGCGAAGTGCTCTCCCGCACCGAGATCATCTCGCGGGTCTGGGACATGAATTTCGACTGCGACACCAACGTGGTGGAGGTTGCGATTCGACGCTTGCGGATGAAGGTCGATGAGCCCTTCGGGGAAGCCCTTATCCATACCGTAAGAGGCGTTGGCTACGTGATGGAGCGTCGTTCGTGAGGCCCATGAGCCTGGCCCTGCGCCTGGGGCTGATGGTCACGGGCGTGGGCTTGCTGTTGGCCATCCTGCTGGTCGTCATGGTGTACAGCGTTCTGGATCGAGAGCTGGGCAGGCGCGCTGCCGACCAGCTGCAAGCCAAATTGGGTCAGATCCAGCACAGCCTGGAAGAGCGTCCCACGGATCCCAAGGCGCCCTGGCAGCACAGCTTGGCTGATACGCTGCTCGGCCACGAGGAGCTGTCAGTCACGGTGCTGTCGGCCACCGGGGACACTCCCCTGTACGGGCTGGGCTCCCATGCCTATGCCGACGAGCTCCGGCCAGAACGCTGGCCGGATGCCCAGACCTTGGCCTGGCACTCCGATGACGGTCATGACCTTTTGACTGCCCGAGCCAACCTGACCATTCCAGGGCTACCGCCACTGCAGCTACTGCTGAGCCAGGATCGCAGCAACGACAGCTTCCTCCTGGACGCCTTCCTCCGCGCGGCCCTAATCAGTCTGCCGATTCTGCTGCTGCTGATCGGCGCCGCAGCGTGGTGGACGGGCTATCAGGGCCTTGCACCCTTGCGGCGCTTCCGCCGTACCGCACGGTCGATCACTACCCGACAGCTCACCTTGCGGGTCGACGACACCAACCTGCCTGCAGAAGTGGCTGAGCTGGCCACTGCGCTGAATACCATGCTGGAGCGCCTCAACGCCGGGGTGCAGTTGCTCGACCGCTTCGCCGACGACGTTGCCCACGAGTTGCGTACGCCGCTCGGGATCCTCATTGGGCGTACGCAGATGATACTCAGCCGGAAGCGTGACGAGACCGCGTATCAACAGGCCCTGGAGGAATCCCTGGACGAGTTGGATCGCCTGAGCCGAATCGTCACGGACATGCTGCTGCTGGCCCGCCTGGACAGTCACGAACCGCTGAGTTCATTGGGCAAGGTGGCTGTCGAGCACGAGGCGCTCAGGGTCTGCAGCCTGTTCGAAGCCTATGCCGAGGCGCGCGAACTCGAGCTGGCCGTCGAGGGGCAGCTGCTGGTCGAGGGCGACACGCTAATGATCCAGCGTGCCATCTCGAACGTGCTATCGAACGCCATTCGACATGCTTATCCCGGGACTGAGGTGACGGTGACGTTGTTTAGGCGAGAAGACGGCGTCGGGTGCGTGGCGGTTACCAACCAAGGCCCCCCGATCGCTACCGAGGAGCTGCCCAGGCTCTTCGAGCGCTTCTACCGTGGCAGTGACCGCCATACCGCCGGCAATGGGTTGGGGCTGGCGATCGTACGCGCGATCATGGCTTATCATGGAGGTGGGGCATGCGTGGAATGTTCAGAAGGGCAGACACGCTTTCTACTAAAGTTTCCACCTTCGTCTTATCTGCTGCCGCCATTGGCAGTCAACGGCAGTAACGGTGCTCAATAGCTCAAGTAGATTAGGTTTGTAGTGCGTAAAGTAGTGCTCAGCGGCACAAAATAGCAGAGCGCGGTAGAAATTTGTCAATGTCGCAGTAGACGAAATGAGCAAGGCTTTTTTCTCACTATATTCCCCTTCCCTTCTGCCGCGCTGAGGTGGACGTCAGTTCAAATATGGGGCTAGTAGCTCGCTCCCTTCCTGCTTTTCCTTCTATCGCGCGCGGGGCGCGGGTGATCGGTAGGCGAGCCCGGGCTGAGGGGGTGCAGGGGTGATTTGGAGTTCAGGGTGTGTGTAGGGGTGGTATATTTAAATGGCTTGGCTGGACCTCTTTAATACATCGGGGTCTCGTCAGGATCATTTTCCAACGTGCTCAACCGCCCAGTTGTCCTCCCAAGGCCGTCGCCGCGGTATGTGTTACGATTGCAGGCATGCAATACCCATCTCTCGACTGGCAACCCAGTCCCCCATAGCTCGCGCCTTCCTCGTCCTTGCCTGTTGCAAGGACGCTTGCCGTCCTGTCGCGCCCGTGACGTGGCGGCTGCCCACCCTGACATTCACGCCTGATCCGGCGTTTGCCACCTGCTCGACGGGTCAGGCACAGGTGCGAGTTATCTATGCTGCATACCCTCAAGACGCATTGGTTCTCCAATGTGAAGAACGACGTGCTGTCCGGCCTGGTGGTCGCCCTGGCGCTCATCCCGGAAGCCATCGCCTTTTCCATCATCGCCGGGCTCGATCCCAAGGTGGGGCTCTACGCCTCCTTCTGCATCGCCGTGGTGATCGCCTTCGTCGGCGGTAGGCCGGGGATGATCTCGGCGGCCACGGGCGCCATGGCGCTGCTGATGGTGACCCTGGTCAAGGAACACGGCCTGCAGTACCTGCTGGCCGCCACCCTGTTGACCGGGGTGCTGCAGATCGCCGCCGGCTATCTGCGCCTGGGCGCGCTGATGCGCTTCGTATCCCGCTCCGTGGTGACGGGATTCGTCAACGCCCTGGCGATCCTGATCTTTCTTGCCCAGTTGCCCGAGCTGACCCATGTCGGCTGGGAGGTCTACGCCATGACCGCCGCCGGGTTGGGCATCATCTATCTGTTCCCCTTGTTGCCGGTGGTAGGCCGGCTGCTGCCGTCGCCGCTGGTCTGCATCCTGGTGCTGACCGCCGTCTCCCTGGCCCTGGGCCTGGACATTCGCACGGTGGGCGACATGGGTCAGCTGCCCGATACCCTGCCGGTACTGCTCTGGCCGCAGGTGCCCCTGACCCTCGACACCCTGCTGATCATCCTGCCCTATTCGCTGGCACTGGCCGTGGTCGGCCTGCTGGAGTCGCTGATGACCGCCACCATCGTCGATGACATCACCGATACGCCCAGCGACAAGAATCGCGAGTGCAAGGGCCAGGGGATCGCCAACATCGCCGCGGGTCTGCTGGGGGCATGGCGGGCTGCGCCATGATCGGCCAGTCGGTGATCAACATGAAGTCCGGGGGCCGTACGCGGCTGTCCACCCTCTGTGCAGGCGTCTTCCTGCTGCTGATGGTGGTGTTCCTGGGCGACTGGCTCGCGCGCATCCCCATGGCGGCCCTGGTCGCGGTGATGATCATGGTTTCCATCGGCACCTTCAGCTGGGATTCGATCCGCAATCTGCGGCGCCATCCGCTTTCCACCAATCTGGTGATGGTGACCACCGTGGTGGTCGTGGTCGCTACCCACAACCTGGCGCTCGGCGTGCTGGTCGGGGTCTTGCTGGCCTCGCTGTTCTTTGCCAACAAGGTGGGGCACCAGCTGACCATCACCTCCCGCCTGGAGGCGCCCGGCGTACGCCGCTACGAGGTGCAGGGCCAGGTGTTCTTCTCGTCCACCGCGGCCTTCCTCGCCTCCTTCGATTTCAAGGAGGTGCTCGACGAGGTGCGCATCGACCTCAAGGCGGCCCAATTCTGGGACATCACCGCCGTCGCCGCCCTGGACAAGGTCGTGCTCAGGTATCGCCGGGAAGGCGTGACCGTGCAGGTGCTCGACCTCGACCAGGCCAGCGCGACTCTGGTCGATCGCTTCGGCATTCACGACAAGCCGGGGGCCGGCAGCGAACTGCTGGGCCACTGAGGAGAGACACCCATGAGCAAGATCATCGCCTGTATCGACGGCTCGCCCCTGGCGGGCAGTGTCTGCGACCACAGTGCCTGGCTGGCCCACCGCCTGGCGCTGCCCATCACCCTGCTGCACGTCCTGGAACGCAGCCTCTATCCGACCTCACCTGACACCAGCGGCGCCATCGGCCTCGGCTCGCGCGAGCACCTGCTCGAAGCGCTGGCCCGGCTGGACGAGCAGCGTGCCCGCCTGGCGCGGGCCGACGGCGAGGCGCTGCTGGCCGGAGCCCTGCAGCGGTTGCACGCGCGGGGGGTGGCGACGGCTCCGACGACGCTTCAGCGCCATGACTATCTGGCGGATACCCTGCGCGAACTGGAGGCCGAGCTGGGCGTGCTGGTGATCGGCAAGCGCGGTGAGCACTCCGGCAGCCGTGGGATCGGCAGCCAGCTGGAAACGGTGGTGCGGATGCTGCACAAGCCCATCCTGGTCTGCGCTGCCGATTTCATCGAGCCCCGGCGCTTTCTGGTCGCCTACGATGGCAGCGAAACCACTCACCAGGGTCTGTTGCGCGTCGCCAAGAGTCTGCTGCTGTCGGGGCTCGAGGGCGAGATCCTGCAGGTCGGCGACACCACCCCGGCCCGGCTGGCCGGACTGGAAGCCGCTGCGGATCTCTTGAGGTCCTGTGGCAGCACGGTGACGACGCATCTCGTCGCCGGGCATCCGGAGGAGGCGATTCCCGACCGGGTGCATGCCACTCGGGCCGACCTGCTGGTGATGGGCGCCTACAGCCATTCTGCCGCCAGGCGCTTCCTGCTGGGCAGCCAGACCTCTCACATGCTGCGTCACACCGACATCACCACCCTGGTACTTCGCGCGTGACTTACCACGAAGCTGCTTGATAGCTACGATCCGCCGCATCCATTACTTCGGATCGGCGGATGGCGAGACTTGCTAGCCAATGGTGATTGAGGTCGATCAAGGTCTGCAGCTGCACCTTGCGCTTCCGGCCATGCCCAGCCAAGCCGGGCCGCGCAGCGGCGCCGGCTGTAGCTGGTAATAGGGGCAGACCAGGATCTGCAGCCGCGCCAGGTCCCGCCGGCCATTCCAGACCGCGCAGCGGCGCCAGCTGCAGTGGATGATCGGGGGCAGCAAGAATCTGCATCTGCGCCAGGTCCTGCGGTCCAGCGCGGCGGATCTTGCGCCACCCGGTGATCAAGCCCCGCGAGCTATTACGCGTGAAAGTAGTCTTTCTGAATACCTTTTTGCTATCAAAAACGTTAAAATGCAATCAATACTCCCCACCAGATCCGCATTGATACGCGACTTTGCTATCAGGATATATTGAGTCATGGCGCTGACTATTCGTAACGTTACCGATGAGGAAATCGAGGCCTTTTCTGCTCTGACCGGAGAGAAAACAGCCTCTAAGGCAATCATCCAGGCTGCCAACTTAGGGGTTCGTAATACAGCCCGGCTAGAGGTCGCCAACCAGAAAATTGCCGAACTAGAGGCCCTAATCAGACGCATCGTCGGTCCCTGTGAAGCTATTGTCGAGGCGATCAATAGGCCAACCGAATGATGCCGTCATTGAAGTTTGGAGCTGGCAATGTCGGCTGAAACGCCCCGGATGATGATCCGTGAGGCTTCAGGCCAGCAGACTTGGAAGGAGCACCAGCTACCGGACCTTCGCTCCCTTACCCGCGAGCTTAGGGCGCTAGCTCCTGAGCTAGTAGCGCCAGCAGCAACTGTTGACGATGCGGTTGAGTGCATAGCTACTCAATTTGGGTTTACTGGCGGAGTCACCTCTGTGGATGTAACTACGCCTGTAGGTGCTGTGCGGATTCTACGGGACAGCCTTCCCCACATCGTCGAGAAGCGCGCGGATGCCAGGGAGAGGTATGTTGGCTATGCCCTGGATACCCTCACCGGCCCGTTCGAGGTCTGGAAGGTGCTCTATACCAATGACGACTACCGGCTGGCCTTCATCGGGGCATATGAGGCCAAGAATCAGATGCTTGTGGTCGTGACTGTGAAAGATGGGCTGTTGCTCTGGAACTTCATGCATAGCGACGCCAGGTCGATGAACAAGCATCGTCATGGTGAGCTCTTGTTCCGCCGATATGAAATCGAGAGCAAAGAAAAAGGGCAGCTATGAGCTGCCCTAAGAGTGTTTGCCTGATATTTGCATCCTCAGACCAGGATGAAGAGGTCTCACCTGACGCTGATACCGCAACTATCAACGAGGTTCCTACGCCAGCTATAGCCGCTGCGGGGCAGCTGGTTTCGCGCTCTTGTGAATCATATTACGCATCAATGACCCCCTCGTCAAACAGTCGTGATGGACGCCTTTGATTGCAATCTGCTCCCCAGATTATGACAGTCAACGCGAGAATGCATCACCGCACTACGCGGTCTAGGCACCGGAGACGTCTGGTGATCGAGGTTGAACTGGGTCTGCAGCTGCACCAGGTCCTGTCGGTCGGCCTGCGCCGCGCGGCGGCGCGGGCGGCAACTGACGATCGAGGTCGACGCAGCAGCACCAAGTTCTGCCGGCCAGCGCAGGGCTGCGCAGCGGTGCCGGAAATGCCTCCAGCCCTGACACAAGAATGCATCGCCGAAAGAATAGGACCATATTTGGTTCTAATTTGGGCCGATAAACGATAGAGTGGGCCGCATTGCAGTGAACATTGGGATCTATCAATGCGAGTCGAAACAATCAGCTACCTGAAAAAGAATGCGGCCGATCTTGAGCTCACTGAGCCAATGATTGTTACCCAGAATGGCAAGCCAGCCTATGTGATCGAGGCCTATGCGGATCGTGTCCGCCGCGATGAGTCCATCGCCCTGGTCAAGCTGTTGGCGTTGGGATCCAAGGAGTACGAGGGTGGCAAGCACATATCATCCGAGCAGCTGAAAGAAGGCCTGCAACAGCGGTTCGGGGGCGATAGCAAATGACAGCCAGGGCTTTCCAGGTCCGGTTCAGCGCTTCGGCGAGGACCTGCGCGCATGACCAGGTGCACCACCTCGCAAAATCGGTTTCTCGCCCCGACGCAGTTGCAAAGATGACCAGCGTCGTTGACGAGGTCGCCATCGAGCTCCGGAAGTCCCCTCTCGCTCACCCGATTGCCGCCGCCGGTGCCGAGTTTGGTATCACCAGGTATCGCGAGATCTCCAAGTCTGGCTATCGAGCGGGATATCTGGTCGACGAGGCGCGGCGCGAAACCGTCGTGCTCGCCATCTTCCGTGATGGGCAGGACATCCAAGAGCTGCTGTATCGGCACCTGCTCACAGGTTGAGACGTACCGATACTCGCCACTCGCGGCGATCCGTAGTCGGCCAGCAGTGCCCCGCAACTGGGGGTACCGGTGATCCACAGGGGGGCCGGTGGCGCCGTGCAAGAGGCTGACACACCTGCCAGCGCTCAGCAGGTCGGAGCCGTCCCGTCATCTCCATTTAGCCGGCGAAAAAGCACATCCAGACAATGGCCACGCCTACGCCGCCGATGGCAAGGCGGCTGATCACCCGGGCGGACGCAGTATCAGTTGCTCGCGCCTCGAGCGCACATAGGCCAAGCAGCTCAGCAACTACGAAGCCATACCAGCCTGGATGCACCTCAACAACCGGTGCAGGATCGAGGCCGCGTGTGAACCAACCGAACGTGCAGATGAATAGGACCAACAGCAGCAGGCCGAGCCACGGCCAGTTACGGACGACGTAGCTCTCTCGCTTCATAGGTATGGGTTTCAAGAGACCACTCCATAGTGCAGAGCCCAGGCATGTCTACCCGAGACGGGGCGAACGCCGCTCGCTTGACGGCCATTGTCTCTGCCACCAGCGCTCTGATATGAGCAGTTCATGCCTGGAAAGGGCGGAAACCTCGCGTAGAACGTGGCCAAGAAGCGCTCGTCGATGAACACCGGTTCGGCTCAGCCCCAAAGCCACAGGAAAGTGCCGACTACTGCCGATCCAGCTGTCATGGCCAGGGTGATGCTATGACGCTGGATCTGGATAGCCAGCGCCCAGCGAAGCGGACCGTTCGACGCCTCGCGTAAATCGCGGTTGAGGTGCTTTTCTGCAGCAGATGCTACGTGCAGCTCGAGCTGGTGGATTACTCGCGTCCTGGCGCTACCAGCAATCGCCCCGCCGTGCCCCGCAACATCGCCAGGCATGTCGGTACGTCCAGATGAACTTGTTTGGCCAGCACACGGATGCCCAGGGCACCAAGATGGAAGACCTTGTCCGGGGTGATCGGCACGTTGATCGATTGGCGTTGCTGGAGCAGGCGAAGGTAGAGCACACCGCGCTCAGGCTGGTTAACCAGGGTCAGCCCTTTGTCGCCGGCGGCGCCGTGATTGCGCGCTTCGAACGTTGCCGTAATTCCCAGGACGCAACACATGAACGCCGGCATTTCGCGAGGCGTAATCTGGAGCGTCAGCTTCTCGGACCAGTCGAATTTTTCGCTGGATCCTTTGCGCCCGGCGCCGTCCACTGCGAGCACGGTTTCCTGCGCCTGATTCAGCACCACCTCGAACTTCAGCGCGGCAGATCCGCCGTAAACGTGGAAGCCCTCGAACTGCTCGGCCACGGTCATTCCCCGGAAGCAGGGCTAGCTGCCCGGGGTGCCCTACCGGTGCCCCTTGAAGCCGGCTTCGAAGCCGCTTTGGCAAGCTGGCGCTCCAATGCTGCGATTCGAGTACTGCTGTCTTTCTGCACGCGCTCCAAGTAACGTTCCGCGGCTTCCCGGCCGGCGTCGGCCCGAGCAAGCTTGTCACCCAGGGCGCGATTCTCCACCCGCAGCTCTGCGAGGATCTCTAGATCCTGGGCGCGCGTGCGCTCCATTTCCTGGATTTGCCCCGCGGCGCTATCAGCCTCGGAGCGAGCGATGGCAAGCCGATTGCGCATTTCGCGGAGCTCGACCTGGGTATCAGCAAGGCGCTCCTCAGCTGCGGAAGCAGAACGCTGATGCTCTGCGCTCGCCGCTTCTACGGAAGCCTTCTGGGCGAGCGCCAGGCTCAGCTCAGCCTGGCTCTCGGCGAGCTGGTCCCGAGCTAGTTGCGCCTGCCCTTCTGCCTCGGCAAGCCGCTCGGCGAGACTGGCGTTCTCCTCAGCCATAGCACTGAGCTGGCTGTCCTTCAGCTGAAGCTCGCTGGCCAACCCGTCCATCTGCTGCTGACTGCGCTCCTGATCTGTTGCCGCTGACCGAAAACTGACCCAGTAGAGGCTGTTCTGCCGACTGAAAACTGACCCAGGTGTTCAACTGCTTCTGCTCAATTTTTGAGCA
>NZ_SLYS01000024.1:0-33072 GCF_004341115.1 Pseudomonas sp. JUb52
ACTGGATCAGGCCGCATCAATTCAACGATGGGCTACCGCCTGCGGTGGCCGAAGAAAAACTTAACCCACTGTCCGGGATGGGTTGACCACTACAGCGCCAACCTACGGGTGAGCGATGATTCGTCGTGGACAAGGCTGCGCCGTTGTCCACGCTACGCAGGGCGCTGACCCCGCGCGGACCCGCCCCCTCTCCCTTGGGCAGAGGGCTGGGGTGAGGGTGGCTAGTGCCCGTTGGGCTTCGCTGCGCTCAGCGCCAACCTACGGGTGAGCGATGATTCGTCGTGGACAAGGCTGCGCCGTTGTCCACGCTACGCAGGGCGCTGACCCCGCGCGGAACCGCCGCCTCTCCCTCTGGGAGAGGGTTGGGGTGAGGGCAAACCCCGCGACGCCACCCTAGGGTGAAAACCACGCAGCGTTTTCCAAGCAAACCCCGCGCAACCCCCGTCTGTACGGCCATTTAGCGACCCTGCTGTGGCTGGCCGCACCGGCGCCCGACCGCGGACAATCGGCGCTTTGCCCAAGGAATCCGCCGCCATGTCCCTCGTCTTCCATCAGGTCGATGTCTTTGCCCAGCGCCCCCTGGAGGGCAATGCCTTGGCGGTGGTCTGCGGCGCCGATGCGCTGTCCACCGAGCAAATGGCCGCCCTGGCGCGCTGGACCAATCTGTCGGAGACGACCTTCCTGCTGCAGCCCACCGATCCGGCGGCCGACTACCGGGTGCGCATCTTCACCCCGCAGCGCGAGCTGCCCTTCGCCGGGCATCCGACCCTGGGCAGCTGCCATGTCTGGTTGCGCGAAGGCGGGCGGCCCAAGGGCATCGAGGTGATCCAGGAGTGCGGCGCGGGCCTGGTGCCGATCCGCGCCGCCGGGGAGGAGCTGGCCTTTGCCGCGCCGCCGCTGGTGCGAGGCGGTGCGGTGGAGCCCGAGGTACTGGCGCGCATCGCCCGGGGCACCGGCCTGGCACCTGAGCGCATCCAGGCCAGCCAGTGGGCCGACAACGGCCCAGGCTGGGTGGCGGTGCTGCTGGAGAGTCGTGAGGAATTGCTGGAGCTCCGCCCGGACTATGCCGCCCTGGAAGGCCTCAACGTCGGCCTGATCGCCCCCTGGACGGGCAGCGCCGCCGAGGCGCAATTCGAGGTGCGCGCCCTGATGGGCGAGGAATACGCCGAAGACCCCGTCACCGGCAGCCTCAACGCCAGCCTGGCGCAGTGGCTGATCCCTGCGGGCCTGGCGCCGGAGCGCTATCTGGCCAGCCAGGGCACGGTTCTCGGCCGGCGCGGCCGGGTGCGGGTAGCCCGCATCGCCGACCAGATCTGGGTGGGTGGCGCGGTGCAGGACTGCATCCGCGGCACCCTCAGCCTCTAGGCGCGGATCACAGCCCGACCGAGCGACCCTTGAAGCCGGCCGCATCGAAGTAGCGGGTGTCGCCGACGTTCTGGGTCTTGAGTTCGGTGACCAGCCCGCCCGTCGCCGGTGCCGAGCGCTGCACCTGGTGGCTGGCCTTGACCGGCTTGCCGCCTTCCAGGCTCTCGCCGATCACCCGGCCGACCAGTTGCCCCTTGGCCGGGATCTCCAGGTGCAGCAGGTGCGCCAGGGTCTGGCCGACGTCGGCGTTACTGACCGGACTCAGGTCGACGAAGCCCTTGCGGAAGTCCGGGCCGATGGCCGCCATGAAGTTGTGGGTGTCGCCGCGGCTGAAGCTGCCGTGCATGCCCTGGCCCTGCTGCAGCCCCGTGTCGGCCACCTCGACGGCGCAGACGTCGGGCTTGCCGCAGCCGCTGTCATAGGAGCGGAAGTTGACCACGATGGCCGGGTAGGGGGTGAGCGCCGAGCCTTTGAGGTTGATCGCCGACAGCGGCAGGGTGCCGGGGATCTTGCCCAGGTCGTCATCGACGAACAGGCCGCTGACGTAATCCTGCTTGAGCAGCGCCGCGACCACCTTGGGCGCCAGCGCCTTGGCATCGCGCTGCGGCAGATAGACCAGGTCCGAGCCACCGTTGGCCGCCACCACCACCTCCGGCTTGGCCGGGTCGGGGCCGATCAGGCCATTGGCCTTGCTCGGGTGCTGGCCCAGGTCCATCGCCACCGCGGCGCCCTTGGCGTCCGGATCGAGCAGCGGCAATTTCAGCACGGCGGCGAGATCCAGAGCGAGGAAGCCGGGCGGCAGCTGCCCCTTGGGCACGTCGGGGTAGCTGGCCTTGGCCGCCGGACTGGTCTTGCTCTCCTTGGAGATGGTGGAGAAGCCATGGTCGGCGCTGACGAAGATGTCGGTGTTGCCGTCCAGGCCCAGCTCCTTGAGCCGGGCGCGCAGGGCGCCGAGGTTGGCGTCGACGTTGCGGATGGCGGCCAGGCTGGTAGGGCCGTTGATGCCCGGGGTGACCTTGCCCAGGCTGTCGCCCTGGTTGTGCTGGGTGCCGTCGGGATCGCGCGACCAGAACACCAGCACGAAGGGCTTGCCGCTCGCCTTGAAGCGCGGCAGCAGCACCTGGTTGGTGACGTCGAGGAAATAGCGCTGCTGCTCGACGTTGGCGCTCAGGGTGCCAGGGGTGGTGGCGTTGCCGGCCTTGCCGTTGGCGCCCCGGCTCGGGGCTTCCAGCGGCAGACCGGCCTGTTTCAGGGCGTCCTGCATGGCCGCGCTCAGGGGAATGCCGGTGGGGTGACCGGTGGAGTCGTCGACGATCACCGTCTTTTCGCCGTCGCGGGCGGTCACGTCCTGGATGGCCACCGGACCGAGCTTGCCGACGGCGGCGGTGGACAGGCCCGCCTGGCGCGCGGCGGCCAGCAGGGTTTCCTCGTCCAGGTAGTTGCCGGCGAAATGCTCGTCGACATCGCCCAGCACCTCGTCGTTTTCCAGGAAGGGCGTGACGCTGTTGTTGGCGCCCGGCACCGGGAAGCCGGTGTAGAGCGTGTTACCGAAATCCCCGGTATCGCCCAGGTAGTGTCCGGTGGCCATGGCCGAGGCATTGGGCGTGGTGAAGGTCGGGAATAGCGAGTGGCTGTTCTGGAAATTCACGCCCTCGCGGCGCAGCTGAGCCAGATTCGGCGCGGTCTGGGCGTCGACGATGTTGGCGCGCAGGCCATCGGGGATGAAGAGGATGACGTTGCGCGCCGGCTCCGCGGCCATGACGGCCGAACTGGCGAGAAGGGCGAGGCTGCAGGCACGGGCGAGACGGGTCGGACGGAAGGCCATGAAAGACTCTCTGCAATGGAGGGAAAGATGGCAGAGATGTAACAAGAGATTGCTGCAATTTTATGATGACAGCGCCATGACAGGGGGCGGCATCCTTTGTGCAGCATTCCGGCCTCTTTCCAAGGAACACCCCATGGCCCACGCCTTCGCGAGTACTACCGCCGCTGCCCGTCACCTCGATCTGGAAACCCCGGCCATCCGCCAGGCCCGCATCGATCTCGCCGCCTGCTTCCGCATGGCCGCCCGCCTGGGGCTGGGCGAAGGCATCTGTAATCACTTCTCCTTTGTGGCGCCCGGCTATGACGATCTCTTCCTGGTCAATCCCTATGGGCTGGCCTTCGCCGAGGTCACTGCTTCTTCGTTGTTGATCTGCGACTTCGACGGTGGCGTGGTCATGGGCGAGGGCGCACCCGAGGCCACCGCCTTCCATATCCATGCCCAGCTGCATCGGCTTAATCCCGGGGCGCGGGCGGCCTTCCATACCCATATGCCCAACGCCACGGCGCTCTGCCTGCTGGAGGGCGAGCCCTTCGTCTGGGCCGGGCAGACCGCGCTGAAATTTTATGACCGCCTGAGCGTGGACGAGGACTACAACGGCCTGGCGCTGGACGCGGCCGAAGGCGAACGCATCGCCCGGGCAGCGGGTGATGCGGCGGTGGTCATGCTGAAGAATCACGGACCCCTGGTGCTGGGGGACAGCATCGCCGAGGCCTGGGATGACCTCTACTACCTGGAGCGCGCCGCCGAGGTGCAACTCAAGGCCATGGCCAGCGGCCGGCCGCTCAAGCCGGTGGCACCGGCCATCGCGCAGGCCGCCTGCCAGCAGATGCTGCAGGGCAACGCCGACAGCGCGCGGCTGCATCTGGAAAGCGTGAAGCGCCAGCTGCGGCGGTTGGAGCCGGACTATCGGGACTGAAAGGTGGGATCAGCCGCCGTGGCTGCGACGCTGCGGCAAGGCCCGCGGCTGCGGAGTGGATAGCTCCAGCGCAGCGGCCGCGACAGCGGGCAGCTGGGCATCTAGTTGCTCGACCAGCCGCTCGCGCAATTGGCGCTTGAGCGCGCGACTCATGTCGAGCTGGCCATGATGATCCAGGGCCAGAAAGCCCTGCTGGAGGATCTCGATGGACAGGGACGGGACGTCGGCGCCCAGGGGGCAGACATCGAAGGCGAGCGACTGGGCGTGGGCTGACGGCATCCTGGTGATCATGGCTGTCCCTCCTGGACCTGAGCCCCATCATGCCAGGCCCGGCGGAGAGCGCTGGAGTGGCAAAACGCCGACCCGTGGACTGCTGCGCATTTTGTCGGCGCGAAAAAAAGCCCGGGATCCTCCCGGGCTAAAAGCGCAGATGTCAGCTTCTACGATGCCTTGTCGGCATGGCGGAGAGCTTGCCATCGCCCGGCTTATGGTTGGCTTAACGTCGCTAGCGGATCAGCGAGGCCAGCAGGGCCATGCAGGCGATGGCGGTAAAGATCAGCAGGAGGTGCAGCAGGGAGAGCTTGTCCATGAGCGAGGGCACGGGTAGCGACGCGGAGGGCCGATGATAGCAAAGAGACATCACGGCACGCCTGACCTGCTCGCGACTCAGGCCCTTTGCAGCATCGCCTGGATCCGCCGCTCCAGCGTATCCAGGGTGAAGGGCTTGGTCAGCACCCGCATGCCGGTCTCGAGATGGGCGTCGTCGATGACCTGGCTTTCCGCATAACCGGTGATGAACAGCACCTGCAGCTCCGGCCGCAGTCCGCGCAAGGCGTCGGCTAGCTGGCGGCCGTTGAGGGCACCGGGCAGGCCGACATCGGTGACCAGTAAATCCAGCGGCGTATCGGGCATGAGTAGGGCCAGGGCGGTGGCGGCATCGGCCGCCTCCAGTACCCGGTAGCCCTGGGCGATCATGACTTCCACCAGCAGGGTGCGAATGGTGGGTTCGTCGTCGACCACCAGGATGGTCTCGCCCTGACCCGGGGAGTGGGGTTCCGGCTCGACCGGCAGCGCGCTGTCGGCCAGCGACGCCAGATGATGACGCGGCAGATAGAGGTGTACCCAGGTACCGGCGCCGGGCGTGGAGTCGATGCGAATCTCGCCACCCGATTGCAGCACGAAGCCATGCACCATGGAGAGTCCCAGGCCGGTGCCCTGGCCAATGGGCTTGGTGGTGAAGAAGGGATCGAACACCCGCGCGAGGACCTCGTCGCTCATGCCGCTCCCGGTATCGCCCACGCTCAGGCGCACGAAGTCGCCCACGGGCAGTGCCTGGAGCTCGGCCTGGGTCGCGTCCAGGCGCTCGTTGCTCAGGACGATACGGATGCGCCCGCCGTCGGGCATGGCGTCGCGGGCGTTTAGGCAGAGGTTGAGCAGGGCGTTTTCCAGCTGCAGACCGTCGATATGGGTCAGCCAGAGCCGGGGATCGGCTTCGCGCTCCAGGGCGATCTGCGGACCTATGCTGCGCTGGATCAGGTCTTCCAGGCCGATGACCAGTTGCTCCAGCGCCACCGGTTGCGGATCCAGGGTCTGGCGCCGGGAAAAGGCCAGCAGCCGGTGGGTCAGGGCGGCGGCGCGCTGGGCGGCGCTGCGGGCGGTGCCGGTGTAGCGCTCGAGGTCCTGCAGCCGGCCCTGGCGCAGGCGCAGGTCGAGCATCTCCAGCGAGCCGAGGATGCCGGTCAGCAGGTTGTTGAAGTCATGGGCGATGCCGCCGGTGAGCTGGCCGACGGCCTCCATCTTCTGCGACTGGCGCAGGGCTTCTTCCATCAGTCGGATGCGCTCCTGCTCGTTGAGGCGCTCGGTGACGTCGTAGGCGAACTGATAGGCGCCGATGCGCTGGCCGTCGGCATCGAGCAGCGGGCTGAATTGCAGTTCGTAGTGGCGCTGCAGCGGTGCCTCACCGACCGAGACGATCTCGTTGAAGGCTTCGCCGGTAAAGGCGCGCTGCCACTGCGTGGACAGCCGTTCGCTGATCTCCGGGCGACTGTCCAGGGCCGAGCGGTAGGACGCCCCCAACTGCGGGCGGACGCCAAAGACCTGTTCGAAGAGATCGGCGCCGGAGCCATTGACCGCCAGCCAGCGGAAATCGAAGTCCAGTACATGGATCATTGCACTGGCGGCGTCCACCACATTGGCCAGGATGCGGTTGGCGGCCAGCGCCGCCTGCACCCGTTCTTCAAGGGTTTCGTTGAGTTGCCGCAGGGCGATTTCGGCGCGCTTGCGTGGGGTAATGTCCTGGAAGAGTACAGCGACCTGGCGGCGACTGGCCGGCTCGATGCGAAAGGCGGTCAGCTCCAGGTAACGCCCCGTGGCCACCAGTTCCTGCTCGAAGCGGATGGGCTCGCCGGTTCGCAGCACGTGGCCATAGCGATCGAGCCAGGCCTGGGCCTCGTCGCCGACCATGTCGCGCAACTTCTGGCCCACCACATTGGGAATGCCGGCATGGGCCGCATAGGCCGGATTGGCCTCGACGTGGATGTAGTCGCTCAGGGGACCATGAGGCCCGTCGAGGAATTCGATGATGCAGAAGCCCTCGTCCATGGCGTTGAACAGGAACTGGTAACGCTCGCTGGCCAGGGTCGCGCTGCTTTCGGGAGACACGGCGCGGGCGTCGAGCTGCTGGCGCAGCTGCTGATTGTGCTGCTCCAGCTCGGCGAGGCGCGCCAGCAGGGCGGGGGTGTCGGCGACAGGCACGGCAGTCTCGGCGGGAAAAGATGAGGCGACGGCTTCGCTTCAAAGACCGGCATTAGACGGCCGCAGGCAGAAAAGTGCCAGGCGTGTCACAGATTCTTTACGGCCGTGTTCAGGGGCCAGCCAGGGTGCCTGGCGTGACGCTGAGGCTGGTTCAAGTATCTAGGTTCTAGCCCCTTGAGAGACGTCTGACCACTCGGCTTTAGGTGGATTGACACCTTTAGGCGTCACTCATACGATGTCATATGAATATCTGGTAACAGCTTTCCAACGACCCCGGGTCACACCGGTCAATAACAACAAGTCAGGAAGCCTATTCGATGACTATCCAGGTCACTCCCGAGACGGAGCCCGCCCTGCGGCCGCAGGACACGCCCGTCGCCGCTACCCCGCAAACCTCCCGCTTCACTCGCTATCGCTGGCTGATCTGCGCCCTGCTGTTCATCGCCATCGGCATCAACTACATCGACCGCCAGATGATCGGTATCTTGAAGCCCACGCTGCAGGCAGACCTGGGTTGGACGGAGACCGACTACGCCAAGATCGTGTTCTGGTTCCAGTGCGCCTACGCCATCGGCTTCCTGACCTTTGGCCGCATCATCGACAAGGTCGGGGTGCGTATCGGCTATGCCCTGGCCTTCACCATCTGGACCATCGCCAGCATCGGTCACGGCATCGCCCATACCGTCACCCACTTCGTGCTGGTGCGTTTCACCCTCGGCTTCGGCGAGTCCGGCAGCTTTCCGGCCAGCCTCAAGGCGGTCTCGGAATGGTTTCCGCAAAAGGAACGCGCCCAGGCCACCGGGCTGTTCAACGCCGGCACCGCCATGGGCCCTATCATCACACCTTTGCTGGTGCCGGCCATCACCCTGGCCTGGGGCTGGCGCGCGGCCTTCATCTCCATCGGTCTGGTCACCGCCCTGTGGCTGATCGCCTGGCTGCTGATCTATCGCCGCCCCCACGAACACCCCAAGGTGAGTCGCGAAGAGCTGGCCTACATCCAGGCCGACGATGGCTCCCCGGTATCGGCCAAGCCGGCCGTCGCAGCCAAGATCTCCTGGTTCAAGCTGCTGACCTTCCGCGAGACCTGGGCCTATGCCGCCGGCAAGTTCCTCACCGATCCGATCTGGTGGCTGTACCTGTTCTGGCTGCCGGACTTCCTCGGCAAGACCTACGGCCTGAATCTGAAATCCTTCGGTCCGCCGCTGATCGCCATCTATATCCTGGCCGACATCGGCTCGGTGATGGGCGGCTGGGGCTCGTCCAAGCAGATGAAGCTCGGCCGCAGCGCCAACCTGGCGCGCAAGACCACCATGCTGCTCTGCGCCCTGGCGGTCGTACCCATCGTCACCGCCCAGTTCGTCTCCAGTCTGTGGCTGGTGGTGGGCATCATCGGTCTCGCCGCCGCGGCCCACCAGGCCTGGTCGGCCAACCTGATGACCCTGCCGTCGGACCTCTTCCCCAAGGAAGCCGTGGCCTCGGTGATCGGCATCGGCGGTACCGCCGGCGCCATCGGCGGCATGCTGATGACCACCTACAACGGTTACATCCTGGAGATCTTCAAGTCCTACCAGCCGATCTTCATCGTTGCCGGCAGTGCCTACCTGGTGGCCATCGTGGTCATTCATGTGCTCACGCCGCGGCTCAAGCCGGTGCCGCTGGAGCGCATCGCAGTAAGCTGACGCGGGGCCTCTGACAAGCAAGCCGCCGGGCCATCCCCGGCGGCTTTTTTCATGCCGTTGGCTGTCCGGATCGCGCAGGAGCCTGTCCTGCTCGCGAGCGCAGCGGGCGAGCGGGACGCTCAGACTCTGGGGCCCAGCCCCGGAGTCCCTCATGCTCACGCAACCCCAGACCAAGTACCGCGCCTTCGCCGCGCCCCCGTTACCCGACCGCCAATGGCCGGGCCGCCAGCTGACCCAGGCACCGCGCTGGTGTTCCACCGATCTACGCGATGGCAACCAGGCGCTGATCGAGCCCATGGGCCTGGAACGCAAGCGGCGCTTCTTCGCCCTGTTGCTGGCGATCGGCTACCGGGAAATCGAGGTGGCCTTTCCAGCGGCCTCGCAGACCGATTTCGATTTCGTGCGCGAACTGGTCAGCGCGGACGGACTGCCGGACGATCTCTGGCTGCAGGTGATGACGCCGGCACGCAGTGAGCTGATCGAGCGCACCTTCGCGGCCCTGGAGGGCGCTCCCCGCGCCATCGTGCATCTGTACAACGCCACCGCGCCGCTGTTTCGCCGGGTGGTGTTCGACCAGGATCGCGCCGCCACCCTGGCCATGGCGGTGGCGGGTACCCAGCGCGTGCGCGCCCTGTGCGATGCCCAGCCGGAGACGGCCTGGACCTATCAGTATTCGCCCGAGACCTTCTGCTTTACCGAGGCGGACTTCGCCTTGGAGATCTGCCAGGCGGTGCGCGAGGCCTGGCAGCCCTCGGCGGAGCGCCCCTTGATCCTCAATCTGCCGGCGACGGTGGAAGTGGCTACGCCCAACGTCTATGCCGATCAGATCGAAGGTTTCATCCGCGGCCTGGGTGCGGCGCCCCATGTGACCATCAGCGTGCATCCGCATAACGACCGCGGCACCGGCGTCGCCTGCGCCGAACTGGCCCAGCTGGCCGGGGCCACGCGGGTGGAAGGCTGCCTGTTCGGCAATGGCGAGCGTACCGGCAACGTCGATCTGGTGACCCTGGCGCTGAATCTCTACAGCCAGGGGATCACGCCGGGCATCGACTTCTCCCGCCTGGAAGAGGTGGCCAGCGTGGTGGAGGCCTGCAATCAGCTCACCATCCATCCGCGCCATCCCTATGGCGGTCGCCTGGCCCTGGCCGCCTACCCGGAGGCGAATGCGCTCCAGGGACTCATAGATCCGGCCGATCTGGGCCGGGTGGCGGGCTAGGGGCTAGGGGCTAGGGGCTAGGAGCGAGGGGCAACTCCGTCTGGCCGCGATAGGCGGAAGGCGACACCCCCAGCACCTGGCGGAAGCGGGTGGCGAAGGCGCTGGGGCTGGCGTAGCCGTGGTCCAGGGCGACGTCGACGATGGCGTGGCCGGCGGCCAAGGAGGTCAGGCTGGAATCCAGCCGCGCCCGTTGCAGCCACTGCCCGAAACTCAGGCCGGTCTCCTTGAGGAACAGCCGACTCAGGGTGCGTTCGCTGACCGCCAGGCGGGCGGCGGCGCGGCTCAGGGTCCAGCGCTCGCCCGGATGCTGGCGCAGCTGGCGACAGAGTTCGGCAAGGGTGGCATCCACCGGCCAGGGCAGGTGCAGGCCGGAGGTGGGCGAGCCGCGCAACTCGTCGAGCATCAGTTGCAGGATATGCCAGGCGCGGCCCTCGGTCGGCTGATCGGCGGGCAGGGGCAGGGCGGCCAGGATGAGTTCACGCAACAGCGGCGAGACGGCGATCAGCTGGCAGCGCGTCGGCAACTCGGCGCGCGCTTGGGGATCGACGAACAGGGTGCGCACCTCGACGCGTCCCAGCAGGTGCAGATCGTGCTCTTCGCCAGCGGGCACCCAGACGCCCCGTCCGGGCGGCACCACCCAGCGGCCCTGGGCGGTATTGACGATGACGATGCCGCAGAGGGCATGGATCAGCTGCGCCTGGCGATGACGATGGGGCGGCACCCGGTCGCCATGGGCATAGTCCTGGGCCACGGCGTGGAGGCCATTGCAGGAGCTGAAGTCGAGGTACATGGCCGTCAGGACGGCGCACGGCTGGCCAGCCACTTGCCCAGCAGGGCATCGAGCTGCTGCTGCTCGGCCTCGCTGAGGGTGGCCAGGGCCCGGCGCTCGTTGTCAACGTGGGCGGCCATCAGGCCGTCGATCAGGGCAAAGCCGGCAGCGGTGAGGGCCACCAGGGTGCTGCGACGGTCCTCGGGATTCTTGCGTCGCTCGATCAGGCCGGCGCGCTCCAGGCGGTCGAGGCGATTGGTCATGCCTCCCGAAGAGATCATGGCCGATTCATAGAGCACCGTCGGACTCAGGGCATAGGGCTCGCCGGCCCGCCTCAGGGTCGCCAGCACGTCGAATTCGCCATAGTGCAGCCGGTGTTCGTCGAAGAAGGGCTGCAGCACATCGCGGTTGAGCACCTGGGCGACCTCGCCCAGACGACCCACCAGGCGCATGGGCAGGGCGTCCAGGTCGGGGCGTTCGCGGTGCCACTGGTTCACGGCGAATTCGGCGCGATCGGCCATCGAGGTACCTCGGGAATATATCTTGATGTTAAGATACTTCTCATCAAGAGAAATATCGCGTCATTCTGGAGATTGTCCATGCTTTCCGCGTCACCTTCATCCCCCGCCACGCGCCAGGATGCCTTCCTCGCCGTCTTGCTGGTCCTGCTGGTCGGCCTCAATCTGCGCCCCATCCTGGCCGCCATCGGTCCGCTGCTGGATGGCATCCAGGCGGCCACCGGCCTGGAAGGCAGCGGCGCCGGGGCGCTGACCACCCTGCCCATCGCCGCCATGGGGCTCTGCGCCCTGGGTGGCGCCCACCTGCAGGCCTGGCTCGGCGAGCGCCGTGGCATCGCCCTCGGCCTGCTCTTGCTGGCCCTGGCCAATGCGCTGCGCTGGGAAGAGCCGAGCGGCCTGGGGGTGATCCTCACCGCCGGTCTGGGCGGCGTCGGCATCGCCCTGGTACAGGCGCTGATCCCAGCCTACATCCGCCGCTGCCATCCGCAGCGCACCAGCACCCTGATGGGTCTCTACACCACCGGCATCATGGGCGGTGCGGCCGTGGCGGCGGCCACCGCTGCGCCGCTGGCCGAACAGTGGGGCTGGGCCCAGGGCCTGGCGCTCTGGACCCTGCCGGTGTTGCTGGCGCTCGGCACCTGGCTGGCCCTGGCCCGTCCCGATGCGCCGGCGCAGCACGCCGCCCCCCGCGCGCAACCCTGGCGGCAGCGCCAAGCCTGGCTGCTCCTGGCCTTCTTCGGCATCGGTACCGCCGCCTACACCCTGGTGCTGGCCTGGCTGCCGCCGTACTACACCGGTCTGGGCTGGCAACCGGCCGACAGCGGCCTGCTGCTGGGTGGCGTAAGTCTTGCCGAGGTCAGCGCCGGTCTCCTGCTGTCGGCGACCATCGCCCGGCTGCGCAATCGCCGACCGCTGGTGTTGGGGGTGCTCGGCATAGTGCTGGTGGGGCTGCTGTGCCTGGCACTGGCGCCCTTGGCCCTGGCAGTGCCCACCGCCATCCTGCTCGGCCTGGGCATCGGCGCGCTGTTTCCGCTGTCGCTGATCCTGGCGATGGACAAGGTGCGCGATCCCGCCGAAGCCGGCGCGCTGCTCGGCTTCGTCCAGGGTGGTGGCTATCTGATCGCCAGCCTGGCGCCGCTGGCCGCCGGCATTCTGCGGGATTATCTGGACAGCCTGGCCAACGCCTGGCTGCTGATGGCGGTCGGCGTGGTATTGCTGATGGGCCTTGGCCTGCGCCTGACCCGGCGCGCGCAGACGGTGGTGGCGAGCGGCTACCAGCAGGCTTAGAGCGCGCGCGGCAGGCGCAACTCCACCCGAAAGCCACCGCGGGTGCGATTGCTGAAACGTAAGGCACCGCCCAGGCGGCGGGTAATGGTCTCGACGATGGCCAGCCCCAGCCCGGCGCCCTGGGGATTGCCGGCGCTGTAGAAGCGATCGCACAGGCGCGCCAGTTCGGCCTCGTCCACTCCGGGGCCGCGATCCTCCACGCGCAGCAGCACACCTTCGTCCGGGCTGGTCTCGATGCCCACTTCCACGGCGCTGCCGGCGGGGGCGAAGGCCAGGGCGTTGGTGACCAGATTCTGCAGGGCGATGGCGATGGCGTCCGGATCGCCCAGCACCGGCGGGCCAGCCTGGGCCGCCAGCACCAGTTCCACCTGGCGCTTGAGCGCCAGGGGCGTCAATTCCGCCAGTTCTTCGCGCACCAGCAGCTCCAGGGCCAGTGGCTGGACCTGGGTGGCGCCGGGTTCCAGCCGCGCCAGGGTCAGCAACTGGCTGGCCAGGCGGGTGGCCCGGCTGACGCCCTGGCGCAGATAGCCCAGGGCTTCGTCGCGCTCCTCGGCCGTCTCGGCGTGCTGGGCGTTCTGCGCATGCAGATCGAGGATCGCCAGGGGCGTGCGCAATTCGTGGGCGGCGTCGGCGATGAAGCGCCGCTCGCGATCGAGCAGGGCGCGCAACTGGGCGAGCTGGTGATCCAGGGCGCCGCGCATGGGTTGCAGCTCCGGCGGTAGCGGGCCGGTCGGCAGCGGCGCCAGGCTGTGCGGATCGCGCTCGCGCAGTCCGCGGGCGAAATCCTGCAGCGGTCGCAGCCCCCAGCCCAGCAGCAGCCAGAGCACCCCGACCAGCAGCGGCAGGCCCACCAGGGTCGGCCAGAGGGTATGGCTGACGATGCGCTGGATCAGGTCCTGGCGCAGGTCCTCGCGCTCGCCGACCCAGATGCGCAGGCCGCCATCGGCGGTACGCACCAGCATCCCGCACCATTCGCGCCCGTTCTCGAACACCTCGTGCAGGCCCTCCGGCGGCACCTCGGCCAGCTGCGGCGCATTGCCGGAGCGGGCCAGCAGCCGGCCATCGGCGGTCCAGACCTGGAAGGTCAGCTGATTCTCGTAGGGGTGCGCCGGTACGCTGCCGGGAGCGGGTTGCATGGCGCGATCGAACACCCGGATCAGCTCCGGCCAGCGATCCGCCGCCGGCGTGCCGGCCTGCAGCAGCCCTTCCAGCAGACGCGCGCCCTGCACCAGCTGGGCGTCGTAGATGCCCTCGATCTCGCGATGGCTGTCGCGCAGCGCCAGCAGGGCGAGGGCCAGACTGCCGGCCAGCACCAGGGCCAGGGTGGGGGCGAGGATGCGGGTGCGGATGGCGATCATGGCTGACGCTCCAGCAGATAGCCCACCCCGCGCACAGTGCGGATCAGGCCGCTGTCGAGCTTCTTGCGCAGGTTGTGGATGAGCACTTCCAGGGTGTTGCCCGAGGCGGCTTCCTGCCAGCCATAGAGGGTATTGCTCAGCCGCTCGCGGGTGATGACGGCACCCGGCCGCAGCAGCAGCTGGTGCAGCAGCTGGTATTCCATGGGCGTCACCACCACCTCGGCGCCGCGGAAGCGCACTGCCTGGCTGGCCGGGTCGAGGCTGATGCCGGCGTGCTCCAGTAGCGGTTGCGCGCGGCCACAGCTGCGGCGGATCAGGGCACGCAGGCGCGCCTTGAGTTCGTCCAGGTCGCAGGGCTTGACCAGGTAGTCGTCGGCGCCGGCATCCAGGCCCTGGATGCGATCGGCCTTGGCGTCGCGGGAGGTGAGCACCAGCACCGGCACCTGGCCGTCGGGCTGGCTGCGCAGGCGGCGCAGCAGGTCGAGGCCGTCGAGGCGCGGCAGGCCCAGGTCCAGCAGCACCAGGTCGAAGCGCTCGGCGGCCAGGGCGTGTTCGGCGGCCAGGCCGTCGGCCACCCAGTCCAGGGTATAGCCCTCGCCGCGCAGGGCCATGCGGATGCCCTGGGCCAGGGCCGCATCGTCTTCCACCAGCAGTACCCGCACGACCGCGTTCCTCTCGTTTTGATGGCTCTAGCCCGCCATCATCGCTGGCGCCCTGGCGCAGCGGCAGGGGCAACTGTTACCGGGCGTTGCATCCTAAGACTGCATTAAGCTTCGCCGTCGAGTCTGGCCACTCCCACCACGAGGAGTGTCGCCATGCGCCGCCTGTTGCTGCCGTTGCTGTTCGCAAGTCCCCTGGCCCTCGCCGCCGAACCCCAGTGCACCCAGGCGGACAAGTCCACCTGGCAGGACGCCGAGAAATTCCAGGCGCAGCTGCGTGACCAGGGCTACGAGATCAAGAAGTTCAAGATCACCAAGGGCAACTGCTACGAGATCTATGGCTTCGACAAGGACAGGCGCAAGGTCGAGATCTATCACGATCCGGTGAGCGGCAAGGCGGTCAAGAGCGAGATCGACAGCTGATGAAGACGGCGACCGTGCGGCTCTGGGATCCCCTGGTGCGGCTGTTCCACCTGTCGGTCGCCGCTGCCTTCTTCGCCAACTACTTCTTCAACGAGAAGGGCGCCTTCTGGCATCGCTGGATCGGCTACTACGCCTGTGCCTGGCTGCTGGTGCGCCTGGTCTGGGGCTTCATCGGCCCGCGCAGCGCGCGCTGGAACGATTTCTGGCCGAGCCGCGCCCATCTAGGCGCCCATCTGCGTGACCTCTGGCAGGGCCGCCCCCATCATCGTCTCGGCCATTCGCCACTGGGCGCCCTGGTGATGCTGCTGATGATGGCGGCCATTGCCGGTCTGGGCGTGACCGGCTTTCTCATGCGCGAGGTGGATGCCCTCTGGGGCGCCGACTGGCCCGAGGAGCTGCACGCCTGTTTCGCCAACGGCCTGCTGGCGCTGGTCTGTCTGCATGCCGTGGCCGCCGTGGTGGAAAGCCTGCGGGTGGGCGACAACCTGCCGCTGTCGATGCTGACCGGTCGCCGCCGCCCGCTGGACGAGGGCTCCCCGCGCGACTAGGCGCAGTGCCCGTCGAGGGTACCCGGCGGATCCACCTGCACCGTCACGTGCTGCAGGCCATGGCGGCTGCGCAGCAGATCGCCCACCAGGGTCGGCAGACGTAGGGGATCGCTGCCCGGCGCCGGGGTGATGTGCAGGGTGGCGATGCGGGTCTCGTCGGTCAGCGTCCAGACGTGCAGATGGCCCACCTCGGCCACCTCCGGCAGAGCGCGCACTGCCGCCGTGGCACCGGCCGTGTCGAATTCCCGTGGCGCGGCCTGCAAGAGCACCGCGCCGGCATCGCGTACCAGGGTCCAGGCCGATTTGACGATCAGCAGGGCGACCAGGATCGACAGTGCCGGATCCAGCCAGGTCCAGCCGGTCCAGAGGATGCCCAGGGCGGCGACGATGGCGCCCACCGAACCCAGCAGGTCGCCGGCCACATGGAGCAGGGCGCCGCGCAGGTTGCTGTCGTCCTTGTGCCCGCCGTTGAGCACCACGAAGCCGACGATATTGACCACCAGGCCGATCACCGCCACCGCCAGCATGGGGCCGGACAGCACCTCGGTGGGCTCGCGCAGCCGCATGATGGCTTCCCAGCCGATCCACAGGACCAGCAGCAGCAGGGCGACGCCATTGGTCAGGGCGGCGAGGATGCGCACACGGTGGAAGCCATAGGTGAAGCGCGCATTGGCCGCCTTGGCCGCCACCCGGTAGGCCACCAAGGCCAGGAGCAGCGCCGCGGCATCCGAGACCATGTGGCCAGAATCGGCGATCAGCGCCAGGGAGCCGGACCACCAGCCGCCCACGGCCTGGACGATGGCGTAGCCAAAGGTGAGGGCGAAGACCAGCTTGAGCTTGCGCTCGTTGTCGGCGGTCACCCGCGGGGCGTGGGAATGACCATGGCCATGCTGATGATCGTGGTCGTGGTCGTGGTCGTGGTCATGATCGTGGTGAGAGGTGGAGCCACTCATCTACAGGTCTCCGGAGCATTGAGGAGGCAGTGGGCACGGGCCCTTCTCTGACCATCCTGAAGCCTGAAGTGACTTCAGGGTCAAGCGGATCGGGCAGTCAGCTGACCCCTTGGTCATCTGTTACCGGGCATGAGCCGCTAAGAATTCATTAAGGTTCGCCCCTCAGGGTAGCGGCTCCCTGTCGCCGGAGCCCGCTCATGATCGCCTTCCCCAGTCTCCCTTCGCGCAGGCGCCGGGCGCCCTGATGCTGCTCGCAGCCTTCTCCCGCCCCCGCGCCTCGGGCTGGCGACCCTGGCGCAATCTGCTGCTCCTGAGCAGTCTGAGTTGCCTGCTGTTGCTGGCCGACGACTTCCTGCAGCAAGGCTTCACGGCAAACAACCGCGCCGAGCTGGAAGCGGGTTATGTGGCCGCGCTCTGGGTGTTCAGCCTGGCGCTCTGGCTGAGCAACCTGCCGCGCCTGGCCGCGGCCATCCTGCTGGGGTTCGCCCTGATGCAGCTGCTGCAGCTGGGCAACCTGAGTTTCTTCGGCGAGCCACTTAGCGCCATCGACATCCAGGCCCTGCTGGGCGACACCGCGGAGGTGCGCCAGACGCTGTGGCCCAGTCTGCCCGAACACTGGCCGGTGCTGCTGTGCGTGGGGCTGCCCTATGGACTGCTGATCGCCCTGCATCTCCAGCTGGCCGGCCGGGTGCCGCTGCCGGCCAGTCGCTGGGCGCTGATCCTGATCGCTGCGGTGCTGCTGTCCAAACCCTATCGCGCCACCTATCGCAACCTCGATGCCTTCGTGCCCAGCCCCGCGCGCAGCGGCTTGCACAACAGCCTCAACGCCTTTTCCGCCTGGGCGGTGCGTCTGGCCGGGCGTGACGACGTCGTCCTGCCGCCCACCGCCTATGCCCCCTATGGACTGATCCAGGTGCCCAGCAGTGCGCGGCACGTCTGGCTGGTGGTGGCCGATTCCCTGCGCAGCGATCGGCTGGGGGCCTTTGGCTATTCTCGTAATACCACCCCTAAACTATCGGCCTATCTGGCGGACAATCCCCAGGCGCTGATCCGGCCTGGGGTGGCGGCGGGAGTGGCTACCGACGTGAGTTTGCCCTACCTGCTCAATCCGATCCGCGAACCGGGCCAGGATCAGCGGCTGCGCAGTGGCGAGATCAATCTGTTCCGCTTCGCCCAGGCCGCCGGCTTTCGCACCCACTGGCTGTCGTCCCAGGAATCCAAGTTGCTGGCGCACCTGGGCAGTCGCTACCTGGACGTCGCCATCACCCGCGAGGACCATCCGCTGCGCTTCCTGCAACGCCAGGACCGTGCCCTGCTGGAGATCCTCGACGAACAGCGGTGGGCGCCGCGCAACTTCGTGGTGCTCAACCTGCGCACCGCGCACCTGCCCTATGCGCAGAACTATCGCCACGAGCGCACCCCGGCGCCCTGGCCGGATAGCGGGGCCGAGGGCCAGGCCAATGCCTATGACAATTCCCTGCACTATCTCGACGGCCTGCTCGCTGAGATCCTCGCCGACTTCGACCGCCTGGACGGCGAGCGCTATCTGATCATCACCGGCGACCATGGCCAGCGGCTGGGGGAGGGCGGTCACTGGGGGCACAACGATCTGGTGCCCGAGGTCAGCGACGTGCCGGTGATCGTGGTGGCGCGGGACGCACCGCCCCAACCCCTGACCGAGTTGCAGGGCGAGCGCTGGATCAGCCACTACGAGGCCGGCAGCTGGCTGGCGGAGCGGCTGGGGACCCGCATCGACAATCCCAATCGCCGCCCCGACGAATACTTCGTCCATGGCAAGCTGCTGTTCAGCGACAATTTCGTGCAGCGTGTCTGCGAATCGCCCACCGGCCTGGTGCACCAGCCGCCGCAACAGCTGAGCACCCTGCTGCTGGATACCACGGCGGCGCCCTGTGGTTAGCGCCGCGGCCGTCTTACCCTTGGCTCCGAGGCGCCGCTACACTGCCGGCGCCTCTTCATCTCAGTCGCAGGATCCCGTCATGCCTTCCGCTTCCTCTGTCTCCCGCTATGCGCGCAGCGCCCGGCTGCTGCACTGGCTCATGGCCCTGCTGGTATTGCTGGCCTATATGCTGATCCTCAACCGCGGGCAGTTCGAGCGGGGCTCCCTGGAGCGCCAGTGGGTGACGCTCAGCCATTTCTGGGTGGGCCTGCTGGTCCTGGCGCTGGTCTTGCCGCGGCTGCTGGTGCGCCACCGCCATCCGGTACCGCCGATCACGCCGCCGCTGGCGCGGAGCCTGGAGACCGTCGGCCGACTGACCCACTATGGGCTCTATGCCTTTCTGCTGGCCCAGCCGCTGCTCGGGCTGTTCACCGTCTGGCTGACCATCGGCGCGGTCAAGATCCCGTCCAGCACCTGGGCGCTGCCTTCGCCCTTCCCGGTGGACCCGGCACTGGCGAAGACGCTCAAGGGCGTGCACCTCTGGCTCGGCAAGGCCTTCTACTGGGTGATCGGCCTGCACCTGCTGGCCGCGCTCTGGCATCACCTGGTGCGCAAGGACGACACCCTGAAGCGCATGCTTTAACGCGGTTCGAGGGCGATGATCCGGTCGCGACCGCCTTCGGCCAGCAGATAGCCGTCGCCCCGTGGCAGCAAGGCCTGGGGCGCGCGCAGGAAGGTCAGGATGGCGCGCGGGGCCGACTGGCGATCCCAGAGCAGCAGGCGGGCGCGGTGGGTCGAGTCTTCGCTGATCCACAGGCCGCGGCGGTCGCAGAGCAGAAAGCTCGGCTCGCGCAGATCGCGCAGCGCCGGCGGATCCCGGCCATCGTCGCTCAGCTGACGCACCAGGCCGCGGGATTTCTCGGTATAGAAGGCACTGCCGTCCGGGCAGCGGGTAAAGGACTCCGCCTCGTCAAGGTGGTCGCGCAGCACGGTCAGGCTGCCATCGGCGGCATCGTAGCGCAGCAGGCGTCCGGCCCCCTTGCGGTCTTCCACGGCATAGAGCCGCTTGCCTTCGGCCCAGAGGCCCTGGGCTTTGATACCGGTGAAGAGATCGCGACTGCCGGCGGCGTCGAACCAGCGGATGGGATGGGTGCCGCCTTCCTGGCTGTAGGCGAAGCCGTCCTGGTAGGGCACCAGGCCGTCGGGCTTGTACAGCCCCTCGCTGAGCACGCTGCGCCGGCCCTGGGCATCGATGCGCAGCAGCCGGCCCTTGCCATCCTTGAGTTCTTCCGCGGTGAGCAGGGCATCGCCCTGCCAGGCCAGGGCGCTGGCCTTGGCGATGTCGGCATGGGCCACTTCGTAGCGCCAGCCAGGAGCGGCCTGGGCCGGCCAGAAGCGCTGCCAGGCGAGAAAGCCCAAGGCGGCCAGCAGCAGGGCGGCCAGGACGAGGAGGGCGCTACGCCAGAGGCGAGCCATCAGCTGGCAACGGCGGCCAGGTGTTCATGCAGGATGGCCGCGCCGATCACGATCAGCACCACGCCACCGAGCATCTCCGCGCGCTTGCCGACCAGATTGCCCATCACCCGGCCCAGCATCACCCCGGTGGTGACCATGATCATGGTGGCGAGGCCGATGGCCAGGGCGGCGGTGATGATGTTGACGTCGATGAAGGCCAGGCCCACGCCCACGGCGAGGGCATCGATGCTGGTGGCCACGGCGGTCAGGGCCAGCAGCATGAAGGAATGCTGGCGGGGCTTTTCTTCCTCGGCCTCGGGCGCGCCGAAGCCGGCCCAGATCATGCGCAGGCCGAGCACGGTGAGCAGGGTGAAGGCGATCCAGTGATCCCAGGGCTGGACGTACTGGGCGGCGGTGAGGCCGACGGCCCAGCCGATCACCGGGGTGATGGCTTCGATGACGCCAAAGATGGCGCCGGTGCGCAGGGCTTCGCGCAGGCAGGGCTTGTGCAGGCTGGCACCCTTGCCGACCGCGGCGGCGAAGGCATCGGTGGACATGGCGAAGGCCAGAAACATCAGGGAAGCGGGGTTCATCGTGACAGCGCCGGCCGGGCTCGATCCACAAGACATCCCCGCACGCCCGGCGTGGCGCGGTGATGCCTCTGGTCTCGCCAACCCTGACTGGCTGTCCTGACCACGGCGGTTGCCGAGTATGTTGATCAGGACGCTTTCCACCGCGGTGGAAGCAGGCTACTCCCCAAAGAGGCCGCCACCTTACCCATCCGGATAGAGAAAGTCTATCTTGTAGATAGTTCTAATATATATAGCCTTGGCTAAATCTTCTGCCGTCGAGTCCTCCAAAAGCGCCGATGAATCCTCTGCAGGGCGCGCTCTTACTGGATTGGGGGCTCGGCACAGGATGCTGTGAGAGAAGGCTAGCGGCTACCGGTGCCCTGCGCGGACGTCGCCCAGGGATGCCCGGAGGTCGCTTGCTCCCGCCGAGCAGGGCGGGAAGCGTGCCTTCGCTGGTCGCGAGGCCGAGCGCCAGCCCGTCGCCCATGATGGCGCTCTGCCGTCCCCGTTTCGTCATGCCGCTGACACTTAATTGTCACATTTCGGCAATAGCCTAGCGCCAGCCCTCACTAGGTAATGGAGCCACCATGAAACGCACGTTCAGCCTCTCTCTGTTGTTGTCGGCCTTTTGCCTGAGCACCGCCGCTCACGCCGTGGATGTCACGGGCGCCGGCTCGAGCTTCGTCTTCCCCGTTCTGTCGAAGTGGTCGCAAGGCTTCAGCGAGAAGACTGGCAACCGTATCAACTACCAGTCCATCGGCTCCGGCGGCGGTATCGCCCAGATCAAGGCCGGCACCGTGGACTTCGGCGCCACCGACGCCCCCATGAGCACCGACGACCTGCAGAAGGGCGGTCTGGGCCAGTTCCCGACCATCATCGGCGGCATCGTGCCGGTGATCAACGTGGAAGGCATCGAGCCCGGCAAGCTGAAGCTCGACGGCCCGACCATGGCCAAGATCTTCATGGGCGAGATCAAGACCTGGAACGACCCGGCCATCGCCGCGCTGAACCCCGGCATGAAGCTGCCTGAGGGCGCCATCACCGTGGTGCGTCGTTCCGACGGCTCCGGCACCTCCTACAACTTCACCAACTACCTGGCCAAGGTCAGCCCGGAGTGGAAGGAGAAGTTCAACTTCGGCACCACCGTCAACTGGCCGGTCGGTGTGGGTGGCAAGGGTAACGAGGGTATCGCCGCCTACGTGAAGCAGATCAAGGGCTCCATCGGCTACGTCGAGTACGCCTATGCGCTGACCAACAAGATGACCCATGTGCAGCTGAAGAACGCCGCCGGCAACTTCGTGCAGCCCGAAGCCAAGAGCTTCCAGGCCGCCGCCGCCACCGCCGACTGGAAGAGCGCCAAGGACTTCAACCTGCTGATGACCAACGCCCCGGGCGCCGACGCCTGGCCGATCACCGCCACCACCTGGATCGTGATGTACAAGGAACCCAAGAACGAAGAGCGCAGCAAGGTCGCCTTCGACTTCTTCAAGTGGTCCCTGGAGCATGGCCAGAAGGATGCCGCGGCCCTGGATTACGTCCCGGTCCCGGACACCCTGGTCAAGCAGATCGAAGGCTACTGGGCGTCCGACTTCAAGAAGTAAGCACGACTGTCCCGCCGCCTGGATCCCCTGGGGTCCAGGCGGTTTCGCGCGTCCTTCCAGGTAGACGGAAAGCTCCATGACCGACCAGACCCTGCCCCTCTCCGCCGCTCAGGAACAGCGCATCCGCCGGGATACCCGCGCCGATGTCTGGTTCCGCCGGCTGCTGTTTTCCGCCGCGCTGCTGGTACTGCTGGTACTGGTCGGCGCCGCCGCGTCCACCCTCTGGGGCGGTCGCCACGCCTTCATGACCTTTGGCCTGGACTTCATCACCTCGGCCGAATGGGATGTCGGGGCCGAGAAGTTCGGCGCCCTGGTGCCCATCTACGGCACCCTGATGACCTCCTTTATCGCCCTGCTGCTGGCCGTGCCCACCGCCTTCGGCATCGCCCTGTTCCTCTCCGAGATCGCTCCCACCTGGCTGCGCGGTCCGGTGGCCACGGCGGTGGAACTGCTGGCCGGTATCCCGTCGATCATCTACGGCATGTGGGGCCTGTTCGTCTTCGGTCCCTTCATGGCCGCGCACATCTCGCCCTTCATCAACGACTACCTCGGCGCCATCCCGGTGATCGGCGTGCTGTTCCAGGGGCCGCCGCTGGGCATCGGCATGCTGACCGCCGGCATCATCCTGGCGATCATGATCCTGCCCTTCATCACCTCGGTGATGTACGAGGTGTTTCGCAGCGTGCCGGCCCAGCTCAAGGAATCGGCCTATGCGCTGGGGTCCACCACCTGGGAAGTCTGCTGGGACATCGTGCTGCCCTACACCCGCTCGGCGGTGGTCGGCGGCGCCTTCCTCGGCCTGGGCCGTGCCCTGGGCGAGACCATGGCGGTGACCTTCGTCCTGGGCAACGCCCACCAGTTCTCCCTCTCGCTGATGATGCCGAGCAGCTCCATCGCCTCGGTGATCGCCAACGAATTCAACGAGGCCTACACCGATCTGCACCGCTCTTCGCTAATCGCCCTGGGCTTTTTGCTGTTCGTGGTGACCTTCTTCGTGCTGCTGGCGGCACGGCTGATGCTGACGCAACTGTCGCGCAAGGCAGGTAACTGATGCACATCGACGCCTATCTCTATCGCAAGCGGCGGATCAAGAACGGCATCGCGCTGATCTTCGGCAGCGCCGCCGCCGTGCTCGGCCTGGGTTTCCTGGCCTGGATCCTCGGCACCACCCTGATCAAGGGCGTCAGCGCCCTGAGCCCGGCCATCTTCGTCGAGATGACGCCGCCGCCCGGCGCCGCCGACGGCGGTCTGGCCAACGCCCTGTTCGGCAGCGTGCTGATCACCCTGCTGGCCACCGCCATCGGCGCACCCATCGGCATCCTCGCCGGACTCTGGCTGGCCGAATACGCCCGCCACTCCAAGCTGGGTCTGGTGGTGCGCTTCGTCAACGACATCCTCCTGTCGGCGCCGTCCATCGTCATCGGCCTGTTCATCTACACCGCCGTGGTGGTGACCCTGAACCAGTACTCCGGCGGCAGCCTGGGCTTCTCCGGGTTCGCCGGCTCCCTGGCGCTGGCCATGCTGGTGGTGCCGGTGGTGACCCGTACCACCGACGAGATGATGCAGCTGCAGCCGCCGGCCATGCGCGAAGCGGCCCTGGCCCTGGGCATCCCCCAGTGGAAGGTGACCCTGCAGATCCTCTTGCGTGCCTCCCGCGCCGGCGTGGTGACCGGGGTGCTGCTGTCCATCGCCCGCATCACCGGCGAGACCGCACCGCTGCTGTTCACCGCCTTCGGCAACCAGTACTGGAACGCCGACGTGCTCAAGCCCATGGCCACCGTACCGGTGACCATCTTCCAGTTCGCCATGAGTCCGTTCGAAAACTGGCAGCACCTGGCCTGGGCCGGCGCCCTGCTGCTGACGCTGTTCGTGCTGCTCCTGAACCTCTCCTCTCGCTTCTTCTTTCGTAACCGGGATTCCAAGTGACTACCATGCAGACGCAGATACCGGAACTGCAGGCGCGCGACGTCGGCTTCCGTTACAAGGGCCACCAGGCGCTCAAGTCGATCAACCTGGACATCGCGGCCAAGCAGATCACCGCCATCATCGGCCCGTCCGGATGCGGCAAGTCCACGCTGCTGCGCATCTTCAACCGCATCTACTCGGAATACCCGGGGCTGGAAGCGACCGGCGAGATCCTCATGGACGGGGAAAACATCCTCGATCCCAAGTACTCGCTGAGCCGCCTGCGCAGCACCATCGGCATGGTGTTCCAGAAGCCGGTGCCCTTCCCGATGTCCATCGCCGACAACGTCGCCTACGGCATCCGCCACCACGAGCGGCTGTCCCGCGTCGAGCTGCAGGATCGCGTCGAGCAGGCCCTGCGCGGCGCGGCGCTGTGGGACGAGGTCAAGGACAAGCTCAACCAGAGCGCCCTGGGTCTCTCCGGCGGTCAGCAGCAGCGCCTGTGCATCGCCCGTACCATCGCCCTGCGTCCGCGGGTGCTGCTGCTGGACGAGCCGACCTCGGCGCTGGACCCCATCTCCACCGCGCGCATCGAACAGCTGCTGGCCGAACTCAAGCAGGAGTTCACCGTGGTCATCGTCACCCACAACATGCAGCAGGCGGCGCGTTGCTCCGACGTCACCGCCTTCATGTACCTGGGCGAGCTGATCGAAGTGGACAAGACCGACAAGATCTTCACCAAGCCGGACAAGAAGCAGACCGAGGACTACATCACCGGTCGCTTCGGCTGAGGATTTCGCCGGCTCTCGGCAAGGCCACTCCCCGGAGTGGCCTTTTTCATGGGCGAGCGGAAAGGGGCGGGGCAGGGCGGTCGCCTGGTTTCTCGGCGGAGAACATTGTCTTCACGTCCGAGAAAGACTTTTGCCAAGCTCGCAACGCATGGCGTTACCGTGAAATTTTCATTTAATTTCAAAGGCTTGTATTAAAAGTTTTACTTTATTGAAGGCAAAACGACATCTCTTCTGCCGAGACTGAGCCAGCTTCGTGACGGGCTGCACTGCCAGCCAACACCCCTGGATTGTCTTGAAAGGAGATCTGCCGATGTCTGTTAACCCTTATCGATTCACGGCGCTGTTCTCGGGCGTGCTCCTGGCCACCTGCTCGGCCACCGCGAGTGCCGCTGTCGATGAGAAGCTGCTCGACATGCTCAAGGCCAACGGCTCCATCACCCCCGCCCAGTACGCCGAATTGCGTGGCGACCTGCAGCAGGAGCAGCAGGCGCGCGCCGCCCAGGTCGCCCAGCAGCAGAAGACCTCCGACTTCGAGAAGAAACTGGCCTGGGCCGCCAAGACCCAGATCAAGGGCGATGTGCGGGTGCGCCACGAGAGCATCGACATCAGCGGCGAGCCGGACAACGGTCGCGATCGCGACCGCCAGCGCATCCGGGCGCGACTGGGCGCCTACAGCGAGATCAATCCGCAGGTGGACACCGGCATCCGCATCGCCACCGGCGGCGGCGACGATGCCCGCTCCACCAACCAGGACCTCAACGGCTACTTCAACAAGAAGCAGCTCTGGCTGGATCAGGCCTACATCGACTACCACCCCACGGCGCTGCCGAATCTGCACCTGGTGGGCGGCAAGATGGGCCAGCAGTGGGTCAGCACCGGCGACGTCATCTGGGACGCCGACATCAACCCCGAAGGCCTGGCCGGCACCTACAAATACGACCTGGGCGGCGGCGCCGAGCTGTTCGGCAGCACCGGCTACTACGTGCTCAAGGACAACGTCGACGGCGAGGGTTACGAGTTCAAGCATGACCTGCGCCTCTACGCCGGCCAGCTGGGCAGTCGCTTTAACCTTGGTGACGCCGCCAAGCTGATGGTCGGCGGCAGCGTCTACGCCTACGACAAGGACCAGGACAGCACCTGCCCGACCACCGGTTCGGTCACCTCGCCCTGCGCCCTGGCGGTGAATGGCAACACCACCGACCGCTTCCAGCTCTACGAGGGCTTCGCCCAGCTGGACCTGACCAAGCTGTGGGTGCCGCTGTCCTTCTATGGTCAGTACGTGGTCAACGACAAGGCCGACGACGGCGAGGACACCGCCTGGCTGGTGGGCGCCAAGACCAAGCTGATGCAGCGGGTCGGCCTGGAATACAACTACCGCGATGTCCAGCGCAACGCCGTGGTGGGCGCCTTCACCGACTCCGACTTCGGCAACGGCTCGACCGGCGCCCGCGGCCACAAGCTCAAGCTCGGCTACGACATCGACAAGAACTTCGGCGTCGGCCTGACCTATTTCCTCGCCGAGTCCGACACCGCCAGCCGCTTCCGCACCGATGCCGATGTGAAGACCCTGCAGCTGGACCTGGAAGCCAAGTTCTAACCACGGCCCTCAGGTCGTGCTCCGCTTGAACCGCCCTCGGGCGGTTCTTTTTTGCCGGCGCGATGGAAAGGCTCGCCTGGCACCTGTTGGGCTTCGCTGCGCTCAACCCAACCTACGCCTGAGCCGCTGCTTTTCCCCCTCTCCCTCGGGGAGAGGGTTGGGGTGAGGGAAGCTCCCGCCTGCTAACCGAGAGAGAGGCTCACCTGGCAACCGTTGGGCTTCGCTGCGCTCAACCCAACCTACGCAGAAGCCGCTCCGCCCCTACGCCGGGGCTGCTGCTTTTCCCCTCTCCCTCTGGGAGAGGGTTGGGGTGAGGGAAGCTCCCGCCCACTAACGCTCCACCCTGATCTCCACCAGCTTGCCGTCGATGAACTTGAGGTGACGCGAGGCACCGTTCTCCGGGGCATAGGTCCAGAACTGGGTCTCGGCGGCATTGAATTTGGGCACGTTGTTGTTGCGCAGTGCCGGCGGATTGATCTTGCGCTCGGCCGGAGCGCCACAGGCGGCGAGGACCTGGTCGACGCTGTCGCCTTCCTCGACGAGACTCTGGCCACAGCGCAGGCTGGCCTGGGCGAGGAGGGGACACAGCAGGACGATCGGCAGCAGCTGACGGGGCTTCATGAGGACTCCAGGGCAGGACGTTCGCAAAGCTTAGCCAACCGCCGAACGACGTGCCCGGCGCAAAGTCTCGGTCAACTCCGCCGCCGCGGCATAAAGCCTGCGTAACGGCGCGGGACAGCCGCCGGCGGAAGGCGTATTGCTGGACACCCCTTTCGCCAGAGCCCGGTTCGCATCATGGTCGCGATTCAAGCCCGCCTGCCCGTCGCCACCCCCGTTCCCCGTCCCGAACCCGTGCTGCACCTGCCGGCCAGCAGCACCCTGCTGATCATCGTCGAGCGCAAGGAAGACTGGTCGGACTACCTGCCCAGCGAAAGCATCGTCACGGCCCAGGAGTATCTGGAAGACCGCCGTCTCACCGCGGGCGGTGGCCGCATCCAGGTGCTCAACCTCTGTCGCAACTACCGCTACCTGGGCCACGGCTACTATTGCTCGCTGCTGGCGGAGGCGCGCGGTCATCGCGTCATCCCCTCGGTGCGGACCCTGAGCGAACTCAATCGCAAGGCGCTCTACGGCCTGCTGTTGGAAGACCTCGACGCCCTGGTGGACCAGGCGCTGGCCGAGCATCCGCTGGGCGCCACCGAGGGCTTCACCCTCAACCTCTATTTCGGCCGCACCGAATTCGCGCCGCTGCAGGCGCTGGCCAGGCACCTGTTCGACGCCTTCCCGTGCCCGATCCTGCAGGTGGAGTTGCGCCACAGTCGCCACTGGCACATCGCCGGGATCAAGAGCGGCGCCCTGCACCGCCTGCAGGACGCCCAGCAATACGCCTTCGCCGATGCCCTGGATGCCTTCAACCGGCGCATCTGGCGGCAACCGGCCTCGCGGCGCCAGGCGCGCTACGACCTGGCCATCCTGCATGACCCGGAGGAGTCCTTGCCGCCCTCCAATGCTGCGGCCCTGGCCGGCTTCGTCGCCGCCGGGCGTGACCTGGGGGTGGCCGTGGAACTGATCGAGCGCAAGGACTACAGTCGGCTGGCGGAATACGACGCCCTGTTCATCCGCGCCACCACCCGGGTCGACGACCACACCTATCGCTTCGCCCGCAAGGCCGAGAGCGAAGGCCTGGTGGTGCTGGACGATCCCGCCTCCATCCTGCGCTGCACCAACAAGGTGTTTCTCAGCGACCTGCTGGCCCAGCACGGCCTGGGCATGCCGCGTACCGAGATCCTCTATCGAGAACGACCCCAGGACCTGGAAGAGGTGGGGCAGCGCCTGGGCTATCCGCTGGTGCTGAAGATTCCCGACGGCTGCTTTTCCCGCGGCGTGCTCAAGGTGGCCGACGCCGCCGAATTGCGCCAGGCCGCGGCGGAGCTGTTCGAGCGCTCGGTGTTGCTGCTGGCCCAGGAATACCTCTACACCGAATTCGACTGGCGCATCGGCGTGCTCGCCGGTGAGCCGCTCTATGCCTGTCGCTACTTCATGTCCGCCGGTCACTGGCAGATCTACAACCACAAGGCGGAATCCGGCAGTACCGGAGGGCGCTGCGAGGCGGTGGCCATCGCCGCGGTGCCTCCCGCGGTGGTGGAGCTGGCGGTGCAGGCCGCCGCCCTGATCGGCGATGGCCTCTATGGCGTCGATCTCAAGCAGGATCGGGATCGGCTGGTGGTCATCGAGGTCAACGACAACCCCAATCTGGACGCCGGCATCGAAGACGGCCTGCTGGGCGAAAGCCTCTATCGACGGGTGCTGGAGGATTTCGTCCGGCGCCTGGAGCAGCGGCGCCAGGGCTGGTAGGAGCACGCCATGATCGAAGCCTTCACCCTGCGGGAGGGTGGCCTGCTGCCGGCGGGCGACCGCTCGGCGCCGGTGCTGCTGTGCAGCGATCCGGATGCCCGGGAGCGCGTCTGGCTGCAACAGGCCTTTCCCCTGGACAGCCACCGCCTGGCCTCGGCGCTCGACCCGGACGAGGTCTCGCGCCTGGAAGTGCGGGGCGACGAACTCTTCCTGATCTGGAAGCGTCCGGAACGCTATGCCGGCGGGGCGCGCTTCGCCTTCGAGGTGTCTTCCTTCGGCTTGCTCTGGCATCCCGAGCGGCTGGTGGTCATCTCCGCCGGCCAGTCGCTGCTGGCCGGCGAGGGGCCGTTGCAGCCGCTGCACGATCCGCTGGATGTGCTGGTGGAACTGCTGTTTCGCAGCGTCCATCACTACCAGGGGCATCTCAAGGTCATCAGGCTGGTCGGCCGCGAATTGCAGCAGCGCTTCGACAGCTCCCTGGGCAACGAGCACCTGCTGCAGATGTTCAATCTCAGCGAGAGCCTGATCCATTACATCAACGCCCTGCAGGGCAACGGCGCGGTGCTCGACCGACTGCGGCAGATCGCCGAAAGGCGCGAGCTGGGCGAGGCGCTGCGGGCGCGCCTGGAAGACCTCATCATCGAGAACGACCAGTGCCGCCGCCAGGTCGACCTCTACGCCACGGTGTTCGCCCGCCTCATGGATGCCCGCGGCAACCTGGCCAACAACAGCATGAACCTGACCCTGCGCAACCTCACGCTGATCAACGTGGTGTTCCTGCCGCTCAACCTCATCGCCGGCATCGGCGGCATGTCCGAATTCAGCATGATGACCGCCGGCCATCCCTGAGTCTCGCCCTGACCTGGATCCTGCGCCGCTCGTTGCGGCGTCGGGCCGAATCCGCCGCGCACGCGGCCTAGCACGCTTCATCGACAGCATCAGAGGACAACATGGAAAAGCAGCTACTCGGCCTGGGCATCGTCCTGGCGATTCTGGTCTTCGGCCTCCTGACCCTGATCGTCGATCTGCGCCGCGGTCGGCGCCAGCACCGCGCGGCGGTGCTCAGCCAGGAAAGCCACGACTCAGATAGCGCGAACCGGCCAGGCCGAAGCGCCAGGGCACCTCGCGCGCGCGGCTGATGCCGATGCGCGGGCCCGCGAGCACCGCCACCTCGGCAGCCGCCGGCTCCAGCAGGAAGGGCGGCTCGGTCAGCGGCAGGCCATCGTGACTGCCGTCGATGGCGAGGGCCTGGCACAGCCGACCGGGACCGGCGCAGAGCAGGCGATCGGCCAGGCCGCCCCGGCGTTCGCGCATCACCTCCAGCCCCCACAGGGGCTCCAGCGCGCGGATCAGCACGCCGGCGCCATGCCCGGCTTCGCGGCAGACCAAGTTGAAGCACCAGTGGATGCCGTAGGAGCGATAGACATAGGCATGGCCGGGCGGGCCGAACATGGCGCGGTTGCGCGGAGTCGGGCCGGAAAAGCTATGGGAGGCCGGGTCTTCGCCGTCGTAGGCTTCGGTCTCGACGATGAGGCCGCCGACGCCCGCGACCCTGAGCGTGGCGCCGATCAGTTGCCGGGCGACCTCGTTCACCGGGCGGGTGAAATCCAGATCGCTCACGCCTCAGGCTCCGGTTCTTCCAGAATCAGCGCCGCATGCACCATGGCCAGGTGACTCAAGCCCTGGGGAAAGTTGCCCAGGGCTGCGCCGTCATGGGGATCGCGCATCTCGGTCATCAGGCCGACGCCATTGAGACTGGCGGCCAGCACCTCGCGCATCAGTTCGCGCGCCTGATCCACCTCGCCCAGCACGGCATGCGCCTCGACCATCCAGTAGGAGCAGGCAAGAAAGGCCCCTTCCTCCCGTTCGGCGCCGCTGTAGCGATAAACCAGCGGACCGCGGGCCAGCTCGCGGCGGATAGCCGCCAGGGTACTCACCGACCGCTCACCCCCGTCGAAGCCGAAGCGGATACCGAGCAGCAAGCCGGCGTCCAGGCGCTCGGTGCCGGCATAGAAGGTATAGGCCTGCTTGCGCTCGCTCCAGCAGTGTTCGTTGACCCAGTCGCGGATGCGATCGCGCTCGCGCTCCCAGCGGCCACACATGGCGTCGGGGATGTGCCCCTCGCGGGCCAGGGTCACGGCGCGATCCAGGGCGAACCAGCAGCCCAGCTTCGACAGGGTGTAGTGGCGCTCTTCGGGCAGCTCCCACATGCCGGCATCCGGCTGGCGCCAGCCATCGGCGCAGAGATTGGCCAGGTCGGTGAGCAGGCTGGAAGTGGCGAAATCCAGCACATGGCCCTTGCTGGCATAGAGGCGAAAGGTCTCCAGTAGATCGCCATAGAGACTCAGCTGGCACTGGGCGCTGGCCCGGTTGCCAACGCGGACCGGCTGGGAGTCGCGATAGCCCGGCACGGGAATGGTGCGCTCTGCCGGTGCCAGCTCACCCTGCAGGGTAAAGCAGGTGTGCAGGCGATTGCCGTGGCGGCGGATGACGTTCTGGATCCAGGCCAGCGCCGCCTGGGCCTCGCCGAGGGCACCCAGGCGCAGGAAGGCCTTGATGGTAAAGACCGCATCGCGCACCCAGGCATAGCGGTATTCGTAGTTCTTGTCGCCGCCGATGCGTTCCGGCAGCGAGGTGGTGGCCGCGGCGACGATGGCGCCGGTGGGGGAGTAGAGCAAGAGCTTGAGGGCCAGCGCCGAGCGCTTCACCTCGCTGAGGAATTCGCCGCGATAGGCAAAACCCTGAGCCCACTCGCGCCAGGCCTGGTCGCTGCGGTCGATGCGCTGGTCCACCTCGTCCAGCGAGGGCACCACCAGCGGTTCGTTCTCGGTCGCGGTCAGCGCCAGGACGCTGCGTTGCCCGGCTTCCAGCACCAGGCGTGCCACCAGTCGGCGGTCGTCGCACTGGAGGATCTCCAGCCGCTCGCAATACCTCAGGGTGGCCATGACCCCGTCGACGTGCATGACCTCGCCATTGGGCGTGCTGCGCATCCAGGGCGAGACGGTCTGGCCCTGGGTGCCGGGCACCAGTTCGATGCGCAGTTCGACCCGTCCGGAGAGGCCTTCCACCCGGCGCCCCAGTTCGCACCAGGGCAGGCGACCGGCCGAGCCGCTGTTGAGCGACTCGGTCAGACGCACGCTGCCATCAACGGTGTGGAAACAGGTTTCTAGCACATTGCTGTCTTCCCGGTAGGCCCGCTCGACGCGGTAGTCGGCCACCGGGGCAATCGAAAAGAAACCGCCGGCCGGGGCATCCAGCAGGCGGTCGAACAGCGGGGCGGAATCCATGTTCGGCACGCACCACCAGTCCAGCGAGCCGTCCGGCGCCACCAGGGCGATCGAACGACCGTCGGAAAGGGCGGCATAGCCCGCCAGGGGCGCATAGCCGTCCTGGCGGGCGGGGTCGAAGGCCGCCATGGCCGTCAGCCCATGCCTCCGGTGGCGCCATAGACCTCACCGGTTACATAGCTCGACTCCTGGGAGGCCAGCAGCACATAGATGGGCGCCAGTTCCGCCGGCTGGCCGGGGCGCTTGAACACCGTTTCGCCGCCAAAGGTGGGAATCTTTTCCTGGGGCTGGCCACCGCTGGGCTGCAGCGGGGTCCAGAAGGGACCGGGGGCCACGGCGTTGACACGGATGCCCTTGCTGGCGACCTGCTTGGCCAGGGCCTTGGTGAAGTTGGTGATGGCCGCCTTGGTCGAGGCGTAGTCGAGCAGGAATTCCGACGGCTGGGTGGCCTGGATCGAGGTGGTGTTGATGATGGCGGCGCCGGCCGGCAGGTGCGGCAGCGCGGCCTTGCACAGCCAGAATAGGGCGTAGACGTTGGTCTTGTAGGTGGCGTCGAACTGTTCGGTGGTCAGCTCGGCGATGTCCTGCACGGCGGTCTGCTTGCCGGCCACGTTGACCAGGATGTCCAGACCGCCCAGGGCCTCCTTGGCCTTGCTGACCAGTTGGGTGCAGAAGGCTTCGTCCTTCAGATCACCGGGTACGCAGACGGCCTTGCGACCCTCGGCTTCCACCAGCTTGACCACTTCCTGGGCGTCGGCCTCTTCCTCGGGCAGGTAGTTCAGCACCAGATCGGCACCCTCCCGGGCATAGGCGATGGCCGTAGCCCGACCGATCCCCGAATCCGCGCCGGTGATCAGCGCCTTGCGCCCGGCCAGACGACCGAAGCCCTTGTAGCTGGTCTCGCCATGATCGGGACGCGGCTCCATGACCTGGGCCAGACCCGGAGCCTCCTGGGGCTGCTTGGGAAATTCCGGCTGGGGATACTGGGTGAGGGGGTTCTGCATGGCGTATTGGTTGTCGCTGGACATGACATCTCCTGAAGGGGGCCAAAAGGCGCCCGTTTGGCATCTTTTCGATGACGTTCAGGGAAATGGAGCCGCAACGCGCAGGAGAGGTTCCCGCCGATTCATAGGGGTTGTATCGAGCTGGACAGCTTTCTTACCCCGTTTTTACCCACGACTACGCCTTTTCCGGCCCGCCCTGGCGTCCAATGACGACGAGAAGGGAAGGGCCCTTCTGGAGTGGAGGTGTAGTGGTCTACTGATTCCGGACACCCATTTAGGGCGAGAATGCTCGCCATAGAGAGGTGTCTGATGACCAAGCAACGTCGTTCCTTTACGCC
>NZ_SLYS01000025.1:0-18269 GCF_004341115.1 Pseudomonas sp. JUb52
CTGCTCAAAAATTGAGCAGAAGCAGTTGAACACCTGGGTCAGTTTTCAGTCGGCAGAACAGCCTCTACTGGGTCAGTTTTCGGTCAGCGGCAACAACGTTGTAGTTCGTCTGCAGAAAGACGCTGGTCGGGAAGTCCTGCATATGCAGCCCTGTCTATAACAGCTCCGGGTTAGTTATTGACATGTCTACGCTGCCATATCGACCAGCATCGTGCTCACACCTATCTATTGGTGGGGGAACAAAGCGCTTCCGCTTCGCCTTGTTCATCAAAGTTGGTTACGGGCGTAATTGCTGGAGGAAATGTCAGCGTGAAGCGCGTCATTCCATTATGAGATTCGGCCTGCACCAGGCCCCGGTGAGAAATCATAATCGCGCGGACGATCGCCAACCCTAATCCACTGCCGCCTGTAGGTTGATCGCCAGCCCGGTAAAAGCGATTGAAGACATTCGATAACTCATCCGGATCTATGGGAGATCCTTGGTTTATCACAGCTGCCCATCCACCACCTTCCTCTTGCGCGCCAAGCTCTACTATCACAGCCGTTCTTGGATAAGCGTGGCGAATAGCGTTTGATAGCAGGTTCGATAGCGCACGCTGGATCATCAACTTGTCGCCCTCGACTTGAAGCTGTCCTTTGACTACTAGCTCTATTTCGCGCGCTTCGGCATAAGCCTCAAACAGGCTACAGACCTTAAGTGTCTCTTGCTCGACGGCCACTTGGCTCAGTGAGGTTAGCGGTTCGTGGCTGTCCAGACGCGCGAGGAGGAGCATGTCCGCGACAATACGGCTCAAGCGGTCCAGTTCGTCTAGGGAGTCCTCCAAGGCCTTTTGATACGTGGCCTCGTCACGCTTCCGGCTAAGTACCATCTGCGTTCGACCTATGAGGATCCCGAGCGGGGCGCGCAATTCATGGGCAACGTCGTCTGCAAAGCGGTCTAGTTGCTGCACGCCCGTATTGAGGCGCTCCAACATCGTGTTCAGCGCGATGGCTAGATCAGCTACTTCTGCAGGCAGATTGGTGTCATCCACTCGCAATGTCAGCTGCCGGGTAGTAATCGCACGGGCAGTACGGCGGAAGTGGCGTAACGGCGCAAGGCCCTGATAACCCGTCCACCACGCCGCGGCGCCAATCAGCAGTAGCAGAATCGGCAGACTTATCAAGGCTGCACGTAGGAAAGCATCCAACAAAAATCTATCACTGCTGCGGTCCTGGCTGAGCAGTAGCTGTAGTGGAGGCAGCGATGGGATGGTCAGGCTAGTCCGGATAGTTAATAGATCGTGGCCGTCATCAGAATGCCAGGCCAACGTCTGGGCGTCTGGCCAACGGCCCGGCCGTAGCTCATCGGCATAGGCATGGGAGCCAAGCCCATACAGGGGTGTGTCCTCTTCCGCCGAAAGCACGGTGACCGACAGCTCATCGTGGCCGAGCAGAGCGTCAGCTAGTACGTGCTGCCAAGGCGCTTTGGTAGGATTTGCAGGACGCTCTTCCAGGCTGTGCTGGATCTGCCCTAATTTGGCTTGCAGCTGGTCAACAGCACGCTTATCAAGCTCCCGCTCTAGAACGCTGTACACCATAACGACCAAGATGATAGCCAGCAGCAAGCCCACGCTCGTGACGATCATCCCCAGGCGCAGGGCGAGGCTCATGGGTCTCATGAACGGCGCTCCATCACGTAGCCAACGCCTCGTACTGTATGGATAAGCGCCTCCCCGAAGGGCTCATCGACCTTCATCCGCAAGCGTCGAACGGCGACTTCCACCACATTGGTGTCACAGTCGAAATTCATGTCCCAAACGCGCGAGATGATCTCGGTGCGGGAGAGCACTTCGCCCTGGCGTTGCATGAGCAGGTGAAGCAGCGCGAATTCCTTGCTGGTCAAGTCGATGCGCTGGTCCCCGCGAAACGCACGATGGCGAAAGGGATGCAGCTCAAGATCGGCCAGGTGCAGGGTATCACTGACCACTCGCGTTTCGCCGCGTCTGAGCAACGCGCGGATGCGGGCGAGCAACTCCGGAAACTCGAACGGCTTGGTCAGATAGTCGTCAGCGCCGGCGTCCAGTCCTCGGACGCGCTCGCTGGTTCGGCTCTGGCCCGTTAGGAGCATCACGCGGGTCTGCTTGCGTCGCCGCAGCAATTCCAGGACCTCCAGACCGTCCATAGTCGGCAGATTAATGTCCAGCAGGATCAGGTCGTAATCCTGCTGCAGAGCCAGATGCAGACCATCAATCCCGGTCGCGGCGCGATCAACCACATAGCCATTCTCCGTGAGGCCTTGCTGCAGATAATCCGCGGCGCGGGCTTCGTCTTCCACTATCAGTAAGCGCATCGTCTGTATCAGTCGTGTCGAGGATGTTGCGGAGGCTGAAGCCTGTAGCCGCTAGAGAGTCAAGCGATCAAGCGTGCCGGTATACCTGGACGGCGGCAACTTCCTTACAGCTTTGTAATGTTGGCGTCACCGGAGCGATAGGTGGCGCTCCCTAGAGTCGGCTCCGCTATCACGCGACGATCTCTTCGAACGTCGCGCCTTCTGCACAGGAGTCGCTGCAGTGCCGTTATCCCTTCCATGTCGATATCCCGCCCCATGGCGCCTGATGGGTCTGGCGCTGGGGCTAGGTCTGCTGCTCGCCGGCGGACCGGTCCAGGCCTCATCGCTGACCCTGGAGCAGGCGCTGGCCCAGGCCCTGCGCGACAATCCCGACTACCTGGCGGCCCGCCAGGAGACCGCCGCGGCCGCAGGTGCACGGCAGCAGGCAGGCCTCCTGCCCAACCCGGAACTCGCCTTCGAGGTCGAGGACACGCGCTCTGCCAGTCAGACGCGCAGTCTCACGCTCACCCAGCCCTTTGAACTGGGTGGCAAGCGCGCCGCCCGGGTGGCGGTGGCCGAGGCCAACGCTGGCGTGGTCAATGCGGACCTCGAGGCGCGACGCTATGCCCTCCGGGCGGACGTCATCCAGAGTTTTTACGAGTTGTTACTGGCCGCTGAAGGGGTGCGGCTCGCCGAGCAATCGCAGGCACTGGCACAGCGCAGCCTGGACAGCTCAGGGGCGCAAATTCGAGCGGGCAAGATTTCACCGGTATCGGGTACCCGCGCGGAGGTAGAACAGGTCACCCAGCGGCTGGAGCTGAGACGCGCACTGCAGCAGCGTGACAACGCGCGGGTGAGTCTTGCCCGCCAATTGGGTGTCTCCGTGACAGAGCTCGGTGAGCCGGTCGGTGACCTGGATCGTCTGCCCGCACCTCCCGGCGAAGCCCTACTGCTGCAGGCGATCCGCCAGACACCGGCGATGCTCAAGGCGCGGCGGCAGGTAGCCGCCGGGGATGCCGACGTCGATCTGCAGCGCAGCCAGCGCTATCCGGACGTGCGGGTGAGCCTGGGCAGCCAATACGACGAGCTCGAGGGGGAGCGGGTCAATCTGGTGGGCTTCTCGCTCCCGCTACCGCTCTTCGATCGCAACCAGGGCAACCTGCTCGCCGCGTCCAGTCGCGCTGACCAGGCCCGGGATCTACAGCGAGCGACCGAGCTGCAGATCCAGGCCGAAACCCTGCAGGCACTGCGCGACTGGCGTAGTGCATCAGCTGACGTCGACGACTTGCGCAACCGGGTTTTGCCGGCGGGCCAGCGTACGGTCGATGACCTAACTCGCGGCTTCTCGCTGGGACGTTTTGCCCAGCTGGATGTGCTGGAAGCCCAGCGCGCCCTCATTGCCGCTAGGGGGCAGTACCTGCTCTCTCAACGTGCGCAGATCAATGCCTGGGCCCGCCTCGAACGCCTCCACGGCCCGCTCTTCACCTCCCCATGACGCTACAGATCCCGGTAATAAATCGGGTGCGGAGTTCTTGCATGACCATGACTTCATTCAGGCCGAGACTGCTGCGGCCGCTGCTGATTGCAGTAATTGGCGGTGGGCTGCCATTCAGTACCATTCAGGCGGGTACCGGTCACGACCACCCCGAACCCGCTGCCCCCCTAACGAAATCGGCAGATGCCAAGGCTGAGGCGACCCAGCCTCGCCCTGATCTGGACGAAGGCAAAGACGGCCATGACGCGAACGAGGGCGCCCATGGCGACGGCGAAGAGACGCATGCCGAAGGCGAAGTCGAGCTGAGCGCAGAGCAGATTCGAGCAGCCGGCATCGAAACCCAGGTGGTCACGCCGGTGAGCGTTGGCGCCTCTTTGAGTCTTCCGGGCGAGATTCGCTTCGATGAAGATCGTACCGCTCACGTGGTGTCCCGTACGCCCGGCGTCGTCGAGGAGGTGAAGGCGAATCTTGGAGACCGGGTGCGCAAGGGACAGGTGCTAGCAGTCATTGCCAGCGAGCAGCTTTCCGAGGTGCGCAGCGAGCTGGCGACCGCGCAGCAGCGGCTGCAACTGGCGCGCACCCTGTATGCCCGCGAGCAGAACCTCTGGCAGGAGCGGATCAGCGCCGAGCAGGATCTACTGCAGGCGCGGCAGACACTGCAGGAAGCCGAGATTGCTGTACGCAACGCCCGTCAAAAAGCACAGGCCTTGGGTGGAGCAGCCTCCGCTCAGGGCGGCAGTCGCTACCAGCTGCGCGCGCCCTTCGACGGCGTGGTGGTGGAGAAGCACCTGGTCCTGGGTGAGCGGGTGGACGAAGCCAGCAACCTCTTCACGCTCACCGACCTGTCCCGCGTCTGGGCCACGTTCGCCGTTCCTGCGCGTGACCTCGATCGAGTCACCGTTGGCCGAAAGGTGGAGGTACTCGCGGGTGAGCTGGATAGCCGCACCGAGGGCACCGTGGCGCATGTTGGCAATCTGCTGGGCGAACAGACCCGGGCGGCGACCGCGCGCGTCACCCTAGCCAATCCGGCGGGCGCCTGGCGCCCGGGTCTGTTCGTTACGGTGCGGCTCGATGACGAGCGACAGGCCAAGGTACTTGGCGTGCCCAATGGCGCCGTGCATGTCGTGGAGGATCGCACCGTGGTGTTCGTCCGGACGGCAGACGGCTTTCAGGCGACACCCGTGGTCACCGGGGTCCGGGACGGTGAGCGCACAGAGATTCGTCAGGGCTTGAGCGCCGGCCAGGTAGTGGCCGACCGCGGCAGCTTCATTCTCAAGTCGGAACTGGGCAAGGGCTCGGCCGAGCACTCCCACTAAGGGCGCATCATGTTCGAACGTATTCTTCGCTTCGCCATTGAGCAGCGCTGGTTGGTGCTGCTTGCCACGCTCGGCATCGCTGCACTCGGGATCTACAGCTATCGCCACCTGCCCATCGATGCGGTGCCGGACATCACCAACGTCCAGGTGCAGATCAATGCAGAAGTACCGGGCGCCTCGCCGCTGGAGGTCGAGCAGCGGGTCACCTATCCGCTGGAAACAGCCATGGCCGGCCTGCCGGGACTGGACCGGACCCGTTCGTTGTCGCGTTCGGGCTTTGCCCAGATCAGCGTCATTTTCGCCGATGGGACGGATCTGTACTTCGCTCGCCAGCAGGTGAGCGAGCGCCTCCAGGGTGCGCGCGAAGCCCTGCCAGAGGGTGTGGAGGTCAACCTGGGTCCGCTGTCCACGGGGCTTGGGGAAATCTTCCTCTGGACGGTGAAGGCCGCGCCCCAGGCGCGCCGCGCTGACGGCGAAGCCTATACGCTCACCGATCTGCGGGAGATCCAGGACTGGATCGTCAAACCCCAGTTGCGCACCGTGCCCGGGGTGGCGGAAGTCAACACCATTGGCGGCTATGCCAAGGAGTATCAGATCGCGCCCGATCCCAAACGGCTGGCAGGCTATCGCATCACCCTAGAGCAATTGGCGATGGCGCTCGAGCGGAACAACGCCAATGTCGGCGCCGGTTTCATCGAGCGCGCCGGGGAGCAGCTGGTGATTCGGGTACCGGGGCAGCTCGCCTCCGTCGAGGATATCGCCACCATCGTGCTCGCTACCGTGGACGGTACTCCGGTACGGATCCGGGATGTGGCCACGGTCGGGGTCGGGCAGGAGTCACGCTCCGGAGCAGCTACCGAAAATGGCGAAGAGGCGGTGCTTGGCACCGTCTTCATGCGGGTGGGTGAGAACAGCCGCGAGGTGGCCCTGGCAGTGGCCGAGCGCCTGGCGCAGATCAACCGCAACCTGCCGGAAGGCGTGCAGGCGGTCGCCGTGTACGACCGCACCACGCTAGTGGACAAGGCGATCGCTACGGTACGCAAGAATCTTGTGGAGGGTGCGCTGCTGGTCATCGCCGTGCTCTTCGTCTTCCTCGGCAATCTGCGCGCGGCGCTGATCACCGCGCTGGTGATCCCGCTGTCGATGCTCTTCACCTTCAGCGGCATGGCCGCGAATCGGGTCAGCGCCAACTTGATGAGTCTGGGTGCGCTCGACTTCGGCATCATCGTCGATGGCGCCGTGGTGATCGTGGAGAATGCCATTCGCCGGCTGGCTCATGCCCAGGAACGGCACGGTCGGGCGCTCGATCGCCGGGAGCGCTTCCAGGAAGTGTTCGCCGCCGCCCGCGAGGCGCGGAGACCCCTCATCTTCGGGCAGCTGATCATCATGGTGGTCTATCTGCCGGTGTTCGCCCTGACGGGTGTGGAAGGCAAGATGTTCCATCCCATGGCCTTTACCGTGGTGATCGCCTTGGTGGGCGCCATGCTGCTGTCCATCACCTTCGTCCCTGCGGCCGTGGCGCTGTTCGTCACGGGTCGCGTGCAGGAAAAGGACAATCGACTGATGAGCGCGGCGCGGCGCGGCTATGCCGTCGCGCTGGATGCAGCCATGCGCCGGCGGCCACTGGTGTTCGCCGGCGCTGGCCTGAGCGTGGTGCTGACGGTGCTGCTGGCGCTGCGCCTGGGCAGTGAATTCGTACCCAGCTTGAGCGAGGGTGATTTCGCGCTGCAGGCGCTAAGGGTGCCCGGTACCGGCCTGGGGCAATCGGTGGATATGCAGCAACGCCTGGAGCGCTCCATCCTGGATCAGGTACCCGAGGTGGAGCGGGTATTCGCGAGGACCGGCACCGCCGAGATCGCCGCGGATCCGATGCCGCCGAACATCTCCGACAGCTATGTGATGCTCAAGCCGCAGGCGCAGTGGCCTGATCCAGGCAAGTCTCGCGAGCAGCTGATGGCTGAGCTGGAAGCAGCGGCTGCGCGTGTACCCGGTAGCAATTACGAGCTGTCGCAACCGATCCAGCTGAGGTTCAACGAGTTGATTTCCGGGGTGCGCAGCGATGTGGCGGTCAAGGTCTTCGGCGATGACATGGCGGTGCTGAACAAGACCGCTGCGGACATCGCCAGGGTGTTGCAGAAGGTCACCGGCGCTGCCGAGGTGAAGGTGGAGCAGACCAGTGGGCTGCCGCTGCTGAGTGTGCAGATCGATCGTGAGCGAGCCGCACGCTACGGCCTCAATGTCGGCGACATCCAGGATGTGATTGCCACGGCGCTCGGCGGACGCAAGGCCGGCACGCTCTTCGAGGGCGATCGCCGCTTCGATCTGATGATCCGCCTCCCGGAAACCCTGCGCAGCGATCCGGCGGTGCTGGCGCGGTTGCCCATTCCATTGCCAGCGGTGGAAGGCCGCGTCGAGTTCATTCCCCTGGCCGATGTGGCGCGCCTGGAAACGGTGCTGGGGCCGAATCAGATCAGCCGAGAAGACGGCAAGCGCCTGGTGATCGTCAGTGCCAATGTGCGCGATCGGGACCTGGGTAGCTTCGTGGCGGATGCCACTGCCGCCATCACGGACCAGGTGCGAATTCCCGCAGGCTACTGGACCAGTTGGGGCGGCCAATTCGAGCAGTTGCAGGCCGCCGCCGCCCGCCTGCAACTCGTGGTGCCGGTGGCCTTGCTGCTGGTGTTCGTGCTGCTGTTCATGATGTTCGGCAATCTGCGCGACGGCCTCGTGGTCTTTACCGGCATTCCCTTCGCCTTGACGGGCGGGGTATTGGCGTTGTGGTTGCGGGACATTCCCTTGTCGATCTCGGCCGGTGTGGGCTTCATCGCACTGTCGGGCGTCGCAGTGCTCAATGGCTTGGTGATGGTCTCCTTCATCCGTGGCCTGCTGGAGGAGGGCAAGCCGCTGGATATCGCCGTGCGCGAGGGCGCGCTGGTCCGCCTGCGGCCGGTGCTGATGACTGCGCTGGTGGCCTCGTTGGGCTTCATTCCCATGGCCTTGGCCACCGGCACCGGGGCGGAGGTACAACGCCCGCTAGCGACCGTGGTGATCGGCGGCATCCTGTCCTCCACTGCCCTGACACTGCTGGTCTTGCCTGCGCTCTACCACAGCGTCCTGCGCCGTCGCGAACAGCCCCCGGCAGGATGACAGGATTGTAATGCGCGGCTCATCCTGGCGTTAGCCGCGCCCCTCTAGAGTGGCTCTCATACCCACGCTGCACTCTAGAAGGAGAAACACCATGACGTTCCTTAAAATTGCCCTGTTTGCCGCCACCCTCGCCGTTGCGAACCTCAGCTATGCCGCAGACGGCAGCGAGCGCTCGATCTCGCACAACCAAGATTTCCGCGATAGCCAGGCGGCGCTCCAGGAGCATCGAGAGATGCATGAAACGCTGGCACAGGAAGGGCGTCAGCCAGATAAAGCATCCAACGTCAAAGCGACCAACTGAGACTACGCATCTGTTTGGCCGTAGACGATCGATGCCGCGCATCTGAGGCTCGAACAGAAAGCGCCATGTGGCGCTTTCTGCATACCTAAAAATATACTGCCCTGGAAAAACAGCTTCACCGGCACCACTTGCCCCCCTTTTGCCCGCGCTCCACCTCCCTACCCAGTCGCCCCGCGCGCGCGACAGTAGGAAAAGGAAAACTCGAGCCAGAATCTAAAGCTTTAGAAAAAACCGCGGCCCAGCTCAACTTCGAACGCGGAGGTAGGCGAGGCGAATGTTTTAATTGCTTTCAGGCACTCATCTTCCCCTTGTAGCAAGTTGAGCAGCCCGAATCGAACACCACCTACCACCACCCAGCGCGTTGAACGTTGCTACCGTGACCTGCACAGTGGACGTTTGCGCCTGGGCACTTTCGTCAGCGGTCCACAACAAGATTACTGCGCCGGTGAGACAGACATTTCTACTTAGTCACCAGAGCGACATTTCTATTTAGCCTTGACACGCCTTGCGGCGGTACTGGGTCTTGAAGCACCCCAGCGCATCGGTGCCGAGCGCGGCCAGCTCGGCGTCCCTCACAGTCCGGCGCTCCAGCTGCCCTGCCGCCTCCAGGCGCTCGCAGCGGTAGGAGGGCCTATTGATCGACGCGTGCCGGACGTCGAACCAGCCCTCTTGGGGCAGGTTTTTCAGCGCGGCCAGGTCGGCAGCGGTCAACGGTTTCATGGGGACTCCTGCCGGCTGCGCCGGGGTTGGGTGGGTGGTGGAGAGGGTTCAGCCTTCGCGCAGGGGGAGCATCAGCTGGACCTCCTGACTCTCGATGCCGAGCAGCAACATGCGGGTCTCGGTGGTCATTCCGGAATTGTTGTCGTAGGCCAATTTCACCAACGTCTCCAGGGCCACGGAATTGTCCACGAACGTCTCCGCATCCTCGTCCGTAGCGGTGCCCTGCAGGCGCTTATCGCGGTATCGCTCGGCGACGATCAGACAGTCTTGGGCCATCTGCAGGATGGTTTTTTCGAGCTGTGGAATATCCACGATTGCGGCGGTAGTGGTGCCCATGGCTAGATCCTCGCCGGCAGCGCCGGGGTGGTGGTGGGGAGGGTTCTGAAATCTGGTCAGCCGCATTCGGCGCGTACCAGGTGGGCAAATCGGTTAAAGACGTGCGCGCTCTCTATTTCACAGATACCCGCTACCCGCGCGCGCTCGGCTTTCTCGGCCTTGTTCAGGCCGCCGCCGGGCAGGGCCTTGTGGTAGCTCTTTGCATCTCCTGGATTACGCTCACTCGTAGGATTTTAGCAGTCGGGACAAGCCCTCGGGTTCTATCCCCCATCCCTCCCCCAGCGTGAAAGTCGGGCGACCGTGAAAACGATCAACCTTGCCCATGCTGACACTCATGGCTTCACCGGTGACTCCATGGAAATCGCTAGAGTCGTCATAGTCGACGGAGATCTCCGCGTCGTATCGCTGGAGGAGGTCTCGTAGTTCGGTGAGGAATGCAATCCGTGTGGTGTGATCCATCAGTTCGACTCCTGTACCCTCGCCCTGGGCCTGCTGCCCGGCTTTGCCTTTGACCTGGGGATCCTCGACGAGGCGCACAAGACAGCCGGCGCCGCCGGCCGGCGCAACAGCTTCGCGCTGAACGATCACCCTACCCTGCGCATCGACAGGCGCCTTTTCCTCACTGCGACGCCGTTGGCCATCGCTGAGGAGGAAGGCCCCGCCTGTACCGGGCCCACCTACTCCATGACGGACGAGGCCGTCTTCGGTCCCGTCGCCTACGAGCTCAGCTACTCCGCCGCTGTCGCCGCGGGAATCATCTGCGATTTTCGCGTCATCATTTCCGTGGAGGAAGCGGACGACGAGCAGCTCGCCGAAGCGCTGGACGATGAGGAGCGCCGCTACGCGGTGCATGCCCAGGAGTTGCTGCGGGCGATGACCGACGTCGGCGCCCGCAAAGCCTTCGCCTTCTACTCGCGGATCTCGCAGTCGAAGCGCTTCGCGACGGCGCTGCGGGAAGCCGTCGGCGAGGGCGAGTTCTGGGCGCGCCACATCGATGGCTCGTTCCCCTCGTGGCAGCGCACGCGGTTGCTGCACCAGTACGGCCGGGCCCCGCGCGCAGCGCTGTCGTGCGCACGCTGCCTGGCTGAGGGGGTAGACGTGCCGGATACCGATCTGGTCGCCTTCATGCACCGGCGGGAAAGCCACGTCGACATCGTCCAGGCACTCGGCCGCGCCGTGCGCAAGGCGCCGGGCAAGCGCTACGGCTATGTCCTGATACCCCTGCGCCTGAAGCGGAGCTCCGGCGAGTCCCTCATCCAGGCCGTGGCGCGCAGCGACATGTCCACGGTCTGGCGGACCCTGGCGGCGCTTGCCGAGCAGGACGACGCCATGCTCAACGAGGTGCAGCGCGCCGCGGTGGACCAGGGCGAAACCGGACAGCCCGCCTCCCCCGACTGGTTCAACAAGCTGCACGTCATCGCGCCTGCTGGCCGTCCCGACGCCGGCGCCTGGGCCGCCAGCCTCAAGGCTGTGCTTTCAACGGAGCTCGTTGGGCGGATCGCCGGCAGCTGGCCGCACTTTTACGGGCTCCTGCGCGCGTTCGTGACTGACCGCGGCCACGCCCGGGTCGCGCGCAGCTATCGCACACCGGGTGGGCACACCCTGGGCGCCTGGTGCTCACGCCAGCGCGCGCTCCACCGGCTAGGCCGGCTTGCGCCTAACCGTGCCGAGCAGCTGGAGGCCATCGGTTTCGAGTTCGATCCGCGAGAGCATGCCTGGGAGCGAGGGTACGAAGCCTTGCGCAGCTATCTGGCTGACACTGGATCGCCCTCCCCCGCCGTCGACGTCGTCACCGCAGACGGGCTCGCCCTGGGCCACTGGTGCAGCGAGCAGCGCAAGGCCTATCGCCTCGGCCGGCTGGCGCCGCGGAAGAAGCAGCTGCTTGAGGCCCTGGGCTTCATCCTGAGCCCCTTCGACGACGCCTGGGAGAAACGGTATCAGGCGCTGGTGGCGTTCAAGGAGGAGCATGGCCACCTGCGCGTTGCTCAGCGCCAGGTGCTGGTAGACGGTACGGATCTGGCCGACTGGTGCCGGAACCAACGCAGCCGTCAGATCGACCTGTCCAGGCGTGATCGGCTGGCCGCCCTAGGCTTCGACTTCGACGCTGGCGTGCTGGATGCCCGCTGGGAAGCCGCCTATACCGCGCTGGAGGAATTTGGCGCACGGCAAGGCCATGTGAATGTGCCGCTAGACTTCGTGCTGCCTGATGGGACAGCGCTCGGTACCTGGGTAGGGAATCAGCGCGCGCGCTACCGCGACGGCCAAATGGAGCAGCAGCGAATTGAGCTTCTGAACCAGCTGGGTTTTGTGTGGGAGATGTTCGGTGCGGCCTTCGACCAAGGCCTACGGCACCTGGAGCAGTTCAAGGCCGCACATGGCCACTGCAATGTACCGATCGCCTACATGACCATCGACGGTTACAAGCTCGGCAGGTGGTGCTCCAACCAGCGCACGCGGCTGAAGGACAAACCGGACGATCCGGATCACGGCAGGCTGCTGGCCGCTGGATTTTCCTTCGATCCTGCGGAAGCTGCATGGCAGCAGCACTATGCAGCGCTCCAAGACTACCTGGCCGCTAATGCCGGCGGCTCAGTACCGGTGAAACACGTGACCGCCGACAGGCTGCGACTGGGCTCGTGGGTATCCCGACAGAAAACCCTGCTGAAGGCCGGCAAGCTGGCCGATGCGAAGCAAGCCGCGCTGCGCGGATTGGGCGTTTTCTAGTAGTAGCCTTAGCAGCGAGATAGCTCACACCTGCCGGCAGCCTTTTATGGCTCACGTTTAAAGGTAGAACGCTGGAGCTCCCGAATGGCCTCACCAATACCGTATCCGCGGTCGTGTACGCACTTACGCACTTACGCACTTACGTATGCATGCGCTTACCAGCATAGGGATGGCCTCGCTTTCAAAATTTCAACAGCCGAGGTACACGCCCTGACGTGTGCAGATCATTTTCTAACAGGAGCCGTGGCTTCCAGCAAATCCGGGATTCACGTGCGATCTCAGATGCGTAGCGCTTAAGTGCGTACCTGCCTAAGCACGCACTTAAGCATTTAAGTGAGCATCTAGCTCATTTCGATAATGGAGTGTTGATGCCGCTGCCAAGGGCACACGCTATCCCCGAGTGATTACCCAAGCACCCAAGCACCCAAGCACCCAAGCACCCAAGCACCCAAGCACCCAAGCACCCAAGCACCCAAGCTTGTGCAGTGGTCGCCATTCTTGCAAGCGTATTGACCACCCGCCTCTATGAGAACGACGAACGTGCCCCCCCGCAGCAATCCCGGTGCAGGCACCGTTACCAAGAGGCGCCCTAACGATGCTCGTTATGGCTTACATCTACCAAGCCTCACCAGTCAGCTACTTCCGACTTCCGCCCTAAAATACCGCTTCTGGCACAGATGCTTAAATAAGCAAATGCTTGGTTACGCAATCAGAGGGCATCGATACGGGGGGCGTCATAGCTGATTTGCTCCAAGCGCCCAAGCGCCTACATAGAAATCGCCAGAGAGCACATGGGTATTTAAGCATTTAAGCGTTTAAGCGTTTAAGCGCATGAGCGCGCAAGCGCTTACCTACGCACGGATATGCTTGAGCGTGCGAGCATGCAAACGTATACTCAGGTAATCTACTTGCATGAACGCTTGCGTAAGCACGTACGTAAGCAAATGAGCAAACACGCGCCTAAGCGGGCGGGCGCGTACTTAAGGAGATCTCTGGTGAAAACAGTGGTGATTGCGTCGAGGAAAGGCGGTGTTGGTAAGACCACTACGACGGAAGTCCTGGGAGTGGAGCTGGCCCGCCGTGGAAATCGGGTAATGCTGATAGATACGGATCCGCAAGGCAGCCTTACCGAATGGTGGCAAGAGCGTGAAATTGAAGAGCCGCAAATGTCAAACGTCCCATACGAGAGCTTAGGGGCGGCACTCAGCGTGCTGGAAGGGGAGGGGTATAACTACGTCCTCATTGACACACCTCCTGAGTCTAACGACGTTATCACTGCGACTGTAAAATTCGCTGACCTCGTGATCATTCCCGTCAAAGCAGGCCCACACGATTTGCGTGCAGTAAGGCAGACGCTGACGTTGGTGAAGGATGAGAACAAGCCCTTTGTGTTCCTTCTGAACGAAGTGACGCTCAACACGAACATTACTAAAGACGTGATGGTGGCCCTGTCTCAGCACGGCAAGCTTTGCCCACCGATGCCGCGCCGAACCATCATGGTCGAAGCCGGTATTGACGGTAGGGTACCGCAGGAGCTTCGACCAAGCTGCTCGGCAGCGCGGGACATCAGAAAGCTGTGCGACTACATTTTGGAAGAGTTAGAATCCCAGCAAGCACGTGCTTAAGTGCTTGCTCACGCACTTAAGCACGTGCGCACATGTTTAAGTATTTGCAAAGAAGGTAAGACCCAATGGCTCGCACTCCTCGAGATCTCGGCTCAATGCTCAACACCTCCAAAGCGGCGGAGCCTGTTACATCTGCAGCTCCGTCAGTACCCAGCGTTACTCAGAGCAACCCGGTGGCTATACAGCATACGACAGAGGACGCTGCTCCAGCAGCGAAAGCTGGGCAAAACAGAACGCTCAGCGTGAAGTGCGATGCTGACCGATACAGGAAACTTCAGTTGGCGCGTATCGACCTAGGGCTGACCGGCCAGGACATCTTCATCGAAGCTTTCGATCTTTGGTGCGAGAAATACGGGCGATAGACCGCATGTTGCCTGAAGGCGATGTCTGGCATGCGATATCTCATCGCTTCTGCCAGACATCATGAAATAGGTCAGCTCAAGCTGATGCATATCCTCAGCGCCGACACCTTCAGTCACAGCGGTGAGCGTCTCAAGCTTGTTGGCCGTGGTAGTCTGATAGCTTCGTAAGACGTGATTCACCAACCGGTGTGTCTAGCGCTAGCCAGCAGCCACATTTAGGATCCCATCCTCATAGCCCCCCAGGACTGGTTCTGATAGGTGTATTGCGATTCGCTGCTAGCGTTCCGCGCGCTACTGCGGCACGAGATCATCAAAACCGCTAAAACCCTGATGGAAAGCTGGTATTCGTGATAGGCGAGGGCGGGGCTACTGTGCATTGTGGCTAATTAGCTGCGTGACGCATCCATCAGGTACTGATCGAACAGATCTGGTCGTTACTTGCTAAACCTATAACGTCGCGCACCTCAGCTAGCCAACCTGGTCGTGCCAGCTTTTCTTGGATACGTGCAAAGCTACCGAGACCTCGATCAGTGAGGTACCTCAGTGCCCTAGGATCAATATTCGGTACTTAGCACAATGCCGACGGCGAGTAAGTGGACGTGCCCAAGGTGTCGTGCAGCTTCGTGGTCAACATCGGCGACCTGATGATGCAGTGGACCAACGACCGCTGGGTCTCAACCCTGCACCGGGTGGTGAATCCACCGGCGGATGCGGTTGCGACACCCGCCGCCAGTCCCTGGTGTTCTTCCATCAGCCCAACTACGACACCCTCATCGAATGCCTGCCCGGTTGCGCCACGCCCGGCACGCCGCCGCGTCATGCGCCCATCACCTCGGGCGACCACCTGAGATCCAAGTTCGTCAAGCAGACCACCTTTGGCGGTACTCAGACCGGCGTGCGGGTGGCCTGATGCCGAGTCTTTCCTACGTCAACGTCTTCGCCCAGGACGTGGTGGCCCTGAGCGGCTTCTACCAGCGGGTGTTCGGCTTCCCGGAGATCGAGGCGATCCGCTCGCCGATCTTTCGCGGCCTGGACACCGGCAAGACCGCCATCGGCTTCAATGCGCCGGAAGCCTATGAACTGCTGGGGCTGGGCGAATTCGCCGGCAGTGAAGGCTGCCGCTTCCTGCTCAACCTGGAGGTGGACAGCCGCGCCGAGGTGGATCTTCTGGTGCCAGTGGCCGAGGCCGCCGGTGCGCGCCTGGTGAAGGCGCCCTACGAAACCTACTACTACTGGTACCAGGCGGTGCTGCTGGACCCGGAAGGCAACGCGTTCCGCATCGACCACATGTTGTAGACAAGATTAAGGACGAGATGATGCTGAGCAGGGCTGTATGCCTGTGACATCAATGAATTTGGTGATCGGTGCCCTTGAGCAGAAGGTGATCACGTGCCATCTGGGAAGCTTGCTGTTTTGTGTGTGGGGCAACGTCGACTTTAGAACCGGGCGCATAGCGCTAGTACGGCGCTCTTTTAGGTGTATTCCCATCCGGATTACAGCGTTTAGGTAGTTGATCTAGGGTCTTAACAAGGTCTCGATGGTTTGCAAAGCCGGTTGGATCCCCTGGACCTGCTGTCGACGAATATCTCGTTTGGCTGCCATCCGGTGGAATGGGTAGGTGCGCAGACGACGTACACGACGGTCACCACACAGGCTACGGTCCCTCAGCCGTGATCTGTAGTCGATTGCATATCACTGTCTATGCCAAGGCGAGCTTATCCACAGCGGCTAGCCCTTTAAGAGCTTTTTAGATCTTTATTTCTTGTTTTTCTCTTGTTTTTAAGACGCTGGAAGCCGCGCCGGCAAAGGGTTCCAAGGGGGGTATCGACTACAGAATCCGGTAATGCGACTAGGCATTACGGCTGACGCGACTACGAATTCCGGGTCGGTCGACTACAGATTCCGGCAGTCACGACTACGGATGCCGGCTGTTATCCACTGGTGAGCAGTACCACCTGCTACAAATTGCGGCTGTCCAGATGCACAGCGCTAGCACGAAGGCGATAAAACGCGGGTTAAGTTCGCTCCTCCTCGAGGCGTTCAATGTGAAAACCGCAAGAAAAACCTTATAAGTTTCTGATTTTAAACGATAAAATCTGAAATCATGCCTGTCCGAGGCGCGCTTGTAGGTTGCACCTGCCATCCTCATCAAATGCTTCGTACCAATGGCGAGACAATGCGTCCATCATGTCTAGCGACTACAAATTCCGGTAGTCATCGCGGCAATACTTCTCGGTCAACGACTACAGATTACGGCTTAGCCGTCCTCTAACCTGCTGAAACGACTACAGATTCCGGTATCCCATACCGCTGGATCGAGTAGCCCTCCACCTCACGACTACAAATTACGGCACCAAACAGACGCTTAGAGAGCAAAAAATCGTTTTGCTCGGCTGATCGACTACGGATTACGGCTGTTTAAGGGCTGACCCATCCTAATGACTACAGATTGCGGCATAGGCGCAGCTAGGCGCCTACTCCGCGGTTCGAGCACGGTCACCGCCCAGATGATACGACTACAGATTACGGTACCCGGCCGCTCAGACCCATCAGTGCGAGCCTTGAACACGTGTCGACCATGCAATGCGACTACAGATTACGGTAGTGGAGCGGTCAGACCCGCCATGCCGCACCAATGGGATTTCTCAGGTGGGTGTTGCGACTACAAATTACGGTACAAACGCCTCTCAGCAGGCCTCTCGGTAGCACGCTACGCTCGCTCAGATCGATCCGACTACAAATTACGGTACTCGCGTGTCCGCTCGGACGATGTTTTACTACTTGCCAATGCGTCTCTTCGAGACGACTACAACTTGACTCTGCCTGATCGCCAAGGCAGTTGATTGTCGCGCGGAAAGCGCGCCGTGCGGGCTTTTGACTCTTTTTTCGCTTGACCCGGTATCGACTACAGGGACGGGCGCTAGCAGGGTTTAAAGGCTTTCTACCAGGTCCCTCCATGTCAAAGGTATCCACCTCCGTTCCTGATCAGGCTGACCCTCGGCCGATTCGGGTAACGAAGTCAAATACGCTCATCACAGCGTCGTATCGGCTTACCCTCAACGAGCAGAGGCTGATTTTGGCTGCGATAAGCCAAATCGATCCTCGGAAAGGGATGCCGAAGAAAATTTCTGTGTCCGCGCTGCTCTATTCAGAGATATACGGTGTGCAGCTTCGTCATGCCTACGAGCAGATGAAGGAGACGGCCGACGTTCTGTTTGAGCGCGAGGTGAAGACCTTCGATGGGTCTGCAGTGGAACGCAAGCGCTGGGTCGATGCTGCGCGCTACATCGCTGGCGAGGGGAGGGTGGAGCTGTCCTTCACGATCCACGTTATGCCGTACCTATCCCGGCTTCACACCAAGCTCACCAGCTATGACCTGCGCCGAGTCGCACGTCTCGACTCTACTCACTCGTTTCGGCTCTTTGAGATGCTCATGCAGTTCAAGAAAACCGGATGGGCATACATCGAGATCGAGACACTCAGGACCGCTTTAGGGCTTTCTGATGCCTACCAGCGCTTCAACAATCTCCGCCAGCGCGTGATTGATCCTGCTGTGGAAGAGCTGCGTACCAAGAGTAGATTGGATGTCACCTACGAGCTAAAGCGTGAGGCGAGAAGAGTCGTCGCGATCAAATTCATGTTCAAAGATCTTGCCCAGCAACTGCCGCTAAACCTAGGTGACGAGGAGCTTGTACCCCTGACCGAAATTGACCTGCCAGAGGATCCTAGTCTCCTACTGGCGTCCGCTTTCGAGGACTTGAGTGAGGACGATCCGAACTTCACTTTTCCTATCGAGGTAGATGAGTCTGGTCACCAATGATGATAGTGCCTGTGGCGTATTGAATCGCCCCAGCTTTCCTAGACACTCTCCAAGCTCTGGAAATAGCGCTTTTCAAACTCCACTGGCGATAGCTGCATAGCGCTGCTGTGCCGTC
>NZ_SLYS01000026.1:0-17181 GCF_004341115.1 Pseudomonas sp. JUb52
TTTTCTTTATGGTGTTTCTTCAGGAAAGCAGAACCACTTTCTGCAAAGGCTCGTGGCTCGATTTCCGGTAGATACCAGAATCGGGTTGCGCCCTCCCCTCCTCCGGCGCCCTGCTGGCGGATCTCAAATTTCCCTAAATATCTAGGAGATCTAAAGTAGATATCTAGTAGATGCTTTCCTGATACTTAGCAGCCAGCTACTATATTGCTACTAGAACCCACACCCACAGGGAAATCACAGCATGCTAGTCCTGATAGGCAACACCAAAGGTGGTGTTGGCAAATCGGTCGAGACCATCCAGATCGCCGCGGCGCGTGCGCTGCAGGGCCGCAATGTCCTGGTCGCTGATGGCGATCGGCAGGGCACCAGCAGCAAGGCCATCGGCGTCCGGATGTCAGCAGAGATCGCGCCCTCGATTGCCTGCGTTCACTTCACCAAAGGCACCGAATATCACACCCAGATCCGCCATCAGGCCAAGCTGTACGACGACGTGATCATGGACTGCGGTGGCCACGACTCCCAGACGCTGCGCTACGCCCTGGGCCTGGCTGACGTGGTAGTAGTGCCTTATCAGCCCCGGCCGTTCGATACCTGGGCACTCGAGCAGCTGAGCGAGCTGATCGACGAGGTGCAGGCCGCGCGCCTGGACGCCGGTCGTCCGCCGCTGCGCGTGATCTGCCACCTGAACTCGGCCGACCCGGGCATCAACAGCCAGGACAATATCGACGCCGAGAAAGTGCTCGTCCACTTCCCGCAGCTGACTTTCGTCAAAAGCGCTCTGGTCCGCCGCAAGGCCTTCCCGCTGTCGGCCGCCCAGGGCATGTGCGTGTTCGAGACCATGCCCGCCGGCGACAAGTCGTGCGACGAGCTCAAGCGCCTGCTGAAACACATCTTCCAGGGAGAATGACATGGCACGACCAGGCCGTCCCTCGATGATGCCACCCAAAGCCCCTGTCCCCGCCGCCCAGGAACAACGTGCTCCAAGCGAGGAAGCGCTCGAGCGATTCTACAACAGCGCCCCAGACGCTCCCCTAGCTCGTAGCAAGCCAGTAGATAGCGATGAGGCATCCACAAGCAAGCCGGAAGATAGCAACCAGATATCTAGTAGCACGCTGGTAGGTGGAAAGCCGAAGAAGTCCCGGCAGACCACCCAGAAGATCTCCCTGGGCGTGCGCCTGGATCTGCTGCCCCTGGCCGATGAGTCTGCCAGCCGGCGCCACATGGACCGCAGCAAGTACATCAACTTCGCCCTGGCTGAGCAGATCAAGCGCGACAGGGAGGAATTTGGTGGCTAGCCACTAGCCGACTACCTACTATCTACAAGGCTGCTACTAGATGTCTAGTAGCAGCCTTTTTGCTATCTAGTTGGTACCGACCAGCCGTCTACTTGATTGCCTACGCGAAGCGATTCGGCCAGTAGGCTAGCCGCTATGTAAGGGGTGGTATTAGGGCTCGTCTGCAGGAGGTGCCGGCGGCGGGGAAGGGTTGCGGCCATCGGGGATTAGTCCGGAGATGGCGTTGCGGCCCGGACCTGTGCGCGGTGCGCAACTAGCTGCAGATCGGTGGCATGCTGCAGGTCCTGGAAGAGGCCGCCCGGCCCGCCCTGGTCGACCTGAAGACCACCATCGGCAAGGAGCTCGCCGGTACCGACATGCTCCCGCTGTTCGAGGAACTCATGGCCGAGGTGCAGCCCTCACCCTCCATCCCTATCGCACCCTGCCGGCCCGCGCCGGTGGGCTGGGACACGCCATGAAATTGATCAAGCTCAGTACCACCCACTTCAAGCGTCTCGGCACCTTCACCGATGGCCTGAACATCATCTGCGGCGAGAACGTCCGTGGCAAAAGCTCCCTGCTGCAGGCCATAGAGGCTGTGCTCTACGGCGTGACCGTGGTGCTCGGCAAGAAAGAGCACATCCCCACCTGGGGACCAGACCACCTACAGCCTGGAGTTGGAGTTCGAGAACGTCGGCGAGCGGTACCGCGTCACCCGCAGCAAGACCACCGCCAAGCTGGTCTGCTTGGAGGCTGAAGGCGAGCGCCTGGTGGCCAATGGCAACACCCCGGTCACCGCCGAGGTCGAGTCGATGCTTGACCTGAGCGCCAAGGACTACAACCTCTTCGTCCAGAGCCGCCAGGGTGAGACCTCCGGCGTGCCGACCTTTGGCGCCACCGCGCTGAACAACAAGGTCGAGGAGTTCGCCGACATCAGCCTTGTCGATGAGGTCCGCACCCGCGCCAGCGGCGTAGCCAGCCAGGTGCGTGCCCGGGTCGAAGGCCTGGCCACCGAGGAGCGCCTCAAGGAGGTGCACCAGGAGTGCCACGCAGCAGCCAATGCCCTGCAGAAAGCCATGAGCGAATTGCTGGCCGAGCCGCTGCTCAGCAAGCTCACTGTTAGCGCAGAAGCGCTGATCCGAGCCCAGCGTCAGGCCCAACTGTCGATCGCCTCGCTACGGCGCGCTGAGGAGCTCCTAGTGTGTTATGAGTTGCGAGCCACCGCTTGGTGGAGCCACCTGCAATTGCAAGCACAAGATCGCCGACACCGGTGCGGTGTTCTACCAGTCTTCGGGCTGGCTGGAATGCCTCAACTGCTACGGCTGGCAGCGGATCAAGAAGGCGATCTATCCGGCGCCTGATCCAGCGACCAAGCCCAAGTAATCCCCTACGACTGGCCTGTGCCGGGCGTTTTCATATGAGGGCACTTTCAGTACACACCCTTTCAAGCGCCCGTGGGGCCTGAGCTAACGTGAAATCCAGCACACGTGCCACGTTCAGCGGGCAGACGAACGGTACCAACAGCAGTTGAATGGGTCATTTCTCGGTTGCGACGGTAAGTTCTAGAGTAAAAGGGGCAGTCTGTACTGAAAGTGCCCTCATTTGGCCCCTTGATTTGTCCAACATTTGGGCTAAGGAGCAGGCCCTTGCTCAAGCCTGGTACCGTCAGCCGTTCCATTTAAAAGATTTATATATTTAAGAACATTTAAAAGATTTAGAACCAAAAAAAACCTTATATATCAATAGGTTACGAGGTAATATGAGGGCACTTTCAGTACGACAGGAGGGCACTTTCAGTACCAAATGAGGGCACATTCAGTACGACAGGAGGGCACTTTCAGTATGAAATGAGGGCACTTTCAGTACGCAGAAGGGCGCCTCTAGAGGAAATGCGGGCACCTTCAGCACAGCCCGCTTGCTCATAGGTGGACAGATTTGATGTAGGGGGGCAGATTCAGTACAGATCGGCGCACATTTGCCGGTGATATCGAGCATTTGCTCGAAGCTGAACGGCTAGACTGTCGGCTGGGTGAGGCAGTAAGGTATCGCTCCTGTGGCCGATAGCAGTGAGTAGGCCCGCGATTATCTGTAGAGCAGGGCAAGCTCCTATGACACGAACCCCCGTGGTCTATAAGGCCAATTCGCTGGTCACCTCTGGTTTCGATATCTCGGTCTACGAGTGGCGCATCCTGGTCGCGTGCATCGCGCAGATTCGCAAGGATGAGGCTATCGACGAGGCGCGGATCTTTACCGTGAAGGCCACTGATATTGCCGAGATGGCGGGGGTTTCAACGAACAACTGCTACGGTGAGCTCAAGAAGGCTGCCGAGCGACTGGGCGACCGCAAGGTCACTCTGAACCAAGGCATGGGTGCTGATGCTCGCCGGGACGAGAAGACGCGGGTTACCTGGGTTCCTGCGGTCAGCTACTCCCCTTCCGGCGGCCTGGTACGACTACGTTTTGCGGCTGAGATCATCCCCTACATCTCGCAGCTGACCGAGAAGTTTACGCACTACAAGCTCACCGACATCATGGCGCTCAGCACGGGCACCGCGATGCACCTGTTTGAGATCCTCATCCAGTGGCGCACCACCCAGTATGTGCGCGTGCCGCTCGAGCAGTTGCGCTTCATGCTGGGCCTGGTCGGCAAGTACCCCGACTATCGAGAGCTGCGTAAGCGTGTGATCGATCCTGCGGTGAAGGAGATCAACGAGCACACCCCGATTGAGGTCGAGTGGACCCCGGTCAAGGACGGCCGCACCGTCGTGGCCGTGGACTTCAGCTACCAGTTCAAGGATGGCGACGCCAAGCTGATCGAGCAGGATCCCGAGCCGGAGGAGAAGCCGGCCCTGGCTGAGCACCCTGCCAAGCTACGAGCGGCCAAGCGCCGCAAGACCACCGGTGACCCCGAGTGGCTGACCCGCGACTACATCAAGCAGCAGGCCCTCGCCTGGCGCGTCAGCATCGAGGACGCCGAAGAGCGTATCCGCGCTGAGCACGGCCTGCCTGAGACACCCCAGGCGGTCCTGCTGTAGCGGCATCGCTTCACCAGATAAACCAACCAAGGGAATGCCATGTCCAATCCATCACAACCACCGCAAGGGGCTGCGCAAGGGGCTGCGCCTGCTCTTACACCGGAGCAGGATCAGGCAGAGCAGACCCTGCGCAAGACTCGGCTAGAGGTGGAGAAGCTCCAGCTGGAAGTCCAAGAGATTTCGCATGAAAGATGGCGTAAATGGATGACCGTTTTCGCGGTCATCGCAGGTGTTATCATCACGTTGGTGACGGGTCTCCTTAAACAACCTACGGCACCCGCTGTCACCTCAGGAGTTCAACATGAATGCCCAACAGCAAATCAAAAGCAGTGATGTGACCTCGCGTGCAAAGGACGCCGCTGAATTTGAAGCGTTCATGGAACGGTCCAAGCTGCAGCGTGAGAAAATGGCATCCCCTTTCTGGCTCGTAGGCCCAGGGCTGACCGGTATCTCGGTAGCTGTGGCCCTGGCGTATATGGCGTATATGGGCGTGACGCGCTTTGGTTTGTGATGCCAACCAGGTTCGTGCCATGCTGAAGAAGCCCTCGCAAGAGGGCTTTTTTGTGCCTGGCTACTTCACCGTGGGTATCCAACTGGGCAGATCCGGGGTCAGCGCCGGCGGTGGAATAAAGTAATGCGTCCGGTCAGCCTCGCTGGTGCGGGAGGCGCCCAGGGCCTTGGCCGGCGCGCTGTCCGGGTACCGCGACGGCAGGTGCGGCAGGTTCTGCGAGGCTATGCCCAGCGCAGCGCTGCGTTCTCCTTCATCAGGTCGAGCGCCCACTGGCGCAACCTATTGGCCTTGAGCTGCGCGTCTTCCACTTGGTAGGAGAGCCTGCGGATCAGCGAGGTGCGGTTGAGGATCGCGATGCGCAGCCGGTTCATCTCTTCAGCTACCTCCTTGCCCAGCATGGTGTTCTGTCCATCAGGGCGCTCGGTCTGGGTGTGGTAGCGGAACTGTGAGTGGTAGCTGGGCATGATATCTCCCTCCTTAATACTGTTTTTATGCACAGTATAGGTCTGGAAAGTTCAGCTATGAGTGATCCCCGACAGATCCCGACGCTCACTCCCCGGCGCCACGACTTCCAAGACTACCTGGCCGGCCTGTGTGACCGCTGCCAGTACCCGGACAACAGCATCGATGCCATCCACTGGCAGGATGGGTAAGTGATCGCCGAGCATGTATTGCGTGAGTTAGACGAGAAGAACGGGTCTGGCCCTGTTCAAATGATAAAAATAATTAAATTTCTTTGCTGAATTGATTAAAGAATCAGGATATAAATTTCATGGTAGAACTCTACCACGCCAGGAGCACCGCCATGAACGTATCCATCAACCTCACCCCTTCCATTGCTACCTGGGTTAAGACCCAGCCTGACATCGAGGCCGCTATCCTCGAGGCCCTCGAGGAGCACGTCTCCAAGGTGGACAGTCCGATGATCCGCGCGGCTCGCCTGCTGCAGCGCAACGTCCCCAACCTGCCGGCCGAGATGGAGTTCGAGATTCCCCAGATCCTAGGCCGGGACCACTGGGAGGTCCTGGAGCGCTCTGAGCGCTTGGCGCTGGGCAAATGGGTCAAGCGAGAGTCGGCTGAGTTTGGCCTGCTGTTCCTGCGCAAGAGCCCGCAGAACCATGCGATCTACAAGCGCCTGGTTTAGAAATCCGAAGGGCTGGACCTCGCTAAGAGGCCCAGATTTCAAGGAAAATACTGTGTTTTTATACAGTTATATCGTACGGTAAGCGTCTCCGTGCTTATCAAATAGAGCCGCCAACGGCGGCGCTACATTTCGGAAATCCGCTTTGGCCACTCTTCCTTCTAACAAAGCTTTATCTCATCCTCAAAACTGGAGCCGCCTCGATCGAGGCAAGTGAGAATCGACTTCGCATAACAACCATTATGTTAAGCGAACCCATTCGTACCTGTCCCGCAAGGCTTTCGGGTCGAGAAAATCGGGATGGGATGGGTGACGCGAGAGGTACAACAGAGGGAATGGAAACCATGCCACAGGATGCACCGCCAGACAACACCAGCTCCGAACGCCAGTTCGCTTTCGTGGTGATGGGCGAGCGGGGGGAACTGCAGAAACCGTACATGAGTGATGAGCCGCTCGCGGTCTTTTTTGATGAAGAGCGAGCTACGGTTTTCGCTGACTCGCTTGTGATCCATGAATGGTGCAGACCGGCTTTATCCAGAGAGTACCTAGAGACACTGGACGGATCGTATGAGCGGGAAATGGATGAGTGGCGCAGTACGCATCCTGGCGGACCCCGTGCCGCAAGCTGCCAAGGGTTCAAACTCTACCGGATTCCCTGTCTCGATACTGGCCATCTGGAGCTTGTCGAATGACTACACTGCCCTCACCGCACCGGGCAATCCGGTCTATGTGGTGTCGGCGATGTTCGACACCTACCAGCAGCTGCTCGACTGGTACCCGGACCTGGACACCGCCGAAGGGATCCGCGCCGCCATACATGTGCACCACGACCAGAAGCCCGAGCAACCCCAGGGGTTGAACCTGGATCCGGTCAAGCTGCAGGCCGCCCGCACTGCCCTGACAGCCCAGGTCAAAAACCACCCCTGTGGCATCGATGCCGAGCGCTGCCGAAGCTTCGTCGTCGCGCCTGGAGGATGTCGGAATGAGCACCCCTCCCTCCCCCGCGCCTGGCGGCGCTTAACTACATGAGCGCTATCCGCAAAGCAGAAGGCCACCCGCCAATCAATACCGTTGTGAGATCCACCTGAAGGCCTGGCCGAACTGAGCCGAAGCAAAAATCCTGTACTACGGACACAAGCAGGTGTTCGTGCGTCAAGGCGACTTCAAAGGCTCGCTGCCATGTTCCATGCGATACCAGATCAGCCAGACTGGACGTGATCAACATCCCCCCTTCGATTTGTGGCACCTACCTGTCTAAAAAGCACAATCGTGAGGGCCGTGATCGCCTGGTCCTAGGCAGGTGGGTCGAGCGTGAGTCGGCCTGGTATTCCTGCGCAAGAGCGCGCAGAACCATACGATCTACAAGCGGAAGGTTTAATCGGTCGAACGTTCAGGAGTGCCGTCCTCTTCCTTATCTACCAGGAAGAGGAGCTCACCATTGAAACCGTGGGCAATGTGGCCACGTGGAATTCTCTCGTTACGGACTTCTACGCCCTCTCCCAAGAGCTTCAGGATGACGTTTAGACATCGGGCGCAGCACCGTCTGAGAGTCGGTCGGGTCATTCAGGGCATATCCCTACGTAGTTGATATAGAACCTAGCGGGCGATTTCATGGACATTCTGTCATTGCTGGGCCAGCGCATTAGGCATGGCAAGGCCCTGCGCCGGCTTTGATTAGAGCACTTCGAGCAGGCTAGCCAGGCATTGGTCCTTAAGCGCTTCAGCTATCTCGCTGGGCGGTCGGGGCAGCTCATTCTGTCGGCTCCAATCGATCTGGTTGAGTGCTTGCATCATCGTGTCGCTGTGCAGTATCGAGATTGCGTAGTGCTCCGGATTGCTGTCCTGCGCTATCACGTACATTTCCGGGGCATACTCTTCTGATCCCTCCAAAATCTGCCTGGCATACTTGCCTGCTTCGCGCACTAGGCGCTCCAATTTGTACTCCATCAGGTCCCGGTGCAGAGCTGGGGTCATTGGCCGTGGACTGATCAGCTCCACAGCTAGCGCAATCTCTAAGTCGGGGACGTTACTGGGTGCCCAATAGGTTGACATGATGCTATAGACCTTATCATAGGGTTGAACCGCAAGGCTTTGGCGTGCCGACAGCCTCGCTAAGAATTCCAGATTTCAAAAAACTTTTTATACAGCTATACAGAGGATTTGTTGCTCGCTTATCTGTCATATAGTGCAGCGATTTCGGGTGCTATAGCCCTTATGTCCGGCATATTTAAGGTGCCTGCCAGGAAGGAGTCGATATTATTACCGTCGTTGAATAGCATGAACCTCCCGCCTTCTGCGTGAAGCTTTTTCTGTAAGCTCCTATCTAGCTGATTGTGCAGCCCCTCTAGTGAAAAATTAGAGTAGTAGAACGTACGAAGCATATTAATATAGTTACATTTTTCACTTTTCTGCTTCGCTTGCACTTAAATATTATCAATTTTTATTAGCAGTGCACTACTAGCTGCGAGATTAGATCAATCCTATGTGGCTTAGATAGCAGCTCACCAAAGTACATGTTGCCAATGCCTAATCATAACGCTACGCGACATAGGATCAGTAAGATTATCAGCCTGGTCCTTGAATGTGACAGCATGTCCCGTCATCGTGTGTAGAAAATCGATAAGATTAGTATCTACACGTTTTCGGGCTTGAATTCCCTGACCGTACCTAGCATCTCACTCAAGCAAGCCTGTGATTCGTCAAAAAAATATTTTTGTCGCTCCCGCCTTATAGTCTCAGCGACATCTTCCTTACTCTTTCGGAGGTGCTGGAATGCAATCCAAAACGCGCCTACAGTGGCGAACTGGCCTAAATCCTGGATGACATCATTAGGCTTCATGCCTAGAGAAGCGCCAGCGGGTACCATCCAGCGGATGAATATTGCGAACGTTGCGGGAATCACGCCAAACCATATATAAATAATTTTACGCTCAGCGAAATGGCGCTTGATGCGCGCTATGGTGCTACTGAGCCAGCGTGTTACTGTACATTTGCACATAATGGAATCGCCAATCTAGGTATGGCCTGCGGTTGGGCTGAGCCGCTGACGCGAAATCTGCGCCCTGGTAGCCCTGCCTGGCTCTGTCGCTGCTTCGCATAACTTAATTTATGGTAAATCAATGACAGTATGCAAAGGTGGACAAATACCGTGTATCCCATAGTCAATGGATAGTGCTCCATCGCGCACATGGCCTACAGGCCCACATTTGTCCCTACGTACCAGCGCAAATGTGGACAAATGGCGTGCTCAGCTCGATACCTATCGTCAATGAGCGATACTTCACCAAAAACAGGGGCCTACAAACACGCATCCGATTCCACATACCTGAGGCAAATGTGGAAAGGTGTTGTGTTGCCAGACATTGTAACGGCCTGCCTACTATAACCATGCTTCACAAAGCGTTTCGGCCTGGTTGAGCACTAACTGCGCGGCTTCCTCGGCCTGATCTGGGGGGTATTTATATTTGCGCAGGATCCGCCGCACCAGAATGCGCAGTCTGGCCCGCACACTTTCGCGGCTGCTCCAATCGACACTGACGTTAGCCCGCAAGCTAGCGGTCAGCTCATGAGCAATTTTAGCTAGAATCTCGTCGCCCAGTTCGCGCACCGAGGCTTCGTTGTTAGCTAACGCATCGTAGAACGCCAGTTCGTCATCGTTGAGGCCTAGTGCATCGCCACGCTGACTGGCGGCAGCGAACTTCTTGGCCATTTCGATCAATTCTTCGATGACCTGAGCGGTTTCGATCGAGCGGTTCTGGTAGCGTTTGATGACATTAGCCAGAAGCTCGGAGAACTTCTTCTCCTGGGCCAGGTTGGTGCTGTAACGACTCTTGATCTCGCCTTCAAGCAAGCGCTCCAACAGCTCGACTGCCAGGTTCCTCTCGGGCAAGTTGCGCACCTCGGCGAGAAACGCGTCGTCGAGCAGGCCGATGTTGGGCTTGTCCAGGCCTACGGTCTCAAAGATGTCAACCACCTCGCCGGAAACCACGGCATTACCAATGATCTGGCGGATGGCCAACTCGCGCTCTTCGTCAGTCTTTTTCTGCTGACTGACTTCACGCTTGATCAGGATCACCTTGATGGCCTGGAAGAACGCTACCTCCTCGCGAACGGCCTTGGCTTCATCCAGCGTGCAGCATAGGGTGAAGGCCTTGCTCATGGCCAGTGCGTTATCGGCAAAACGCTTTTTGCCATCTTCTAGGCCCAAGATATGGTTGGCAGCCCCGGCCAGCAACTTGTGTCCGCCAGTGAGGAAATCGCTGCAGTCGAAGCCATGCACCAGGCTACGCAGGACGTCGAGTTTCTCCTCCAATACCGAATACGCTTCATGGGCGTCGACGGTGGGTCGGCCCTTGCCTTTGCTTCCGGTGTACTCCTTGAGTGCAGCTTTTAGCTCATTGGCAATGCCGATGTAATCCACCACCAGGCCGCCCTGCTTGTCCTTGAATACTCGGTTTACCCGAGCAATGGCCTGCATCAGGTTATGACCCTTCATGGGTTTGTCGACGTACAAGGTGTGGACGCACGGCGCATCGAAACCAGTCAGCCACATATCACGGACGATCACCAGCTTGAGCGGATCGAGTGGATCCTTGAAACGTTTTTCCAGGCGTTTTTTAAGCTGGCTGGAATAGATGTGCGGACGCAGCAAGGCCTTGTCTGAGGCACTACCGGTCATGATGACTTTGATCGCACCTTTCTCCGGATCTTCGTTGTGCCATTCCGGACGCAGGGTAATAATCTCATTGTAGAGGTGCACGCAGATCTCGCGGCTCATGGCCACCACCATGGCTTTGCCGGGCATCTGACCCACGCTCACCATGCCCTGGTTACGCTCCTCAAAATGTTTGACCAGGTCAGCAGCGATGCTATGAATACGTGGTTCTGCACCGACCACTTTTTCCAAAGCGGCCCAGCGGCTTTTCAGGCGTGACTGCTGATCGTCTTCTTCGTCTTCGGCCAGCTCATCGACTTGGTCGTCAATCGCAGGAAGCTCATTGTCCTTCAATGACAGTTTGGCCAGGCGCGACTCGTAATAGATGGCGACGGTCGCACCATCTTCAGTCGCCTGCTGCATGTCATAGATATGAATGTATTCGCCAAACACCGAACGGGTGTCGCGGTCTTCGCTGGACACCGGCGTGCCGGTAAAGGCCACGAACGTGGCGTTTGGCAGGGCGTCGCGCAGGTGCTGGGCATAGCCCACTTGGTAATGAGTTTGGCTCTCCCCGGAATGAACCCCCTCCGAGGCCTTCAGTTCGGCGCCAAAGCCATACTGGGTGCGGTGCGCTTCGTCGGCAATGACCACTATGTTTGAGCGGTCGGACAGCACTGGAAAGGTGTCTTCATCCACACCAGGCATGAATTTCTGGATCGTGGCGAAGACGATGCCGCCGCTCGGACGGTTGGCCAACTTGCTGCGCAAGTCACCACGGGACTCCACCTGGACTGGCTGTTCGCGCAGCAGATCTTGGGACAGCGAGAATACCCCGAACAACTGGCCATCCAGATCGTTACGGTCAGTGATAACCACGATGGTCGGGTTTTCCATTGCTGCTTCCTGCATGACCCGGGCGGCAAAACAGGTCATGGTGATGCTCTTGCCCGAACCTTGGGTATGCCAGACCACCCCACCTTTATGCGTGCCGCCGGGACGCGAGGCGCTGACCACCTGCTGGATGGCCGCGCGCACAGCGTGAAACTGGTGATAGCCGGCAATCTTCTTTACCAAGCGACCATCATCCTCGAATAGCACGAAGTAGCGCAGGTAATCGAGCACCATGTTTGGCGCCAAGGCACCCCGCACAAGGGTCTCTAGTTCATTGAACTGACCCAGCGGGTCGAGATTCTGGCCATCGATGGTGCGCCAATTCATGAAGCGTTCGGCATCAGCCGACAACGAGCCCATGCGCGCTTCGCTGCCATCCGCGATCACCAGGATTTCGTTGTACTGAAACAGATCTGGTATCTGTTCCTTGTAGGTCTGGATCTGGTCGAAGGCTTTGCCTAGGTCAGCCTTAATATCTGCTGGATTCTTCAGCTCCAGCAACACCAACGGCAGGCCGTTGACGAAGAGGATGATGTCCGGACGCCGGGTATGCTTCGGCCCCTGAATGCTGAACTGATTGATGGCCAACCAGTCGTTGGCCTTTACCTCGACCCAGTCGATCAGGCGGACGAAATCACCACGTGTTTCACCATCTTTCTGGTACTGCACGGGGACACCGCTGACCAACAGGCGATGGAACAGTCGGTTGGCCGACAGCTGTACCGGCAACCCCAATTCGAGCACCTGCTTGAGCGCATCTTCCCGCGCGACCAGTGGTACCTTAGGATTGAACTTGGCTATGACGCTGCGCAGACGCTCGACCAAAACCACCTGACGGTAGTTATCACGCTCAGGGCTCTCGCCGTCATAGGCGATATCTGGCCCATACAAATGGGTGTAGCCCACCTCTGTTAGCCAACCGAGGGTTTCCTGCTCCAATTGATCTTCGGTCATTCCACTTCACTTCCTGTGTCCAACTACCTGCTGGACGCTGCCTCAGTCTTGGCAACGCTTGCCTTGTAGCCCTTAAGCAGGACGGGAGTACTTGATGAGCTCATGCACATACCGCTTCGATCTGAACCTCAGTTTCCGACAGGCATAGCTGCCCAGAAATCAGACGCGGCAGCAGGGTATTACGGAGCTGGGTAAGGGTTTGAGCCTGCTTGGAATTGGCGAAAATTGTGCTTATTAGCGGCGATGTAATCTCACTGAAACTTATCAAAGTATGCGTGCTTGGGACAAGCAACTTTAATTCTTTGACATCCGATTGGTTGATACCTGGTATTGCAGCTTTTCCTCCACGATGCTTTAGCTCATGCATAACTGCATCACTCCAAAGCCAATAGTAAAGAAAAACCTGAGTAAATGGCTCTTTCAGACGAATACGAAAAACGTGCTCATTTATTCCACATCTCTCGAATGGAAATCCATCTCCAAACATAGAGACCCGAGGCAAGAAAACCCCAGGCTTACCACCATCTTTGTAAAGAAGAACATCGTGCGATTGAAGTTCGCCAGACTTCATTTTCTCAAAGAAATCAGAAGTTACATACTTGGTTTTTGAGTAATCAAATATACCAATTCGCACAATGCTTTCAGCGCCAATACTAGGAATGCCGTCCGCGATTCCAGCTACTCCCCCTTTGGGCCGACGGCCCGTTTCGAGAACACTTAACCAGGAATCAGCTCGGTTTACATTCCACCCCCTGGGTATCAACCCCAACTCAGAATCTTCGAGGCTGTCCGGAAATATCGCTGCAGTGGCCGCATCCATCCCTTCCGGCTCGAGCCCTTCGGACTTGGCGCGCACCGGATCGAAATCGACAAACCAGGATTTGAACAGCGTCTGGGCGATGGCTTCCAAGGTAGCGTTGGTTTCGCGTAGCAGGGTAATGCGATCATCTATTTTTGCTAACAAGCCGGCAGCTTCATCTTGGTAGCTTTTCGATGGTGTTGGCACTTGAACGTTGACCAAATCACTCCCCCGAATTCCAGAGGCTCCTGCACCTTGTTCAACTATTGCCTCAATAGCTCTCCGTCCCTCAGGGGAACGGAAAAAGTAAAAATAGAAATTAGGGTTGAATCTTTTTTGGTCTAGTCGACAGCGAATCAGATGTGACTCAAAGACCGTATCTGTCTTATTTCCGAGAAAAATGGAACACTGACCGGCTCCGGACAATACTAAAGACTGTCGCGCAAAAAGTAGGTCACCCTCTTTCAGAAAGAACTGTTTTTCCTTTTCTTCATTTACTGGAACAAGATCCATTTCTAGATTTTTGATCCGGCTGTGAGCGAACAATTCTCCCATATTCACCATAGGGAAACCGGCGCCGCGTACTTTCTTAGGGCGCGTTAATCCATTTCGCTGAGGCTCTAGAAATAAATCACCAAAGCGTAGAAAATTAGTACTCATAGCCCAGCCCTCCTAGTTTCTGGCGGATCAGCTGATCGAGCTCCGTGCTCTTAGCCAACTGTTCAGCCAGCAGGGCGGTGAGATTCTGCATTTTCTCTGCAAAGGCTTCGTAATCTTCCTCGACGGCCTCTGCCCCAACATAGCGGCCAGGCGTCAGTACATGACCGTGTTCAGCAATTTCCGCTAGGGTTACGCTACGGCAGAAGCCAGCAACGTCGGTGTATTCAGCAATATCCCCGCCGACGTCCAGCGGCACCCCACGCCAATTGGCCACGGTCTGTGCAATGCGTTCAATGTCGCTATCGAGCAGCTCGATCTGCACTCGACTGATGTTCGTGCCGAGCTTGCGCGCATCGACAAACAGCACTTCGCCGGGACGGGCAACTTTCTGTTTGGTAAGGAACCACAGGCAGGCCGGAATCTGCGTGTTGAAGAATAATTGGCCGGGCAGCGCGACCATCACTTCGACCACATCCGCTTCGACCATGGCGCGGCGAATATCGCCTTCGCTGTTCTGGCTGGAACTCATCGAACCGTTGGCCAGGACAATGCCGGCGCGCCCGCTGGACTTCAGATGAAACAGCATATGCTGTAGCCAGGCGTAGTTGGCGTTGCCTTGCGGCGGCGTGCCATATACCCAACGCGGATCACCTTCGAGGCTGCCATGCCACCAGTCACTGACATTGAACGGTGGATTGGCAAGTACAAAGTCAGCGCGCAGATCGCTGTGCTGGTTGCGGATAAAGCTGTCAGCGGGTTCCTTACCGAGGTTGAAATCTATACCGCGAATCGCCAGGTTCATCGCCGCCAAGCGCCAGGTGGTCGGGTTGGACTCCTGGCCATAGATCGATACGTCGCCGAGCTTGCCGCCGTGGGCCTCGATGAATTTTTCCGACTGCACAAACATGCCGCCGGAGCCGCAGCACGGGTCGTAGACCTTGCCATGGTGCGGGTTGAGCACTGCGACTAGAGTTTTAACGATGCTAGCAGGAGTGTAGAACTGGCCACCACGCTTGCCTTCAGCGCTGGCGAATTGACCAAGGAAGTATTCATAAACCTGGCCGAGCAGGTCGCGGGCCTGGTGAGCATCGCCGCCGAAGCCGATGATGGAAATCATATCCACCAGTTCGCCTAGCTTGCCATCCGGCAATTGAGCCCGGGCATAGCGTTTATCGAGGATATTTTTCAGCGACGGGTTTTCCGCTTCAATCGCGGCCAGGGCCTCGTCGATGCGTTTGCCAATGTCCACCTGCTTGGCGTTGGCCCGGATGGATTCCCAGCGCGCCACTTCCGGAACCCAGAACACGTTCACTTCTTTGTAGTAGTCGCGCTCTTCAAGCTCTTGGGTCAAGAGCTCAGGATCGTCGCTACCTAGGTAGTAGTCATCAGCGGCATCGGCAAAACGACGCTTCAGTTCGGCACGACGTCCGGAGAAGCTGTCGGAAATGTACTTGAGGAAGATCAGCCCGAGCACAATGTGCTTGTATTCGGCGGCGTCCATATTGGCGCGCAGCTTGTCGGCAGTGGCCCACAAGGTCTTTTCCAGATCCTGCAGGGTACTGCTTGTGCTGCTGACGGCTGCTTTGCGCCCCGGCTTCTTTTTCATCGGTTCAGGCTCGCCTTCTGCCGTGGTGTCAATTGTTCCAAAACGAGCACGGGCCTGGATGAGTGCCTGCTCCGCCAGGATCGGCACATGGTCAGTTATCTTTTGATCCGTCATAGGGACTTCCTGAAATTTATGCAACGCACGATCCGTCAAAATGAACCGTCTGGAATAGAGGACGCCATGATAGCGAGCCGCTCCCGTGGCGTCAGTGATCGTAATGTTCCATAAAGCCATCATTGTCGATTTCTATATGTGATAATGTCCTTTATCACATATAGAAAAGCCCGCCCATGACCTTTCCGCTCCCGGCCTCCCCTCTGCCCGCGCTGTCGGCCTTGATCGAACAAGCCGGCCCGCGCGCCGAGCTCCGCTTCTTAGAGTTCTTTACCGCCACCATCCGCAATGCCAACACAAGGCGCGCTTATGCCCGCGCCGCGCATGACTTCTTGGCCTGGTGCCAGGCGGCCGGGGTGCCGTCCGTGACGGCCGTGCAGCCGCTGCATGTGGCGACCTGGATCGAGCTACAAACCCAGCGGTATGCCGCCCCGAGTGTGAAGCAGCGCCTAGCGGCGCTTCGCCACCTGTTCGACTCGCTGGTCATCGGCCAGATCCTGCCCAGCAACCCCACCGCTTCGGTGCGTGGCCCAAGCCACACGGCTCGCACTGGCAAGACCCCCGTGCTGGATCCTACCGAGGCACGGCAGCTGCTCGACAGCATCGAGGCCAGCACGCACGCAGGCCTGCGCGACCGCGCCTTGATTGCGCTGATGGTGTTTTCGTTCGCCCGTGTCGGTGCCGCGCTCGGGATGAAAGTCGAAGACGTTTACACGCAGCACCGACGGCTCTGGGTACGGTTGCGGGAGAAAGGTGGCAAGCAGCACGTGATGCCTTGTCATCACATCCTGGAGGAGTGTCTGCACGATTACCTGGCCGAGACCGGGATCCACGACGACCCGAAAGGGCCGCTGTTTCGCACCATTAGACGCGGTACCAGGCAACTAAGCGATAAAGCCCTGCCCCAGGCGAACGCACACGCGATGGTACGCCGGCGGGCCTTGGCAGCAGGCATCGAGACCCAGATCGGCAATCACACGTTTCGCGCCACCGGGATCACCGCGTACCTGAAGAATGGGGGTACCTTAGAAAATGCAGCGGCGATGGCCAACCATGCTTCGACTCGGACGACACAACTGTATGACCGGCGTCGGGATGAGATCAGTCTCGATGAGGTGGAGCGGATTCGGCTCTGAATCAGGTTTGTACATTGCAAATCGGGCTTTCGGCCTTGCTACGTTGTACGCATACAATCGTGGCCATTCGCCATAAAAAAATATCCGACTTAGATGAATCGATTCTGTAACCAATATCCTACAAATAGGCTAGCGACTTACTACTCACAGGCTGCAAGCCAAGCGCTTAACCTTTTGATGTGGGCTACGGAGTGGCTCATGCCGGCAAGGATGGCCGGCCAAGGAAATCGCAGGGTGTGATTCATCAATGGAAGATGGCAGGCAGGAAGGCAAGAATCAAGCGCGAGTCCCATTCTAGGGCTCGCGCTTTTTCTTTATGGTGTTTCTTCAGGAAAGCAGAACCACTTTCTGCAAAGGCTCGTGGCTCGATTTCCGGTAGATACCAGAATCGGGTTGCGCCCTC
>NZ_SLYS01000027.1:0-15091 GCF_004341115.1 Pseudomonas sp. JUb52
GGCTGAGCCGCAGGCTGGAAGACGGGAAGTTTCGGCCCCTACGGATGCCCGGAAAACCTTAGCGTACGATTTTTTCCTAATTCTGCGGGCACCCCATCAAGAGGTATCCGCCGGTCTTTGCGACTTCGGGGTGATGGCGGATGAAATGCCTGTGGTTAGGCTCGAACATTCCGAACTCATCAATGAACCTGGTGTGATCGCTTTGCCTAAGGGGCACCCGCTGATTGACAAGTCTTCGATTTGTGCCAAGGACCTGAGTGGCTACGACTTTATCGCCCTCAATCCGGAGGACAGTGGCCGGCGTTGCTTAGAAGTGGCACTCGACCTGGAAAACGTTTCGCTCAACGTCCGTGTCGAGACGGCCGATGCACACACGATCTGCAGTACGGTTTCGCAGGGTATTGGTATCGCCTTCATCAAACCTTTGGCTGCGGTGGATTTTATTGATCGCGGGGTAGTGGTCAAGGCGTTCGATCTCGATATTCGAACGCGAAGCCTTCTCCTATTTCGTCCAGGGAAACCACTCGCGGAGTCGGCTAAAAAGCTGCTGGCTTTCATGCGGGTCCAGTTGGCGAGGGACCTGAAGCTCGTGAAGCGATATCTATAGATATCTCACTGGATGAAGAGGGTGATAGGAGCGGTAACAGCTGATAGTCCTTTCTTGTGAATCTACAGGAAGCGCGCCCGTTATTCGTTGGCAGTACCTCTCTAAGGTAACCAGCGCAGCTACAGCTAAGCACCGGATTCGCTTCCGAAAATATACCACCCCTGCACGTGCCCCTTACTCCAATCCCCCCTGCACCCCCTCCACCCGAGCTCCCCTCTCTATCCGCCCGCGCCCCGCGCGCGACAGAAGGGAAAGGGAAGGAAAAAAGAGAAGGAGAGAAGGAAGGAAAGGGGGCAGAGCGGTCTGGGGTGGAAGGGGGAGAGGTTGGATAGGGGCTTGCGTTGTACAGGGGTGGTATATTTCTGTGGTTGGAAACGTCGCCCGTGAGGAGGGCACCGCCATGTACGAAGGGATCCAGCGTGCGCACCAAGTGCTCGTCGAGCAGCTGGCCAGCTTCAATTCGACCTGGCCAGGGTTGGTGGTCGGCGGCCGCGTATGGCAGGTACCGCTGCTGAACGAGCAGAAGACGCCGGACGTCCTCGAGGTCCAGGAGGTCGACGGCCAGGCGGCGATCGCGCTGGCCACCGCGGCCTTGGCCAGCCACCAGCGCGACGTTGGCCAAGCCGCCGGTACCGTCATGCGCCTACCGGGCTACTTTCGTCTGCAGGCGAGCGTGCTGCCGCAGGTGTTGGCCATCAATGCGAGTAAGCAGGTGGTCACCGACGAGATCGAGGCGCTCCGGCTCGCCCTGGGCTACACCCCCGAGATGCGGCCGCGGCTCTTGCGGCGCGCCCTGGGCGCCGACGTCACCACCAAGCAGCTGCAGCGCACCATCCACGCCTTCGATGGCGCGCCGCGGAGGATCTCGTTCACCTGGGCTGGCCACACCACCAGCAACCAGCGGATACCGGTGGCCACCGTGCGCGAGCAGCTGCAGGCGGAGGCCGAGAGTAGGGCGCAGCAGCAGGGGATACCGCTCGAGCAAACGCCCGAGCACCAGGATCTGCGCACGATCGCGAACCTCGCTGACGACCAGGTGCTGATCAAGCACAAGGTCGTCGCCCCGCACCCGCGCTGCACGCTCTGGTTCGGCGAGCGCGGCGAGAAGTGGGACGCCATCATCAAGGCCAATCTGCCGGTGTTCGTGCTCGCCGGCGAGGCCGAGCCGAAGGTCTCGGCGCTGCGCGACTTCGATCGTGCAGCCCGAGGCCGCCAGCGCGGCGATGTGAAGGCGCGCGCTGAGGTCTGGGCAGAGCGCAACCTCTACCTGCCTACGGGTAACCAGCGGTCGCAGCAGGGCGACCGAAATCCGCTCCTTACGCCCTCGACGTATCGACTAGGTGGTATTACCTACGAATCACCGACGTAACGTAAGTTGAGTCCTCGTGGCGGAATAGCGGCACCCTACCAGCCTCGATATCTCGGACGAGATAGAGGCAACTCGACGCGCTAGGTTAGCAATCACAACGCATCAGTCGCCCAGTGATATGTAGGAAAAAACAGCCGGGGCTTATGCCGAGCCAGGCGAGATAGGCTTTGCAGCGGCTGCCCACACACCTGAAAAGTTCGCGGCACGAAGGGCAGGTTGGGTCGCGAGGATATCAGTCCTAACAAGTCCATGAGCAACGAAGGGGTCAGCCGCGAGCATCTGCTCGATCTCTGACAACGAAGACCCAAAAGCGAGGATGAAACCGCCGGCCTTGTCCTCAAGAGGACCTGCGAAGAGTATCCGCTCGGCGCTCAGATGGTGAATCAACCACTCCTTGTGTGCGTCAAGGCAGGCGTTAATGGCTTCCGAGGTGCTAGTGTAGGTCAAGTTGATAGCGTAAATCATGGTTGAATCCTCGCTACGATATCTGCGTTCAATTGGCCGGAAGACTGGCCACGATGGCGCGGATTGATGAAGACGCCGATTCGATCCCGGCTTGACGGACTGCGTCTCCTCGCGATGTACCTTCAGCACGGACAAACTCGACGTCCTTTACGCCTAGAAAGGCGAAGAATGCTCGAAGGTAACGCTCTTGAAAGTCCATGTCCTGGAACGAGCCGTCGGCATAGAAGCCTCCTCGTGCAGATACCACGACGATATACTTGTCACGAGTGAGTCCAATCGGACCTCTATCGGTATATTTAAAAGTACGATTTACCTGCGCAATCCTATCTAGCCAGGCTTTCAGTTGGGTCGGCACGCTGAAGTTATACATAGGGGCGCCTATGACCAGCACGTCGCTGGCCAGAAACTCCGTTACCAGTGCTTCGGATAGCTGATGTTGCGCTAAGGCTTCCGGCGCAACATCAGCCTGCGAAGGCTGGCGAAATCCTGCAGCAATAGGACCGCTCAGATGGCTTATCTCTTCCGTCGCCAGATCTCGGTACGTTACTCGGACATCTGGTCGATCAGCTTGGATAGCCGCCACAACGGCTGCGCTGAGTTCACGTGTAACAGAAGCGTTGCCCATGATGCTGGAGTCGATGTGAAGCAATTTCATGTTGATATCCTCAGGGTTGGGGGATAGGCATGGTCTTAGCGGGGCGATGATCTTTGTCATGGGGCACTCCCCTAGCGGCCTCATCGATCAGGCGAGCGACGACCTCCGGTTGAGATAGCAGCGACAAGTGGCTGGAAGGTACCGAATGGAGGGTGGCGCCTAGGCGTTGCGCAATGGCCTGCTGTACCCATGGAGCTAGCGCCTGGTCGTTGAGCGTCTGCAGGTACCAACTTGGTTTGTCGCGCCAGGCAGCGTGCTCAATAGGGGTGCTAAAGCTGTTCGCCGCTATGGGTTGTTGGCGAGCCGCCAAGGAACGGGCTGCAGCGATGGGCAAGTCGGCCGCCATGACGGAGTGGAAAAGGGTCGGACTGTCTAACCACAGCAGACCTTCACGGTCGGGAGCGAGCGCCATTGCGGGCGCATTCAGATGATTGAGGAGATCAATTGTTGACTCGCCGCTATCAGGGGCGAGCGCGGACACATAGACGAGACCTTTAACGTTCGTAGCATTACCTGCTTGAGTGATCACCGTTCCTGCCCATGAGTGACCTACCAGCAGGACATCCCCTTTTTGTCTTTGCAACACTCGCTCGGTGGCCGACACATCATCGCTCAGTGAGGTAAGCGGATTCTGAACGGCGGTGACGTGGTAGCCCATCTCGATCAGCTGCTCCAGCACGGGAGACCAGCTCGACCCATCAACGAAGGCGCCATGCACCAAAACGATATTCTCGATTCTCTGGGCAGGCGCATCAGCCGATGCGGGCGAGCTGGCCAATCCAGTGGATAGGCCAAGCAAGGCTCCTATCCGTATCAGCCAGGCCCAGGCAAGACGAGGTGCTTGGCCTAGGAGCAAAAGGTCAGGAGACAGCTTCATGTTTGGCTACTCAGGTGAGTTGTGGAGCTAGTCTAGGTAGCCGTAAAACAAGACGTGAGATGCCAAACCAGCCATAGTTCATGGAAAATTCGCCATTTCCAAAGAGAAGGACTGAGACTGTGCGTATTGCTATCGTTGCCCTTGAAGGCAGCCTCCTGTCCGCTATCGCCGGATTGTCAGATCTGTTCTGGATGACCAATCAGACTTTGCGATCGCCGCCTTTGGAGTTACCCCAGAGCCCGGGGCACGCTGCTCGGCCGGAGTTTGAAACGGTCGTTGTTAGTGCTGACGGCAACTCGTTGCGTGATCCCCAGGGCCGCTTGATCTCGGTCGATGCTTCGTTCCGCGACGTGGAGGTATGCGATGCCGTACTCGTCACGGGCATGGCATTGGCCGCCGATCGCGCGCCGCCATTGACTAAGTCGGTCATGCAAGCCTCGGATTGGATTAGCGCCTGTCACCAAAAGGGGGCGTGGGTTGGTGGGGCCTGTGCCGGTACGTTCGTACTCGGCGAAGCTGGCCTCCTTGATAGACGCCGATGCACCACAACATGGTGGCTCCACCACGTTTTCAAACGGCGGTTTCCTAGGGCTTTACCTGTGTGGGGGTCCGCGATGGAATCGCACGACCAGGTGATTACGACAGGAGGCCCGCTTTCCTGGATCGACTTGGCGCTACAAATAATCAGGAATTCCGCTGGCGTTGAGATAGCAAGGCTGGCCGCAGATATATCCGTGGCGGACAGCCTGCCCTTGCCCCAATCGATCTACGCCCCCAGAGGGTTCATCAATGGAAGCGATCCATTCCTGCTCGAAGCAGAGCAGCTTATCCGCCGCAGCCCCGGTGGGCTAACTGCCTTGGAACTGGCTAAGGCGCTGCACGTCAGCGACCGTACGTTGCACAGACGCCTCAAGCATTTGACGAATGAGTCACCTAAAGAATTGATCACGCGGGTAAGGATAGAAACCGCCTGTGTGCTGCTCCAGGCACCGAGCGCGAGTATCAAGCAGGTGGCACTTGAATGTGGCTATAACGAGGACACATCTTTCCGCCGCGCATTCACGCAAATTACCGGAATGAACCCAGCAGAGTATCGCCGTTGGGCGAAGGGAAGAATTGGGTAGGGCGTGGTCCGGCACCGATGTCATACCGAAGGGATGTATTGCACTGTCCAAGGCTGCGACGGTGCGTCACGCCGGATCTCCTTCACCTAGGCTGGGCTGGCCACACCACCAGCAATCAGCGGATACCGGTGGCGACTGTGCGCGAGCAGGTGCGAGCGGAGGCCGAGAATAGGGAGAGGCAGGAAGGGATACCGCTCGAGCAAACACCCGAGTACCAGGATCTGCGCACGATTGCGAACCTGGCAGACGACCAGGTGCTGATCAAGCACAAGGTCGTCGCCCCGCACCCGCGCTGCATGCTCTTGTTCGGTGAGCGCGGCAAAAAGTGGGACGCCATCATCAAGGCCAACCTGCCGGTGTTCGTGCTCGCCGGCGAGAACGAGCCAAAGGTCTCGGCGCTGCGCGACTTTGATCGCGCCGCACGCGGCCTGCAGCGCGGCGATGTGAAGGCTCGGGCAGAGGTATGGGCAGAGCGTAACCTCTACCTGCCAACTGATGGGCAGCGGCCAGCGGCAGCGGAGGGCAACCGGGCGCCGCTTAAGACGCCATCGACTTATAGGCTCGCCGGCGCCACCTATCAAAGGTCGATATAGCCCTGTCTCAGAACCTCTGCGACAGTCCCAATCTGTTGATGGGCAGAAAGGCAACTGCGCGTGACGACCATTGTAGATCAGCTGAGCAATAGGCGCCTATCTGCGCCAGCAGGTTCGGTCGCCCAAGATTCCGATTCACCTGTGCCGACGACGAAAGACCGGAGGTACTAGTGAGATAGTCAGGCCTGAGCCGTGATCCCGACGAATGTCACTCAGACTGAACGGTGCTGTAACATTATTTTATATAATCGCTGTCGCCAATCGTAGTTCGAAGCCACATCGAAGGTGCTTTTCACAAGTTTTTCACAAGCATTTTACAAGCATTTTACAAGTTCTTTAAATGAACCGTCGTCAACGCGAATAAAGGGATTAGCCGCATAAACAGCACTGTATAGTCAAGGAATAAAAACATCGCCACAAGGCATGCCGTCGGCGACGAATTGCCTTAAGAAACAAACATTTTGGGCGATATCGGTTGTCGTGATGGTAACATCCGTGGAGACGACGATGAGTAGCCTTTTCGCTATACCTGAAAATCCCGATCGAAATTTCATGCTGCAGATCCACAGATTGCTTACGTTGAGAAGCGATCAACTGCGCAATGTGGATATGGCCAATCCGAACTTCAGAACATTCTATTTCAGCTTGAAGCGCTGACAGCAGAAACAATTAAAAGGGTTGAGGAAGATGCAATGAGACTGGCGACCGAAATGCATTAGCTGCCCATTGCCGCATCCTGCACGAGCAAAAGAAATTTCTGGGGTAATGACAGATAGTCGTCAAAGCACCTGGGAGGAAGACGTCGTGCGTGGACTTACGTTGGCCGCAGCCGGAAGCAAGCATGGTCAGACACAGCCCCATATGAGCGTTCCTTATCGGCCCAGATCCCGTTCGCTTGATTCCATTCTCGAAAAATTAAATAAACTAGACGTGGCGCAGCCTCTACCGCTTTTGGCAGAGGCCGAAAGGTGTTGCTGTCGGAGCCCGTTATCGCTACTTCTACGCGTGTTGGAGCGTCTAGAACGTCAAGCCGAATCGAGCCCGCCTTATGAATAGCAGGCAAAGAGCCGCCAAGTACTCATCCGAGTCATCGCCCAATACTCAGGGTAAAAATTATGAATATATCCAAATTCGCTGCCATGCCCACACAAATATTGATGCAGCGTTTGAGTCGTGAACTGGAAGGATGGACCGTTCTAGTCAGCCCTACCTGCCCAGATGGTTCGATTTTTGCCCGCCTGTATTCGCGCTCAGACGCGCGCGCCGTTGCTATCCCCTTCGATGCCCAGGCGATAGGCAACGACGCCTATATCCGTGAACGGCTGGCGCTAGTGCGTTCAACACGCTGTTGAAAGTGGGCTCCGAAGCAGGGCATTAGCGTTCGCTATAAGCGCCGGTTCTTCTCTGCACTACCCGCTCGAACGGCAGATACCGCTCAAGCAAACCCCCGAGTGCCAAGATCTGCGCACGATCGCGAACCTCGCGGACGACTAGGTGCTGATCAAGCACAAGGTCGTGGCGCCCATCCGCGCTGCACGCTCTGGTTTGGTGAGCGCGGCGAGAAGTGGGACGCCATAATCAAAGCCAACCTGCCGGTGTTCGTGCTCGCCGGCGAGGCCGAGCCGAAGGTCTCGGCGCTGCGCGACTTCGATCGTGCGGCCCGCGGCCGGCGGCGCGGCGATGTGAAAGCGCGCTGACGTCTAGGCAGAACGCAACCTCTACCTGCCCACCGGTGGCCAGCGGATGGAAGTGGCGGAGGGTAATCGGGTACCGCTCAAGACGCCTTTGACGTATCGGCTCGGCGGCATCACCTACGAGTCACCGGCCTAGCGCCTGCGCTCAGCTGTGGCGCTGGAGCGAGATATCTGTCAGCGCCACGGAGGCAATCCTGGTCGGCCCTGCGGGCATCGGTCGGCCCGGCTCCCTGCCGAGATTAGTAAGGGCTGCCATCATCAGAAAGATCACCGTCACCAAGATCGACAGATCGACCAGGTGCTCCCATCGTCGCACCTGTTCAGGCCACCGCTTTCGCAACTGCGCCCTCGCAACGCTCACGACCACTACGAGCAGCGCGGCCCATTTGATCTCTTGATTTGTCAGCACACCAGCATCCTTATGCGGCTTCCACACACCAGCGACAGCGAATAGCTCTGCTGCAGACAGGCTTCCATCGAAGATCCGAACGTTTCCGGAGGCGCCGCATGACCCTCGAGCGCTCCGCTAGCGAAGCGTATCCTCCCTGAGGACCTGGCTGCCCATCGACCACACCGTCCAGCTGACGATCGAACAAAGCAGCTGAAGCAGCGGTACGCCTGGCTATGTGTGTCTGATGGCTATGCCGCCGACACCGTCATGCGCCAGCCGGGCTACTTCCGCCTGCAGGGGAGCACGCGGCAAGACGTGTTGAGCGTCAAGGCACCCGAGCGGCGCATCATCGACGAGCTCGAATCACGCGAGAGCGCCTTGGGCGCCGTCGCTGCACACCATCCTCGACTTCGATGGAGCGCCAGAACGGATTTCGCTCACCTGGCCTGGCCACACCACCAGCAAACAGCGGGTACCGGTGGCCACCGTGCGTGAGCAGCTGCAGGCGGAGGCTGAGAGTAGGGCGCAGCACCAGGGAATGCCGATCGAGTAGACGCCCGAGCACCAGGATCTGCGCACCATCGCGAACCTGGCAGACGACCAGGTGAGGATCAAGCACCAGGCCGTGGCGCCACATCCACGCTGCACGCTCTGGTTCGGTGAGCGCGGCCAGCATGGGATGCCATCATCAAGGCCCACCTGCGGGTGTTCGTGCTAGCCGAAGGTCTCGGCCCTGCGCAACTTCGACCGTGGCGCGGGCGGCCGGCAGCGCGGCGATATGAAGGCGCGCGCTGAGGTCTGGGCAGAGCGCAATCTCTACCTGTCCACCGGTGGCCAGCGGCCGCAGGACAGCGATCGACCTGGGTTCCTTACGCCCTCGACCTATCGACTCGGCGGCTTCGCCTATGTGGCCCTGGGCGAGCCAGGCGCTCGCTTGGGGGACTAGCGCCGTGGATGGGGTTGCATTTCCGCCGCGTCGGATACGTTCTGTTGAGGTACACAACTACCCCAACCAGCGGACGATCACATGACGGGGTCATGCCGAGATATAAGGAAAATTCACTCACTTCGCACGTAACGTGTTGATGCCAAGAGAATTTACCAAGTCGACCGCACAGCCTCTGATCGTGGACTATCTTTTCTGACTCCTCAGAAAAGGAGTTCCTATGGCTTCATTAGAGCGTACGGCGTATCCCACTCTGCCAAAGGCGTATTCAAAAGCTGAGCTGCAGCGTGATTTTTCGTTCTCAGATGATGAGATTAAGTGGGTACGAAGCAAGTCCAAGGCCCCCTTTCACCTCAATCTCGCCGTTCTCCTAAAAACCTTTCAGGTGCTCCGATATTTTCCTGATATCACCGACGTACCTATTCAACTGGTGGACTTCATTCGCGGAGAGTTGGGTCAGCGTAGCAAGGTGAAACTCGCGGAATACAAGTGGTTCCAACAATATCGCCACATGAACGCGATCCGAGCTCGCCTCGGTGTGACGGCATTCTACGGCTCTGATGCCATGGAGCTCGCCGAGCGGCATGCCAAAGCAATGTCGTTTGTGCTTGACCAACGCGCCGACATCATCAACTCCGTAATCGAAGAACTGATCAGCCAGGATTATGAGCTCCCTGCGTACTCGACCCTGAATGATCTCGCTGAGCGAATTCATGCCGAATCCCAAGAGGCAATATTCAACCTCGTAGTAACCAGAACGCCAGTCGAGGTGATCCACAAGTTAAAGGATCTGCTCGACACTGATTTCGGCCGACGCCAGAGCGACTTCAATGCGCTGAAGCAGGCGCCCAAGAAGCCATCTCGCAAGCACTTGGAGGTGCTGATCGATCATCTGGCTTGGCTCGAGAGCCTCGGGGATCTGGATGCCATTTTTGGAGGAATAGTCGACACCAAGATCCGCCACTTCGCTGCCCAAGCCGCGGCGTCGGATGTAGCCGAGCTGAAGGACTGCTCACTGCCGAAACGCTACACGCTGATGCTGGCCTTGATCTACCGCATGCGCGTGCGGACCCGGGATCACCTGGCCGAGATGTTCATCCGACGGATTTCGACGATCCATAAACGCGCCAAGGAGGAGTTGGAGCGAATCCAGGCGCGGCAACGCCAGAAGCTGGAGCAGTTGGCGGCGACCCTGGATGGCGTGGTGCAGATTCTGGTTCAAGAACCGGATGACCAGGAGGCTGGCAGTCTGATTCGGGAATACCTCTCCCCCGGTGGCAATTTGGATCGGTTGCGTGAGACTTGCGCCGAAGTACAGGCTACCGGCGGTAATAACTATCTGCCGCTGATCTGGAAGCACTTCAAGTCCCATCGCTCGTTATTGTTCCGTCTCAGCCACCTTCTCCAACTGGAGCCCACGACTCAGGATCGATCGCTGGTTCAGAATCTTCAACTGATCCAGGACAGCGAGAATCTACGCCGCTAATGGATCGACGAGCACATCGACTTGTCGTTTGCGTCGGAGCGCTGGGTCAAGGTCGTTCGTCGTCCTGCCAGTGAGGGGCCACCGACCAACCGGCGCTATTTGGAAGTTTGCGTATTCTCCTACCTGGCCAGCGAGCTGCGATCGGGTGACATGTGTGTACAGGGGTCGGAATCCTTCGCCGACTACCGCAAGCAGTTGCTGCCCTGGGAAGAATGCCTGCAGCGACTACCGGCCTACTGCGAAAAGGTCGGGCTGCCAGGCACGGCGAAGGAGTTTGTTGGCTCCCTCAAGACCCAGCTGGAGGAAACCGCGCAACAACTGGACGACAAATTCCCATCTTGCCGAGGGGACGTATCAATTAACGAAGCCGGAGAACCGGTGTTGCGCCGAGTAACGGCGCGGGACATCCCACCTTCGGCCATCTCACTACAGACGGCGCTTATGCAGCGCATGCCGGCCAGGCACGTGCTCGACATCATGGCCAGCATCGAGCACTGGATTCAGTTCACGCGGCATTTCGGTCCCATGTCCGGTAACGAGCCGAAGCTCAAAGAGCCTGCCGAGCGCTATCTGATGACCATCTTCGCAATGGGCTGCAATCTCGGCCCCAACCAGGCCGCGCGGCATCTGGCCGGTAATGTCACGCCACACATGCTGTCCTATACGAATCGCCGCCACCTATCGTTGGAGAAGCTGGACAAGGCTAACCGCGAGCTGGTGGAACTCTATCTGCAACTTGATCTGCCTAAGCTCTGGGGCGATGGCAAGGCGGTGGCAGCGGACGGCACGCAGTTCGACTTCTATGATGACAACCTGCTGGCCGGCTACCACTTCCGCTACCGCAAGATGGGTGCCGTGGCCTATCGGCACGTGGCCAACAACTACATCGCTGTGTTCCAGCACTTCATCCCACCTGGCATCTGGGAGGCGATTTACGTAATTGAGGGGCTGCTAAAGGCTGATCTCAGTGTTGAGGCAGACACTGTGTATTCAGATACGCAGGGGCAATCGGCGACAGTTTTTGCCTTCACCCATCTGCTGGGCATCAACCTGATGCCGCGTATCCGCAACTGGCGTGACCTGGTGATGTGCCGGCCGGATCGCGGCGCGTCGTACAAGCATATCAACCGCCTGTTCACCGACACTGCCGACTGGCACTTGATCGAAACCCACTGGCAAGATCTGATGCAGGTCGCGCTGTCCATCCAAGTCGGCAAAATCTCCTCGCCTATGCTGCTGCGAAAACTCGGCTCCTACAGCCGGCGAAACAAGCTCTACCATGCGGCACAGGCGCTGGGCAGCGTGATCCGCACGATCTTCCTGCTCAACTGGATCGGCAGCCGCGAGTTGCGCCAGGAAGTCACCGCGAACACCAACAAGATCGAGTCCTACAACGGTTTCTCGAAGTGGCTTTCGTTCGGTGGCGACGTGATTGCCGAAAACGATCCGGACGAACAGCAAAAACGTCTGCGCTACAACGACATGGTGGCCTCATCGGTGATCCTGCAGAACACCGTGGATATGATGCGCATCTTGAAGAAATTGGCCCGAGAGGGTTGGCAGTTCACCGACGAGGACGTGTCTTTCCTCAGCCCTTACCTGACCAGCAACGTCAAGCGCTTCGGCGAATTCAACCTCAAGCTCAACCGGCCACCGGAGCCTTGGATCAAGGACTTGGTGTTCCAACAAGCTGCCGGCTCGCTGCGGGTGATCACCCCTCGCCAGCTAGATACCGAGAAAACCACATGATCAATGTTCCTCCCGCATCCTTTCGCGTTACACCGTACGGCGAAGTCGATGCAGTGGCGTTGGAAAACTTGCGCGACGGCTTCGACACCTCTCAACTGCTCCGGCTGGTTGATCGATTGGACGCCTGCTCGCTAGAAATGGGCGGAACCACCGCCATTCGCGATGAGCTGCTGAGATTGCATGCGATGGTTCTGACGATAGTTGAGGGCATCGCTCTTACGGTGCCTGCCGAGAGTGCCTGTATCTGGGCAGAGGCCGAATCTCTACAGACGGATCTTGAGGCGCTGGCTTTTGCACGGTTCGGTATTCATCAAAATGAAGCGGCCGAGCATCGAACAATGGAGGCATAGGTTAGGCCAGCAGGCGGTATCTGCGCGAGCTACTTTTTCAGCAGCTCGCTTCAACATACATACGACCTGACATACCAGAGAACCTGACAGAAATGTAATGGTTACTTCAGCCTTTGGTCAGGACGCTTTGCATATATTGGCTGTCAGACGCTGCAAGCATTGAAAAACCGCAAATGTCCCTGCAATAGGCCAAGTTCGTCGCTAACCAATCCATAAGGTGCCCCGTATGTCCTCTCAGCAGTGCCATCACCAGCCCGACCAAACGAAAGGTACTGCAGCACTCACCGACCCCGTCTGCGGGATGAAGGTGGAAGAGGATAGCGAGCATCAAGAGCATTATCAGGGAAGCACTTACCGCTTCTGCAGCCAGGGTTGCCAGACCAAGTTTCGTTCCGACCCTGCTCGATATCTCGCTGCACCGCAGGCTCATGGGACCTCCTCTCGGGCATCTACCCCACCCGCACAGAAACCACCCGCCGGTGATGCAACGACAGAGTACACCTGCCCAATGCACCCTGAAATCCGCCAAATGGGGCCAGGTGATTGCCCTATTTGCGGGATGTCATTGGAACCGCTGATTCCTGAACTCGACGAGGAGGAAAATCCTGAACTCAAGGACTTTTCGAAACGATTCTGGTGGTCGCTGCCCCTGACCGTAGCAGTGACACTATTGGCCATGGCGGGACATGCGATACCGCTGTTTCACGGGGCTAGCCAGAACTGGGTTGAACTGGCCCTCACGACCCCGGTTGTCTTGTGGGCAGGCTGGCCATTTTTCGCGCGCGGTCTCGCCTCGGTCAAACATCGCAGCCCAAACATGTGGACCTTGATCGGGCTTGGCACGGGGGCTGCCTATATTTACAGCGTCGTAGCAACCCTCTTACCGAGCATGTTTCCAGAGTCATTCACAGTAGGCGGCCGGATAGGCGTTTATTACGAAGCCGCCGCGGTGATCATTTCATTGACTCTGCTGGGCCAGTTGCTGGAATTGAAGGCCCGCTCGCAGACGTCCTCGGCAATTAAGTCCCTGCTTGGCTTATCACCTAAAACCGCTCGCCGTATCGCCAAAGATGGTTCAGAGGAGGACATCCCGCTCACACATGTTCATGAGGGCGACCATCTGCGCGTTCGTCCTGGTGAAAAGGTACCCGTTGATGGAGAGGTATTGGAGGGCGAGAGCGCCGTCGATGAATCCATGCTAACGGGCGAGCCGGTTCCGGTGACGAAGCGGACAGGCGATTCGCTTATCGGCGCGACGATGAACACGAGCGGCTCGCTTGTCATGCGAGCCACTAAGGTTGGCTCCGGGACCATGCTTTCACAAATCGTCCAGATGGTTGCGAATGCACAACGCTCCAAAGCACCCATGCAGCGAATGGCAGACACGGTTGCAGGTTATTTCGTGCTGACGGTCATCGGTATCGCCTTGCTGACATTCTTTGCATGGGGCCTGTTCGGGCCTGACCAGGGCTGGGTATTCGGCCTGATCAATGCAGTTGCGGTTTTGATCATTGCTTGCCCTTGCGCACTTGGCCTGGCAACGCCTATGTCGATCATGGTTGCCACAGGCAAAGCGGCTGGAAGTGGAGTGCTTTTCAGAGACGCAGGCGCCATCGAAAATGTCCGTAAGGTAGACACGCTGATTGTCGATAAAACAGGAACCTTGACCGAGGGCCGACCTGTCTTCGATCGGGCCATAGGCGTCACGCCGTTTGACTCGCAGGAAGTCATCCGTTTGTCTGCCAGCTTGGATCAAGGTAGTGAGCATCCCCTAGCCCACGCGATCGTAGACCATGCCAGAAGCGAAGGTATCCAGCTGGCGAAGCCAGAGACCTTCGAGTCAGGGTCAGGGATCGGAGTCCGTGGTCTGGTGGAAGGCAAGCAGCTACAGCTAGGCAACACCGCGCTTATGGAAGATGCGGGTGTGAGCGTCGAGCCGTTGAAATATCAGGCAGAAAAAATGCGCGAGAGCGGTACCAGCATTGTTTACCTGGCTGTTGATGGGGCACTTGCCGGCTTGCTGGCCGTATCGGACCCAATCAAACCGACGTCCAAGGAAGCTGTAGCGCGGCTCCAAGCGGAGGGCGTGCAAGTCATCATGGCCACCGGCGACGGGCTTACCACTGCCCGCGCGGTGGCTCGTGAGCTATCGATCGATGAGGTGCATGGCGAAGTGAAGCCGCAAGACAAGGAGGCGCTGGTGGTTAAGCTACAAGCCCTAGGTAAAGTAGTCGCCATGGCAGGCGACGGAATAAATGATGCGCCGGCGCTCGCCAGGGCTGATGTCGGCATAGCGATGGGCACGGGCACTGACGTCGCCATGAACAGCGCCCAAGTTACGCTCGTTAAAGGTGACCTGATGGGGATACTGCGCGCGCGCACGCTTTCGGTGGCGACGGTTCGCAATATGCGTCAGAACCTTCTGTTTGCCTTTATGTACAACGGGTTGAGCATCCCGATTGCCGCAGGTCTGCTCTATCCGTTCTTCGGACTGTTGCTGTCTCCGATGATTGCTGCCCTGGCCATGAGCCTCAGCTCAGCATCGGTTGTGTTCAACGCACTCCGGCTCCGTCAAACGCGTGTAGTTTGAAGCCTGTCGGCTTAGGCTTAGGCTTCGGTTGCGAAGCGACCGATTGCCTCATTGATTGCTCATGAATTGCCCCGTAAGCTGGAAATATGAAGTCCTACATGTGTAGTGGTCTACTGATTCCGGACACCCATTTAGGGCGAGAATGCTCGCCATAGAGAGGTGTCTGATGACCAAGCAACGTCGTTCCTTTACGCC
>NZ_SLYS01000028.1:0-14043 GCF_004341115.1 Pseudomonas sp. JUb52
AGCGGCGACACAGCACGCTGGGGCACATCAGCCCAGAGGCCTTCGAGGCCAGGATGTGTGCTTAAACCCGTGTCCACGGCTGCTGGGCAAGATCATATTGATTTCAGTGCAGATCGTCTTGGGCGGTGCAATTCGCGATGAAGGGATCGCCGTGGAGAGCGATGAGTGCACTATTTCGATAAAGGAGTCGTTTTACATAGGTCGATGAAGCGCGTTGCGGCATCGCCTACTGTCATTTCTCAAATCTGACTATGGGGCTTGGGGCGAAGGGCGGCACTGACTAGGCTTAGAACAGCTACCAACTAGCCGCGCGGCCGCGATGCACAAAGAATGGTAACTGAGCCGTGAGTGCGGTGGGCGCCCGCATTTATTTCCAAACCCTACAGATACATCGATCTTCGACTTCAACCGGGCAGATAGCTGTTGCAGCAAGCCTATCAATCGACTTTGACGTGTTAAAGAGGATAGGTTTTCCAGGGTTGGGGAACAGCCAATGTCATCAACCTAAGCTGCAGCCCTGCCCAAGGCAAGCCCCCCGAAGCAGCCAGCCGCCATGGCCGTCGGGCGATGACCAGGCCTCTGCCGCTCAATCAGGCGGTCTAGCTGGGCTGGCGGTGATGTGATCATCGTCTGTTCCGGCTGTCTAGGCGAGATTTCTCGTTCTCCGGACGAGCCTATGCCGACCGCTTGTGGCCAGCTTTTTTGCACGGAGGTTGGGCGGTGGTGTTTCTTCAGCGCGTCGGTTTGTAGCCCTCACAACCTCGGCTGGCTGCGCGTTTGCGTTGGCGCGCAAAGCTACGGCCTGAGCGTACGGCACTGAGGCTTTTAGCCATCAAGGCCAGCACATTGCTCAGCCCCTGAGCACAGTGCCGCACCAGCAGCTCGACCAGGGTATTTTTGAGCCGTGACACGCCTTGGGTGAAGTTGACTTTCCATCGCAGCTTGCGACCTTTGTGGCGCTGTTCGATGACCGGCTGTAGCAGGTGCTGCATCAACAGCGCCAGGTTCTTCAACAGTTGAGCGGCATGAAAGTCCTGCTTTACAGCGGTCACGCTGCGGCCGCTGAAGTTGTCCAGCGTCAGGGTTTGTTTGAGGCGACGGAAATCGGTTTCGATGCCCCAGCGGCGGTGGTAAAGCTCGGCAAACACCTCAGCGGGAAAGGCTTCTCGATCCAGCAGCGAGGTCAGCAATACTTCGCTTTCGCCGTTGGCCAACTCGACCCGGATCAGTCTCAGCTCGATCTGGCTGGCAGGATCAACGCCAGCCTCGGAGCAGAACAGACGTGCTTCAGGATGGTTGGCCACGAAAAGCTGTGTGTCTTCAACTTGGCCAGAGTGTAGAAACGCTTTGACCTGGGCGTTATAGCCACAGGGCAGGCGCATCAGAAAGTGCCGCTGTTGCTGCGCGAACAGCGCGAATAACCAGTGCCCAGGGTAACCACGGTCAAACAGCGTCAGGCTGTCAGCCGGCAGGTGCTCAAGGTGCAGATGGGCACAGTCGCGCTCGCCGACGGTCAGGGGCACGATCAGGCTATGCAAGGTTTGACCGTCAGCGACTTCGTAGAGTGTGGACAAGCGAGCCATGGGAAAGCCAGAGTGACTGCCAAAGAAGGTCGCCATGGTCGACTCCAGGGGTAAATGCACGGTCGAGCCATCCACCGCGAGCACCCTCAGCCCACGCCACTTCTGACGCAGCCCGAAGCAGTCAATTTGTTGCTGCAGGAGGCGATTGAGACTTTCAAATACCTCGGGGTTGAGCTTTTTGCGCGCTTTGCAGAAGGCCTGCGCAGTGACCATTTGCGTCTCAGTCGACGCCTGATTGAGTACGCGATAGAACTGATCGAGTTCGGTTTGCAGGGCCGTGCGCGGCTGATTGAGCAGGAACAGGACGAGGTTCTTGAAGGTGAGCTGGCGTCGGCGGGTAAAGTCTTGAGGATTCTGGCGGTGGGCGGCGATGAAGGCGGGACAATCGAGCGGGCTGGTTATTTTTTGTACAATTTTCAAGCCAGGGTTTGGCTGGCGGTGTCAAGCGATGCGGTATAGGTAGTCAAAAGGGCTTCTCCCATGCACTGATTTGAGCGCTAATTATATGATATTTATGGATAATTTCCAAAGTTGATGACATTGGGGGAACAGCATGCCCTGCAGAACGACACACGTCACTTTTGTTAAATTAATAAGCTAGCTACCTATTGGGCATAACCTTGCAATTTGCTTCAATTTACGCACATGCACTTGCGACCTCAAAATGCAACGTAAGCCCCGAATATCTCCATTATTGTCGCCGCCAGCCTTAGTTACAGCTGCTATGATGAATGAGATCGAAAACTGAAATCCCCCACTAGAATTGTTGACTGGAGTCAAAATGAATAAAAAGCGGCCGGTTAATCTTGATATTCGAACCATTCAGCTTCCTCTCACGGCGCTTACATCGATTCTGCACCGGATTTCAGGAATTATGCTCTTTATTTTTCTGGGACTGATACTGTATATGCTGAGCAAATCGTTGGAGTCAGAAAAGGGTTTTAATGAAGTCAAGGAGATTTTTTCTTCACCTTTCGGCAAAGTTAGTTTCTGGTTGGTATACTCTTCATTTATTTATCATCTCGTAGCCGGAATTCGACACCTAGTTATGGATGTGGGTGTTGGTCATACTTTGAAAGGCAGCAATCGCGCCTCTACTATTGTTTTAGTAGTGTCGGGTGTTTTAATGGTTGCTGGCGCCGTATGGATTTGGTAGCTGTGGAGTCGTAATGCGTATTTACAAGGACTAAAAGCGTCCTTTAAAGCTAACTTACGAAAGTATTTATAATCGACGGTTCACGCTTAAACGGTTGAATCCTTTCGGGCTTCCGAATAGCTGTTAGCTGAAAGCTATCATGAGCTAAGTTTTCTGTGCATCATCAAATGTGTTAATGGGAGCGCCATAGTACTAGGTACAAATATGGCTCTAGGACAATGTTAGATGTTTTGGATTTTGAGGCGGATCGCTCTTATCGAAGATCGTCTAATTCGCTCTGAAGCGCAGGTTTTTTGAAACTATCACCTGGTTGGCACACTGTGCGAATCAACATCAGATATGAGAAAGCCAATCAGGTGAACACTACCCTCGAGGGCTCATCTGTCCAGTTAAAGCCTCGAGTCTTTCTGGGTGCGCAAAAGACAAGAAGGTTATATGGGAAAATTATGAGGCCTGGATACCATGCGTCATGGGCGTGCCGATGCTGTGAGTGACAGAGCGAGAAGCAAGTGAAAGTCCCTGAAGTAGGGGCGGGATGCGCCCGAGTGGCATTTTTTGTCTTAAGGTAGATCGCGTAGCTGTTCTTCAGAATAATCTTCAGAGCGTTGACGACAGCCATCGCTGTGCATTCCTCAAGAATAGAATGTGTCGGAAGGGTGGCGTCATTGGTGTTAGTCATCGCTTAGGATTTCTCAATCTGGCTTACACGGGCGCCTGTACCGATATCCCCGCGGATGGCGACGTATCGATGTTGAATTCCTCGCCAGACGAAGTGCAATGAGCTGCGGCTATAGGCTTGCGCAGCCTTAGATAGCCGGCCGTCGCAGGCGCGCCGGTTGGCCGGGATCTTCTTCTGCCCGTCAGGTGTCCGGTCGGAACTCCAGCACGAACGCTACGACCTTTTCGGCGGACATTTCGCACGGCTTCAACAATGTCCTATCTGATGTAACGCGGAAGAGGTTGAAGCTGACAATGTCAGTCCCGTCCAACTCCCTGGCGAACAGACTGTTGCGACGTCCGTCCCCAGATCGCCGGACGATCAAGCTGAAACGCCGGCCTTCATAAGTCCCTTCTCTGTATCCCTCCGCAAGCTTCGCGAAAGCGGCATCGAACTCGGAATGCTCCATGTCATCCATCCTTATTGATAGAACAGAGGCGCGGCGGGTGCGAGACCGCCAGTGCCGGGTCGCGCTAAGGTGCCGGGCAGATTCCTGCAGCCGACGAGGCCCGGGGTGGGCAGGATAATTGAGATGTCGGCGCCCGCATGGCTATCAGCGAAGTCGTCCGTCCAGTCTGCTAGGCAACGTCCACGCCTTTCCAGAAAGCGATGTAATCCCGGATACCCTCGGCATCCGGAGTGGGGGCGGGATAGGTCCAAGCGGCGTTCACGTTGAGCGCGTCACCCGCGCGAACATGAAAGAAGCGCGCGGCGCCTTTGATCGGACAGACAGATGTGTGCGGGCTCATCTCAAGCAGGCTCAGGTCGACTCCTGACGGTGGGAAGTAGTGATTTCCCTCGACGATGACTGTTTCGTCGCTTGTGGCGATAGTAGTGTCTTTCCAGATGGCTGAGACCAACGGACTCTCCTTTTGTATTCATCAACCGGCGAAGGCTCGCGGGCTGGCTGCCCCAAGCCGCACCTCCTCAGGTGGCAGGCGGGTTGCGCCCGAGAAGTTTGTCGAGCTCGCCTCTGACATCGAGCGCGAATAGCTCATCGGAGCCACCGATAAGGGTGCCATTGATGAAGATCTGCGGCACGGAGCTTCGCCCCGACGCTTCCGCCATGGCCTGCCGGTGAGCCGGATCCGCCTCAATATCGAGCTCCTTCCATCGCACGCCCTTTTCCTTGAGGAGCGCCTTCGCTCGGCGGCAGAACGGGCACCAATTCGTGGTGTACAGCAATACATCAGTTGTCATATTGCATCTCCGGCAGTTGCACGCGGATCGCTGTCATGGCGTTGATCTCCAATTCGCGGCGTTCAAAGATGGCGACTGCACCTTGGCCGACATCGGAGCAGATGCTGACGATTGGCCGCTATCCAGGCGACATGGCCCAAAGTGCTTTCACCGCCAGGCAGAGGCCGCACGCGCCTCCTGTAGCGCCGAGCCGATGCTCTAAGGTAACCGAGCCTCGATTGGGACGGAAGCGGTCCCGCTCGAATCGCCCATCATGCTGGTCGAGCATATCAGGACGACGGATAGTGCAGGAACTTTCAAATTGAGCTTGATGTCGAGCCAGGTATCGCGAGCGAAGGCGTTCTAGAGGCCGGGGGGTACGAAGACTGTGTTCGGCAAAACGGTTCACGTTGATCGCCAAAGCTTCCCAGGGCGCACGTCTACGATCGGCGCGACGTGAGATAGCTCGCGCCGCTAGCCCCCGTAGCGCTCCGTCTTGATGATGGAGGCGTCCAAGCCCGCCAGCAGCGCGCTATCGGTTGCGATGTTGACGAATCCGTTAGACCCGCAGACGAACACTTGCGTCGGCTTTCCCTGAAGCCTGGTTAGAATTTCTTGGACCATCATGCCGTCGATCCGTCGCGCAAAGTCCGATGCGCGAACCGGTTTCTCGCGCGTAATCGCGAGCGCCAGGACGAACGCCGGATCGCTGATTTCGATGCAATGAAGTTCTTCTGAGAAGAGAACGTCCTCGGCGGTTCGTGCGGACAGGAGCAACGCTGTCGGAACGGCTTGGGCCAATGCGCGGCGCTGCCGGATCATTGCCATCAACGGCACGAGGCCGGAGCCTCCCCCGATCAACAGAACCGGATCTATGGCAGGCTCAGGCCAAAGGAAATGGCCACCGAGCGGACCGCGAACTTCGATTTCGTCACCAATCGCCGCGATGTCGTGAAAAAACGGCGAAACTTCGGCATCCGGCATGCGCTCGATAGCTATCTCGACGATCGGGGTCGAAACTGCCGATGACGCGATCGAGTAGCTGCGCATTGCACTGTAGCCGTCGGGCGCGGTCAGCCGGATATCGACGTGCTGACCTGCGGTGTGCGCGAACGGCTTGCTCAACCGAAGGAAGAAGCTCTTGATACTCGGTGTTTGCTGGATGATGTCGTCGATCACGCATGATTGCCACGAACGGACTTGCGCTTCGTTTTCAGTCATGGGTGTATCGTTGTTCGCGCCACGGATCGCCGTAGATGTGATAGCCGTGCAGCTCCCAAAAGCCGGCCTCGTCACGCGTCGTGAATTGCAGCGCATTCACCCATTTGGCGGATTTCCAGAAGTAAAGGTGCGGCACTAGAAGACGCGCCGGCCCCCCATGATCGCGGGAAAGTGGCTTGCCCGCATAACTGAGGGCGACCATCGCTTTCCCGGAAAGCAGATCCGTCAGAGGGACGTTTGTCGAATAATTATCGTAGCAGTGCGCCAAGACGAAATCGGTAGGCCGATCAAGCTCTGCATCTGCAAGGATGTCTTCAATGAGTACACCCTCCCAAACGGTATCCAGTTTGGACCAAGAGGTGACGCAGTGAATATCCTTTGTCACCTGGGTCTTTGGTAGAGTGTTGAATTCGCCCCAATTCCACGTTTTGACGGGCTTCGGACCAATTTTGACTGTGAATTTCCAGTCGGAGGGCTCTACCCTCGGCGTAGGGCCGGCCGACAGAACAGGGAAATCCTCCACCAGATGCTGACCTGGCGGAATCCGATCGGACTGGTCGCCTGAACCGCGACCGGTGAAACCTCTGGTGACCATAGTGACCCCTCTTGCTCGATACGGCAGACCGAAGCCGGCCTTCATTTCAGTACTCTGCGTAAAGCATTTGCCCGCACATCCGCCGAATAAGCCAATCGACTAAAAATCAGATACAGATGCTCTATCATCGTAAAAAATCGCGTATCGAACATAGCGTCAGGCCAGCATGATTCCCAATACCCAATGGCTATAGGGTAGATAACCCCAAGGCTGCGTACGCTGATCTGCGGTATGCGGAGCGGAAGTTGCAGGTTCGCTCTCAAACGGATGGGCAGCGTGCAAAGCTCAAGGCTCACCAGCGCATGGTTGCCCAGTTCGCGCTCGCCGGCAGCTTGAGTATATTAAGGACGAAATGTCGATCTGATCTATTCTGGCTTCAGGAAATAGGGAAAATAAGGTCGGACGTTCGCGCACCGTCGCGACGCGCGATCATCCACTAAGCTTCTGTATCGGGGTTGGAGGATCAGATGAACGAGATCGAACGACAAGCGCCTGAGCTGCGGGTGCAAAAATGGATTGGCAAAGATGGGGAAAGTATCGCGCCGTTCAAACTGTCAGATATCGGGCCCGGCCCGAAAATCTTGTTTGCCTTCCAGCATTGGTGCCAAGGTTGCCATTTGCATGGGTTTCCGACGCTACAAAAGTTGCATGCAGCGTTGAGCTCAAAAGACGTGGGGTTCGCAGTGATCCAGACCGTCTTCGAAGGAACGCATGAGAATACCTTCGAGAAGTTGCGCGTGAACCAGCTCAAGTATGAGCTTCCTATCGTTTTCGGTCACGACGAGCAACCGACCGGCTCGCCGTTTCCAACCTTCATGGAAGACTACCGCACACGAGGAACTCCGTGGTTTACGGTTATCGACGCTGGCGGTAGCATTGTTTTCTCGGACTTCCATCTCGACGCGGAGCGACTAGTGAAGCAACTTGAGCAAGGTTAATCGTTGGAAGGTGGGCAATCATCCTGATTGCCACCCATCCCCTGATGCCCACTACAGGCGTTGCGCGCTGTAACTCTGTTGATCAGCGTGCGAAAACCCGGATCCGGATAGGAGGAGCGTCAACGATTGAATCAATCCGTTGGGAGAGGGCGGCTCCGCTCCGTCAGCTCGGCAATAGATAACCCATTCTCGCCGAGCAACTCTCTGATCCGATCGACGATATGAGCCCCTAGCGCCGCTGTCTTGGTCCCCCCCACAGATTCCCAAGATGCGAGTTCACACGCCGATACCTCGTGGTCAGCGCCGAAGTGCTTCTGTCGGTATGTCACCGCCGCCCTTCAATGATAAAGGCGCGGTAACGGGAACCGGCAAAGCGATGAGCAGCGATGGTTTGGTAGGCGGGACTGTCATACCAGTCGCGAGCGGCCTGCATCGTCGGGAAACGCAAGATTACGGCCCCTTCGATGGGCGGCCCCTCCAAATGCTGGATCGCGCCATAAGCGGCGAGAAAGGTAACGTCGTGACCATCGAACGATGGTCCGACGCCTGCAGAATAGGTTGCGAGTGCATGTGGGTCGCTGGTTTCTTCCCGCGTAAAGACGACGAACGCTTCCATCATTAGGCCTCTCAAAGGTTGGATCTGTTGGCCATTACCACCGGTGATGGCCTCACAGTCGTCAGGCTGGCAACTGGAACCCGATTTTCATGAGTGCCTCGACGCACGCATCCTGATCCTGCTGATAGTTGCCTCCGGAGATGCCTATGCCGCCGATCAACTTCCCATCCTCCAGAATCGGATAACCGCCGCCGACAGCGACCATCCGAGGGCGATAGGCTAGCGGCGCCACTTTTGGATCGTTGGTCACATAGTCGTTCCAGACATGGGTCGGGAACCCAAACGAGGCGGAACTCCAGGCCTTGTCGATGGCAACATCGACGGTAAGGAACGGCGCATCGTCGGTGCGCTCGAACGCGCGCAGGTTACCGGTGGCGTCGACGACGGCGACGGCAGCCGGGATGCCGATGGCACGGGCCGCAGCGAGCGCCGCGTCGATGAGGGCGACTGCGGTTTCGCGGTTGATCGAGGCGGTGGCAATAGATTTGGTCATGGGATTCTCATCGCTGGGGCATAACCCGTTCGGCTTTTTGAGGTTGGACAAGATGTTTGGCGATCGCGGTCGTTAGAAGCCTTCGAGGACGATCTTGCCTTTAGCCGCGCCACTTTCGATCAGTGCATGCACCGTCTTCAGATTGGCGGCATTGATCGGCGACAGTCGCCGGGTCAGCGTCGTGCGGATTTTGCCGTCGTCAACCAGCGCTGCCATCGCATCCAGAATCTCGCCCTGCTCATTCATGTCGGGCGTGCCGTAGATCGACCGCGTGAACATCAGCTCGTGGTGGATCGACACCGCCTTGCGCTTGAAAACCATGATATCGAATGCCTTGGGATCGTCGATCAGTCCGAACCGTCCTTGTGGGGCGATCAGTTCGGCGATGTCGGCGACATGTTGCTCGGTATGTGTGGTCGAAAAGACGAAAGCGGGAGCACCGATGCCGAGTTCGGCGATCTGTGGCGCGAGCGGACGAGAATGGTCGATGACGTGGTGAGCTCCAAGCCCTCTTACCCACTCTTGGGTTTCCGGTCGAGAGGCTGTGGCGATGACGGTGAGGTCCGTGCGCTGTCGCGCGATCTGGACGGCGATCGACCCAACCCCGCCCGCGCCACCGATGATGAGGATCGCCTCCGCCGCACCGGGTACGGGCTTCGCCACGTCCAGGCGGTCGAACATCGCCTCCCAGGCCGTCAACGTCGTCAGCGGCAGCGCCGCCGCTTCCGCCCAGGAGAGCGACGCAGGTTTGTGACCGACAATCCGGGCGTCGACGAGATGGAACTCCGCATTGGTACCGGGCCGTGTGATCGATCCGGCATAATAGACCTCGTCGCCTAACTCGAACTGCGTGACGTCGGGGCCGACCTCGCGCACAATCCCGGCGGCATCCCATCCCAGCACCTTCCAATCGCCATCTGCCGGCGGCGTGCTGTTGCGGACCTTGTAGTCGACCGGGTTGACCGAGACGGCCTTCACCTCAACCAGGATATCGTATCCTGCAGCGACAGGCCGAGGCAGATTGATGTCGACCAGCGCGGCATCCGCGGCGATGGGTCCCGGAACCTTGTAACCAATGGCTTTCATAAATGTCTCCAGCTTGCTTGATCGGATGACGCGAATGCTCGTTAGTCAACTTCTTCTACATTGAGGTCCCGACTCTTGAACTGGGTCGCGGTAGCAGATTTCATCGAACACGTCGATCAACAGGCCCTTATGCTCGGTCGCCGGATCGGTGATCGCGTAGAGGGTGGAGGCGTTATCGCCATCATCACCGCTTCCGAGGCGAAACGCCGCGTCGACGCAGATGCCGCACGGACCGATGGTTGATCCTGGCTCGAGATCGACGAGATTGCTGTCCTTGACGCGCTATTCGCGGTCTTAGCCCTTGGCGATGAAGGACTGAACTGCTTGTAGAGCGTCGGTCAGCTGCTATGTCATGGACGCACCTTCATCTTGAGTTGGATTGGACAAGCTTCCGTATAAGGCCCGCTGTAACCGTCAGATGACGGCGAAGAAAACGATGGGCAGTATTCACAGCCACTTAGCCTTCTTGAAGCGCACAAATAGGAAAACGCACGATATCGCTATCACTCCGAGCACGACAAAGTATCCGTAGGCCGTGTCCAGCTCCGGCATGTGCTTAAAGTTCATGCCGTATATTCCAGCGATCGCCGTCGGGACTGCCAGTATTGCCGCCCAAGCCGCCAGCTGGCGGGTGATCACCCCCGTCCTTTGCGCTTCAAGAAGGCTGCTGGCCTCAAAGACCGTGGACAGGACAAGCAGGAGGCCGTCGACCATGGACTGCACGCGGTGGACATGGTCCGCGACGTCGTGGAAATATGGTGTCATTTCGGCGCTGATGCAGGGAAAGTGGCCGCGAACGAGCTTTCGCACCAGCTCGGCCATAGCCCCGAGCGTGCGCTGGAACCGCGTGAGTTCGGACCTTAGTTCGAAGATTCGCGCCACCTCTTCTGGCCCGAGGAAATCGTGCAGCGACCGTCGCTCCATCGCCAGGACGTCGTCCTCGATCATTTCGAAGATGGGCAGATACTGGTCGACCACGCGATGCAAGATCGCGTGCAGCACATAGTCGACACCCTTGCCGAACTGCGTCGGCGATGCCTCGAGTTGCTCCCGAAGTTTGCCCAGCGCTCCGGCATTGCCGTGCCGCACGGTGATAAGGTGATTGTGACCGGTGAAGATCGCCATCTTGCCGTAGCTGATCCGGTCGCCGACCAGCTCGGCGGTCTGCGCGACGACGTACAACTCATCGTTGTAGACCTCGAGCTTGGGCGGGCACAGCGGGTGCATCGCGTTGTCGATCGCCAACGGATGAAGATTATATGTCCTTTGGATCGCGAGTAGTTCCTCGGGGGTGGGTTCGCTAAGCGCGATCCAGCAGAAGCCCGAGCGACTCTCGCCCAACTTGACGTGCTCATCGAGCGCGATTTCGCGAACTCGCTTGCCTTCGTTGTAATAATAGGCGGCGATGATGCTCATGCTGGCCTCGCGGGAATGTGGAGGCCACGCTGGACGGCCGGTCGAGCCAGCCCGCGTCCAAGCCATGCGCGGACGTTCGAAAAGCTGCTGAGGCCAAGGATGTCACCCGCAGCGTAGAATTCCACCAGCGCATTCACCCAGCCGAGCGTCGCGATGTCCGCGATCGAATAGTCGTCGACGATCCAGTCGCGGCCTTCCAGCCGGCGATCCAGAATCCCCAGCAGACGCGTGGATTCGTCGATAAAGCGCTGTTGCGGCCGCTTGTCCTCATAGTCCTTGCCGCCAAATCGCAGGAAGAAGCCGAGCTGACCGAACATCGGCCCGATGGCCGACATCTGAAAGAACACCCACGCTAGGGTCTCGTAACGCTGGCCTGGTTCGGTGGAGATGAACTGACCCGTCTTGTCGGCCAGATAGAGGAGGATCGCACCGGATTCCCATAAGGCGATGGGTCTACCGTCAGGGCCAGCCGGATCGATGATCGCCGGTATGCGTCCGTTCGGGTTCAGCGACACGAACGCCGGATCCTTCGACTCGTTGTTCGAGATGTCGATCAGGTGGGGCTCGTACGCCAGGCCAGTCTCCTCAAGCATGATCGAGACCTTGACGCCATTGGGCGTAGGGGCTGCGTAGAGTTGCAGGCGATCGGGATGAGATGCCGGCCAGCGCTGCGTGATCGGAAAGGACGAGAGGTCTGGCATAAATCTGCGATCCTGGTGTTGCGATGGCGACTGACTGGAACGAGCCGTCACTCTGAAGTAGGGTTCGATGACCGCGTCGCTGAACGACGCGGTCACGAAGATTGCGGACCGGATCGGCGCAGTGGCAACGGCAGTGAAGCCTATTCCGCCGCGGTCCCGGCCGCTGGCTGTACGTCGTCAACCTTTTGGCGCTTCGGAAGCACCCAGCCGGGACGGACGAAGTGGCAGGTGTAGCCGCCCGGGCGCTTCTCCAGATAATCCTGGTGATCGGGCTCGGCCTCCCAGAACTCGCCGACCGGCTGGACCTCGGTCACCACTTTGCCATCCCACAGCCCCGAGGCATCCACATCGGCGATCGTATCCTCGGCGACGCGCTTCTGCTCCTCGTCGACATAATAGATGCCCGACCGGTAGGAGAGCCCACGATCATTGCCCTGGCGGTTCAGCGTCGTCGGATCGTGGATCTGGAAGAAGAATTCCAGGATGTTCCGGTAGCTCGTCACTGTCGGGTCGAAGACAATCTCGATCCCCTCGGCATGCGTGCCGTGATTACGATACGTGGCGTTCGGAATATCGCCGCCCGTGTAACCCACACGGGTCGAGATGATGCCGGGCCGCTTGCGGATCAGATCCTGCATGCCCCAGAAACATCCTCCTGCGAGAACAGCGCGCTGATGCATGTTAAGCCTCCTCTACTTGATCGAGATATTCACCGTATCCCTCGGACTCCATCTCGTCGCGCGGGATGAAGCGAAGGGACGCTGAGTTGATGCAGTACCGCAGACCGCCGCGGTCGGAAGGACCATCGGGGAACACATGGCCGAGATGACTGTCTGCGTGTACTGACCTGACCTCCGTCCGGACCATGCCGTGTGCGCTGTCCCGCACCTCGTTCACGTTTGCCGAAACGATCGGCTTGGTGAAGCTGGGCCAGCCAGTACCCGAATCGAACTTGTCCGTCGAAGCGAACAGTGGCTCTCCCGACACTATGTCGACGTAGATGCCAGGCTCCTTGTTGTCGTTGTACTCGCCCGTGAAGGGCCTTTCGGTGCCCGCCTCCTGGGTAATTCGGTGTTGCTCGGGAGTCAGGTGGTCGATTGCTGTCTGTGACTTTTCAAACTTCATTACAGTCTCCAATACTTATCTAGAGGGCCAGGCACGCTACCGCTAATTTTTTATGTCTCCTGATTTGCTCCTACAATGGTAGTGGGATGGCAAACGAGGTTTTACTAAGTGTTGGAAAATTAGAGATTTAAATTTCGCGTCTATTAATTCTAGCGCAACTGAGTGGTTAAGCAAGTACGTAATCAGTAAATATTAAAAAAATAACACAAAAGCACGATTATATAATACAGTGTCAGTGTTTTATGATAATCAACAACGCCTGTTTAGATGCTGGTAGATGCGAATTTTTTGGCGTACAGTCAAAATTTTCTGATGGTTGCTTAGTGTGTTGGCGCTGATGGAAAATTGACCCACCCTGCCGATTGAAATTTGACCCAGGGCGGATTGCTGATTTTGTTACCAGCAACTGTGGATAAGTCTACCAGCGCAGCTGCTGTTGCCCCCACTCCTTCGCTAGCCCAGTTCAGTTGTTTAAGACCTGCCACACGCAGCCATGTAGCAGGCCGTCGTCGCCATGAAATCAGAACGGCTCATCGTCCTCCGGTTCCTGGCCGCCCTTACGCTTTCGCTCCCGTGATTTGATCTTGGCCTGGGCCGCCAAGCTACTGTGTTGCAGGCGATAGGACTCGTTACCGGTTTCGACGATGTGGCAGTGGTGGGTCAGCCGATCCAGCAGGGCGGTGGTCATCTTGGCGTCGCCGAACACGCTCGACCATTCGGCGAAGCTCAGGTTGGTGGTGATCACCACGCTGGTGTGTTCGTACAGCTTGGATAGCAGGTGAAACAGCAACGCACCGCCGGCCTGGCTGAAGGGCAGATAACCCAGTTCGTCGAGGATGACCAGATCCATGCGCAGCAGAGCTTGGGCGATCCGCCCGGCTTTGCCGTCGTGCTTTTCGCGCTCCAGCAGATTGACCAGATCGACCGTGGAGTAGAAGCGCACGCGCTTGCCGTGCCGGGTGATGCCGGACACGGCCAGCGCAGTGGCCAGGTGGGTTTTACCGGTGCCAGGCCCACCGATCAGCACCACGTTCTGCGCGGTGTCGGTAAAGGCCAGACTGGCCAGTTCGCTGATCAAACGAGCGTCTGCGCTGGAGGCGCTGAAGTCGAAGCCGGCCAGGTCGCGGTGCATCGGCAGCTTGGCCATGTTCATCTGGTGGCTCACCGAGCGCATGGCGCGATCTGTGTGCTCTTGTTCCAGCAGGTGTTCGAGCAG
>NZ_SLYS01000029.1:0-13192 GCF_004341115.1 Pseudomonas sp. JUb52
CTGCTCAAAAATTGAGCAGAAGCAGTTGAACACCTGGGTCAGTTTTCAGTCGGCAGAACAGCCTCTACTGGGTCAGTTTTCGGTCAGCGGCAACACCCTTCCCTTTATTCGTCTCTTCCTCTGACGGCACTTCTGCCTGCAGACCCTGTTCCTGCGCGTATTTCAGGATTAACACCTCAACCATCGAAGCAACGGAGCGCCGCTCTCTTTCCGCTGCAATTCGCAGCAGTTGCTTGATATCTCTCGAGGTACGAATGGACAGGGTTTCGTCCTTGGGGAGCTTCATTACTCAGTCCTGCAGTTTTTGTGCTGCAAATGTACTGCGCCTAGATATCAATAGCGAATCAAAAAAACGGGCGGCCGCCAACTACCTTACGTGACCCGCTCCTGCGGGGCCACGTAACCAGTATTCCGCGGAATAGCATGAGTACCGCGGTCGCGGCTTCGGACCTGACAAAGGATTCATCTGCCGGCATTTCCGTACCGCGCTTAAAACATCCCATTCTGCCTAAAGAGGAACATGGCGAGTGCCAATCCTGCCAGTGCTACTCCAGCTAAGCTGGAGCTAGCCACCAGCCACTTGGCCAATTTTGATTGCTGTAGCGACAGCTCGCCATTGCGCTGCTCAAGCACATCCACTCGGTGCAAGACAGGAGCAACAAGTTGGCTGACCGTACTCTCGATCTGCTGCGGCAACGCTTCCTCGAAGCGAGCCAAGCGACCCTGAAGGTCTTGCTGCAGCGCTAATTGGCTCGCAAGCTTCTGCCCCTGTCCTTCGATCAGTCGCATTAGCTCGTTACCGCGTGACTCGAGGGCTGCCACCGCGGAAGCTTGGGAGGCACCAAGATCTTCACGAACCTGGTTGAGATGCTCCTCAATGGCAGCAAGAAGCTGGCGGTTAACCTCGGAAATTCGCTCCTCAGCCGCCTCGACCCTTTGCACACACCCAATCAGGTTGCGCGCTTGTTCGGCAGTTACACCCTTGGCTTCCATCAGCCCTTGGTTCGCCTTGCTAATCTCGCCTTGCTGGGTTTCAAGCGCCTTCTGCTGCTCGAGAATTTCCAGGTTTTGTTGCTTAAGCTGAGCGGCCTGTTCTTCGAGTATTTTCTGCTGGCGAAGCAATATATCTTGCTGATCACACAGAACTTTAGAAATAGCCGTATTAAAAATGAGCAACTGAGATGAATGACGATTTAGATTGGATATTGTCGTAGTCAAATCAAGCTGAGCATCTTTGATCTTGTCTTCTGTGTTATTCCACCATCTCGAAAATCCATTCTGGGTATCTTTTTCGCTGCGCGCAGCCTGCAACTTATCGCCAGCGCTCTTAGCCTGTTGTTGTGCCCCGACAACTGCGCCAACCAGTTCCTTTACACAGCTGTTACCAATCAATGCTTCTGGCAGATCCGCTGTAGACAATGCCGTGACGATTTGGACTTCTTTGCCCGTCAAACTACTCATTCTGTCGCCTTCTTATCAAAAAAATTATCTAACAGTGCATTGGTTTCGTCGAGATAGGAAATCATACCCTTCGTCTCGGCTACTTGCGTCTTAGCACTTTCTACAGCTTGCGCAAGGCTGGTCACCACCGCTTGTGATGCGCGCCCTGCTGCACCCAACAGCTCACCAGTTCTTTCGTAGCTTTTTATCGACTCAGTGTATTTCGCGATAGACGAGAGCGACGCTTCGGAAGCTTCCACCAAGTCACCCGCCATTTTCTCGGTGAGCTTGGCATCGGTAGCTATAGCATCGAGGAGTTTTTCGTCGTAGGCGTACCGGTAACGCGCGAACACGTTATCCAGCTGATACGCCAAAAATGCGGACAGCAGCCCCGTCATGATCCCAACGAGAACACCTGAGACAATGTCAGCAATGGGCAGAAGAAATGGCACAGTTTTCAAAAAGGTCGCGACGCTTTCCTGCAACAGGAAACCGACGCTGGTAACCACAACGGCGGTCAGTACCTTCAAACCTTCTTGCAGCGCCTCACTCGATGTCATGCCCTTAGGCGGGAAAATGATCATCTTGAACGCTTTGACCAACCCCAACAGTCCCTCACGGATGATGGTGACGAAGCGCTTGGCGGTCGACAAAAAGTTGTTGATAAGGAAGGTGATCAGATTGCTCATAAAGCCGCTGACACCCCCCTGGATGGCTTGAGAGGCAGCGTCAGGGAGTTTTCTGACCACAGAGGCGATCACCCGCTGGAGCCTCTCTCTGATTTCCTCAAAAAGTGTCTTGCCTGCTTCTACGCCGGCATTAATCAGCACTTTAAACTCGTTAAATAAACCATTGACCAGCTCTGTAAGCAGAACACCCAGCGCCTGCCGAGTAGCCATCTTAATCGCCTGACTCTTACCAGTTGAAATCAACTCCTCTTTTTGTTTATCCCAAGCGGCTTTAGCACCAGACTCAACGTGTTCATTGGCGCCCTTCACAAGCTGTTGAGCGCGGGCTTTATCTACCTCAAAGTGTTCGGCATTTGTCTTCCCATTAGACCGCGTTTTGGAAGACCATTTCTCGAACTTATGATCTTTCTTTGAGCTATTAAGCCCACCATCCGTAATGGCCAGATTTTTTTCGTCATTGATAAGCTTTTTGATTGCACTAAGATCAGCACTCCCGCTATCATTAACTTTGGCCAGACCCAAATGTATACGCGCATCTGTAGCTATTGCCTTGACTGGGACGATGTGATCCAAGTCCACATCGTCCTGATGGGTTATCTTCACACCACGATAATCGTCAATCCCTTTATCAATTTTTTTGGTGCGTTTTTCTTTCCAAGCAGCATCACTTACTTGGTAACTTTTCCGGTCATACTCGTTGATCGTTTCCTTGTATCTCTCGGAAAGAACTTGATCGCTATCAGTTGCCGCTATCCCATTTTTGAAATTATTTACAGTTGTTACATTACCGCCGGCTTTATCGACATCCTTGAACATAGCAGTCGATAGGCCAAACGGCCCGATTATTTGAGAGATAACCTGCTGCTGGCAGTCATCCATCAGCTTTTTCAGCCTTGCCTCTCTCATTTCCGTGAGCGACATCGACACAACTCCCTAGTTTTCAAGACCGTGAACGTAGCTGGCAAACCATTGGCTGAAACTGTCCGATATTACGTTTCGCGAGGCGTAGTCATGCCATACTTCGATGATTTGCCCCTGCGTTCCACCGGAGCGAGGCTCCATATCCACGCATAGGTGATCCCCAGAGCCGTTGTAAGTGAAAGGAACCCACTTAACGGACCACCATACATCCTTGACATACGGATGAGCTTTGGCTTCAGCTTCTTCGAAGTCACCTTCATCTAATAGATCTTTACATATGGCCCATCGCTTCATTATCTTTTTCGAAGACATGAATTCTCTGCCATTGAACAACCAGTCAGCCGCCCCTTTTTGGCCATCATGTATTTTCAGACACGCCACAAAATCTGCCGGAAGTTGCATGCCTAGAGTGTTTTCAAGCTCACGAATCTGAGCGTCAGTGGCCGGGGGGTTAAGGTCGGCAAGCAGCTCGGGGTTATGAGTGCTTAGATGGTTTTCCAGTTGCTGCCAAAGCTGTTTCATAGCCGCCTCCTGCGGTTAACGCTTTGCTGGGTTTACGGCCAGCAATGCTACAACTTTATTTTTTTTGCGGTTTTTTTTTCGGCCAAGGTCAGTGGCGGTCGTTGATGCGAGCGCCTTCTTTTTCGCCGTACCCAAGGCCCAGGCGTTCAACTCGGCAGTCCAGCAGCTTGCACCACTCACTGAGAGCAGGTGGTGCCTGCTAATATCGTTGAGATAAGCCTGAAACAGGGCATAGGCGACGTTCACCTAGGTTACCTGCGGCTGCGCCCTGCTGTTCTTGTTACGTCCACGCATAATCCGGCCTGGGTCCAGCTGCCGTTGATGTTTTGGGCATAGGACTTGAGCGACGCAGGACTGAAACGGTTGGGATCTTGGGCAGCCAATTCCGCCTCAGTTTGTTCACGCTGCCCAGGCTGTAGCTCCAACATCAGCGGCGGAACAGAAACGCGGAACAATGGACCTCGAGCTACAGCGAGTTGGAGCGCGAGCAATGGCTGCGCCTCTACGCGCACATCCCAAAACTGGCGGAAAACACGAAACAGTGGAATATCGGGCGACAGGCCGTAGAGATCGACCAGGTGCTCAGCCGTCAGTTTGCGCGCCCAACTGGTGGGCTTGTCCAGGCAGTTCAGCTCCGTGATTTGCTCACGATACTGCGGGCGGCCATCGCTGGACCGCGTACAAGCGAAAAGGCTACGCAACTCCGGCAGCATCATGGTGCGGGAGTCATGCGCTCCGCTTCTGCCGAACTTGAAGCCGAAATTGATCAGAGACTGCTGATTGGTCATGGCATCCCTTATGGATTCCCAGCTCACAGCACCCGCTGAGCGGGCGTTGAGGGACGGAACGATCTGCAAAGCTGCCATTATCTCTGACTATCCAATGTTGGTCTTGCGTCAATCCGTTAATCGTCAAGCTTTATATCAGTTAGACATCAGCCTGCATCCTGCCTAAGCAGCCAGTAATTGTCATCTTCAACCGTTCAAGCTGCTTGGTGCTGCCGCCGACGCCTGTGGTGGTGAGCTGGCGCCTCGACAAGCCGTTGGAAGGGCGCTCGATTGCCCTTCCCCTGCGCTGTGACAAAACCCATCCTGTTTGAGTAGGCATCCATTCCAGTGGCTTTATCCAGCCCATACAGTGGACATGCCAAAGGATATGTCGCCAAACTGGTCACACCAATGGTGTACTTTCATACAGGTCAAGTTTTCAGCCAGGTTGCTGGAAGCGAATCGCAGGTTGTGGCGCAGCTGCAGGCTGTGCTTATCAAGATCTAACCAGCGTTCCGATACCGCTCGCAATTGGCCGCCTCGTTAGATCCACAAGCCTTTTTAAACGTCTTGCAGAAAATCGGCAGCCCCTTTAGGGCATCGTAACTTTCCGCGTGATAGCGGCAGAGATAGCAGTTCCTAATTGGTACATTTCGGTTTGCCGCGAGCTCAACCTGTTCGATAAATAAACGTCCACCCTCGGTCTGGTTTTCAAAAGGAGACTTTGCTCCCGCATTGGAGAAAAATAAATTACTATAGATAAGCCTATCTGATTTACGCGCTTTTGAATGCACCACTCTCAGCTCGTTAAACTCCAGATTGGCTTTGCCACTCTCGTACACAAAAAATGCGTAACACTTCTTGACTGCGCATTTGCACTCGGAGTCAGTGATAGCTTCTGTTGCATGATTAAAACCAATAAACAGGGCGTCGCTTGCCGACAAGCTCGATTTTTTAATTTTATTGATATCTTCTTCTGTCTCTATAGGTATCTCAATTACTCGATTTCCAGAGCTTTCTTTTCGCTCCGACATGAAATGAGTATGAGCTATTTCAATGTATATTTTTTCAGAAGGCCTGGATTCGCTAGATATCAACACATCTGGAACAAATTGACCATCCCGCTTTTCAACCTGAACCTTGTGAAAGTATTCCGTCAGGTCATACTCCTTCTCAACACAACCCAGATCACAAGTAGTTACTACCGCCGGGTGAAATTTGCGGCATACCTTCGTAGCCGCCAGCTTAATTATAAATGGCTCGCCAGCCTCCAGACACCTCGTGTATACATCAACAAACGTCGCTTTACCGAGCTTATGCAAGTATGTTTCGCCGCTGCACTCCACTTGCGTTTTATGAGCAAAGTGCGGACGCACCTTCTCTCCGTTAACCCTTGCGATCAGCGGGTTTTCACAACCTAGACAGGTGAACTTTTCACTTATGACCTTTCCGGCGATGTCGTCTGCACATATGGTCTGGCCATTTTCATTTAATGCGTAGCGGTATTTTATCATCCATGAACCCGATCAAAGATATAAGTAGCAATTATAGATCCGAAGCAGAAGAAGCAAGCCGCTGCATAACGCAGGCACCTATAGTTTTTTCCACACTTCACTTTGCTCGATTATCCGTGCAAATGCCGACGCACTAAACCCTTCCGGATAAAGCGTGGCCACCTCATTCGCGCCCTGTTTATCTAGCGCCTTCAGGTAATGAAGCTCGTCACGAAGAGCTACTTCAATAACTTCGCGCGAAACGATACGAAAGCCATCAACCACCTCGCCATCAAATTCGATCGAAGTATCAACTACCCAACTATGCAAGGTGGGCAGCGGATCGGGCGCAGCAAGCCCCAACGCCGCACGTAAGCCTAGGTCATGTTGCAGTGCTTGCCGCACCGCCACACTTTTACGCCTTAACTGCCTGGCAGCCTTGCGTAGCGTATTTGTGCGGTGTAACCAGACCTCCTGTGGGGTGCAGCGAATAAATCCTGACTTCACTTCAAGCAAAAGAATTACACCAGCCAGGCACGCCAACAGATCAATCTCTCCAGCATCCTGCGCGTCTACCCGTCGAGGCTCGTAGCCCACAACGACGTGGAACCCGCGTTGCCGAAGAGAATGGGCGAGGTTATGCTCAATCCGTTCTGTTTCGCTGCGCAGCTCTGACCGACGCTGCTCGACTCGCCGGAGATTGTTTACAGCAGCCGACAGGGAGTTTTGCCGGCCAGCCACCCAAGGGAACTGAAAGCTGTAACGACCTATCTTGTAAAACAGCTTCTCCGATAGCCTTGGCGTTGGCAAATTCGGGGGTTGCTTCACTTGCTCGGATAGTGTCTGGAGATCACTAGTCCAATACTGCAAGATCGCCTTCGCTGCTTCAGGATCCCCATCGGGGTGATCATCACTCACCGTCCATGCGCGGATCCGCTGAATTTTTTCTGGCTGCTCCGACCAGGTCATGGGAAAACGGTTCTCGCCCTGTAGCAGACCCTCAAAGGCCAAACGCCCAAGCGCGGTTATGGGCTCGCCCGACTCATCCAAGTAACGCTGATAAGGCTGCAGGTAGGCTTGTTCGAAAAACGCTCTGGTCAGCTCACTCGCCAACATTGCGTTGAACAACGTCACTTCAGCTCCGTTGTTCAACCTTACGCGCTCTCCAAGCCCGAAAACCACTTGCAGATAAAGCTGGCTGCGTATGGTCTTGATGTAGGCGAGCTGGTTAGCCTCATGGTTGTCGGCACTGCCGATCAGCTTTCCGGCAAGCTCAGAAGCGGCAAAGGTCTCAATCGCGCGGCGCATCCAGTAGCACCACAACAGCTGGCTTTTCTGTTCGGTGCGCTGCCAACGCAATGCACCCTCATTCGATCTGTTGACGATGACCGGGCCCCCTGAACTGAGCTGGTAATCGCATTGACTGTCAAAGCAGAACTGGTCTATGGACCGTTCACATTCGATGAGCTCACGCACTGCTACAACCATCTCGCTGACGGCATCCAGATTGGCAGCGCATTCCGCACCCTCGCCCCGCTGCGGAAAGAGCATGGGTGACAGATGCCGTTTCAGTGATCGGCCAAGCACATCCGTAGAAAGCCGGAAATCCGATTCGGTACAGGTTCTCAACTTGCGCTGGATGATTCGCTCATAGGCCACCCACTCCATTCCGGCAGGATCACCCCTTGCGTCTGCCAGTCGGAAATAAGCTAACACGCTGAGATAGGACAGCAACTCAAGCAGCGACAGGGACTTGAGGCGCCTTTCGGCATCTAGGATTGCCTGATCGAATGGCTCAAGCCGCATTATCAGGCGGTCACAGACATCTATGAACGTCTGCCATTGCAGGCCCGCGCAACTCTTGCGCAGGTGGACCCAGAGTGGCGAATCCCTGCGCGTAAACAACTTCGAATAACGGACGGCCCATCGCAGCTGATCTGCGTTGTGCGTGGCCAGATGACTCAGCAAATCGATATCGATCACGTCATCAAGGTGGAGCACCCGTGCCAATGCCAGACTGGCTAGGTCAGCCTCGGCTACTGTCTCCGAGGCCCACCAAAACTGTGCGGACGCCAAGCCAGCTGCACGGTTGCGTGAGCTGTACTTCCCGCTTGGTCGCTGATCCAAAAAATCATGCAGGCACTCATTGAGTGCTTCGCCAGGGGTAGAGCACTGCAAATATTTGGCGAATTGGTCTTGGTAGTACTGCTGGCAACGTTTATCAGAGTCACGCACGTGCTATCCCTGCCTGCCCCAGGAAGGGCCTATGTCCTTTTGGATGGCTCACGTTATCTCACGAACATCATGCGCCATTACCGATTCGAGCATACAGCTCTAACATCAAGGCCGCTGTCACGCTACAGGATTCAAAAAATTTTCAGCCCTGTATTACCTACTGGAAGCCGGGCACAAAAAGCTCGTCTCTACCTCGGGGTATTTTCTCTTGAACAGGAGTCTGAATAATGAGTATTTGCTGTCCTTCCTGCGGTTCTCTTCGCGTTGTTGCTCGTCATCATGGTCGCAAGATCGGTGGTGCGGTTGGTGCCGTTGGCGGTACAGCGAGCGGAGCAGCCGGCGCTATGGCCGGTGCAAAAAGCGGTGCTCTAATCGGGGCTTTCGCTGGGCCGGTGGGTGTGACGCTGGGTAGCCTGGCCGGCGCGATTCTGGGCGGCCTGGCTGGTGGAACTGCCGGGGGTTTGGCCGGAGCCAAGATAGGTGAGGAAATCGACTCTCACGTTCTCGACAATTATGAGTGTCACCACTGCGGTATTGCTTTTTCACAAACTGAGCGTTGATTCCGCTTAAATTAATCGCAACGTTATTACATTGTTTTTGAGAAGGATTATCGCTATGGCTCATCTCATCGAACAAATGGCCTATGTCGGGGCTACCCCGTGGCACGGGCTGGGCAATAACCTTCCCCAGAAGCAGCCCATCGAGGTCTGGCAGCGGGAAGCCGGCATGGATTGGGAAATCCAGGAAAGCCCCGTCCACTTCAAATCCGATGCCATCGGCCATCTCGGCACCATCCATTCTTTCCCGGAACAGAAGGTGCTCTATCGCTCGGATACCAAGGGCCCGCTGTCTGTGGTCTCCAAGCGTTATCACACCGTTCAGCCACGCGAGGTGCTGGAGTTCTACCGCGATCTCACCGAGGTGTCGGGCTACGAGCTGGAGACGGCGGGCGTGCTCAAAGGTGGCCGCAAGTTCTGGGCCTTGGCACGTACAGGGCAAGGCACGGCCATCAAGGGTAACGACCAGGTCAACGGCTACCTGCTACTGGCCACCTCCTGCGACGGCACCCTGGCGACTACAGCAACGCCGACCACCATTCGCGTGGTGTGCAACAACACCCTGACCATCGCTCTGGACGGCACCAGCCGAGCGATCAAGGTGCCGCACAACACCCGCTTTGATCCGACGGTTGTGAAGAAACAGCTCGGTATCGCCGTCTCGCAATGGGACGACTTCATGTACCGCATGCGCCACCTGGCCGAACGCAAAGTGCAGTGGCATGAGGCCATGGGGTTCTTCATGAACGTGATGTGCGAGGTCAGCCCTACCGGCCAGCTACCCGAACAGCTGCCGAACGAGCGCGCCCTGCGCAAGGTTCAGGAACTGTACGAAGGCCGTGGCCGGGGCAGTCAGTTGGACTCAGCCAAAGGCACTGCCTGGGGCCTGCTCAATGCCGTGACCGAGTACGTCGATCACGAGCGTCGGGCACGCAGCACCGAATACCGCCTCGACTCCGCCTGGTTCGGCCAGGGAGCGCAGATCAAGCAACGTGCTCTGGACGCGGCTCTACAGCTCGCCGCTTAACCCTCATTTCAACCTTATCGCCCGGTCAGCTTCGCGCTGATCGGGCTTTTTTATGCCCGTAAGGTGAACAGCATGAAAGCGACTTCATTGAACCGCAGCACCAGCAGACCCCGGTCAGCCCTTCGCCTGATCAGTACAAAGGAATTACCCCGAGAAGAGTGGCTGGAAGTACGCAAACGAGGCATCGGTAGCTCGGATGCCGCGGCATCCGTTGGCCTCAACCCCTACAAGTCGCAGCTGGAACTGTGGTTGGAGAAGACCGGACGCGACACCGGATTACCAAAAACCGACCCCGATGATGAAGAAAGCGCGATGTACTGGGGCAACGTCCTTGAGCCGATTGTGGCCTGGCACTACAGCAAGCGCACCGGCAACAAGGTTCGACGCATCAACGCTGTGCTGCAGCATCCGGACCCTGACCTGTCTTGGATGCTGGCAAACATCGATCGCGAGGTAATCGGTGCCGACGATGTACAAATTCTCGAATGCAAGACTGCCGGCATAAACGGGGCACGCCTCTGGAAAGAAGGGGTACCCGAGTATGTGCAACTGCAGGTGATGCACCAGCTCGCCGTCACCGGCAAGCAGGCTGCGGATGTGGCGGTTGTGCTCGGCGGTCAGCACCTGGAGATCCATCGCATCGAGCGCGACGAAGAGATGATCGCTCGCTTGATAGAGCTGGAGCGCACGTTCTGGAGATACGTCGAAACCGACACGCCGCCACCCGCAGATGGGACAGCGTCCGCTGAATCTGCGCTGCGCTGCCTGTATCCAGAGGACGATGGCCAGACGGTGGACTTCAGGGACCAGCCCGGACTGTCAGCTGCATTCGTCGAGCTCAAGGCGCTGCGTCAATCCATCGAAGAGAAGCACACGCGTGAGGCACAGCTCAAGCAGATGCTTCAGCAGGCGATGGGCGAAGCGACGAGGGCCGAGTTTGCTAACGGCTGCGTCAGCTGGAGAAAGGCCAAAGACAGCATCGGCTTCGATGTGGCCCGACTGCTCAGGGACAGGCCTCATCTGCGAGACAAATATTCACTCATCAAGCCCGGCGCCCGACGCTTCCTAATCGGCTGATTTCCCTCAATCACTTCCCTCCCCTTGGCCAGTCCACGCAGTTGGCGCTGCGTGGCTGGCCTTTTTTTATTTCAGGAGAACCACCATGCTCAAAGGTCTGGCTATTACCCCGCCGGTACTCGGGCGGATTTCCATTGGCAAGGTCATCGAGAAGAACGGCAAGCGTCTGCCAGAGAAGGATGACCAGTTCACCATCACTTCCCAGGTGCAGAGCCGCGACGGCTGGCTGGTACACCCACTAAACGATGAGCTGCGTCAGAGCAAGGACGACAAGCTGCGCAGTATCCCGGTGCGCCTGCTGTTCAACGAACCGGAGCTGAATTTTCGTGCTGACTACACGCTATTTGATCGCCAGTCAGGTCGCCCGGTCTGCGTCGGCAATGGCGAAACCTGCAAGCGAGTCACCCAGGACGGCATGCAATCGCTGCCCTGCCCTTCGCCAGATGCCTGCCCGCTGGCGAAAGGCGGAGCCTGCAAGCCCTATGGCCGGCTGAACGTGGTGATTGGCGATGAGGATCTGTTGGGTAGCTTCGTCTTCCGTACCACCGGCTTCAACAGCATCCGCACCCTGGCCGCACGCCTTCATTACTTCCAGGCCATCTCCGGAAACCGCCTGGCCTGCCTGCCGCTGGAACTGCGACTTCGTGGCAAGTCCACCCGGCAGAGCCACGGCACACCGATCTTCTACACCGACCTGACCGTACGCAGCGGAATGGACATGACCGAGGCGCTGCGTAACGCAACTGAGCTCGATCAACAGCGGCAAAAGGCGGGCTTCGATCAGAACGCGCTGGACGAAGCGGCAAGACGCGGCTTCGGCAACGGTGCCTTCGAGGAGAACGAGGAAGACGTCAGCGCCATCGTCGAAGAATTCTTCCCCATCGAGAGCGCCCACGAACAGCCGCTTTCCAAAGCCATATCGCACTCGTCGGGCAAACCCAGCCTGACTGAAAAGCTGGAAGCCAAGCACCAAACCCTGAATGCCTAAGACTGGCCACCCGGCCCATGGAGCTGAATATGCGATTGCACAAAATCAAGGCCGGTGAGACCGCTGGCACCTACCTGATCGAGTCACCAGTCACTGAAGCCGACATCCTGTTGATGGCCAAACAGCTGGCCAGCCAGCGCTTGCGTCGGGGACGGCAACTTACAGCGCCACAGGACGTATTCAGCCACCTGCAGACGCTACTGGAGGCCTATGAGTACGAAGTCTTTGCCCTGCTGATGCTGGACTGTAAGCACCGGGTCATTGCGTTTCACGAGCTGTTCCGGGGCACCTTGGACGGAGCAAGCGTCTATCCCAGGGAGGTCGTCAAAATCGCGTTGGAGCACAACGCCGCTGCCATGATCCTGGTACACAACCACCCATCCGGCGACCCCGAACCCAGCCAGGCGGACCGCACGTTGACCAACAAACTAAAGGAGGCGCTGAATCTGGTCGGTGTGAGAACGCTCGATCACATCGTGGTGGGTCACGAAGGCTGTGTGTCGCTGGCGGAACAGGGATGCTTGTAGGCATCCGCTAAGGCTGCGGCGCAGCACCGTTAAGCGGTTCGTAGAGCAATTAAAAAGCGTGGGCAGCCCTGGGCTGTCCGCGCATGTTGCTTACTACTTTTTTTGTCCCATTGCGTATGAGCTTCGCACCGCTGACGCCCGCGTCGAGCTATATACAGACAATGCTTATCTTTTGAGCAAAAACAAACGGCCCTTGTATCGCTACAGGGCCGCAGAAGGGCGGGGTCCAATTCCTCATACCGCTCCGAGCGGTTTGTCCGAGTTTCGTCCTGAAACCATGCGAGTCCTTCGCGTACAGCCACATCGGGAGCAACCCGAGCTTAATGACCGCCGCCTGATTTATCGGCGGGGACGGACAAAGTCAGGCATGGACCTATCGGAGTCACGATAGTGGCAAAAGTTCATCGCTCTGAGCCCTTTTTGACATCAGACTAATCAGCGCGCGGCGGGTGGTCGAACGTAAACTGGCAAAGAGGTCTGTGGGTCATCAGGCTGGTTCAACACCCTTTGCAAAATTACCGCAGCGTCGCGCCTATCGGCAGGTGCCGCAAACATAAAAGCCAACCTCGACGTGGACACCACACCACCCGGTCTTCCTGTTTCGGCCACGAGTTCAACCCAAGCACGATTAAGCGACCCATACATTCCGTGTACAGGCTAGCGGACGAGGCCATCGATCGGGCCAAGCAACAACGTGCCGCCTGAAGCGGTGTGATTCCAAGGAGACCGAGCATTCCTGCCTGTTAGTGGTTACCTGGGGTATATGATCAAACGAAACGAGACCGCTTGAAGCCGCAGGGAGACAACCGAGTCCGCTAGCCCAGCGCTACTTGCTCGATACCGAAAGCACCTAGGGAATCTCCGAACAAGTCCTCAAATGTGGTGAAATCCGCCTACCCCCCGATCCGAGCCACCCATGAGCCAGATGAGCTTTTCCGATTTCGAATAT
>NZ_SLYS01000030.1:0-10001 GCF_004341115.1 Pseudomonas sp. JUb52
GGGAAGAGCAGCATCTCCCAGGTGAGTATTGCCACGACGACTTCGACTCAGAGCCACCGTTCGATCCCGAGCTTGAAGCCGCGATGGAGGCAGAATTCGAGCGCGAAATGGCGAGCGAAAAGCCAATCGCCGACGAGTTGTGGCGCGTCGACGAGGATTGCCGCCAATTCGCAGCACGCGGGCCTGGATGGCCCTACCAACATCACCGATCGGCTCAGGTTAGCCCATCCAGCCGTACGAACAGCTCGTCGATTGAGTACCGTTCCCAGTCCGGTACCAACGACGCGATGGCAACGCCGCAGCGATAACTCAACTTCCCATAGAAAGTATCCTACGCGCGCTGCAGACCTTTCCCTGTAGGGAAGGTCCATCAGGTCTAATTTCCTGGGGTCGTCATTTCGACGACCGGGTGTGAGAGCCCGCTTTTAGACCTAATGGCAGCTTTGTCATGGCAGCCGTGCGCGGGCAGACTTCGGTCTGGCCGGGTTCCTAGGTCTCCGGTCTCTCACCCCGCGTATGGCTGCCACCCTAATCCTGTGAGAGGGACTGGGAGACAGCTCCTGTTTGACCTAGGAGTTTCGCCATGAAAAAGATCGTCCCCGATCCGCGCATTACGCTACCCCCGGCAGATCATCACCACCCCCTACTTCACCATCCACAGCGACCTGACGCCCACCGATTCCCTGGCCTACGCTTGCGAATTGCTGCGCGGTCTCTTCGAGACCACCGACGACTATTGCTACGCCCATGCGAACGAGCCGGGCCACGGCATGCTGGTGAATGTGTTGCATTCGGCCGAGACGGCGAAGGCGCTGATCGAACTTGCGCTCGCCAAGCTGCAGGCCAGTGAGCGCCAGGAGGTGATGACATGAGCGCGCTTCCCGAGGCCGAGAAGGCCACTACCGCAGATGTGACGAGCTTCATCACGAACCAGAATCCGCCCATGGACTTGTTCCACATCAGCCCTGGCGTGCCCTGCGACTATGCCCTGGAACAGGCCTCGACCCTGTTGGGGTGCGTGCACAAGCTGATCCTCGCGGGGGCTGTGGATGAAGATGGCGACATGATCTGGGCCGCCTATTACCTGAGTGGGCTTGCCCAGGCGATTCTCGCGGATGTGGAGGCTGGGCGGATGCGGAACAAGCGGGAGAAGACTGTTCTGAAGGCCTAGAAATCCTGTGGGGAGTCCACTCAGCCCGCTGGGCTGCGCGATCGGGCGCGTAGCGGCCGTAGATGGCATGCCGGGTGCGATAGCCGCGGATATCCCCCCGGCTGATTGGTAAGCCGTGGGCGCAGCGGCGCACCTTGCGCCGGTGCGCGCGCTCACGCCAGTCAGAAGCTGTAGTTGAAACGCCTCATCACATTGCGCGGTGCCGTGAACACCGTACAGACCGGTTTAGCTGTAGTACTGCGAGGCGGCTTACTCAGCAACCGCGGCGGTCACGATGATCTCGACCAGCACATCCGGCGCGCCCATGTCGCACTGGGCGGTGGCGCGCGTGGGGGCGCAACCCGGTGCGGTCCAGGCGTTCCAGACCTCATTCATGCTGTCGAAGTCACGGGCCAGGTCTTTGATCCAGATTTGCGCTGTCAGCACCCGGCTTTTGTCTGAGCCCGCCTTCTCAAGATAAGCTTCAATTTTCGCCAATGTATCGCGTGTTTGGCCGGCGATATCTTGAGTGCGGTCATCGGCGGTCATCCCGCCGACATAAATCACACCATTATAAATAACGACCCGGCTACGGCGCGGGTCAGTTTCGATGCGAACGATATCACTCATATAGGCTCCTGGATTTTAGTATGAAGAACGGGCGAACTAATGTGTAAGTTCGCCCAGTAAAATAGGTTTGATAGGGGCGCGAACGCGGTAGTGGCCGACCTCGTTAGGATCGACGTTGCGCGTTTTCGCGATAATTTCGGTGACGGTTAAACCGCAGAAACGTCCTTGGCATGGCCCCATGCCGCAGCGGCCAAATGCCTTGGTTTGATTCGGCCCATGGCAGCCCAACGCTACATAGCTGCGAATCTGCCCAGCAGTCACTTCCTCGCAGCGGCACACCAGCACGTTATCGTCTGCGGGAATTCTATTTTCCTCTTGGGGGCGATAAAGAACATCCAGGAACTTTCTGATGCTCGTAGCGTTTTCCAACTGCTGAGCCAGTCCGGCCAGTTGATGTCCCAAGCCCTGCAAACTTCCAAGCTGCGCCCCAATTGCCAAGGCCGCCAAGCGTCCCTGTACAGCAGATGCCTTGGCGCCGACGATGCCTCGGCTATCACCGGCGACGTAGATCACGGTGTCGCCCAGGCGTCCATGCTCATCGGTATGCGGCAACCAGCAAAGTTGCTCGGGGCTCCAATAGTGCGCGGCGCCCGTCGAGAGGCTGAGTTGCGCATTCGGGACCACCCCTTGATGCAGTAACACCAGAGAAGACGCGACGGACGTGCGCTGCCCGCGATGTTTGAATTGAATGCCTTGGGCCGCATGGTCCCCCACGATTGCCAGGTCGGTAGCGCCCGAGTAAACCTTGACCCCGTGACGCTTGATCGACGCGAGCAGCTTCATGCCCTTGGCAAGATCACGCCAGCCTTTGAGCGCACCAGCCGCTTCGCGCAACGCCCGGACATAAGCCGACTGTGGTGTGGTGTCCACCAACGCCTTGATCGCCACGCCTGCCCTGAGGTATTGCCAAGCCAAGAGGTAGAGCAGCGGACCGCAACCGGCGAGGACAACGGGCTCGGTAGGCAGTGCACCAGCCCCTTTGAGCATGATCTGACCGGCACCCGCGCCCATTACACCAGGTAACGTCCAGCCTTTGATGGGGAATGGTCGCTCCATGGCGCCGCTGGCCAGTACGACATACTTGCCGACGATGTCTTCATTATGGCCATTGGCGATGTAATTGATTTCCCCCGAAGCGGCCACGTTCCAGACCACCGCACCGGTGATGTGGATAGCACCGCTGGCTTTGAATTCACGAGCAAGGGCTCGGCCTGCGACGTAATCCGCGCCGAGGATGTGTTGTATGGCTTCAGGAGCGGACTCGATCCGCCGATAGATCTGGCCGCCGAGCGCTGGTTGCTCGTCCAGCACGACCACCGTCAACCCCTGGGCGCGTGCCTGGCAGGCTGCGGCCATTCCAGCTGGGCCGGCACCGACGACCACCAGGTCTACCGGGACATTATTCATGGCACCCTCCCATTTCGCCGAGGTCCAGTGCCACAGCGCCGAGTTGACGCCTGATATGCATGCCGTCGCGCACCGGGACCATGCAACTTTGCCGTGCGGGTACGCCGTCGATTTCAACGAGGCATTCAAAGCAAACACCCATCATGCAGTACGGAGCGCGGGAAACATTACCGACGATACTGGAGCGGAAATCACGGGCGCCTTGGGTCAGCAACGCGGCAGCCACACTGATGCCCTCGGCGACGCGCAATTCTTGCCCCTCGAATGTGATTTTTACCGTCCGCCCAGCAGGCGCGTTCGAAACAGAAAAAAGCGGCTTAGTGGTCATGGGTAAAACTCGCGTTGGGGTCTAGGAATCTGTCGCTGTGGAACCCTTCGAAGTTCGGGGGTGAGGGTGTTATGCCCCCGACCCAGGGCCCGATGACGTAGGCGTGGATTGCCGCCAGTGTCACGCCGCTATGACAAATAACGGCATAGGCCCCTGGGCACGTCGTCGAACTCTGGTACACCGGGTAGCCGTCGGGGGTTAAAGGCCGAATGGCGCCCCATGCTCGAACGAGCCTCACATCCTTGAGGGCGGGAAACGTATCTACAGCCCGTTCGGCGAGCCAGCTGATCTTGTCAGGTGTCGTGCGATCATCCAGACCGACATCTTCTGAAGTCGAGCCGATCTGCACCGACCCTTCCTTGGTCTGCCGCGCCTTGTTCGTCGGGTAGGGGATAAACGGCTTGAGCCGCTCGGTGATCAGCACTTGCCCGCGCGTCGGGCGGGTTGGGGCATGCAACCCCACTTGCGATGCCAACTCGGAGATCCCGATACCGGCGGCGAGTACGAGCCTGTCGCTGTTCCAGGATTGGCCATCCCGGGAACGCGCCGTGAATTTACCGGTACCGGGGTCCTGCGAGACCGCAACAACGTCAACGCCAGAAATGATATCTGCCCCCTTCATTTTCAGACCCGCATGCAGTGCCCTGAGCAGCATCAAGGGGTTGGCGTGGCCATCATGAGTACCGAAGCTTCCGCCGACGACCTTGGGGCCTAGCCCAGGCAAATGCTGCCTCAGCTCTGCAGGGCCCATCATTTGATAGGGGATATCACCCACTGCTTTGTTGATTTTCTCAAGCAAGTCCGCCCGCGCTTGTACCTCTTTTTCGCTGAACCCAAGCCAGAAGCCGCCCGTTTGCTCAAGCCCCGTATCGACACCCGTCAGGCTGAGCAACTCCCGGTGCAGTTCCGGCCACTGTCTTACGGCATCGCGCGTCCATTGCGCATAGCGGGGCATCCCACCACCTTTGCTCGATAACCAGACCAGGCCAAAATTTCCCCGAGAGGCGCGTAATGCGGCATCCCCTTGGTCGAGGACGGTGACCTTAAGGCCCCTGCGCGCGGCACCGTAGCCAATTGCCGCGCCGACGAGTCCACCGCCCACTACGATCATGTGTTCTTTGCTCATACTTCACCTCCGCAACTGTGCGGCAGCTCTTGAAAAAAGGGCGAGCGGGTCCTCGCTGCCAAAGTCTTTGGAAGCGAAAAGTGCACCTGGGCCTATTTTTTACCGATTAATACTTTGTCCAAACCGACAATACGGTCTAGCAAAAACATGAGGATCATCGTTCCCACAATCATTACCGTGGAAACCGAAGTCGTCACCGGGTCGGTCATCAATGCGATCCGTTCATACAGGGCAACCGGAAGTGTCGTAGTACCCGGGGTGGAGACGAATATCGTCATGGTGACTTCATCGAAACTTTGAATGAAGGCCAATAACCAACCGCCGGCCACGCCTGGGAGAATCAAGGGAAACAACACTTTCCAAAAGGACACATATTTAGAGGCGCCGAGTGAGCGTGCCGCCAGTTCCGCATCGCGATCAATCCCGATGACAGCCGCCAGGGTAAGCCGCAGTGAGTAAGGCGTGACGATCAATGCATGCACCAATAACAGCCCGATGAACGAACCCGAAATCCCCGTCACTGAAAAGAACCTGAGAAACGCTACACCAAGCACGACATGAGGAATCATCAAGGGGGAGAGAATCAATGATGTAAGTGCTTCGCGTCCGGCGAAACGGTATTTGGCAATAGCTATCGCGGCGGGTACCGCGACAATGGACGCAATCGTCGCCGCGCCAAGCCCCAGCCACACCGAGAGCCAAAACGCATTGATCAACTCCGGGGCGTCCCAAATGGCTTTGTACCACCGCCACGAGGCGCCGTCGAAAGGCATCGATATATAGCCCTTGTCTGAGAAAGAGACCAATACAATGATCAACAGCGGCGCCACAATGAAACTGACGAACAGTGTGTGGAAGAGTATTGCAAAGGGTCCGTTACTTTCCAGGCTGCGATCACTCATACGAACACCTGCTTGAATTTTCGCTCGATCAATCGATTGCTGCCGATCACCACGAAGACAATGGCAATAAGCAAGAGCACCGCAATGGAAGCGCCCAATGGCCAGTTCATCGTGGAGAGAAATTCATCGTAGATCGCCGTGGTGACGACTTTGACGCCGCGACCGCCGATCATCGCCGGCGTGGCGAAGGCCGAGGCAGACAAGGTAAAGACGATGATCCCGCCAGACAAAATACCCGGCATCAGCTGCGGCAGCACAACGCGCCTGAAGGTGGTCACCGGGCCGGCCCCGAGGGAGCGGGCCGCATGGGCAATCTGGCCATCGACTTTTTGCAGCGTGCTCCATACCGAGATCACCATGAAAGGCATCATCACATGGGTCAGGGCAATCACTACCCCGGTCAGGGTAAACATGAGCTGTAGTGGCTGGTCGATCAGACCGAGTGCCATCAGCGCTGAGTTGATAAAACCTTCACGTCCCAACAACAGCGACCATCCCAACGTCCGTACCACCACGGAAATGAGTAACGGGCCGAGTATCACGACGAAAAAGCCACCTTGCCATGCGGGCCGCATGCGCGAAAGGATCAGCGTTTCAGGAACGCCAATGGCAATGCAGACGGCGGTGACGCCCAGTGACATCAAAGCGGTACGGGCAAACAGCTCGTAATAGAAACTGTCGCTGAGTACCTCCAGGTAACTGGCCAAGGTATAACTGTTTTGAGTGCCACTCATGGCGTCGAACACATTGAATGAAAGCATGCCAGTCAATGCGATGGGTACGACGAGCAACCCTAGAAACAACAGGAGCGCGGGCAGCGAGAGTACCCACTGAGCACCATTGGCGCGGTAGGTAGTGTCAGCCATGGGCGGCCTCCGCGGATACGACCTGCAGGTCGCCGTCGCCCCAACCGATGCCGACCGTTTCGCCTTCTTGAGGCTGGCGCTCGCCATTGTTCGGTGCTGTCATCTTCAACGCGCCCAAGGCGCTTTCGATTTCGTAATACCACAGGCCACCGAGGAACAAACGTGATGCAATACGCCCCTCGGCTTTCCCAACGCCGGGCGGGGTGAAGCGGATGCGCTCAGGCCGGATGAACAGTATGGCGTCGTCGCCCACCTTGAGCTGCTGCCGGTTCGCGGGCACGACGATGCCGTCCAGGTGGACCAATGCCTGTCCCTGGGAGATGGACTTCACCTTGCCCATGAGAATATTGGTCTGACCCAGGAAGCGCATGGCGAAGCCGGAGGTGGGCTGGTCGTAGACATCTTGAGGCTTACCCAGCTCTGCGATGCAACCGTCGGCCATCACAGCGATTCGGTCGCTCATTGTCATGGCTTCGACTTGGTCATGGGTGACCAAGATAGTAGTAATGCCGAGCCGGCGCTGGAGCGCCCGGAGCTCAACATGCATTTCACCCCTGAGCTTAGCGTCGAGGTTCGACATAGGCTCATCGAGCAGCAAGACACTCGGACGGATCGTCAAAACCCGTGCGATAGCGACACGCTGCCGTTGGCCACCGGACAACTCCCGTGGATAACGCGCCCCGAGCCCCGACAGACGGACCATCGCGAGCGCTTCTTCGACACGCGTCGCCAGCTCTTGTTTAGGCACTTTGCGCATCTGCAACCCGAAGCCGACGTTTTCGGCAACGGTCATATGCGGGAACAGTGCATAGCTTTGGAATACGATGCCCATGTCACGTTTTTCAGGCAGCATGCTGGTGATGTCGTTGCCACCGAGATGGACAGAACCCGTGGTAGGGGAAATAAATCCCGCGACCATCTGAAGTGTCGTCGTTTTTCCGCATCCCGAGCCACCCAGCAGCGAGATGAACTCACCGCTCTTAACCTCTAGGTCCAAGTTGCGCACAGCGGTAAAGCCGCCCGAATAGGTTTTCGAGAGCCCTCGGATAATCAAATTACTCATGGCCAATACTCACTATTATTATCATCGTCGAGAAAAGCGCTCACTCAACGGTACGGCTCCACTGTTTTGTCCATTCAGCACGTTTACGGTTAACGGTGTCCCAGTCTATCGGCACCAGCTGCGCAAGCTTCTCTTCGCCATAAGGGACCTCTTCGGCCAAACCCTCTTCGAGCTTGGCTTGCCGGTTGACGGGGCCGAAGCCCTCGGTGGCGAACTTGGCCTGCACACTGGGAGACGCCAGGTATTGAATCAGCGCTTGAGATTTTTCTGCGAGCTTATTCCCGGAAACTACACAGGCCGAAGCAATAATGGCGGGTGTGCCTTCTTTTGGATAAACAAACTCGATAGGAAAGCCTGTTTTTTTCAACGCCACGGCACGGTTGCTACCCCAGACAGCAATATCGATATCGTTGCTCTGGAACATCTGCGCTAATTGGGCATTCGAAGAGGTCCACGCCAATACATTGGGCGCGACATTTTCACGAACGGCTTTGAAGCCTGGGTCCATATCATGCTCACCGCCACCGTTGATGCGGGAGAACATGATCAAGGTATTTAGGCCGAACGTACCGGAGATAGGGTTGGAGGCGACGCGCTTGGCATATTTGGGGTCCGCGATGTCGGACCACGATGTGGGCGCCGCCCAACCATTCTTGGCGAAGACTGCTTTATTGTAGGCAATGCCCGTCGCCACCAGCCCGATACCGACCGCCTTACCCTTGAAGTTCGAGGCTGCGGCGATATCGTAGATGTCCTGATACACCGGCGACTGCGCCAAGTTATCGCACAGGCCAAATTGCACGGCGTAATGCATGGGGCCGTCGTCAAACAAGGCAACGTTGATTTGCTGACTGGCTCGCTGCGCTTGCAATTTGGCAAGGTTTTCACTCGAGCTGCCCGGCACATAAACGACGTTGACATCATGCTTGGCTTCGAACTCGGGAAGGATGACCGTTTCAAAGGTCTTTTGAAAGTCGCCGGAATACCCTGCGAAATAGAGCGTGTCTTGCGCATACGCGCCGCTGCTAAGCGTAATGGCGCTGGCCAATGCAAAGGTGTTGATTTTTTTCATGTCAGCTTCCCCTCCTCACGCGAGTTAACGAGGCAGTGGTCCGCCTCTGTTTTGACTCAATTGGGTAACATCAGTCGGCAGGGGCCCAGCTTCAATGCACGGACTATAATTGTTGTCTTCCAGGAGACGCTTAGCGCCCCAGTTCCGGCTGAACACAACGTTAAGGGGAGCAGCGGTGGACAAGCAAATAGAATATCGCCTTGGCCTATGCACTGGTGATATACCCCCCCTCCCGGGAGCAATCCCTACGCCGGCGCTTTACACCCGAGGCTCTCGAGTTCGCGGGCCAGCACGTCTTTGACGGTCGTCACGAAGTCTGAAATCAACCGATCGTTCGCGCGCTCTTTGGGGTAGATGATGTACCCCTGATGTTTTACGGTGGGCAGAAAAGGCCGCGTCACCATGCCCGAATGGCGGTAATCCAATGAGGCGAGCGGGTTCACGATCGATAGGCCTAGCCCCTGCATGACCAGCGAACAGGTGATTGAACTGTAAGAGGTCTCTAGGCGAATGTGCCGGTCAATACCGGCGTTTTCAAAATGGGTGTCGACCAGTGAGTAGCCATGTTCGGTGCGGGGCAGTGAGATGAAAGGCTCATTCGCCAGGTCCTGGGGGGTTATCACGTCCTTGCGTGCGAGCCGATGGTCTGCAGGCATCACGCAGACGGCGTCTACCTCATACAGGTGCTCATAGGCCAGGCCATAGTTGTTATTGACCTGGGAGACCAAGCCGACATCACAGGTTTGATCTTCAACCCAGCGTGCCACTGTCGTTGCGTGGCCGGTATGGATGGACACGCTGACTTCGGGCAGATTTTGACAAAACTGCTGCATCACCCTGGGCACCAGGCCCAGCGCAAGCATCTGTACTGCGGCGACCGTCAGCGCGCCACCGCTGAACCGCTTGATCCGCTTGGCGGCTTCGTCCAGATGGTGCAGCCCCGCAAAGCTTCGTTGTACCTCCTTGAAGAAGGACCGGGCGTCACTGGTGGGCACCAGTCGCCCTGGCAATCGCTCGAAAAGTTTCAAGCCGGTTTTTTGTTCAAGCAGCGCAATCGCTCTGCTCACATTAGGTTGTGAGGTGTGCAGCGTCTGCGCGGCCGCAGTGGTTGAGCCCGACAACATGACGGCCCTGAACGCCTCAATTTCAGAGAACCTCATCATGGAAAAGTCTCCAATATCGCTTTCTCCACAGCGCCAATATTCAGCTTGCCGGTATGCCGAATCAGTGTTTCAGCCTCTCTCAAAGCAATCACCCCCAATGCAGGACTCGCGCAGCGCTGCGTTAAACGCTTAATGTACCCCAGGTCCATCATCACACGGCGACGGGATGCCGCTTTGTGCGGCCTTGACGGACCAGGTGTTGGTGCACGACGCGCTATCCGAGGTAGGAATTGGATAGAGCTCCAAGTTATGTCATCTGTCACACGGATTTTCCGTCAATGCGCACGGACGCCT
>NZ_SLYS01000031.1:0-9306 GCF_004341115.1 Pseudomonas sp. JUb52
ATATTCGAAATCGGAAAAGCTCATCTGGCTCATGGGTGGCTCGGATCGGGGGGTAGGCGGATTTCACCACATTTGAGGACTTGTTCGGAGATTCCTTAGCAGTTACCACATTCTGGATTTCCACGGTGGCACTGCTAGTTCGAGCTGCCAACTGACGAACCTCGTCGGCTACTACAGCAAATCCTCGGCCCATTTCACCCGCTCGGGCAGCTTCAATTGCGGCGTTAAGTGCTAGTAAGTTAGTTTGTTCTGCCACGCCTTGGATGGTGGTAACAATTTTCTCGATATCTTTAGCCTGAGCATTTAGCTGTGTAATCAAAATAACCGCACCGTTTATTAAATTAAGTGTGCTCTGAGATAATTCAATTGAACTAGGGAGACGCTGAACAATTAATCCATTCCCACCGTCCCCATTTCCAAGCGATTTTTTCCAAACAACCGGCCTTATTTTACATTTTTAGGGTCGATTTTCGCCCTCATGTTGCTGATTGGCGGGTCAATCCCGCCTTGCAGACGGATTTATCCCGCCGCCCGTTGCAAATACCGCTTGGCCAGCATCAGATTGGCCAACCCAAACAGACTGAACAACTGCGCCGTATTCTTTTCCAGCCCGCGGTAGCGAACCTTACGATGATTGAAGCGCACCTTGATTACCTGGAATGGGTGCTCGACCTTGGCACGCAGTTGCGCCTTGGCGTATTCGATCTTGCGCCTGACCCGGTACAGCACACTGCCTTCGCCGTGTTGCTTGTAGCTGCTTGGTCGGGCTGCAATCGACCAGATAACGTCCCGTTCAGCATGCTCCGGTCGCTTGGCCGCGCCGGTGTATCCAGCGTCACCCGACACATAGGTTTCGACACCGTGCAGCAACTGGTCGACCTGAGTGACATCCGCCACGTTGGCGGCCGTTCCTACCACGCTGTGCACCAGCCCCGACGTGGCGTCGACACCAATGTGGGCCTTCATTCCGAAGTGCCATTGATTGCCTTTCTTGGCCTGATGCATCTCAGGATCACGCTTGCCTTCTCGGTTCTTGACTGAGGGCGGCGCAGCGATCAGGGTAGCATCGACGATAGTGCCTTCCTTGAGCAGTAGACCCCGGCTGGCCAGATGCAGGTTAATCGTTTCAAAGAGCACCCGCGTTAGCTGATGGGTCTCCAGCAAGCGGCGAAAACGCAGCAAGGTGGTGGCATCCGGTGCCGACTCGCGGCCCAGGTCGATGCCCATGAAACCACGGATGGCCTGACTGTCGTAGATGGCATCTTCGCAACCTTCATCCCCGGAGAAACCGAAACACTGCTGCACGACATACATGCGCAGCATGCGTGACAACCCAATCGCAGGGCGTCCGCGCTTGCCTTTGGTGTCGCTATAGAACGGCGCCACTTGCGCCTCCAGCTGTGCCCAGGGCACCAGCTGTTCAAGGTCAGCCAGGAAGCGATCTCGGCGAGTCTGCTTTTTCTTGCCGGCGTATTCGAGTTCGGAGAAGGTCTTCTGCACGCGCGTAACGCTCACGGAGAGGGTAGTGGGTTAAAGGTGGTCAGTGTGCCAAGGCTGGAGACGGTTGACTATTTTTGCAGCGTCTCCCTTGGTCAGATCCCTAATAAATTGACATCCGTCAATTTCTCTACGTTAATGTCGTTATATTATATTTGCATCTTCAAGTAAGCCATGTTCGCGGATTGTTCCTGCGAGGGAGCTTTGCTCGAGCAATTCCACCATGCATCCTGATTGTTAGCAGAAAAAGGCGGATATCTGATGTCTTTGTTTAAAGTCGCGGTTGATCCAGCGCTTGACGGCCTGTTTCTGACTGAATATGGGCAAGTCGATGTTTTTTCTACCGACTTTACGGACATCGCTGCCGCGGTTGCCCCCTTGGGCTCGCTGGCCCAGGTGGCAAGCCGAATCGAGCAGACCGGTTTTTCCGTCCCGCTGTTCGCCGCAGTCCAACCTGGCGAGTCCCTTCCCGAGAACCTGCTGCTGCGGGTAGCCGGCGTGATCCAACTGGGCCACGGCGGACGGCATTATTTCGGCCGTCAGATATCCGATGCGGCCAAGCGGTACACGGAGAATCTGCTGCCGCCGTTCTTCAAGGCGCTGAAAGACTACGTGCAGCGCGGCTACGTCGAATTCGACTGCCCGGGTCACCAGGGCGGCCAGTTCTTCGCCAACCATCCGTTGGGCCGGGTGTTCTTCGATTTCTACGGCGAAACCCTGTTCCGGTCCGACCTGTGCAACGCGGACGTCAAGCTGGGCGACCTGCTCATCCATGAAGGTGCCGCGCTGGAGGCCCAGCGCAACGCGGCAAGAATCTACAACGCCGACAAGACCTATTTCGTACTAAACGGTACATCGACGTCCAACAAGGTCGTCACCAGCGCGCTGCTTGCGCGCGGTGACCTAGTGCTGTTCGACCGCAACAACCACAAGTCCGTGCACATGGGCGCGCTGGTGCTGTCCGGCGCGCGGCCGGTGTACCTGGAGACGGCGCGCAATGCCTGGGGCTTCATTGGCGGTATAGACGCCAGCGCCTTCGACGAGCAGAGCATCCGCGCACAGGTGCGCGAGGTCGCGCCCGAGCGCGCCGACCTGCCGCGTCCGTTCCGCCTGGCGGTGATCCAGCTTGGCACCTACGACGGCACCATCTACAACGCCCGCCAGGTGGTCGACCGCATCGGCCATCTGTGCGACTACATCCTGTTCGACTCGGCCTGGGTAGGCTACGAGCAATTCATCCCGATGATGCAGGACTGCTCGCCGCTGCTGCTCGAACTGGGGCCGGACGACCCCGGCATCATCGTCACGCAGTCGGTACACAAGCAGCAGGCGGGTTTCTCGCAGACCTCGCAGATCCATAAGAAAGACAGGCACCTGGAAGGGCAGCAGCGCTTCTGCGACCACCGGCGCTTCAACAACGCCTACATGATGCATGCCTCGACCAGCCCGTTCTATCCCATGTTCGCGGCGCTGGACGTGAATGCCCAGATGCACGACGGCCAGGCCGGCCGCCGGTTGTGGCGCGATTGCGTGAAGATGGGCGTGGAAGCCCGCAAGCTGCTGCTCAAGACGTGCCGGCAGATACGGCCGTTCATCCCCCGGATGATCGACGACAAGCCCTGGGCGGATCACGACACCGAGGTCATCGTCGACGATCTGCGCTTCTTCCGCTTCCACCCGGCCGCAGACTGGCACGGCTTCGAGGGATATGCCGACAACCAGTATTTCGTCGATCCGTGCAAGCTGCTGCTGACCACGCCCGGCATCGACCGCGACACCCACGCCTATTCCAGCTTTGGCGTACCCGCTTCGATCCTGGCGCGCTACCTGCGCGAGAACGCGATCATTCCCGAAAAGGCGGACCTGTATTCCATCCTCTTCCTGCTTACGCCGTCCGAGTCCGCGGGCAAGCTGCAGCACCTGATTGCCCACATCGCGCAGTTCGAGCGCCACGTGGACAACGACGCGTCGCTGCGCGAGGTGCTGCCCTCGCTGTGCGCCGCCTACCCGGAGGTCTACGGCCACATGGGCATGCGCCAACTGTGCCAGCGCATGCACGATTTCTACCGCGGCCACGACATGAAGCAGTTGCAGACGCGCATGTTCCGCAAGGCGGAGTTCCCCAGCAAGGCCATGCTGCCCGTCGAGGCCAACGATGCGCTGGTGCGCAACGAGGTCGAGCTGGTTCCGCTGAGCGCTATCGACGGACGCATCGCCGCGGAAGGGGCGCTGCCGTATCCGCCCGGCATCCTATGCGTGGTGCCCGGCGAACGCTGGCAAGGCCCGGCGCTGGACTACTTCCGGGCGTTGGAATCAGGCATCAACGCGCTGCCGGGCTTCGAACCCGAGATACAGGGCGTCTATCTCAACCGGGAAGCGGACGGTTCGCGCCGCGCCTATGGCTACGTCGTGAAGGAAGCCTCCGCATGAGCACTGCCGCCACTGTCCACAAGATGGGGGTCATGCAGCTAACGCTGCTGACCGTGGTCAACATGATGGGCTCGGGCATCATCCTGCTGCCCACCAAGCTCGCCGAGGTGGGCACACTGTCCATTACTTCCTGGATCGTGACCGCGCTGGGGTCGCTGGCGCTGGCCTACGCCTTCGCCAAATGCGGCCGCTTCAACCGCAAGGCTGGCGGCATGGGCGGCTACGCCGAGTACGCCTTCGGCACGGCGGGCAACTTTCTGGCCAACTACACCTACGGCGTATCGTTGCTGATCGCCAATGTTGCCATCGCACTGACGGCGGTGGGCTACATGCAGGCCTTCTTCGGCTGGACGCTGTCGCCCGTAGCGGTGTCACTGGCTAGCATCGCGGTGCTGTGGCTGACCACCGTGCCCAACTTCGGTGGCGCGCGCATCACCGGCCAAATCGGTGCGGTCACGGTATGGGGCATCATCCTGCCCGTGGTCGGCATCTCGCTGATCGGCTGGTTCTGGTTTGATCCGCAGATTTACCTCGACGCCTGGAACCCTCGCAACATGGGTACGCTAGACGCCGTGTCGGCCTCCATCTCAATCACGCTGTGGTCGTTTCTGGGTCTGGAGTCGGCCTGCGCCAACGCCGACGCGGTGGAAAACCCCGAGCGCACCGTGCCCATCGCCGTGCTGGTGGCCACCATCGGGGTGGCGCTCATCTACATCGCATCGACCAATGTCGTCGCCGGCATCATTCCCAACGCGGAACTGATCAAATCCAGCGCACCCTTCGGTCTGGCCTTCTCGAGAATAATGTCGCCGGCCGCTGGCCAGGTAGTGATCGCGCTGATGATCATCGCCTGCTTGGGATCGTTGCTGGGCTGGCAGTTCACGGTGGCGCAGGTATTCAAGTCGTCGTCAGATGTCGGCTACTTCGTGCGCCTATTCGGCAAAGCCACGGCCAAAGGGACGCCGGTGGTCGGCATGATCATCTTGACGTTGGTGCAGACGGGGCTTGCCATGATGACCATGAGTCCTTCGCTGTCCGAGCAGTTCAACTTGCTGGTCAACCTGGCGGTGGTGACTAACCTGGTGCCGTACATCCTGAGCATGTCTGCGCTGGCGGTCATGATGAAAGCCTACGGCGCGGGGTCGCGCGAGTACTCCCTGTCGCTGTCCATGGCCTTCGTCGGCAATGCGTACAGCTTCTATGCGTTGTACAGCTCGGGCCAGGAGGCCATGTTCTGGGGCGCGTTGGTGACCTTCTTCGGCTGGCTGCTCTATGGCACGGTTTCCCACAAGTTCGATCTGGTACGCAACCAGGACCAGAAGGCGGTCTGACAGCGGCCTCAACGCAGCAAGGAGTACAAAATGTCAACTCTTTCCCGGCGGCTGGGCATGAAGGGCCTGCTGGTGCATGAAGACTATGACAACGCCACCGCGGCCGGCCGCGCCGTGCGCGGCATCGCACTGGAACTGGAGCAGCGCGCCGTCGAAGTGCTGGTGGCGCGCTCGGGCGACGATGCCCGGGCCGTCATCCAGTCCGATCCCATGATCCAGTGCCTGCTGCTGAACTGGGACCTGGATGGCGACGAAGACCATGGCCAAGCCATGGGAGTGCTAGATGCCGTGCGCGAGCGAAACGCCACGGTTCCCATCTTTCTGCTGGCCGACCGTAGCAGTGCCTCGCAAGTGCCGGTGCAGGCCATGCAGAAGGCGGACGATTTCATCTGGCTGCTGGAAGACACCACGGTCTTCATCGGTGGACGCATCGTCGCCGCCATGCAGCGCTATCGCGAAGCCGTGCTGCCGCCCATGTTCGGCGCGCTGGCGCGCTTCTCGCAGGTCTACGAATATTCCTGGCACACGCCAGGCCACACCGGCGGCACGGCTTTCCTGAAGTCGGGACCAGGCCGTGCGTTCTTCGATTTCTTCGGAGAGAACCTGTTCCGCTCCGACCTGTCCATTTCCGTGGGCTCGATGGGGTCGCTGCTGGACCATTCCGGTCCGATCGGCGCCGGAGAGGCCTATGCCGCGCGCGTGTTCGGCGCGCATCGCACGTATTATGTGACCAACGGCTCGTCCACGTCCAACCGGGTCATCCTCATGGCCAGCGTGACGCGCGGTCAGATCGCACTGTGCGACCGCAATTGTCACAAGTCGGTAGAGCACGCCATGACGCTGTCAGGCGCCATTCCTACTTACCTTGTACCGTTGCGCAACCACTTCGGGCTGATCGGCCCCATCCCGCCCGAGCGGCTAACGCCCGCCGCCATCCGTCGCAGCGTGGCCGACAATGCGCTGGTGGTAGAGGGCATCGATCCGGCTCCGGTCCACGCGATCATCACCAACTCCACCTATGACGGGCTTTGCTACAACGTGTCACGGGTGGAGGAACTATTGGGCGGCAGCGTCGACCGGCTGCATTTCGACGAGGCGTGGTACGGCTACGCCCGCTTCAATCCGCTGTACCGTGAACGCTACGCCATGCACGGCGACCCCGCACAGTACGTCGGCGACAGGCCATCGGTATTCGCCACTCAGTCCACCCACAAGCTGCTGGCGGCCCTGTCTCAGGCGTCCATGATCCACGTGCGCGACGGCCGCAGGCCCATCGAACACTCGCGCTTCAACGAGGCGTTCATGATGCACGCCTCGACGTCGCCGAACTACGCCATCATAGCGTCTAACGATGTCAGCGCGGCGATGATGGACGGCCCGGGTGGAGCGGCGCTTACCGGCGACTCCATCCGCGAGGCGATTGCATTCCGGCAATTGCTGGCTCGCATTAGTGCAGAGTTCGCCGCCAAGGGCGACTGGTTCTTCGACGTGTGGCAGCCCGACCTGGTGACCGAAGTGAATGGTGGTGTTACGCGCCCATTCCATGCTGCCGATGCGGAGCAACTAGCCACGGACGCGTCTTGCTGGGTATTGAGGTCTAACGCCGCGTGGCACGGCTTCGGTGCGATCGAAGACGGCTACTGCATGCTGGATCCAATCAAGGTGTCCGTCATCACACCCGGCATGGGGCAGAACGGCCTATTGCCGGTCGGCATTCCTGCTGCGGTGGTTACTGCTTATCTCGCACGGCAGGGCATCGTCGCCGAGAAGACCACAGATTTCACTATCCTCTTCCTGTTCTCCATGGGTGTCACCAAGGGCAAATGGGGCACGCTGGTCAACGCGCTGCTGGATTTCAAGCGCGACTACGATGCCAACGCGCCCCTGCAGCAGGTACTGCCGGACCTAGTGTACGACTATTCGGGCCGCTATCAGGACATGGGCTTGCGCACGCTCTGCGACAGCATGTTCGGCGCCATGGCCGAGCTGCGTACGACGCACAGCATGTCTCAAGCGTTCTCCACACTGCCCGAGCCCGCGCTCAGCCCGGTGCAGGCGTATGAGCACCTGGTGCGCGGTGACATTGAAGAGGTCGGACTGGATGCAATGGCCGGCCGCGTGGTCGCCACCGGCGTAGTGCCTTACCCGCCGGGCATCCCCCTGATGATGCCCGGCGAGAACGTCGGCCCACTCGATGGCCCCCTGCTGACCTACCTGAAGGCCTTGCAGGACTACGACCTGCGCTTTCCCGGTTTCGAGCATGACATCCACGGCGTGCGCAAGGAGGACGGTGCGTACATGGTCTCTTGCGTCGCAGGTTCGCAGCCCAGCCTGGAGCCGACTTCCCGCTAAGCCTTCCTGTCCTTGTTCCCGCGAGAACGCGTAATGAGAAAAATAATGTTTGCCGCTGCCCTGGCGGCGGGCGCCGGCGTGGCGCAGGCCGAACCCACGATCACCCTGTACGGGCTGATCGACACCGGCATCAGCTACTACAAGGTCGATGGTGGGGGGGTATGATCACAGCCATCTAGGCATGACCACTGGCAACCAGGACGGGTCGCGCTGGGGCCTGCGCGGCAGCGACGACTTGGGCGATGGGCTGCGTGTCGAATTCGTGCTGGAAAGCGGATTCGATTCCACCAATGGCCAACGCGACCAGAACGGGAGGATGTTCGGCCGTCAGGCCACCATCGGCATTGCCCACGACGCCTGGGGTAGCCTGGAGTTCGGGCGGCAGCAGAACATGGCGTCGCGCTACCTGGCCGACATCGACCCCTTCTACACCAGCTACACGCAGGCCAACATGGGGTTGGGTTTCAGCGCCGCCAACACGTACCGCCTGGACAACATGATCATGTATCGCACGCCCTCGATCGGCGGGCTGGAGCTGGGCTTGGGCTACTCCTTTGGCGTGGACGGCACCGACGCTGGCCAGCGCGGTTTCGCGACCGCCGACAATGCGCGCGGTATCACCGCTGGCGTGCGTTACCTGGGCGGCCCGTTGAACGTCACGCTGACTTTCGATCAACTGCGTGGCAGCCACGCACAAGGCAGCGACACCACGCCGCGTCAGTACGCCCTGGGCGTTGCCTACGACTTTGAGGTGATTAAGCTGGCGGCTGTTTACGCCGACCGAAAATTGAGCCACTTGTAGGGATCGCGCCGACTGAAAACTGAGCCGGGTAATCAACCTATCCTGCTAGTTTTTCACGCAGGGTGTTTGGGGATGATCCCGATGACGATGATTGGCAAGGTGCGGCGGATGTTCCACCGCCAGAACAAGTCGGTACGCGAGATAGCGCGTCTCACAAGCCTGTCGCGCAACACGATTAGCAAATACCTGAACATGGATGTTCAGGAAGAGCCGAAGTATCAACGTCGCTCGCAGTCGACCCGGCTGACGCCGTTTCATGGAGCGCTGGTGCAGGCACTCACCGTGGACGCACGGCGGCCAAAGAAGGAGCGACGCACCGCCTGGATGCTGTTCCAGGAGATCAAGGCAAGCGGCTACGATGGCTGCTATTCGCGGGTAACCGATTTCATCCGGGCCTGGCGGCAAGGCGAAGGCAAGGCGGTTTCGAAGTCGGCGTTTGTGCCGTTGCAGTTCGAGCTGGGCGAAGCGTTTCAGTTTGACTGGTCCGAGGAAGGTCTGGTTATCGGCGGCATTTACCGCAAGCTGCAGGTGTCGCACATGAAGCTGTGTGAACCGCCCCGGGTTTGTCGGAGACCGCCGAGTTTGGCGCTACGCCGCGCGAGCGGGGAGCGCCACGTTCCGATTGTAGACTTCCTCTGCTTCTGCCGGCGACACGTACCCAAGCGGGCTGAGCAGGCGATGGTGGTTGTACCAGTGAACCCATTCGAGCGTTGCAAGTTCGACATCCTGGGGGAGCTCGCAGAATTCGGAAAAAATCGTACGCTAAGGTTTTCCGGGCATCCGTAGGGGCCGAAACTTCCCGTCTTCCAGTCTGCGGCTCTGCCGCCAGACGTAATCGCCGGTTAGGTTGATGTGCTCCCAGCCCAGCGGCGACAGGAATTGCAGCAGCTCGCC
>NZ_SLYS01000032.1:0-4170 GCF_004341115.1 Pseudomonas sp. JUb52
AGACTTATCCACAGTTGCTGGTAACAAAATCAGCAATCCGCCCTGGGTCAAATTTCAATCGGCAGGGTGGGTCAATTTTCCATCAGCGCCAACACCCGAGCGAATGGAATGATCGCTGGGCGCTAACCAAGCTAGCCCAGCGCAACGGCAGAAACTGAGTCCAGGTCTGTTCGACTGACCTCTTGTTTTGACATTTCTACTTGGCCGGCGCAACGACATCTGTACTGAGCCTTGAAACGGCGTGTTACGGCCAAGTAGTAATGTCGCGATCCAGCCAAATAGAAATGTCCCGATCACCTGTGGTCGCTAGCCTACCGGCTTTGCTAGCGATACGGAGCGATCAGGATGTCAGCCCACGAGCGGATCACGATGAGCCTACGCGAAGTAGATCGTCTCAAGGTCATCCAGGCGGTGACCGAGGGTTTTATCACGCCTACCCGCGCTGCCCAGCGGCTGCAGCTGACAACACGGCAGGTTCACTGCCTTGTGCAGCGTTACCGGGACACCGGCGTATCAGGGCTGATCTCCAGAACGCGCGGCCAGCCCAGCAATCACCAGTTGCGTCCCAAAGCGCAACCGTCATGCGTCAGTCGATTAGCGCTGAGGGCCTGGCCGCCCTAGTTGCAGCCGGGGCCGCTTGGGATGTGCGTGCTACTCCAGGCCCTGAGGGGCATGGATGGCAGCTACAGGTACGCTACAGCAAAGAAAGCCGACATTTTCCTCTCCGCTCCCGGCGCGAATTGGTGAGAGTGTTTCGGTCGCTCGACGCGCTCAATAGGTATGCACAGAGCGTTGGGATACGGGGCTTCAGAGTAGAAAGCTGAAATGGGTGCTCATGCTGCTGCTCAGTGTCTCCCTGCAGAGTTCGGATATATCCAATGTGGGCTCAAGGCTCACTAGTCCTAATAGGCCCTGGGGTATGGAAAGAACAATCCGCTAGCCCTTGCAGAATACCGCAGGACTCGATGGGGCGCGCTCCACCGCACCTTTCACGTAAGGCAGTCATGTGCTGCTTTAGCTGCAGTAATGCCACGATCCGCGCCTCCACCTGCTGGAGATGGGAATCCAGCAGCGCGTTGACCTCGCTACAGTCCTGCTTTGGGTTTTCGCGCAGGCCCTGCAGGGCACGAATCTCGGCATGCGTCATGTCCAGCGTGCGGCAGTGCAGAACGAACTGCAATTGCTCAAGGTGTGCCTTGCTGTACAACCGGTAATTCCCGGCGCTACGTGCTGGCTCCGACAACAGCCCTTCCTTCTCGAAGTAGCGGATGGTCACAACTTCGCATCCTGTGAGCCGGGCTAGCTCCCCAATCCTCATGTCCACTTCGGCCGCCTTGAGTGCTTGACTCTATAGTAACTATAGGGATTGTAATGCTCCCCATTCAACGGTGAAAGTGGGGGCTGACATGAGCGATTGCGGATCAAAGGGGTGCGGTTGCAGCTCGGCTGCGTCAGGCCCTCTTCTTACGCCCGAACCGACGGCCAGCGCCCTGGCCGAGGCTAGGGAAGCTCACTACCTTATTCAGAATATGGACTGCCCCACAGAGGAAGCGCTCATTCGGCGCAAGCTGGGGGGCTTGTCCGGCGTTGTCGGCTTGGAATTCAACCTGATGAAGCGCACGCTGATCGTACGGCACAACCTGCCTTCGCTGACCCCATTGGAAGAAGCCTTGTCAGCGGTCGGTATGCAGGCGGTGCGTCAGGGAGACGACCCGAGCACGCAGATTACCCGTCTTGGCATAGCCCAGATGGATTGCCCTACCGAAGAGACCCTGATTCGGAAAAAGCTCACCCTTCTTCCTGGTGTAGTTGATCTGGACTTCAATCTGATGCAGCGCACATTGACTGTGCGTCATACCGCCAGCGCGCTAGCCAAGGTACTCGATGCGATCCAGTCGCTAGGCTTCGAAGCTCAGGAGCTGGACACCCAGAATTATCGCACTCCACCATCAAGGGCCTATAGCGACTCGACGCCGTGGCTGCCGCTCGGCTTCTCTCTTGCTGCTGCAATAGCCGCTGAGGGCATGTACTGGTATCTAGGTGGCAATCATTGGTCGGTCCTGGTACTGGCGTTGATTGCCATCTCCCTGGGTGGGTTGTCCACTTACAAAAAGGGCTGGATAGCGCTTAAGAACCGCAATCTCAACATGAACGCCCTAATGTCGATTGCCGTCACCGGGGCCATGTTGATCGGCCATTGGCCGGAAGCGGCGATGGTGATGGTGTTATTCGCCCTCGCCGAGGTCATTGAGGCCAAATCGCTGGATCGTGCCCGCAATGCCATCCGGGACCTACTCGATCTAGCCCCCGAACAAGCCACGGTGCAGCAGCCTGACGGTACTTGGCTCGATGTGGAGGCCAAGCAGGTCGCTATCGGTAGCCGGGTGCGGGTGCGGCCGGGCGAGCGCATCGCGCTCGATGGTGTGCTGCTAGAGGGCGGCTCCACCGTGAGCCAAGCGCCGATCACTGGGGAAAGCCTTCCCGTTGAAAAGGCCCCCGGCGATCCGGTCTATGCCGGCACTATCAACGAGTCTGGATCCTTCGAATATCGCGTCACGGCGGTGGCCGGCAACTCCACCTTGGCACGCATCATCCAAATGGTGGAAGAGGCGCAAGGCAGCCGCGCTCCAACCCAGCGCTTCGTCGATCAATTCGCCCGCTGGTATACGCCTGCCGTTTTCGTGCTAGCAATTGCCGTGGCGGTACTACCTCCCCTGCTTCTGGGCGCAGCTTGGATGGATTGGCTCTATCGGGCCCTGATTCTGCTGGTGGTGGCCTGCCCCTGCGCCTTGGTCATTTCCACTCCGGTCACCATCGTCAGCGGACTGGCTGCCGCAGCACGCCAAGGCATCCTCATCAAGGGTGGCGTTTATCTGGAGGATGGTCGCAAGCTGCGGTGGCTAGCCTTGGACAAGACCGGCACGCTCACCCACGGCAAACCCGAGCAGACCGACGCTATCTCCTTGAACAGCGCCTTGACCGATAGCAGTCGCAGCATTGCAGCGAGTCTCGCTAGCCGCTCTGACCATCCGGTATCCAAAGCCATCGCGAAAGCCGCCGTTGGCGACGGTGTGGTGCTGCGAGAGGTCGGGGAGTTTGCCGCGCTGCCTGGCCAGGGCGTACGCGGTGTGATCGATGGACAGACCTATCATCTTGGAAACCATCGAATGGTCGACGAATTGAGGGGGTGCTCCTCGGACCTGAAACAGCGCATCACGGCGCTCGAAAGCGAGGGCAAGACCGTGGTGATGCTGGTAGGGGCTGACGATGTACTGGCGATCTTCGCTGTCGCCGACACCATCAAGGACAGCAGCCGCAATGCGATAGCCGAGCTGCATGCGCTGGGTATCCAGACCGTGATCCTGACGGGCGATAATCCACATACCGCCCAAGCGATTGCTGCTCAGGCCGGAATAGATCGCGCCCAAGGTAACCTGCTACCGGCCGACAAGCTGCGCGAAGTCGAACAGCTTGCCCAGTCCAGTAAGGTCGGCATGGTAGGAGACGGTATCAACGATGCCCCGGCATTGGCACGCGCCGACATTGGCTTTGCGATGGGGGCTGCGGGCACCGACACGGCCATCGAGACAGCAGACGTGGCCCTCATGGACGATGATCTGCGCAAGATTCCAACCTTTGTGAAGCTCTCTCGCGCCACCGCTCAGGTGCTCTTGCAAAACATCGTGCTTGCACTTGGCCTAAAAGCCGCTTTTTTGCTGCTGACCTTCACTGGGCAAGCAACCATGTGGATGGCCGTATTCGCCGATATGGGAGCCAGCCTCTTGGTAGTGGGCAACGGGCTAAGGTTGCTGCGCCAATAAGCTGGCATTCCTCGTTGATGACCGGGAGGGTTTGAAAGGTGTCCCACGGCAAATCCTCGCGCCAATCACAACTGCAGTTACTGGGTTACCCAGCCTTCGGGCAGGCCGTAAGGTCTGCTTCAGCACCTCGATCGTTTCGGGCGAGATAAGCAGCTTCATGGGCAGGGGTATGTGTACATTCGTATATGCGTAAAAACGAATAAACAGGTTGCCCGAGTATCCTCGCGCTGCTTGCTGCATTGGAAGACGTTGTAGTGTTGGCGCTGATGGAAAATTGACCCACCCTGCCGATTGAAATTTGACCCAGGGCGGATTGCTGATTTTGTTACCAGCAACTGTGGATAAGTCT
>NZ_SLYS01000033.1:0-3918 GCF_004341115.1 Pseudomonas sp. JUb52
TAGACTTATCCACAGTTGCTGGTAACAAAATCAGCAATCCGCCCTGGGTCAAATTTCAATCGGCAGGGTGGGTCAATTTTCCATCAGCGCCAACAAACAGGTTTACCAACTGATCGACAGCGTCTTTAGCGACAGCCAGATGTTCGACATCAGCGACGACCGTCGGCCGAAGAAAAATTCGCTCAACAGCAACTTCGAGAAGCAGGAGTTCAAGGAGCTGTGGAACCGGATCAATCGTAAGGCGGCGTTCAGCGTTGACTTCGATTCAGAAGAGTTGGTCCAAAAAGCTGTTGAGGAACTGGACGCTAGCCTGCGTGTGACGCCATTGCAGTACACGATCCAGACCGGCGAGCAGGCTGCCCAGGTGACTTACGACGGCCTAAAGGATGGCGAGGCATTCGTGCTCAAGACCACCGAACCCGAAAAGAACGTGCATTCGATCCACTCTGCAGTGAAGTACGACCTCATCGGCAAGATCGCTGAAGGTACGCAGCTGACCCGACGCACGACGGCAGACATCCTCAAGGGTATCAGCGTCACGGTGTTTGGACAGTTCCGTACTAATCCAGAGAGTTTCATCTCTGAAACCGTCCGGCTGATTAATGAGCAGAAGGCGACGATGATCATTGAGCACTTGACCTACGATCCCGTCGAGGACAAGTTCGATCTGGACATCTTCACCACAGGCCAGACCAAGCAAGATTTCAGCAAAGCCGGAGACAAGCTCAAGCGCCACATCTACGATTACGTGGTAACCGATTCCGGCATCGAGCGCGAGTTCGTGAAAGAGCTGGATACCTGTACTGAGGTGGTCGTCTACGCCAAATTGCCGCGTGGCTTCCTGATCCCCACGCCGGTTGGCGACTACAACCCTGACTGGGCTGTGTCATTCAAGGAAGGAGCCGTCAAGCACGTCTATTTTGTCGCCGAGACTAAGGGCTCAATGTCTTCGATGGTGCTTAATGAGATCGAGAAGACAAAGATCAAGTGCGCCCGCAAGTTCTTCGACGAAATCAATAGAAAGTACGCCCCCGAAAACGTTAAGTACAATGTGGTGAACAGCTTCGGGAAGCTGATGGAGCTGGTGAAGTAAGCAGCAGAATTACGCCCAGCCAGATCGAACTCAAAAATGATCTGTTGCTTATCTGGGGTCCTGACAAAGAAAAAGTCCTGCATTGAGCCGCTATACGGTTGCTCATACAGGGCTTTTTTTAATGCGCTGTTCGACAGTATCCAGCAATCTTCTGAAGACCCAGCAGGCCAGTAGCACCACTATCAACAGCGGTGGGAAGCGCAGCATCAGCACTGTGCTCAAGGCTATCGCTCCCGTACGGCCTCTTAAGTCAACCGCATCGCCCTTCAGAATGGTTAGAGCAGGGATTGCCTGCCGGCCGCCAGCAGGCGCGAGGGCATATCGAGCAAGCTCGTGCCGTGCTGCTGGAGCGGGAGGAAAAGGCCACGTTGACGCTAGAAATGCGTGACGGCGTGTGCGAGGACGTCTATCGGCCGTAAAGCGCCTAATAGCTCGCCCTGACTTCCGGGTGCACGAACTGGTAGCGGACACGCAGAACGATAGAGCCGGCTTCGATATCCCGCTATTAGAGGACGATGGTGTCACCGCTTCGTTGAGGTGAAAGCTAATAGCTGGGGGCTCGCCTCGTCGCTTATGGCTAACGGTCGCCAGTTGTCCCGAATCATTCGGGCTGCATCACCCTATTACATCCGATCGTCTCAGCTCGTTCTTGCCATCGGTTCCATTTCCGTTCATGGGCGGTCGCACTGGCCCTCCGTTCCCTGACACGCTCGAACTGAGAACAAAACCAGCCATGGGCCATGGGCACGTCCGCCTCGATACGATTAGATCATGTCCCTGAACGCCTCGCGAAAGCCCATCCAAAGTAATAACCAGCTATCCGTAGTAGAAGTGCTGCCTTTCAGGGCGGTGCGACGGAAAACGAAGCGCCATTGCTCGGGATGGTCTCCGCTGTCGGTTCTCGTGATCCTTATCCGTACCGGCTTAGAATCTCCCCAGGGCGTTCGCCATTCTTCTTGTCCTGGAGCGGCGATTGCTATCTGTAGCACCGGCGCCGAGCGCAGTTGACGCAGGTGGCTGAGACGGTCGTCCTGTTGGCGAGCTGCTTGGGTCTTCTGTAGAAAATCTGAAATTTCGCATGGTTCAATAGGCCTTACGGCTTCGCGTAGGCCGAGCTCGCGGACTCTCAATTCCTCATGTGCCAGCATGCTTTTCGCATCCAGTTCATCCAGTTCCTTTTGTGCGAACCACCACGGCTTTCGCTTCTCGTATGGATTTAGCGTCTGCCAGCACGAAAAGGCTGATCTGCAGCGCTCGTCTAGCTCGCGGTAACCTCGGACCGTGAACTCCACCGCAAAGCCAGACGCATCGGATAACCGCACCCGGAATTGGATGGCTTCCCGCCCCGTGTTCATCGGCGCGCTGTTTTCATTGCCGCGTGGCCGAAAAGTTTCCATCCAACGGATCCTCTCCTGGCGCAGTCGTAGCCGGTTGGTGTAGAGAAACTGTCCCAGCTCAATCGCCTGCCTACGAACCAACACAAGCTCGCGCGTTTCAAGGCCTGCCGCTGGAAGGTGCTCTTCCAAGCACCAACTGCCGTAGTTCAGACGAAGCTCTGAAAACTGAATGCCGGCGCCCGCCGCCTGGGCCATCATGTGTTTTGCCCATGCAGTACTCATCTCACCTACAAGCGAGACCTCTAACGGCATGGTGCCGCATGGGCCGTCAGGTTCATGCCCGTCACAAGATGAAAAGCTAAAACAGCCCGTAGCCGACAGCGCCTTGACTAGAAGCGCTACGTGCGGGTCGAGTACGGATGTCGGCACCTTAATTCCATGCAGCCTGCGCCTGAAATAGTAGGGTGCCTCCATGTCGGAGAGATAGGATGCCTGGCGCTGAACGTGTTCATGGTCGAATAGCGTCGACACCTGACTGTCCGTAAGGATCTGGTCTCCGTGGATGAGTTTGAAAGGGCGTACTGGATCGTTGGTCCTGCTCAATCCATCCAGACCAATCCGGCTTAACGTGATCGCAAGAAATACAGCGTCGGAGGGGTAGGTCCGCCTAAACCCGGGCTCGCTGCCGTGAAGGCACGCATTGTCTGTCAGGAAAATATCGTTGCCGATCAAATCAACTAGAAAGCCTCGGGCGAGAAGCGCGGATGAAAGCGTGACAGGATGGGGAAACAGTAGGGCGGTCAATTCAGTCACGACGGAGTTCTGCTATTAAACGAGGGGCGTAAGCTTCCGAATCGTATCGATCAGCTGCACTGTGGGTTTTGAAAGTATGTACGTGATGAACCACTTAACCGCCTTAGCCTACCTGCTTCGCCCGAATTATCTTTCTTGCTTGAGCCAGGCCGACTAGCCACGCCGTTAGTTCGGCGTAGTTAACGTCATCAATGGAAGTGATTTCCTTGCGGATGGCCTCAAGACTGCCGCTCAGGGGCGTGATAGCTTCCGCGTCCAAAGGGCGGCTAAGCCCAGTCCGTGCGAGCAGGGAAATTGGCTCTAGAACGGCGTCGAACGCGTCTTGCTGCACCAGTAGCCGTGACAGACTATTAAGCTGCTGACGAATGTGTTCGGGTACCTCGCCTGAACTCAAAAAGCCGGCTAAGTTAAGGATGCGCTTGCCGGTGCGCTTAGTACCGCTGGACTCCTGAAGCAGCGACTCCAGAAGTTCTTTTATAATTCTGTCCACCTTAGACCTCCTATATTTCAAGTACCGGCTGGATGCTGCCCCAGCGTCGCGTCAACTTGTGTCGTGGTTCGATGGTGTCATCAGGCGGAATGTAGTGGTCAACCCATCCCGGACAGTGGGTTAAGTTTTTCTTCGGCCACCGCAGGCGGTAGCCCATCGTTGAATTGATGCGGCCTGATCCAGTT
>NZ_SLYS01000034.1:0-3418 GCF_004341115.1 Pseudomonas sp. JUb52
GAATTCAGGACTGTATTTCTTGCGCTTCATGAACACTCCTTCAGCTCGGTATGAGCTTACTCGAAAGTGTCCGTGCTAACGGGGTAGAACCCGGTCCAAGGTACCGCGCTATCAGTAGCTACCTGATACCAAACGCCGCGCGCTGAGCTTAGTACTCGGCCTACCAAACGATCACTTAGTCAACGTCCGGCGAGGCTGCCCACGGGGCGCCGCCGCGACGTTGCTGATTCTCTTCCGATCGGAGCGAACAAAGCGCAGCTCGATACGCCGCATCGCCGCATCGCCGCATCGCCGCACAGATATTCTGGCTCGCTCTTTTAGCCGTCCGGCCGGTGTATCCACGCGGGCGGTATCGACCCAGCGACGCGAGAAACGTGCCCTACTAGATGCCATTGTTGTTCCAAAGCATTGACAGGATCTAACCGTTTCTCGACGGTTCCGTTCGTTGTGTCGCCACAATGGCGACACTTTAAAGCCACTTTGGAGCCACAATAGCGCCATCTTGGAGCCACGTTGGAGCCACATTGCCGCCATTAGGTCTTCAAATATGCTGTGCCGTATTGATGGCAGCACATTTCTGAACAATGTCCTCGCGGAAATAAGAAATGATCGCACGGAGGAATTGCCGGGAGTTTAGGCTATTTGCCGGCTAAATGAGTATAAGTGAGGGGCTCAGCCCCGTTACTCCCCGCTCACAGATGGGCGCGGGCTCGATGACTCAGCGTGTGCGACAAGTAACGTACAAGATGTACCGGGTAAGCGATTGACTGTGAAAGTAAGTAACCGGTACACGTGAAAACAGGTAACCTTTTCATGTACCCGATAAACGCAGACTGTGAAGGTAAACATCCGAAAACCGGCAGTAAACGGACGGAAAGCGGGGAGTAACGGGCCATGTCACCAGGATCGACACCCTGCGATCAGGTTAAACAATGATGAGGACAGGACAGAGCGCTCCCCTGTGGCGGCATGCCCGTGCTGGGTACAGCAGACACGGGGAATGGGCCGTGATTGGCCGTTACTGGAGCTATGTGCTCGCAGGCGTTTGATGCGACCACCAGTCGTTGAGAACGGTTGTCCCAGCTGCAGCTGCCGCCAGCAGTTACCCAGTTGGCGGCATGTCCGCTCGCCGGAGACCGGACCTGGGAACAGTTGATCCGGGGAAACAGCTCGATACATGGCGGCGTATCCGCAGCCGCCCAGGACTGGCGAGCTAGAAACCTATTGCTACCGCGCCGCATAGCGGCTTGGTGGCTCCCGCGCTGCGCGGCGACAAGTCACCGCACACCACGGCAACTTGGGTTTGCCCTGTACTAGCACGCATAAATAAGAAAAGAGATCTCAACCGATCGCAGTAATCGGTAAAGAGCCGCTGAGTCTCGGAGCGTGAAGCTTGCAGCCAAGTAATGTATTGGTGATGAGTTGAGTCACCAGACCCATAAAGACTATAGCAGGAAGATAGTAGCGATAGGCAGTAAGCTTGTAAGTGAGGGGAATTTCTTCTTGACACCGCTGCTAATCTTGGCTCGCCTGCAGTCTTAATTTAAAAAAGCGAGATTATTCAGTCCACTGCAAGGACACAAAAGGCCGTCACTTACTACCAGCTCGCGTAACAAGCTTAGCAAATACCTGACTAAGGGGCTAAACATCAGCAATTTTAACAAGCCTATGATCATACTTGCGATCTGTCGACTAGTGATCTACGTCTTTGCATAGGGCAGACAAGTATTATCAAGCTCAAGATTTCCCGCAACGACTATTGCGGAATTGAGACGACCTAAACTGGCTTCAGAGAAGCAACAAAATCAAAGTATTGATTAATTTTTCAAAGCCAACCTGGTATTGAGTTAAGATCCGATGATTAAATCGGATTCCAGCTTTTTATTTACCCAGTGACGCAAAAGGCGCCTTCCATCGGGAAATCAAAGAGCGGATCATGTGGGCCAGAGTGTTTGCTTTCGAAAACGCGAGGTACCGCGCTCAAGCAGAGGCGTAATGGGATTCACGCACCCAAATTCGATTATCGTTGATGCTTCCGTGAAGCTCCGATAATTTATTTACGTTTCGCCCTAGTAATTTGCAAATGAAAAGGCTATAACGGCAATCACCGCTTAATCTCGAGAAGATCACGATGTCCCTGATCCAAGAATACCGTCAAACCGAAGCTGCAATTGAAGAACTCAAGCAGCGCCTGGAACAGCTTAATAGCGATGAGCGTCTGCAGAAAGAGCTCGAATTCGAGAAGAAACTGCGCGCTCTGCTCGGCGAGCACAGCAAATCGCTCCGGGACGTTATTGCAATCCTGGATCCTGATCGCAGTGCCAATTCGGGTCGCAAAAATAGTGCCCCTGCTGTTCCGCAACAGCGCCGGGTGCGTACGCTGAAGCGCTATAAACACCCTGAAACCGGTGAAGTCATCGAGACTAAGGGCGGCAACCACAAGCGACTGAAGGCTTGGAAATCCGAGCACGGTGCGGACACCGTTGAGAGCTGGCTACAGGGCGAGTAACTACGCCGACCGACGCCGGCGGACCTTGTGTATCACCGCCGGCGCTGTCATTTTCAGCGCCCTTGATCCAACGTCTGAGACTAGGATGCTTCACCAGCTGCTTCTCAGCACCCTCCCCTATCTTGGTTCTCGTGGGCCATCAGATCTGCTGTAAGAATCTTTCATCCAGCTCGGTTGCCGATCACTCAGATGATCCATGGCCGAATTTCGCGCACGCATCAAATGCCCACGCGCCCCCGATTTCATACTTCCAGAAAGAGGCCACTGCCATAGGTGCTAGGTGTTCTATCTCGGTAGAGGTACTGTCGCATAGCGAAAAGAATCTCTCGCTATGCAACGGTCGCTCGCGCGACTACACCGCACCGCACTATCGTCCGCTGATCGATGAGGGCACACGCGTCCGGGCGTGGCTCGCGGCGTTCGCCTACCAACCCGACCTCGAGTAGTCCTCACCGTGATCCACTCTCCAAAGCTTGACAACTTCCCACTCGTCGAAGTGGCCTTCCGGCCCCCCGGGCCAGCCGCTGGCCAACGCGGAGCTCTATCGGCTCGCCGCCGCATGGCTCCAGGACCGTGAGGTTCACGACAAGTAGCCAATCGGCGCGGCCGGCCAGCCTTGCAGTCCCATCACGCGCGAGATCCGCTGGCATCTGCACACACTTGAGGCATGCGGCACCTTGGATGCGCGTGCCTCATGAACGAAGCATGTGGCAGCTGACCGAAAAAGGCGAAGCGTGGGATGCATCGAGTGCCGCTGAGGGCGCTGCCAACGGATTACACCCTGACCGCGCCAGAATTAGCCTACGACAAATGGGTGAATCGCCCCTAGTTTCGTAGACACCTCCAAGCCTCATAATGAGACCCAGCAGGAGGTGCCATGAGCAACCAGCGTTACCCCGAAGAATTCAA
>NZ_SLYS01000035.1:0-3188 GCF_004341115.1 Pseudomonas sp. JUb52
CTTGAATTCTTCGGGGTAACGCTGGTTGCTCATGGCACCTCCTGCTGGGTCTCATTATGAGGCTTGGAGGTGTCTACGAAACTAGGGGCGATTCATGGCTTATTGCTAATCGGGGGCTTCGCCACTGCCAAGCAATTCATCCCGGAACGTCAGGGCTTCCTGAGCAATCCAGGTCGCGAAGGCCGCCGCGGCAGGATTCATCAGGCTGTGGGCGGAATACACTAGGTAGAACGCTTCTTGCGTCACGATGTCGTTGGCCAGTGGGGCGATCAGGCGATCAGGCGATCAGGCGACCAGACGCCAGCTGATGCTGGACCAATGACGAGCGCGCCAGGGCGACGCCCTGCCCGAGTTCGGCCATTTCCAGCGCTGAGATCAGGGTGTCGAACTGCAGGCCCTGGGACGAGTCGAGGTGCTCGGCACCCTTGCGCTTGAGCCAGTATCCCCAGCCTTCCTCGTAGCCCATCACGTGTAGCAGGTCGTGGTGCTGCAAGTCTTCGGGTTTTGCCAGCGGCTTCGCGATCGTGGGCAAGGTGGGTGCGCAGACCGGCTGGAGCGTGTCCCAGGTCAGCCGTTCGGACTTGCGACCGGACCAACGTCCCTGACCATAGCGAATCTCCAGGTCGGCATCGGAATCGGCGTCCTCGACCCAGATGCTGCTGTCCACGCGCAGTTGGATAGTCGGGTGCAGCGCCTTAAAGCGCGGCAGACGGATCGCCAGCCAGTGGGTGAAGAACATCAGGCTGCTGCGAACGATCAGCACGCTCCGGTGGCCCTGGCCGAAAATTTCATCGGTCGCCGCCACCAAGCGCTCCACCGACTCCCTCACCACGGGGAAGTACGTCATCCCCAATTCGGTGAGTTCCAGCCCACGGGGTAGTCGTTTGAACAGCACGGCCCCCAGTTGCGACTCCAGCGCCTTTAGCTGCTGGCTGATGGCGGCCTGGGTCAGGTGCAGCTCCTGGGCGGCGTGGGTGAAGTTCAGGTGGCGCGCCGATACCTCGAAGGCACGCAGCCAATTCAATGGAGGAAGGCGTTTTTTCATGGCTCACTCGGTGGGCTGCAGTTGGCGCTGGGCGGAATCGGGTGCGGCGCTAGCGCCCTGGTCGCTCTTGGGTATCGCGCCACTGTTGCACATCGCTCGACGGAAAGTTTTGACTTTAGAGACGATCGGTCTAAATACTAGGGGCATGACCATTCCTAACTCGCCTCCGCGTCGTGGCCGTCCTCCCAAGGTGCCGCGGACTCATCACGATACCCGCGAAGCTCTGCTCCATGTCGGCATGGCGGTCTTCACCGAACAGGGCTTTTCAGCGACCGGCATCGATGCCGTGCTCAAGCAGGTCCAGGTTCCCAAAGGCTCGTTCTATCACTACTTCGCTAGCAAGGAAGCCTTTGGTCAGGAGGTCCTGCAGGGCTACGCCGCCTATTTCGCCAAAAAGCTCGATCTGTGGTTTCTGGCGAAAGATGTCCCTCCGCTCGAGCGGCTGTGGAATTTCGTCCAGGACGCCAAGGCGGGCATGACTAGGCATGGCTTCCGCCGCGGTTGCCTGGTGGGCAATCTCGGTCAGGAGATCCTGGTGCTTCCGGAAAGTTTTCGCGCCCAGTTGGAGGCCGTCCTGCTGGATTGGCAGGTACGCCTGGCGCTGTGCCTGAGGGCGGGGGTCAAGGACGGTACGCTACCTGCGGGCACCGACTGTGACGCCCTGGCGGCCTTTTTCTGGATCGGCTGGGAGGGCGCCGTGCTGCGCGCGCGACTGGCGCAGAATGCCACGCCGCTGGACATCTTCATCACGGGATACCTGGCTGGAATCATGCGATGATTTCTTTTGGTTCATTTTTAGACGATCGGTCTAAATAGGAGGCTGCATGTTCAAAGCCCTACTCATCGAGAAGCACGACGGGACGCCTCACGTCGGTATCGCCGAACTGGCCGACACTCAGCTGCCGGAAGGCGACGTGACGGTTCGGGTCCTCTACAGCACGCTGAACTACAAGGATGCACTGGCCATTACGGGGCGCGGCCCGGTCGTTCGTCAGTTCCCCATGGTTCCCGGGATCGATTTCGCCGGCGTGGTCGAGGCCAGCTCGAATCCCCAGTACCAACCCGGCGACCGGGTCTTGCTCAATGGCTGGGGCGTGGGCGAGACCCACTGGGGTGGCCTGGCGGAGAAGGCGAGGGTGAAGGGCGAATGGTTGATTCCCCTGCCGCCTGCGCTGTCGGAGTTCCAGGCAATGGCCGTGGGGACTGCCGGCTATACCGCGATGCTCTGCCTGATGGCCTTGGAGCGCCACGGACTCATCCCGCAAAGCGGCCAGGTGCTGGTTACCGGGGCCACGGGCGGGGTGGGTAGCTTTGCCATTTCCCTGCTGGCCCGCCGCGGTTACTCGGTGATCGCCGTCACGGGCAAGCAACAGGAAGGAGAATACCTCAAGCGTCTGGGCGCCGAGTCCGTGATGGATCGGGCAGAGCTCAGCGCGCCGGGTCGACCGCTTGGCAAGGAGCGCTGGGCCGCGGCCATCGATTCCGTCGGTAGCTATACCCTGGCCAACGTCTGCGCGGGAACCGCCTCCGAGGGTGCGGTCGCCGCCTGTGGCCTGGCGCAGGGAATGGACCTGCCCATGACGGTCGCGCCCTTCATCTTGCGCGGAGTGAGCCTGCTCGGCGTCAACAGCGTGACCCAGCCTTACGCGCGGCGGGTGGAAGCCTGGCAGCGACTGGGTGAAGAGCTCGACAGTGACCTGTTGCTCGACATCAGCCGAGAGATCTCCCTGCAGGACACCGTGTCCATCTCCGACGATTTGTTGAGTGGGAAGGTCCGCGGAAGAGTGGTGGTGAAACTGAACCGCTGAGTTTCCGCTTAGGCGTCGATGATCAGCCGACGCTCCACGCCGATACGGTGTGGAGTGGACGGCTGCCAAGTCTCATACTCTTTTCAACCTGAAAGTCCTAACGGGCATCTTTCTTTTGAAGGAAGACCCATCTTTTTTAGCACTCGCTTATTCGAACGACGCCGCTTCGCTATAACGCCCGGAGTATCGGATGGCTTTATCTTGGGTGTTTTTCAGTCATAAATAAATTCTACCCTTAGGTGTAGTGGTCAACCCATCCCGGACAGTGGGTTAAGTTTTTCTTCGGCCACCGCAGGCGGTAGCCCATCGTTGAATTGATGCGGCCTGATCCAGTT
>NZ_SLYS01000036.1:0-2662 GCF_004341115.1 Pseudomonas sp. JUb52
CGGCGAAGGTCATCTGCTTCATGGAAAAACTCGGCTGGCGGGATCGGCGTATTTCACCAGATTCAGGAAGTCTTTTTCAGACCTTCCCTAAAGCCTGTATAAATATGAGGTTAGGTTGGTGGCTGAAAACCCTGCCGATACCCATGTGCCATACCTGGATGTAGGGCCGGTTCCCGCGATTGGCGAATGCTGGTTCCAAAGCTCGGAGGACTATCAACGATATATCGAGTCGGCAGTGCGCAAAGCCTGGTTCGAACATGGCAAAACGTTCATTGGTCAGCTCAAGCCCTTCGTCACTGAAACACTTGTTTTAAATCTGCTCAAAGCGGTTATCGCCGATCAGGCTACCCCTCCATTCATTCTGGAGGGGCTTTCATCTACAAGTGAACCCCTGGTTATTGATTTAACGTAAATCACTGGCAGATTCCCCAATGAACGTGGGGACCCGTGCGAGTCTCAATTCGCACGAGGTGCCGTCTATGTGTCGTTTCGACAGCATGTCCAACGACTGCGCGTGGGAAGCATCGATCAGCTCGCCGATGGGGTAAAACATATCGAGCGGCTGATGGTTGCAAATCTCTCAGAAATCCTGGCAAGTTGCCGGGATGGTTCAGTGACGTGCCATGCAGCAACCCCAAGATGGCCCAACTGCAGGCAGTGAAACTCATTTCGCAGGGGTACACACCGGAACACTGCCTGGACATCAGTACCATCTGGTAGCGCAAAAGGTTGTAGCCCAGCAGCACACCGCATAGCTCTTGATCGATCATCTCCGGCGTCTTGCTTCTCAGGGTATATTCGCCGCCCAGCAGTCTCTGCTTGATCGCCCAATAGCCCAGCTCGATTTCCCAGCGTTGACTGTAAGGTCGACGATCTCCCCACCCGGAAAGCGCAGCGGGCCGACCATCGAAGTCAGTACGCTTACTATTTTTCCCTTGGTCATCTTGCGCAACAACCGCGCTTGCATTTCGAGCGGACGACAGGTGGTATGTGGTCGGTAAATACATAGCGGCCATACTGTAAGCGCGAGTAGGCGGGTCTTTGGGCTGACGCCCGGCGATATCGTCAGGGCGTCAGATCCATACAGCAGTTCGATCAGGCTGCCGGCTTCAGAATGACCTTTGTCCAACCCTCATCTCGCGCATCGAAGTGCTTGTACGCATCGGGCCCTTCCGCCAATTTCAGGCTGTGAGAGATGATCTGCGAAGGCTTGGCGCGGTCGCGATGGATCAACTCCGCAAGCCTGCGGTTATAGGCTTTGACGTTGGCTTGCCCGGTGCGTATCTGCTGGCCCTTGAACCAGAACGCGCCGAAATCGAAGGCCATTTTGCCTTCCTTCGCCAGTTCATTTTTCGCGCCCGGATCCTGAGGAACAAACACCCCGACTACGCCGATGCCACCCGTGGCCTTGGTGGAAGCTACCAGGTTGTTCATCGTCAGGTGATTGACCTCATGGCCGTGTTTGTCACAGCACTGGTACCCCACACACTCACAACCTCGATCAGTGCCTTTGCCGTGAGTCAGGTTGAGGATCTGATCAACCGCCTCTTTCTCCAGGGAGTTGATTGGCGTGGCCCCCATCTGCGCGGCCAATTTCAATCGATCCGGATGGTTGTCGACCACAAACACTTGCGAGGCGCCTTTGATCATCGCGGCATGAGCTGCCATCAGGCCCACTGGCCCTGCACCGTAAATGGCGATGCTTTCACCTGGCATCAGGCCAGCCAGTTCAGTGGCATGCCATCCGGTGGGGAATATGTCTGACAGCATGACGTAGTCGTTTTCTTTCTCTTGCGCATCCTCTGGCAGCACCAAGCAATTGAAGTCCGCATATGGCACACGCAGCAGTTCTGCTTGACCACCCTGGTATGAGCCCATATCGGCAAACCCGTAAGCAGCACCAGCACTGCCGGGGTTGGCCGTGAGGCAGAAACCGGTCAAACCTTTTTCACAGTTTTCGCAGAAACCGCAGCCGATATTAAATGGCAAACAGACGCGATCACCTACCTTGATGCGATCTACGCCGGCGCCGACTTCGATGACTTCTCCGAGGTTCTCGTGACCGAAAACACGTCCCGTCTCCATCGAGGTACGGCCCTCGTACATATGCAGGTCAGAGCCGCAGATATTGGTAGTGGTGATGCGCACTACGACGTCGGTAGGTTTTTCGATCTTGGCGTCTGGGACATTTTGCACGCTGACGTCGCGTGGCCCGTTGTAAACGATGGCCTTCATTAGACTCTCCTGTTCAAGCGACGATGAGGGGGTTCGTCTGCTTACGAGATGTCTGTCTAGTTCTACGAACGTATGTTCCACAAATCGAGCTATGACCAGACGAGTGGTGATGCCGTCGCCCGCGCGTGGAGGCCCTTGAATTTGCAGCTCGTGACGAAATTAGACAGTTAAACGCCATAGAAGCAATATGGCTACGACACCCCTGTCAATCAGCGCCTCACGTCCCTCATGAGCTCCCTGATGCACTGGCCAATTACCGCTCGCGTTTCATCAACAGCTTTGAGGGAATATCGGACAGTTTCTGCAACTTCAGCACCATTTGCGCCCTCTAAGGAAGGTCTGAAGTAGCCCTGTATTTCCGGTCGACTTCAGCCCTCGCTGCTTTTGAAAGCGGGCCGTCGATCAAAATCGACCAGGTAACCCGCTC
>NZ_SLYS01000037.1:0-2656 GCF_004341115.1 Pseudomonas sp. JUb52
GACGGCACAGCAGCGCTATGCAGCTATCGCCAGTGGAGTTTGAAAAGCGCTATTTCCAGAGCTTGGAGAGTGTCTAGGAAAGCTGGGGCGATTCAGGGAGGATGGTCAGTCGCGGCTGGACGAGGCCGCGCAACTAGCTGCGGCTAAGGACCTGGCCAACCGCAAGCGCGACCTGCTGCTGCAGTACGTCAACATCCAGGTCAACGGCATGCAGGATGCCTGCGGACCCGGACACTGCCAGCGAAGCCGCAGTCCAGCCGCTCAAGCCCTGGAATACCTATCGCATGCTGCTCAACCGAGTTAACACCATTGGCGCCGTTCTTGCCGCGAGCGATTGGCCGGCCAGCCCGGAGCTGGCCGCCACAGATAGATACCTATCAGCTAGTAGGTAACCAGTCGTCGCGGCTGTGGCTACGAAATGGCATGCATCGCTGGAGACATGGTGTGGCCCTGGAATATCTTCATTGATCAACAAGCGGGAAGCTGACCATGCGGACCGTGGCCCACCACGTTAAGACCTTTCGGAGAGAATACCGACTCATCCCCAGCTTCGTCTGGGGATCGCGAATATTCATCCTCTTCGCCTCATCGATGTTGCTTGTCGTCTTGTCGATAGCGCTCTTCTTCTACCACCACGTTTATCTGCAACTGCCGACCTACGCGAATCTTTCCTACTGGACACTCTTCTGGGAGATGCCAATGCTGCTAGGGCTCGCCCAGATCCTAGTCGAGGTCGATCGACGTCGCTTCGCCCGAGATAACCTGGGCAAGAGGATCTTAGGCATCCGGCAGGCAATAGTGGCAACGGATCGCGCGAAGCGGCGGATGATTTCCGAGCACTTTGCTGGCCGTGAAGACTTTGCCGAGCTGGCCAAAGAGCTCATCGAACAATGGGAATGGCGTCAGTCACTGGAGCGACGCGCCGGTAGCCCCGCGACCCTTCGCACCCTTCACTTTTTCAACCTACCTAGTGCAAGTAACTTCGCGACGTATCTCGGTGGGCTTCTCGCCGTGATAGCGGCTGTGGTCGTGGCTCTGCTCGACAAGGAAACCTTCTAACCCTGCGCCTCCAACACTCAGGTCGGACTTTTCCTCCGCCTACTCGGTATTATTCCAGATCATCGTGGTGCCGATAGCCACGTGCATCCTACCTGCCGCGTACATTCTCGATATGGTGACCGGGTTAGGGCATCGAGTGGTCGAGCATGCGAACGACGACTATCTCAGCGATGCTGGCTTTTACAAATTCATCAAGGAGCTGGTTCTACTCGAGGAGCACAAACAGCGTCGCGGGCTGATGACCACCACCGGCTGGGCATATTGGTCCTTCCGCATTGGCACCGCTCCACTGCGCGACGTCCCTCGGTTGTGGCGAAACAAGCGCCGTTCGGTACGGCTGGCGAAACGTCGCCGGTCTAACGGTTGCGCGCCCATCCAGACGCGTTCTAGGATCTCCATCGCCAGCAGCGTCGAGTAAATTTTTTGCTCACGCCCGAACAAACCCGGCGCGCGGATCCGCCAGCCTCTGCAGCGTCACTTACCTTCCTGCGCAGGCAACCCTCCTTGGCGGACTACCACCACGGGGTACGTGTCCTCGTGATCAACCAAGGCGCTTGCTCCATTCCCACAGTATTCATGGCCCTCATCGGCAGGGTCTGTACCGGCACCGATGTCACCGTCGTCCTACACAACACGCCCGTACTGCTAACCAACGCCCAGGACGCCGTCGGCAAGCCCGGCACCAAGCGCACCCTGGCCGTGTCGCTGCAGGCAATCGCCGTTTAGTCCAAGCCCGTCCCCGTCGTCATCCGCGTGCCCGATGGCGCCAGCGCGGCCGAGCTACAGAGCAACACCATTTGCAGCACGGCCGCTGGCCGTTATACCAGCATGAACGCCCTGCTCCAAGGCTCAGCCGGGTATCACACCGCGCGTCCTGGATGTGTGGGGTTCGACACCTAGGCCGTCACTACCACCATGGTCGACATCGCCAAGCAGCTGCGAGGCTTCGTCTATGCGAGCTGCTACGGCTGCAGCATCGAGGAAGGCCCCTTCACTACCGCAAACAGTTCGCCGCCCGCAAACTCATACTGCGCTGCTCGCACAGCACTCTCCTAGTATTGCCGCTCGTATTCCACCACTTATAACCCGCCATACAGCACATTCCTGAGCTTCCTGTGCTCGGGACAATCAATCCAGCGGTCCCGGGTCTGATGCATGTAGGCAAGCAGAAAGTGCGCACCCCCGAGCTGCCGTAGGCGCTCTACCTCCTATTCCAGTGACGTAGCCGGATCCCACGTTCATGCCGGCGCAAAGCACTGGATCTCCTCCAATAGCGCGGCGGTCGCGGCGTGCTCATCGGCCGGCACTTGGAACCAGAACTCTACCGCGATGGCGCCAGGCCGATAATTGAGCGGAAGCCGAAAGAGGCGGTGAGGCAGGGCTAGTGCCTGGTCTACTAACCCGGTCATCCGCTGAACGCCGAAGGTGTGGCATTCGAGGGATAGCTGTTGGCTTCCGAAACAAGTGCGATTCCTCGCCGGAAAAAGGCTCCACTGGCGGCTTTAGGGAAGGTCTGAAAAAGACTTCCTGAATCTGGTGAAATACGCCGATCCCGCCAGCCGAGTTTTTCCATGAAGCAGATGACCTTCGCCGACGC
>NZ_SLYS01000038.1:0-2295 GCF_004341115.1 Pseudomonas sp. JUb52
CTCAAAAATTGAGCAGAAGCAGTTGAACACCTGGGTCAGTTTTCAGTCGGCAGAACAGCCTCTACTGGGTCAGTTTTCGGTCAGCGGCAACAGATTAACCATGTTGCTGGCTTGCCACCAACACCGCTCAAGGTACGGGTGGACATTTCCCCGGAAATTTTCGAAAAGGTCGCTTTGGATGACAGTGTGTTCGTTTTCGTACAGACGCTATCGGGCTCCAAGGTACCTCTCGCTACCATACGACTTAAGGTCTCAAGTCTGCCGGCCGAGGTGGAGTTTTCAGGCGCTGATGCAATAGTTACCAGCAACACCTTATCGCAGACAGCCGCGATTCAAGTGACTGCTAGGGTCTCTAGGGGAGGGAAGAGTAGGTCGGGGGAATGGTTGGGCCGAAGCTCGACGACATTAAATTCGAAGAGCGCTAGGCTGAAGCTTACGATCAACCTTCCGGATATCTGATCGACTGCACCGCAAAGTGCTGTTGCCAGGTACTGTAAAATAGAAGAGTGAGCACTTGATTTGCTGGTGCTTTCAAACAACGGTGTTGTTTTTTTAACAGCCGAACTGGAAAGGGAGGCTGAGCTGCTCAGTGATCACTTTATCCGTTGGCTGATTTACGCCGGCATGTTCGCTACAGGCACTGAACGACAACGCAGATGGTATGGTCTGTGCGTTCTGACTCGTCAAGGATCGGCCAATGGATCGTTTGTCTAATTTGCTCTCGCGGTTCGGCGTGCGGGCCAATCTGTTCTATGACGGCGACCTATGCGGCTCTGCATCTTACGATGGCGCCGAGCGGCGAGGTTATATCCATCTGCTTCAGGCCGGCAGCGTGACGTTGCTTGGTCCCGATCGCAAGGATTTGCAGCTCACTCGCCCTAGCTTGATTTTTATGCCACGCCCCGCCAAGCATCAATTGTTTGCGGGTGAGTCCGATGGCGCAAAGTTGTTGTGTGCTTCCATGGAGTTTGAGGGCGGAATTGATAATCCTTTGTCGGCTTCATTACCGGACTGTTTGGTGCTCGCACTCGATGATCTGCCCATGCTGGCAGACACGTTGGAGTGGATGTTTGCCGAGGCGGCAAATGTGCATTGTGGAAGGGAAGCCGCGCTTGAGCGCTTATTTGAGCTCCTAATCATTCTGTTGCTCCGTTACCTGCTCGATCATCACCAGTTGCGCACCGGAATGATGGCTGGACTGGCCGACATGCGGCTTGCCCGATCGCTTTTACAGATGCACAACTCCCCGGAACATGCCTGGTCAATAGCAGAGCTGGCCAGTGAGTCAAATATGTCACGCGCTGCGTATGCCGTGCATTTCAAGAGTGTCATCGGACAGACGCCTGCTGATTATTTGTTGAGTTGGCGAGTTAGCCTGGCTCAGAAGCTGATGCGAGAAGGGCGCTCGATTACGCTGATTGCAGCTCAAGTCGGCTACGAAAGTCCTTCGGCGCTGTCTCGCGCATTTAGACGCAAGACGGGGTTGAGCCCTCGTGACTGGTTGAAAGATCTGGCGGGGGAAAATGATGGCAAAAAGGCCTAAGGCATTACTGCCTTAAGCCATTGAAAAAATTATGCATTAATTTTACGTTTTTCCAGTTCAACCAGCGAATGGCCTGCCACAAATATCGAAACAGCAAGCAACCCTAAGTCTTTAAGCAGAAACTGACCTGGCGCAACGGAAATCGCCGGAAACCCTAAACTAGGCTCAATGACGCCCGGAGTGGAAAACATAAAGCTAAGGGTTGTGAAGAACAGGCCTGCAGACAGAGCGCCTCCTACCACGGATAGTTTGGGCGACAGCATGCGGCCTGCGATCAGAGTGCCGATCGAAATCTCTAGTATGCCGAGCAGGCTGGAGAACATGTCGACCGAAAAAATGCTATACACCCATCCCAAAAGCGGGCTGTTGCTCACCAGTGGAACCAGGCCCTCGGCCTCGTAGTGGGTAAATTTCATGCCGCCGAACCAGAAGTAAATAATAGCGAGAGCCAAGTACGCGCCATAGATACCTAGCCCCATAGTTTTGGTTCCAAGCGTTAAGTGGGCCTGTACGCTGGACTTCGAGTTTTCAATGCCTATGGTTTTCATGTCTGAGCTTCCAGTAGTGAGTGAGAGTGTGTTGGCTGCCGAACGCCGTATGCGTTGGCGATGAGATTATTATGGCTGGCATCTCTAATCAAGAGGCATCAGAAAGTATTGATCTTGCCCAGTCCCAGTGGACACCCCCGTTAAGCGATAAACTGCAACGAGGTGAATCATGGCAAGACAAGCAACCCCAATGAAACAGACCCG
>NZ_SLYS01000040.1:0-1810 GCF_004341115.1 Pseudomonas sp. JUb52
TCGCGGTGCATCGGCAGCTTGGCCATGTTCATCTGGTGGCTCACCGAGCGCATGGCGCGATCTGTGTGCTCTTGTTCCAGCAGGTGTTCGAGCAGCCACTTGGACGAGGCTGTGTTCGACTCACCCTGTGCAGTTAACTCCGCCCAGGCCGTGGCCATGCCGTGCAGGCGCAGCTCCTTGAGTTCCGCCATCAAATCACGCATGACCGACCTCCTCGGCCTGGCCACGCAGGCGGTCGTAGCGCGCCGTGTTAGCGACGGGGGCTTCCTTGAGCGACAAGTGGGTTTCGACGCTGGGTGGTGGTTCGGTCGCGGCCAGGCGCGCCACGACATTGAGGATGTGTTCGGCGCTCAGGCTGCCGCTCTCCAGTACCAGCTCAACGGCTACCAGCACGGCATCGAGCCCGGCGACCGGTACGGCAGCCAGAACTTGCGCCATGATCCGGTCACCGCCGGCATGACGCCCCAGACCGTGCTTAAGCTGACGCAGCGGCGCCGGCAGATCAGCAAAGGGCGCGCCGTTGCGCAGCGCACCGGGCTTGCGTTCGATCAGCGGGAGGTAGTGCTGCCAGTCATAGCTGACCTGGTCGCGATCCAGCAAGCGGACATGGCTGGCGATCAGCGCGTCGTCAGCCACCACCTCGATTCGCGTCGGATACAAACGGCTGCTGACCCACTTACCCGCGTACTCACACGGCACCGAGTAGCGGTTGCGCCCGACGCTGACCAAGCAGGTGCTGGAGACCCGCGCAGGCCGCTCGACGTAACCGTCGAATGGCGCTGGCACAGGCATCAGTTCAGCGCGCTCCAACTCAAGCACTTCGGCCACACTCAGCCCGCTGTATTGAGGGTGCGTCAGCTCGTTCCAAAGCGCGCGGCAGCGCTGGCCCAGCCAGGCATTGAGTTCCTCGAAGGAGTGAAACTGACAGTCCTGGGCGTCTAGCCAGATACGCCTGCGGCTGTCTTGCACGTTCTTTTCAACGATGCCCTTTTCCCAACCAGCGGCGACGTTGCAGAAGTCCGGATCGAACAGGTAATGCGCGCACATCACCGCAAAGCGTGCATTCACCGCCCGGCCTTTGCCCTTATTGACCTTGTCGACGGCGGTCTTCATGTTGTCGTAGATGCCCCGGCGCGGCACGCCGCCCAAGGCGCCGAACGAGCGTGTATGGGCGTCAAATAACATCTCATGGCCCTGGCTCGGATACGCCACAAGCCAGAACGCACGGCTGGCACACAGCTTCAGATGTGCCACCTGCATACGCCGGTAAATGCCGCCGACCAGCAAGCCTTCCTCGCTCCAGTCAAACTGAAACGCCTCGCCAAGAGCAAAGGTCAGCGGCACAAAGGCCTGCGACGCCTTGCCCTGTCCCCCTCGCCAGGCACGGATAAACGCGGTGAGCTGGCTGTAGCCACCGTCATAACCATCGGCTTTGATTTGCGCCAACAGCGCCTTGGCACTGCGCCGCTGTTGCTTGGGGCGCAGCGAATCGGCTTTTAGCGCCTGCTCCAGCGTGGCGTGAAAAGGGCTGAGTTTGTTGAAGATCGCGCGGCGTTGGTAGACCGGCGGCTTGGCCTCAGGTGCTCTGACCCACTTGCGAATCGTGTTGCGCGCCAACCCGGTGCGCTTGGCTATCTCATGCAGCGACAGCTTGTCGCGGAAATACATCCGGCGAATTTTGCCCATCATTTCCATACTGATCACCCTGTGTTCTCCTGCTCAAAAATTGAGCAGAAGCAGTTGAACACCTGGGTCAGTTTTCAGTCGGCAGAACAGCCTCTACTGGGTCAGTTTTCGGTCAGCGGCAACA
>NZ_SLYS01000041.1:0-1501 GCF_004341115.1 Pseudomonas sp. JUb52
GACGTCAGCGAGATTGCTTGGGGTTATATGGTCAAGTGAAGAAGCGCATACGGTGGATGCCTTGGCAGTCAGAGGCGATGAAAGACGTGATAGCCTGCGATAAGCTTCGGTGAGGTGGCAAATGACCTGTGACCCGGAGATCTCTGAATGGGGGAACCCACCTAGCATAAGCTAGGTATCTTAACCTGAATCCATAGGGTTAAGAGGCGAACCAGGGGAACTGAAACATCTAAGTACCCTGAGGAAAAGAAATCAACCGAGATTCCCTTAGTAGTGGCGAGCGAACGGGGACCAGCCCTTAAGTTGATTTGAGAGTAGCGGAACGCTCTGGAAAGTGCGGCCATAGTGGGTGATAGCCCTGTACGCGAAACGCTCTTATCAATGAAATCGAGTAGGACGGGGCACGAGAAACCCTGTCTGAATATGGGGGGACCATCCTCCAAGGCTAAATACTCCTGACTGACCGATAGTGAACCAGTACCGTGAGGGAAAGGCGAAAAGAACCCCGGAGAGGGGAGTGAAATAGAACCTGAAACCGTATGCGTACAAGCAGTGGGAGCCCACTTTGTTGGGTGACTGCGTACCTTTTGTATAATGGGTCAGCGACTTATTTTCAGTGGCGAGCTTAACCGAATAGGGGAGGCGTAGCGAAAGCGAGTCTTAATAGGGCGTCTAGTCGCTGGGAATAGACCCGAAACCGGGCGATCTATCCATGAGCAGGTTGAAGGTTAGGTAACACTGACTGGAGGACCGAACCCACTTCCGTTGAAAAGGCAGGGGATGACTTGTGGATCGGAGTGAAAGGCTAATCAAGCTCGGAGATAGCTGGTTCTCCTCGAAAGCTATTTAGGTAGCGCCTCATGTATCACTCTGGGGGGTAGAGCACTGTTTCGGCTAGGGGGTCATCCCGACTTACCAAACCGATGCAAACTCCGAATACCCAGAAGTGCCGAGCATGGGAGACACACGGCGGGTGCTAACGTCCGTCGTGAAAAGGGAAACAACCCAGACCGTCAGCTAAGGTCCCAAAGTCCTGGTTAAGTGGTAAACGATGTGGGAAGGCTTAGACAGCTAGGAGGTTGGCTTAGAAGCAGCCACCCTTTAAAGAAAGCGTAATAGCTCACTAGTCGAGTCGGCCTGCGCGGAAGATGTAACGGGGCTCAAACCAGGCACCGAAGCTACGGGTATCACCTCTGGTGATGCGGTAGAGGAGCGTTCTGTAAGCCTGTGAAGGTGAGTTGAGAAGCTTGCTGGAGGTATCAGAAGTGCGAATGCTGACATGAGTAACGACAATGCGAGTGAAAAACTCGCACGCCGAAAGACCAAGGGTTCCTGCGCAACGTTAATCGACGCAGGGTGAGTCGGTCCCTAAGGCGAGGCTGAAAGGCGTAGTCGATGGGAAACGGGTTAATATTCCCGTACTTCTAGTTACTGCGATGGGGGGACGGAGAAGGCTAGGCCAGCTTGGCGTTGGTTGTCCAAGTTTAAGGTGGTAGGCTGA
>NZ_SLYS01000042.1:0-1247 GCF_004341115.1 Pseudomonas sp. JUb52
TGATCTTGCCCAGTCCCAGTGGACACCCCCGTTAAGCGATAAACTGCAACGAGGTGAATCATGGCAAGACAAGCAACCCCAATGAAACAGACCCGCACCCGCCATTCCCAAGCCTACAAGGACGAAGCGCTGGCTTTGGCCGACCGCATTGGCGTTAGCAAGGCTGCCGAACAGCTCGGCCTGCATGCTTCCCAGCTCTACGGCTGGCGGAGCAAGAAGCACCAGACTCAGGCCGGCAGCGAGCGCGAGCAGTCGCTGGCCGACGAGAATGCCCGACTCAAGCGGCTGTTGGCCGAGCACGCCGAGGAGCTGGCCATCGTAAAAAAGGCGGCCGCGTACTTTGCCAAGAGCCTCAAGTGAAGTACGCCTTCATGAGGACTCATACCGCGCATTTCTCGATCCAGGCCATGTGTCGCGTGTTGGGCGTTGCCCGCAGCGGTTACTACGCTTGGTGCTCTCGCAGGCCGTCAATGCGCCAGCGGCGAAGAGCCGAACTGGATCGGCAGGTCGCTCAGGCATACAGCGCACGCAAGGGCCGCAGCGGGGCTCCACGGCTGTGCCACGACCTGCGGGAAGCCGGCCTACCCTGCAATCGCAAGACGGTAGCCGCCTCGATGCAACGGCAAGGACTGCGTGCCAAGGCCGCCAAGAAGTTCAAGGCCACGACCAATTCTCAGCACTCCCTGCCAGTGGCAGAGAACTTGCTCAAGCAGGATTTCAAGGCATCTGCGCCAAATCAGAAATGGGTGGGTGACATCACCTACCTGCATACGGAGGAAGGCTGGCTGTATCTGGCAGTGGTCATCGATCTGTATTCACGGATGGTGATCGGCTGGGCCATGAACGAACGCATGACGGCCGACTTGGTTTGCGATGCCTTGCACATGGCGCTGTGGCGACGCAAGCAGCCTAATGACGTGATCGTGCATAGCGACCGCGGCAGCCAGTACTGCTCAGCGGCTTACCAGGAGCTGATCCGCGCCCATCACTTGCGATGCAGCATGAGCGCCAAAGGCAACTGCTACGACAATGCCTGTGCAGAGAGCTTCTTCCACAGCCTGAAGGTCGAGTGCATCCACGGCGAGCGCTTCACGAGCCGCGCCCAGATGCGTGAAACCGTGTTTGAATACGTCGAAACCGATTACAACCGCCAGCGGCGACACAGCACGCTGGGGCACATCAGCCCAGAGGCCTTCGAGGCCAGGATGTGTGCTTAAACCCGTGTCCACGGCTGCTGGGCAAGATCA
>NZ_SLYS01000043.1:0-1236 GCF_004341115.1 Pseudomonas sp. JUb52
TGTAGTGGTCAACCCATCCCGGACAGTGGGTTAAGTTTTTCTTCGGCCACCGCAGGCGGTAGCCCATCGTTGAATTGATGCGGCCTGATCCAGTTGTAGCGGTGCATCAGGTAATGACTGATGTCCCGTTGGGCCTCCTGAGCTGTCAGGTAACCGGTCTGTGGAATCCACTCCGATTTCAAACTGCGGAACAATCGCTCCATCGGCGAGTTATCCCAGCAGTTGCCCCGGCGGCTCATGCTCTGTTCCATCCGATATCGCCACAACCGTTGCCGAAACAGGCGGCTAGCGTATTGGCTGCCCTGATCGGAATGAAACAGTACCTGCTGCGGTTTGCCACGCTGTTCGTAGGCCATGTCCAGCGCCTTGATCACCAACTCAGCATCCGGCTTGGCAGAAATCGCCCAGCCGACTACTCGTCTTGTATGCAGATCCAACACCGCCGCTAAGTAATGCCAGCGACCTTGTGCCCAGATGTAGGTGATGTCGCCGCACCACACCTGATTGGGGCGCTCAGTGGTGAACTCGCGGTTCAGCCGGTTCGGGATATCTGGTCGCTCAACCGTAGCCTGCTTGTATGCGTGCGAGCCTGGCTGCTTGCTGACCAAGCCCAACTCACGCATCAACCGACGCACACGAAAACGGCCAATGCTGACGCCATCCTCACGCAGCATACCCAGAATGCTGCGACTGCCAGCCGAGCCTCGACTCTGGTTGAACAGCTGGTTAACCTGACTGCGCAGTGCAACGCGGCATGCATCAACACGGCAGCGTCGAAGCCGATGGGCGTAGTAGCAAGACCGCACCACGCCGAAGGCTGAACAGACCACTTCCACCGACTCCCGCTCACTTAACTGGTCTATCAGCGCGTACGATTGAACTCGTCCGACATCAAGAGAGCGGTAGCCTTTTTTAGGATCGCTTTCTCCCGTTCCAGTCGGTCGATCCTGGCTTCCAGCTCCTGGATTTTCTGCTGTTCGGGCGTCAGTGCTTTGCTCTTCGGGGTAACGCCCACGCGCTCCTCTTGAAGCTGTTTTACCCAACGGCGCAGGGCCGACTCAACCACTCCCAGTGAACGAGCTGCTTCGATATGGCTGTAGCCCTGATCGAGCACCAGGCAGGCGGCCTCTCGTTTGAACTCGGGCGTAAAGGAACGACGTTGCTTGGTCATCAGACACCTCTCTATGGCGAGCATTCTCGCCCTAAATGGGTGTCCGGAATCAGTAGACCACTACA
>NZ_SLYS01000044.1:0-765 GCF_004341115.1 Pseudomonas sp. JUb52
TCGCGGCAGTTCCGCGACTTCGACGACTACCTGCTGCCGGCCGAGAAGTTCGCCGCGCTCAAGCGGGAACAGGCCCTGCCGCTGGCGATCAACCCGAACAGCGACCAGTATCTGGAAGAGCGCTTGCAGCTGCTGGACGAGCAGTTGGCCACTGTCGCCCGCCTGGCCAAGGACAACGAGCTGCCCGATGCCATCCTCACCGAGTCCGGGTTGAAGATCACCCCGCTGGATGCGGCGGTGCCGGATCGGGCGCAGGCGCTGATCGACCAGACCAGTCAGTTACTGCCGCGCATCAAGATCACCGAACTGCTGATGGACGTGGACGACTGGACGGGCTTCAGCCGCCACTTCACCCACCTGAAGGACGGGGCCGAGGCCAAAGACCGGACGTTGCTGCTGTCCGCGATTCTCGGTGATGCAATCAACCTCGGGCTGACCAATATGGCCGAGTCGAGCCCCGGACTGACCTACGCCAAGCTGTCCTGGCTGCAAGCGTGGCACATCCGCGACGAAACCTACTCGGCGGCCCTGGCCGAGTTGGTCAACCACCAGTACCGCCATGCCTTTGCCGCCCACTGGGGCGATGGCACCACCTCGTCCTCCGATGGCCAGCGCTTCCGCGCGGGCGGCCGGGGCGAAAGCACCGGGCACGTCAACCCGAGGTACGGCAGCGAGCCGGGACGGCTGTTCTACACCCATATCTCCGACCAGTACGCGCCGTTCAGCACCCGCGTGGTGAATGTCGGCGTCCGCGACTCCACCTAT
>NZ_SLYS01000044.1:775-1235 GCF_004341115.1 Pseudomonas sp. JUb52
ACGGCCGGCTTCACCGATCACGTCTTTGCCCTGATGCACCTGCTGGGCTTCCGCTTCGCGCCACGCATCCGCGACCTCGGCGAAACCAAACTGTACGTGCCGCAGGGCGTGCAGGCCTACCCGACGCTGCGCCCGCTGATCGGTGGCACCCTGAACATCAAGCACGTGCGCGCTCATTGGGACGACATCCTGCGCCTGGCCAGCTCGATCAAGCAGGGCACCGTTACCGCCTCGCTGATGCTGCGCAAGCTCGGCAGCTATCCGCGTCAGAACGGCCTGGCTGTCGCCCTGCGCGAACTGGGCCGGATCGAACGCACGCTGTTCATCCTGGACTGGCTGCAAAGTGTTGAGCTGCGCCGCCGCGTGCATGCCGGCCTGAACAAAGGTGAGGCGCGCAACTCGCTGGCCAGGGCGGTGTTCTTCAACAGCCTTGGGGAAATCAGGGATCGGAGCTTCGAGC
>NZ_SLYS01000045.1:0-1234 GCF_004341115.1 Pseudomonas sp. JUb52
CGGTTTTCCACCCTTGTATCTCGACTGAGGCCTCTTTGCGAGGTCATAGTCCCCGACTGATCATCGGGGGAGGATGGCAAGCCGTTTCCACCCTTAAGCCTTTGAGCTTGCAACGTAGATTGGGCTGCCTCCTCCACACTCATCCAACAAGTCCGAACGGTATCTGGAGCCTCAAGAGCTCGTATTACGCAAGGTTGGACAGGATGACGTGATCATCAAGACACCTTCGTGGAGGAGATCTCATGGCAGTGGTAGTAGGCGTCGATATCGCCAAGCGCACCTTTGATCTGGCGATGCTGCAACCTAACGGCAAGCATCGAACCAAGGGCAAGCTGGCTAACGACAAGGCAGGCTTCGCGGTCTTTGCCGACTGGCTGCAGCGGCATGCCGAACCGGAGGCCTGGATCGTGATGGAAGCGACTGGCATCTACCACGAAGCACTTGCCGAGCACTTCCATGCCTTGGGCTATCGGATCGCCGTGCTCAACCCGGCGCAGGTTGCCCGCTATGCGCAAAGCCAGCTGCAACGCAGCAAGACAGACAAGCTCGATGCCAAGCTAATCGCCACCTTTGGCCAACTGCATCTGGATCGACTACGGGCCTGGCAACCTGAGCCTCTGCCCTTGCGCCAACTCCGCGCGCTGACCCGACGCCTGGAGGATCTGCAATCGCTGCGACAGATGGAGCTCAATCGGCTTGAGGTCAGCCCGGACAACGTCCAGGACTCAATCCGGGCAGTCCTGCAGCGGCTCGATGAACAGATTGCCTGGACGCTAGAACAGATCAAACGGCACATCGACGATGACCCGGACCTACGCGGCAAACGTGATCTGCTGGTGAGCATAGACGGTATCGCCGATAAGACCGCAGCCCTGATTCTAGCTGAGCTGGGCGATATCGGCCGCTTCACCCATGCTCGCGCCGTCACTGCCTTTGCGGGTCTGGATCCGCGCTTGCAGGAGTCTGGCACCTTTCACGGCCGTACCTGCATCTCGCGCACAGGATCAGCCCGTTTGCGCACCGCGCTGTACCTGCCTGCTGTCGTGGCGTTAACTCATAACCCAGCTATCAAAGCGCAAGCCGAACGCCTGAAAGCCAAGGGCAAGAAGGGAAAACAAACCGTCTGCGCAGCCATGCGCAAACTGCTGAGCATTGCCTATGGCGTGCTCAAATCGGGCAAGCCTTTCGATCCTGCCTTAGCAATTGCACACTGAGGTGGAAGACGGTATCTACG
>NZ_SLYS01000046.1:0-1196 GCF_004341115.1 Pseudomonas sp. JUb52
TTAGGGAAGGTCTGAAAAAGACTTCCTGAATCTGGTGAAATACGCCGATCCCGCCAGCCGAGTTTTTCCATGAAGCAGATGACCTTCGCCGACGCCGAGTACGCCGGCAAGCGCAAGCAGACCCGTAAGGGATTGTTCCTGATCGAGATGGATCAGGTGGTGCCGTGGAAGGGATTGATTGCCCTGATCGAGCCACACTACCCAAAGGGTGAAGGTGGTCGTCCAGCCTATCCGCTGATGGCCATGTTACGTATCCATCTGATGCAGAACTGGTTCGGCTACAGCGACCCGGCCATGGAAGAAGCGCTCTACGAGACGACCATCCTGCGTCAGTTCGCCGGGCTGAGCCTGGAGCGTATTCCCGACGAAACCACCATCCTCAAGTTCCGTCGCTTGCTGGAGAAACATGAGCTGGCAGCCGGCATCCTCGGCGTAATCAATGGCTACCTGGGGGATCGCGGCCTGTCGCTGCGCCCGGGCACTATCGTCGATGCCACACTGATCCACGCGCCCAGCTCGACCAAGAACCAGGACGGCAAGCGCGACCCGGAAATGCACCAGAGCAAGAAAGGGAACCAGTATTACTTTGGCATGAAGGCGCACATCGGCGTGGATGATGAGTCGGGGCTGGTACACAGCGTGGTAGGCACGGCAGCCAACGTGGCGGATATCACCCAGGTCGACAAACTGCTGCACGGTGACGAGAACGTCGTCTGCGCCGATGCCGGCTACACCGGTGTCGAAAAGCGCCCCGAACATGCTGGCCGCGAAGTGATCTGGCAGGTCGCAGCACGCCGCAGCACCTACAATAAGCTCGATAAACGCAGCGCCCTGTACAAAGCCAAGCGCAAGATCGAGAAGGCCAAGGCACAAGTGCGAGCGAAGGTCGAGCACCCGTTTCGAGTGATCAAGCGCCAGTTCGGTTACGTGAAGGTGCGCTTCCGTGGCCTGGCCAAGAACACCGCTCAGCTGGTGACGCTGTTCGCGCTGTCGAACCTATGGATGGCGCGCCGACATTTGCTGACTACCGCAGGAAAGGTGCACCTGTAATGCGGAAAATGGCTGCTGCGAGGTGCTCGCGGCGGCCAAAAACGGAGAACTGAGCGGGTTACCTGGTCGATTTTGATCGACGGCCCGCTTTCAAAAGCAGCGAGGGCTGAAGTCGACCGGAAATACAGGGCTACTTCAGACCTTCC
>NZ_SLYS01000047.1:0-1170 GCF_004341115.1 Pseudomonas sp. JUb52
GGAATCTCCGAACAAGTCCTCAAATGTGGTGAAATCCGCCTACCCCCCGATCCGAGCCACCCATGAGCCAGATGAGCTTTTCCGATTTCGAATATGCCGGCAAGCGCAAGCAGACACGCCGCGAACGCTTCCTCGCCGAGATGGATCAGGTCGTGCCCTGGGCAGGTCTGCTGGGCCTGATCGAGCCGTTCTACCCCAAGGCCGGTGGCGGTAGAAAACCTTATCCTCTGGACACCATGCTGCGCATTCATCTGCTGCAAAACTGGTTCTCCTTGAGCGACCCGGCCATGGAAGAAGCGCTCTACGAAATCACACCCATGCGCCAGTTTGCACGCCTGACCTTGAGCGCCCCGATACCTGAAGACACCACGATCATGAACTTCCGGCACCTGCTGGAAAAGCACCAACTGGCCCCTGCAATCCTCGCGGTCATCAACGGTTATCTGCAGGAAAAAGGCCTGTCTCTGCGCCAGGGCACCATCGTCGATGCCACCATCATTCACGCCCCTTGCTCGACCAAGAACGAGGAGGGAAAGCGCGATCCCGAGATGCATCAGACCAAGAAAGGCAATCAATACTTCTTCGGGATGAAGGCGCATATCGGCGCCGATGTCGAGTCAGGACTGGTTCATCATGTTCATGGTACGGCGGCCAATGTGGCCGATGTCACGCAGGTCGCCGAACTGTTGCATGGCGAAGAAAATGCGGTCTTTGCAGACGCTGGATACACCGGTGTCGAGAAGCGTGCAGAGCATGAAAATCGTGACGTCATCTGGCAAATCGCGGCGCGGCGCAGCACCTATTCCAAGGTGGGTAAACGCAGCGTGCTCTACAAGGCCAAGCGCAAGATCGAGTACTGCAAAGCTCAAACACGGGCCAAGGTCGAGCACCCGTTTCGAGTGATCAAGCGTCAGTTTGGTTACGTGAAAGTGCGCTTTCGTGGGCTGGTCAAAAACACGGCTCAGCTGACCACGCTGTTCGCTCTTTCAAATCTTTGGATGGTTCGAAAACAGTTGATGGGTATGGGTGAGTTGCGCGCATAACACGGAAACCCGGGCGGAAATGCCCTCGAAACACGCTGCATCAGGCCATTTTCAGCGGAAAGCGCTGATTGCTGAGTGAATTTTCGGCTTGCCGCTGCCGCGCGGCAAGTTGTTCGGAGCATCCCTA
>NZ_SLYS01000048.1:0-1149 GCF_004341115.1 Pseudomonas sp. JUb52
GGGTTCTACCCCGTTAGCACGGACACTTTCGAGTAAGCTCATACCGAGCTGAAGGAGTGTTCATGAAGCGCAAGAAATACAGTCCTGAATTCAAGCGGGAAGCCATCGAGTTGGTTCGTCGTTCAGGGGCGAGCTGTCGACAAGTGGCCCTGGAGATTGGTGTAGCTCCGAACCTGCTCACACGCTGGGTTCGAGAAGCACAACCAGGCACAGAAAAGGCCTTTCCCGGAACCGGTAGTCCGCGAGATGAGGAGCTGGCCCGCCTCAAGCGTGAGTTGGCCCGGGTGACCAAGGAACGTGATTTTTTAAGAGACGCGGCAGCGTACTTTGCCAGGGAATCATCGAGCGGTACACGGTGATCCAGCGCTGCCGCAACGAGTACCCGGTACGTCTGATGTGCCGTTGCCTGAAGGTTTCTGCCAGTGGCTATTACGCCTGGCAGGATCGTGATCCAAGCCCGCGAACTCAAGAGAATGCACGCCTGGTAAGGCGCATTCGGGAGATTCACGAGGACAGCCGTGGTGTGATCGGAGCGCCCCGGATGCACGAGGATCTGCTCGACGAGGGCGAAACCGTCAGCCTGAACCGTGTTGCTCGCCTGATGGCGGCTGAGCGAATTCAAGGTTGGCCACGCCGCAAGAGGCGTGGCTTTGGCAGAGTCGCCAGCGGGCGTCCAGCAGGCGTGAAAAACCTGCTGGAGCGCGATTTCACTGCGCAGGAACCGGAGCGCAAGTGGGTCACGGACATCACGGAAATAGCCACACTGGAAGGCAAGCTCTTCCTATGCGTGGTGCTCGACTTGTACAGCAAGCTGGTGATCGGTTGGTCGATGCATCACCGTCAGGATCGGCAGATGGTGATTCGAGCGGTGGAGATGGCGATCTGGCAGCGCCAGGGTGACTGGTCAGTGATCCTGCATTCGGATCGCGGCAGCCAATTCACCAGTGCTGACTACCAGCGCTTTCTGAATCGCAACACGCTGGTCTGCAGCATGAGTGCAGTCGGGCATTGCGGCGACAACGCTGCCTGTGAAGGCTTCTTCGGTCAGCTCAAACGGGAGCGCGTTGCCCATCAGTCGTATCGAACTCGTGATGAAGCACGGGCGGATTTATTCGACTACATCGAGCGGTTTCATAACCCACGAATGCG